>JBFJXR010000001.1:0-183788 GCA_041622995.1 Nevskiales bacterium
ATTATTGATCAGGCGCGTAATCACCTTTCCGGACAGGGATGGCTGATGCTTGAACACGGATCGGAACAGGGAGATGCCGTACGCGAACTGCTTGTGGCCGCAGGTTACGTGAGCATTGAAACCAGGCAGGATCTGGCCGGACTTGACCGCGTCACCATCGGGACCGTGCCATGACAGATTTACAACGCTATAGCCGTCACATGGTCATGCCCGAAATTGGCGTGAACGGCCAGCAATGTCTGCTGGATTCCCATGCACTCATTGTGGGTGTCGGCGGACTCGGCTCTGCAGCCACTCTTTATCTGGCCTCTTCGGGGGTTGGGCATTTGACACTGGCAGACCAGGATCATGTGGAGTTGTCCAACCTGCAACGGCAGATCGTGCACACAGAGGCGAATATCGGACTGGCAAAAGTCGCCTCTGCCCAACAACAGCTACAAGGCCTGAACAGTGACATTCAGATCGACTGCCTGACCGGCCGACTGGAAGGGGCCGTACTGGAAAAAGCTGTGCAGGCTGCTGATATCGTGATTGATGGCAGTGATAATTTCACGACACGATTTGCAGTGAATGCCGCCTGCGTAAAACACCGCAAGCCACTGGTTTCCGGTGCGGCCATCCGCCTGGAAGGCCAACTCACCAGCTTTACGCCCGGTCGTAACAGGAGTCCGTGTTATGCATGCCTGTACAGGGACAGCGGCATGGACCAGGAGGCTTGCGAAGATGCTGGCGTACTGGGCCCATTGGTGGGTGTCATTGGCAGCATGCAGGCACTTGAGGCCATCAAGCTCTTGCTGGGCCTCGGCGACTCACTGGTTGGCCGCCTCCTGTTATTTAATGCCAAGACACTTGTCTGGCGCGAACTGAAATTAAAAGCTGACCCGGCATGCCCGGTGTGCAGCAAAAAACCCCAAGAGAATTCTGAAAATGACTGAAGCCATCGTGCTACCTCGCCCACTGGTACAGAAACTGTTTGCCCATGCCCAACTGGATCCGGGCGTTGAAGTCTGCGGACTCATTAGCAGCAAAGATGGTCAGGCATTGCGCTCATACCCCATCGCGAACGTCGCCGGAGAACCCAGCCATCTTTTTGATATGGATGGTCAGGAACAGATTTCTGCCATGAAAAACATGCGCGATAAAGGTGAAGAGTTATTTGCCATCTACCATTCACACCCGACAGCGCCTGCCGAACCTTCAGACAGGGACAGGAAAGAACTGGCTTATCCTGATGCAGCCTATCTGATCATTTCCCTGAACACCAAGGGCGTACTTGAACTGCGTGCATGGCGAGCGGCCAATGAAACGATGCGGGAAATTCCTTTAAAGATTATCGGCGACTAAACCCCTAACTAATTAACACGCTGGTTCTTAAAACCCAGATAAGCCGACAACACAGCTGCAGGTGATTCAACCTGTGGGTAATGCCCAATTCCATCAAGCAACACAATATCGGGGTCTTTAACTAACTCACGGTAACGTTCAGTCATATGCAGACCAGACACCGGATCGGCCGGCCCGTTAATTAACCTGACTGGTATTGTTGCATTCTGAAGTGCGCTCACCCAGCGCTCGCGATATGTACGGCGCTCGTTCATATAACGTATGAGCTTATGCGCAATGAGGGTGCCGCCATCGCGGCTGACCAGTTCCCAGAAATTGCCGAGCTCTTCGGCATCAGGTTGCGTTCCGGGACCGAATACTGCGGAAAAACTCTTTTCAAATGCACGCTGGTTCATCAGGCGTGACAGCAACGGTCCCAGAGGACTGTTCAGCAGTTTCTGCACAAACCTGGCCCGGTGCGTTTCCGGAAACAGCCCTCCGTTCAAGAGACACAAGGACTTTAACTGCGGCCCTTGCTGACCAGATTGTTGCCGGTCGAGGAACCGCGCCAACAATTCCTGAGCAACCGTATCGCCATAATCATGCGCCAGAACATGCACTTCTTTAATATCCAGACTCTTCAACAACCCTTCATGCAAATCTGCCTGATCAAGAATGCTATAAGGGTAGTCATAGGGTTTGGCGGTAAAGCCGAAACCCATCATATCGGGTGCTATGCAGCGGAAACGGGATGTCAAATCCGGCCAAAGCGCAGCCCAGTCCCATGAAGCAGTCGGGAAACCATGAATCAACATCAGCGCTTCCCCTTCCCCTTCATCCACGTAAAATACCGGCTGGCCGTCGTGCCGGTATTGCTGCCCTTTGGCCTGCCAGTCGCCAAGTGAAATCATAGAAACGTTTCTCGATGCTGAACGGCGCGGTAGAATCGCGCTCTAAACCTGATACCCATACCGGAATTTAACCCAAACGCATGCGCCTGTCCCAGTTCCCCCTGTTTACCAGCAAAGAAACCCCTGCGGATGCAGAGATCATCAGCCACCAGCTCATGTTGCGTGCCGGCATGATCCGTCGTCTCGCCTCTGGCCTTTACACCTGGATGCCGCTTGGTCTGCGTGTGCTCTCCAAGGTAGAAAACATTGTCCGCGAGGAAATCAATCGGGCGGGCGGGCATGAACTACTGATGCCGGCCATTCAGCCTGCCGAACTCTGGGAGTCCACCGGGCGCTGGGACGCCATGGGTGGCGAGATGCTCAAGTTACGCGATCGCCATGATCGCGATTTCTGCTTCGGGCCAACGCATGAAGAAGTAATCACCACAATATTCAAAGGTGAATACCGCAGCTACAAGCAGTTGCCTGTGACGTTCTACCAGATACAGACCAAATTCCGTGACGAAATCCGTCCCCGCTTTGGTGTGATGCGTGCACGAGAGTTCCTGATGAAGGACGCCTATTCATTTCATATGGACCAGGCATCTCTGGAAACCACCTACCAGGTGATGCGTGAAGCCTATCAACGTATTTTCAAGCGCATGGGTGTTGAATTCCGCATAGTGGAAGCCGACAGTGGCAACATTGGTGGCAATCGTTCAGAGGAATTCCACGTGCTGGCCGAAACCGGCGAAGACCAGTTAATGGTTGCAGACGGTGGCAGCTATGCCGCCAACGTCGAGGTGGCCGGCGATCTTAAGGAAGGTGACCCCAGCCCGGATGGCGAAGGCATCATAAAGGCCATTCGCGGTATCGAAGTAGGCCATATTTTCCAGCTGGGCGAAAAGTATTCGAAGTCGCTCGATGTCAGCGTGCTGGATGCCGAAGGCCAGTCGGTTACACCGACCATGGGCTGTTACGGCATCGGTATTTCCCGCATCGTTGGTGCTGTCATAGAACAGCGCTTTGACGATGCCGGCATGCACTGGCCGGAAGCCCTCGCGCCTTTCCGGGTGGTTTTGATTCCCATGAATTACGACCGCTCTGAAGAAGTACGCACTACAACCGATCAGATTTATCAGGAATTATTGGAGGCAGGTATAGATGCTGCCATCGATGACCGGCCATTGCGTCCGGGCGCGATGTTTGCGGATGCTGAACTCATCGGCATCCCCCATCGTGTGGTCATTGGTGATCGTGGACTCAAATCCGGTCAGATCGAATACAAGCACCGTGGCGCAGATGACACCGTCAATATTGATATCAATGCAGCTGCCATCATTGCAGCCATGGACAATGCGGCCTAGCGAGTTACTCCGAACCCTCGTCGCCTGCCTGCTGATCGGCGCGGGCGGCTCTGCGTATGCCGAGAAACATATACCAAACCCCGAACTGCGCGGGGCACTGATCAAGGAAATAGATACCACCTCAAACGATAAAGACCGGTTTGACGCCGAGGTCTGGCTGGTCGACATGTCTACCCGACTCGAAAAATTTCTGGATGATGAATACGAGCGCCTGAAAATACTGCGTATCGTTTATCGTGAAGCGATGCGGACCCAGCTCCCCCCGGAACTGGTATTGGCGGTTATCGAAGTCGAGAGCCACTTTGACCGCTACGCCATTTCAAGATCCGGGGCGCTGGGATTAATGCAAATCATGCCCTTCTGGCTGGATGAGATCGGCAATCTTGACGCCTACCGGAAACTGGTGAGAGAAGGCAGACTGGGTCAGAACCTGTTCCATCTGGACACCAATATTTGGTTTGGATGTTCGATACTTAAATACTATCTGGACATGGAAAACGGCAATACCTCACGCGCGCTGGCCAGATACAACGGTAGCCTGGGCAAGACCAGATATCCCCGTCTGGTGTCTGCTGCACTGCACAAGCGCTGGCATCATCAATAAGCATTCACACAATCACTTAACGACCACTGACACTTACCGGAAAACACATGCCTGTTCGTATTTATCACAACCCTCGCTGTTCCAAATCCCGCCAGACACTGGAAATCATCCAGAATGCCGGTGTGGAGCCTGAGATAGTGCTGTATCTTGAGACGCCTCCATCAGAAAGTGAATTACGCTCGCTCATCGAAAAACTGGGCATTCAGGCGCACGATCTGCTACGCAACAAGGAAGCGGAGTACAAAGAAGCCGGACTCAGCAAAGTCAGCAATGAGGCAGACATTATTGCGGCGATGCTGAAATACCCGAAACTGATTGAGCGCCCTATCGTCGTCAATGGCGACAAAGCTGTGCTGGGCCGGCCGCCAGAAAACGTGAGCACATTGCTTTGATCATTCCGAACGATCTGATTGCATCCGGAGCTTAGAAACATGACTGAAATACTGGTGTTGTACTACAGCCGCTATGGTGCCACGGCAGATATGGCTCGCCAGATATGCCGGGGCATAGAATCTGTTGAAGGTGTAGAGGCAAGATTGCGTACAGTGCCTCCAGTTTCGGCCGACTGTGAAAAGTCTGCTGATGACATACCAGCAGACGGCCCCCTTTATGCGACCCCCGGGGATCTGGAAGAATGCGGCGGCCTGCTACTTGGCAGCCCGACACGATTCGGCAACATGGCCGCCCCGCTGAAATATTTTCTTGATGGGACTGGAAGTCAATGGATGTCTGGCGCGCTGGCGGGTA
This sequence comes from Nevskiales bacterium, assembly GCA_041622995.1. Classification (GTDB taxonomy): domain Bacteria; phylum Pseudomonadota; class Gammaproteobacteria; order Nevskiales; family CAJXLF01; genus CAJXLF01. Next base: position 4,932 of record JBFJXR010000001.1, read on the forward strand.
AACCGGCCGCAGTGTTTACCAGCACATCAAGCATGCACGGAGGCCAGGAAACCACCCTGCTCTCAATGATGCTGCCACTCATGCATCACGGCATGCTGATGGTAGGCCTGCCCTATTCAGAACCCGAGCTGCTGACGACAAGCGCCGGCGGCACGCCCTACGGCGCCAGCCATTTAGCCGGCCCGGAAAGCAAGCAACCATTATCGGATATTGAGGCCAAACTCTGTCGCGCCCTGGGCAAACGGGTTGCAATAATTACCCAAAAACTTGGAAACCAATGAATCACGCTCTCATATTTCGCCTTATGGCCACGCTTGGCCTGATAATCCTCGCTCTCACCCTGGGGTTGGGGTATGGAAAACCGGGCTGGTTCTTTGCCATACCGCTGGTAGCGCCCTTGCCCGGCATGCTGCGTAACCATCGCTACACCTTTGCATGGACCAGCATGCTGGTTATTTTCTATCTGGGATGGCTGGCCAGCGAAGTGGCCGCGCCCCAGGTATTACCGTGGAGCATTCATGTTGCCCTGGTGAGTTCTTTAGCCTGCTTTGTGGGCTGCATGATGTATGTGCGCGTGACACGCCCGGATGTAACAGCTGAAACTTTTAAAGCTGAAGACAACAGCTAGTCTTTGTCTGGCAATCGTTCCAGTCTTACTGATCCCAGTGGGATCACCATGGCAGATTCGCCCATTTCAACCACCACAGGTCGGTCGCTCATTTTAATATTAGTTTCCAGCGGCTTATTCACGGGAATGCTGATTGACTGATTCAATGGAATTCTGGTTTTGAAATCCAGCTTTATAGGCACCTGAAGTGCTTCTTTCATGCCTACCCTGACAGGTGCATTGAATTTTATAGGCACGGTCTGATCAACTGGCACATATAACTTCAGGGGAATGCTCCCTTTGATCGGCACATTCACAGGAATGCCAAAAATTCTGGCTGTAACACTGGTATCCAGTAACAGATTATTTTCGTAGGCAATGACCGTTCGCAAGGGCATTTCAGCATCTATGGATATATTCATATCGAGGGGCGCCTCGAAGTGCAGTGGCAGCATTTCGTCAATCGGAAACTCGACGTCGAGCACCGTATTCAATTCGGCATCAATGGGCTCGGTAATAGCGACAGTAACAGGCGCACCTTCAGGCAGTTTGACCAGCAGCTTTTGTGTTTCCAGTGCGACCTGTGCCCGCCACCCCGGCATGATCACCACCCCGATCCCAATTACGACGAGCAGTGTAGTAATACTGCTCAGAACTGAAACCAGAATCAGTGGCCGCATGGGCATTACAAGTCCATAACGTCTTTTACAAATGGAATCGTCAAGCGTCTCTTGGCTGCCAATGACGCCAGGTCCAGATGTGTAAGGGTATCCATTAATGCAGACAAATCCCGCGCACTGCGACTCAGCAGATATCGACCGACTTCATTAGGCATTTCCAAGCCTCTGGCCTCTGCCCGCAGTCTCAATGCCTTTACCTTGTCGTCATCTGATAATGGTTTGATGGGATATACCGCACCCCATCCCATCCGTGTTGCCAGATCAGGAATGGCTACGGTCATATCCGTTGCAGGCATGATAGACGACATGATCAGGCTGCTGTTTTCCGTACGTGCAACATCACATAAACGCATCAGTGCCAGCGCCCACTCAGCGTCTGCCGCCACTTCGTGCACATCGTCGATGCACAGCACGGAACGGCCGGCCATACCCTCAAGAACTTCGGGCCCTAATGCCTTCAGATCAGTCAGCGGCAAATAGGCAACCGCACGACCCGAGGTCATGGCGAGCTTGCAGACAGCCTGCAGCAAATGCGTTTTGCCGAAAGAGCCGTGCATAAAAACCTGACCGCTCTCAGCTTGTGCCAGAGCTTGCAGGCGATTCACCAATTCAGAGTTATCCCCACTTTGATAGTCGTCGAAGCGGGCATCATCACGAAGCTGAATACCCAAAGGCAGCTGCACTCCCTGCATCAGGCTTCACCCATGTAACTTTCACTGGCAACCCAGCGTTTGCGTAAATGCCGCAACATAACTGCCATCACAGCAGCCACTGGCAGTGCCATCAACACGCCAAAGAAACCAAATAACTGCCCACCCGCCAGCACAGCAAAAATGACCGCCACCGGATGCAGTCCAATTCGGTCACCCACCAGCAACGGGGTAAACAGTGCACTCTCAAGCAACTGTCCAACACCGAAAACGAGCAAGACCCATACCAAAGGCAATAACTCCTGTGTCTGAACCACAATCGCTGTACCTGCAGTCAATACGCCGACTATCAAGCCCAGATAGGGGACGAAGCTGACCATGCCTGCCGCCATACCCAACAACAGCGCCAGATCCAGCCCGACTATCCATAGCCCGACAGAATAAGTAATACCCAGCCCGAGCATGACCAGCAACTGCCCGCGGATAAAGGCGCTTAAAACCTCGTCGGACTCCCGGGCGAGTTCTGTAGCTGTAGGTAACCAACGGCGCGGAATCAAATCGGCAATATGCTGGACCAGTACGTCCCAGTCCCGCAGCAGGTAAAAAGCCACCACTGGTACCAGTAGCAAGTTGCCAATGAGGAACAGCAATGCACCGCCTCGTTGTGAGATCACATCCAGAACGGTGGCACGGAGACCGTCCACCTGACCCCAATGTTCCTTAAGCGCTGCCTTGATACTCCCGACATCCATTACCTCACCTTCAGGAAGAAGGCTGCCCAGCCACGGGCGCAATATATCGGCAAGCCATTGAAGGTAACCCGGCACACGTTGAATAAAAGTGACAATCTGTTCTTCGAGTAACGGGACAATCAGCAACAGTCCCAGAAGATTCGCCAGGGTAAGTACAGCAAATACAATCACGACGCCGGCGGTACGTGACAGTCGACGGCGTTGCAACCAGTCAACTATCGGATCTCCCAGATACGCCAGCGCTGAAGCAATAACGAAGGGCATTAATATTGGCTTCAATAAATAGATAAGCGCTGCCAACAGCAGGCCACCAGCCAACCAGGTCCAGTGCTTAATTGTCATCGTGCTATTCGTCATTTCTAATTAGCTTTCAGTTGATAAAAAAGTTCCAGTTCACCCAGCCAGATTGGCGCCTGCAAAGGATCATCGCCTGCGTCAGAAGCCATAAGTTGGCGTGTCAGTCTGAGTGCATACTCGAATTGCCTGGCATCAGAGTGTGTTGTGACCCGGTAAATGACAGTTCCCTTGCCGACCGCCACTAATTCAATTTTCTCCAGTGCGCCCAAATCCAGAAGCGTTTTCTGCACCCGCGCATAATCCGTCAGATTATCTACCTTGCTGACATGCAAACCAATCACGCTGCTGCCGCCAACCCTGCTGACCACAGCATAGCGACTGGCCATCCAGTTGGCGGTTTCATCAACCAGACGCCTGAGCGCAATCTCTTCGCTGACAGCGCTGAAAATCCACTCCCGTGCCAGTTCACCATTTTGATAGAGCGCTGCTTCGACCAACCAGCCCAGGCCATCAGCACTTGCATCATCCGACTGTCTTGAAATCCGGGACCACTGCACATAATCGACACCTGCTGCCTGTGCTGCATCTTCCAGAGCCAGACGATCTCCCTTCCACACCGTTCTGGCATCAAGCCCACCAGATTCGGAGAACTTAAGCGGAATGCCACGCAAGGTCGCAGCTGACTGCAGTACCGGCTGCACTGTCTCGTCATGTGCCGCCCGGAATGCTGCACCGTCTTCGATAGATGCGAGCACAAGTACTATTGGGCGACGGGCATCCCAGACCGGTAGTTCAGCATCCCGTAATACGCGCTCCATCACGGCCGGTTGAAATCGCCCGCTTAACACCGTTTCCATTCGGATTTCCTGTGGCACCTCAAACATTTGCCCCTGGTTGTCCGCGCCAGCATCCGTCACATCAGCGGACTCTTCAACCACCTGCACAGGACGCTCGGAATAGCCATATTGCTGAACCAGGCTGTCCACCATGGCAAAAATATCTGCGGCCGCCGGATGAGTACCAATACGCTTATCGCCGGTCACTCGAACCATCACCTGCTCAAGTGCATTGACTAATCCAGCCCTGCGTTCCGCTTTCTTGGTATTCGCTACAACGACTTCAAACTGATAAAGATCAGTGAAATGGGTAAGAGACTGGGCAAATGTCGGCAGGCTTATCATGGATATGCCCACAAGCCATATAAGGTTACGGCAACTGCGAATAACTGCGATCCTTTTCTCTTGAGTACTCGGACCTGAAAACTTAACGTGCATAAAGTTTATTCATAAAATAAGACACAAAGCAGAGGACTTCAGCCTCGGCCACAGGCGTGCTGTACAATACCACACCGCATCCTTCCTTCGTCTTGAAACGCATGGCAAATAAAGCTTCTTTGACCTATCGAGACGCCGGTGTCGACATCGACGCGGGCGAAAAACTTGTTGATAACATCAAGTCTGTTGTGGCCAGTACACGCAGACCCGAAGTGCTGGGAGGGCTCGGCGGATTCGGCGGTCTGTTTGAACTGCCAATCGATCGTTACCGCAAACCCGTACTGGTATCCGGTACCGACGGTGTGGGCACCAAACTCCGACTTGCAATAGATACCGGCATCTACGACAGCGTAGGCATCGATTTGGTTGCCATGTGTGTCAATGATGTACTGGTTGCGGGTGCAGAGCCCCTGTTTTTCCTGGACTATTACGCAACCGGAAAACTGGACCCTGAAGCAGCGGCACAGGTTGTCAGCGGCATTGCAGAAGGTTGTCGTCAGGCCGGAGCTTCGCTGGTGGGCGGTGAAACTGCCGAAATGCCGGGAATGTATGCTGATGGCGATTTCGATCTTGCGGGATTCACCGTTGGCATAGTAGAAAAAGATGACATTCTGGATGCCGCTCGTGTTGAGGTCGGCGATGCCGTCATAGGCCTGGCCTCCAGCGGCCCTCATTCCAATGGCTATTCACTGATACGAAAAATTATCGAGATCGGAGAACATGATCTCAACTCAACATTTGGCGATAGCACTCTGGGCCAGACATTGCTCACACCTACCCGCATATATGTAAAAAGCCTGCTGCCACTGATTGCATCCACGCGCATACACGCACTGGCTCATATCACCGGTGGTGGATTGACGGAAAATATCGTACGCGTACTGCCGGAGAACTGTGCTGCGCAAATAGACAGCTCCACCTGGCAGCGGCCCGCAATATTCGACTGGTTGCAGGAACAGGGACAGATCGAAGATACCGAGATGCATCGCACATTCAATTGCGGCATTGGTATGACCGTACTTCTGCCGGCAGATCAGGCCGAGGCAGCCCTGGCGCAACTAAAGGATGCTGGCGAAACCGCATGGCTTATCGGCTCAATTACAGAACGCGGTGACGGTCCGGCCGTAATCGTGGCCTGATGGAGACACGCCCGCGCCTGCTGGTGTTGATATCCGGCACCGGTCGTAACCTGCAAGCCATTATAGATGCCGTCAATGCGGGAGAAATTGATGCCGATATGGCAGCCGTCATCAGCAACCGCCCTGGCGCACAGGGTCTGGCACGGGCAGAAGCTGCCGGCATCGCCACCGAGACGCTGGACCACAAACTATTTAAAGATCGCGAAGATTTCGATAAGGCTCTGGCTGACTGCATAGACAAATACCATCCAGACGTCATTGCTCTGGCAGGCTTCATGCGCATACTAACGCCGGAATTTGTCCGGCGTTATGAAGGCCGCATGTTCAACATCCATCCATCCCTGCTCCCCAAATATCGCGGTCTCGATACACATCAGCGCGCGCTGGATGCCGGAGATTCAAGTCATGGCGCCAGCGTTCATTACGTGACCTCAGAACTAGATGGCGGCCCTGTTGTCCTACAGGGCAGCCTGGGAATTAATGAGAAAGACACAGCTGAGTCACTCGCTGTCAGGGTCATGCAGGAAATAGAATTACATATTTACCCGATGGCTTTGGCCTGGGCGGCGAGCGGTCGACTCAAGCTACTTGATGCAGGGGTGGCATTTGATGGACGTTTGCTGGATGCTCCCATGCAACTGGGATTAAATACTGCAGAAATGGAAAAGTAAGCGCATGATGCAAAATGTCGTAAAAACAGGACTGACTTGTGTGACACTCGGACTGCTGTCCGGAATTGCGCAGGCTGATGTCCTGTCACCCTATAAAGTCGTATACGAAGTGAACCGTGGCAGCGTCATGCTCGGCGACACAACATTTGATATGCGTCATGAAAAAGACGACTGCTACCAGATTCAAGGTATTGCTGAGCCCAAGGGCCTTGCTGCACTGTTTGCCGGAAAAACTACCGAAACAAGTCTTTTCTGTATTGAAGATGGCCGCATACGGTCACAAAAATACAGCATCATGCGTGACGGCGGGGATGACGACGACAGCTACACCCTTCAGTTTGACTGGGGTAACCAGCTCGTTACCACAAACAGTAACGAACCTCGTGAATTACCTGCTGATGGCTTTGACCGCACGGTGATGGAGCTCGCCCTGCGCCAGCAACTAGCCAAGCATTTCGAATCCAACGGGAATGAATTGCCTGCCAACCCTTTCATATTCCTCATGGTGGAGGATGACGAGATCAAGCCCTATCGCTTTCAGGCCACGGGACGTGAAAGCATCACCACGCCGATTGGCACGTTTAACGCCATCAAGATTGAGCGGATCAATTCCAAAAAACGACAATTCCGCATGTGGATGGCACCTGAACTGGATTACCTGCCAATTCGACTCGAAAGACAGCGAAAGGACAAACCGGTGATCAGTCTGCAGTTGCGAGCCCTGCCGCTAAGCCCCGCCGCGAACTAATTCAGCCCAGAACTTCGCCCGGATTCCAGACCTTGCAGTATTTGGGCGGATAACAAAGCAAATCCCAGTCCGGGCTGTCAAAACCCATCGAGACAACCGTGCAAGTGGACATACCCACTAGCGAGCCACCCAGCATATGTACCAGCGATGCAATCCCAGGGTTGTGCCCGACCAGCATCAGGCGCTCCACGTCCATGGAAACCTTCTGAATGACATCCAGCAGAGTTTCGGGCAAAGCCTCATAAACAGCTTTCTCAAACTGGATATTGCCGACCGGATATGAAAGCCCCCGGCACAATAGCTCAGCAGTCTGTCTGGCGCGCAGCGCAGGACTGGCAATCAGCACTTCCGGATTAGCGCCCTGCCCGGCCAAAAACCCACCCATCGCTGCAGCGGTTTCGAGACCACTGGCATTTAATACCCGCTCGATATCCGGAAGGCTGGGTGGCCCCATATCCGATTTTGCGTGCCTGACCAACCAGAGTTGCTTCATGACTGCTCCCGCATGGTTTCGAGCTGTGCGCTCACACTTGAGGCTGTAGATACCAGGTAGGGCACAACTATCGTAAGCGCCATTTGAAAAATCGCCATAGGGGTCACCTCACCCTTGAGTATCGCATCACCATGATTGATTAAAATCAGAATTGCCCCGACACCTAACGCAAATTTGCACGCACGTTTAACGACTCGTGGCTCGCGGGCGAGGCGAAATGATTGTGACCAGGTCGATTCAATGGCCATCATTACTCAGGTTTTGGGAAGCGTTACGCCTTGCTGCCCCTGGTATTTACCACCGCGATCCTTGTACGAGGTTTCGCATACCTCATCGGACTCCAGGAACAACATCTGGGCAACGCCTTCGTTAGCGTAGATGCGTGCCGGCAAAGGCGTGGTGTTGGAAAACTCCAGTGTTACATGCCCCTCCCATTCAGGTTCCAGTGGCGTCACATTTACGATAATGCCGCAGCGGGCATAGGTTGATTTGCCCAGGCAAATGGTCAGGACACTGCGCGGAATACGGAAGTACTCAACAGTGCGTGCAAGGGCAAAAGAGTTTGGCGGAATCACGCAGGAATCGCCCTTGAAGTCGACGAAGCTGCCGTCATGAAAATCCTTGGGATCCACAATCGCGGAATTGATATTGGTAAAAATCTTGAATTCATCCGCGCAACGTACGTCGTAGCCATAACTGGAGACACCGTAGGAGACGATTTTTCCGCTGCCGTTTTCTCTAACCTGGCCTGCTTCAAATGGCTCGATCATGCCCTGCGTACTCGCCATCTCGCGAATCCATCTATCTGATTTAATACTCACTGATTATTCCATTCCAATGTCTGATTTATGCGCCAGCCATCTCGAGACGTCTAATTCGCCTGCGTCGAGATGACTTCAAATTCCCATCGTAATTCGCCCCTGGCCTGCGGACGACCATCCTGAAACAGGATTTTCTCTTTGACATCTCTGGCCTGGCCGGCAGGGATGTCAGTATGCAGCCACTCATGGATTTCGCCAATCGTAACGCATTCCACGCCACTCTCATCGCTGCAGTCGAGCGCTCTGATTCCAAATTCTATTTTCTTCAGGTGATGCCCATCAGCATTGTTTATTACACGACCTCTGAGTTCGTATACAGCACCTGAAAGCTGTTTGATAGTGAAGGATTTCAACTCGACCTGCTGGGGGCTAATTAGCTCAGCCGATTTAAAATCAGCCCAGTTGTCGTAGAACAAAAGTGCCACACCGGCTACCAGCACCACAGCCAGAAAGCCCAGCATCAATTTCAGGTCGCCCCAGGCGATAAGCGCCATGAGGATAATCACCAGTGCTGCCATTGCCCATATCATGATCAGTCTTCCTCGATGCTGATAGTAGGGAATGAAGCCTCGGAACCGGACAAAGCCAGGCGTGCCGTCATATTGCGTGCAATCTCCAAATAACGCTCTGCCAGCTCGCCTTCCGGCTCTGCCGCCACTGTCGGGCAACCATTGTCTGCCTGTTCCCTAATCCGGATATCCAGCGGCAATTGACCCAGCACCGTGACCGCCTCTTCTTCTGCCAATGCCACGCCGCCGCCTGTGCCGAATATCGCTTCTTCATGCCCACAGCTTGAGCAGACATGGGTACTCATATTTTCCACGATACCCAGTATCTTCACCTCAACTTTTCGGAACATGCCCAGACCCTTGCGGGCATCCAGCAGGGCAATGTCCTGAGGGGTGGTCACAATAACCGCACCGCTTACGGGTATGCGCTGAGATAGCGACAACTGGATATCCCCGGTTCCCGGCGGCAAATCGACAATGAGGTAATCAAGCTCCGGCCATTGGGTTTCATTCAGCAGCTGATTCAGTGCCTGCGAAACCATCGGCCCGCGCCAGATCATCGGCGCCGCCTCATCCACAAGATAACCAATCGACATGGAGTAGATGCCATGACTGAACATGGGTTTGAGTTTCTTATTATCCAGACTTTCCGGCTTACCCTCGGCGCCCAACATGCGTGGCTGACTAGGCCCGTAAATATCTGCGTCCAGCATTCCGACAGATGCGCCTTCAGCCACCAGCGCCAGCGCGAGGTTTGCAGATACGGTGGACTTACCCACACCGCCCTTGCCCGAGGCAACGGCAATAATATTCTTGATATTCGGCATCACCTGCAGATTGTTCTGCACAGCATGCGATTCGATTTCACTGCGAACACTAATATCGGCAGTAGTAACTTCTGCCAAAGCCTCTAACTGTGCCTGCAACTCTGCAACCAGCCGGGGAGCATAGCGCTTACAGGGGAACCCCAGTTTCAACCTGAGGGTAAGTTTGCCGGCTTCGAGGTCCAGCTCTTCGACAGCATTGGCCGATAGCAGATCAGTGCCCAAATGCGGTTCTATATAGCTGGCCAGAACGACCTGCACTGCTTCCAGGCCGGCCACGTCAGGATTAGTTGAAGCTGATTCTTGATTCATCCTGTGAATTCTACCACCTGTGACAATCAGCTTTGTTCCGGGATATGCCTGGTGTTGTTACGAAACGCTGCAAGTACATCCATGTAAGCTTCGGCGGCGACGTCCATGTCGCCGACGATTCGCAACAACACCCGGCACACCCCAGTTGATGATTGAGGGTTGTTAATGTCATCCGAGACCGTTGGCCGCAGGGACGCGGCCGACGAGACCCCATGGATGGGTTCACGGCGTGTCGAGGAGGGCATTAACAACCCTCAATCATCAACCTGCGCCCAACCCCTATGGCATAATGCGCGGCTATTCGGCTTGTATCAGGAACAGGACTCCAAGTGACAACTCCTTCAGTCACCCAAGGCAATGCGCAACGCAATATCGTTGTCACCAATGCCCTGCCCTATGCCAATGGTCCGATTCACCTCGGTCATCTGGTGGGCTACATTCAGGCCGATATCTGGGTGCGCTTCCAACGCATGTGTGGTCATCAGGTTACTTATGTCTGTGCCGATGATGCCCATGGCACGCCCATCATGCTGGCTGCCGAAAAGGCCGGGCTGGATGCCGAAGCCTATATCGCCGGGATTCAGAAAGAGCATGAGGCCGCCTTTGCCGGTTTTGGCGTCGATTTCGATCATTACCACAGCACGCATTCCGAGGAGAATCGCGAGTTATCCGAACGCATCTACAAGGCTCTGCGCGAAGCCGGTCATATTGAAGTACGTGAAATCGAACAGGCTTATGACCCGGAACGGGAAATGTTTCTGCCGGATCGCTACATCAAAGGTGAATGTCCACGCTGTGGCACAGCCGATCAATATGGTGACAACTGCGAAAGCTGCGGCGCCACTTATGAGCCGCATGATCTGAAGAATCCCATCTCGGTAGTTTCAGGTGCGGCCCCGGAATGGCGGCCTTCAGAGCACTATTTCTTCAAACTCTCCGATCTGCAACCCGTCGTAGAAGACTGGTTAAATACGGCTGAACTGCAGGGACCGGTCAAAGCGAAACTCGGCGAATGGCTTGGCCCGAAAGGCGATGACGGTCAAGGCGGCTTGCGCGACTGGGATATTTCCCGTGACGCACCCTACTTCGGTTTCGAGATTCCTGACGCCCCCGGTAAATACTTCTATGTTTGGCTGGATGCACCGATTGGCTATCTCGCCAGTCTTAAAGCTTACTGCGCGAAATCCGGTCTGGATTTCGAATCCCTGATTAGCAAAGATACTGACGCCGAACTCTGGCATTTCATCGGCAAGGACATCGTAAACTTCCACGGCCTGTTCTGGCCGGCCATGCTGAAGGACGCAGGCATGGCTCAACCGACCGCACTGAACGTGAATGGTTATCTAACCGTGAACGGTGCCAAGATGTCCAAATCACGTGGCACTTTCATCCGGGCAGAAACCTGGCTGGAGCATCTGCCTGCTGAAACACTCCGTTATTACTACGCAGCAAAACTATCCAGCAGTGTCGAGGATCTAGATCTCAATCTCGAAGACTTTGTTGCTCGCATAAATTCCGACCTCGTCGGGAAATACGTCAACATTGCGAGCCGCTGTGCCGGCTTCATCACCAAACGTTTTGATGGCGCACTCGGTAATACGCTGGATAATCCCGAACTGGTTTCTCAAGTCAGCGAGGTCGGGCAGCGCATTGCTGAACTTTATGATGCACGGAACTACTCGTATGCCATGCGTGAAATCATGGCACTGGCAGATCTGGCCAATCAGTATATTGCCGACAAACAGCCCTGGGTGATTGCCAAACAGGAAGGTCAGGATGCTGAACTTCAGGCCGTATGCAGTACGGGACTGGAACTGTTCCGTCTGCTCTCGCTTTACCTGAAACCTGTGTTACCTGATCTTGCCCGGGCCGCTGAAGAGTTTCTGAACCTTCAGCCCCAGGCATGGCAGGACATTGAGAATTCACTGGCAGGAAAAACCATTAACAAGTTCAGCCCACTGATGCAGCGGGTAGAAGCGGACAAAACCGCGGCCATGGTTGATGGATCCAAATCCGATCTGACGGCTACGCCGACCAAGAGCGAAGCCACACCCAAAAAACCGGAGTCCCAGAAGATGGACGAGAAAGCAGAAGACAACACTATTGAATTCGACGACTTCGCCAAGGTTGATCTGCGAATTGCCCGGATTGCCAAAGCCGAGCATGTTGAAGGGGCGGATAAACTGCTGCGCCTGGAACTGGATGTCGGTGAACTCGGCACCAAGCAGGTATTTGCCGGCATCAAGAGTGCTTATGCACCGGAAGACCTGCAAAACCGCATGACGGTCATGGTCGCGAACCTAGCACCGCGCAAGATGCGCTTCGGGATTTCCGAGGGCATGGTGCTTGCTGCAGGCCCGGGCGGCGATGAACTCTATATCCTCAATCCGGACGAAGGGGCGCAACCCGGGATGAAGGTAAAATAAACCTGATATAGATACGCCATATTCACTTATGGAATATCTGTAGAAGTATTTATGCCATTTATTGCATATAACGCCATAAGTTTTCATACTTTGCGCACTGCAACAAGGGAATATACTGAGTTCCAATGACTGATTACCTGTTCATCCTTATCGGCACCGTGCTGGTCAACAACTTCGTGTTGGTCCAGTTCCTGGGTCTGTGCCCGTTTATGGGGGTGTCCAAAAAACGTGAGACGGCAATGGGGATGGCACTGGCCACCACCTTCGTACTTACCTTGTCGTCGGTCTGTTCCTACCTGGTAAATGAATACATTCTTGCCCCACTGGGTGTTGAGTACCTGCGTACCATCAGCTTCATCCTGGTAATTGCCGGCGTGGTGCAGCTCACCGAGATGATCGTGCACAAGGCGAGCCCCCTGCTTTATGAAGTACTGGGCATCTACCTGCCACTGATCACGACCAACTGCGCCGTGCTGGGCGTGGCGCTGCTTAATGTTCGCGAACAGAACAGCTTCCTTGAATCTGCCGTCTACGGCTTTGGTGCTGCCGTCGGCTTCTCACTGGTGATGATCCTGTTTTCAGCCATGCGTGAACGCATCGCTGTAGCTGATGTGCCTGCCGCCTTCCAGGGTGCACCGATCGGCCTAATAACAGCTGGTCTGATGTCCCTTGCCTTCATGGGCTTCGCAGGCCTCGTCTAGGGCTCGCTATGACTTATTCGAACGTAGCGTTGCTCAGGGCAACCCAAAGGGCCGGGGCTATTAGCGCACAATGCTTCGTTGCTGCTCACTTATGTAGAGTGGCTACATTGCGTTCGCGACGCCTCGCCTTGCACGCTAATAGCCTCCGGCGCTACGCCCGGATAAGCCAGAGCAAGCCCTAATGCTTTCCGCAATCCTATCCATGGCAGCACTGGCCGCCGCCTTTGGCGTGGCGCTCGGTTATGTGTCGGTGCGCTTCAAGGTTGAGGGTGACCCATTAGTCGATCAGATCGATGCGGTCTTGCCCCAGACCCAGTGCGGACAGTGCAGTTTTCCAGGGTGTCGCCCCTATGCGCAGGCCATTGCCGATGGCGAGGCCGAAATCAACCAGTGCCCTCCCGGCGGAGAAGCAGGTGTCATGGCGCTGGCAGATCTTCTTGGGCGTGACCCGCTTCCGCTGAACCCGGAAAACGGTGTCGCCAAGGAAGTTAAAACAGTCGCTGTTATTGATGAAGACGTCTGCATCGGCTGCACCAAATGCATACAGGCCTGCCCGATTGATGCCATTCTCGGCGCGGCCAAGCAAATGCATACCGTGATTGCCGATGAATGCACTGGCTGCGACCTGTGCGTCGAGCCCTGCCCGGTCGACTGCATCGACATGGTGCCTATCGAAGACACGACCCAGACCTGGAAATGGCCTTTCCCTGAAGCTGATGCAACGGAGAAAGCCGCGTGAGCGCGGCAGCCGGCATGGTGACCGGTGCAAAGGTCTGGAAATTCCCCGGCGGCCTGAAGCTGAACGGGCACAAGACCCTGTCTGCGACATCAGCCATCGAAGATGCACCGATCCCTGCATACCTGATACTGCCTCTCGCCCAGCATATTGGCGCAGCCGCCAAACCCGTGGTGGAAGTCGGCGACCAGGTTTACAAAGGCCAGACCATCGCGGCACCTGACGGTTTCGTATCAACACCGATCCATGCCAGCAGCTCGGGCAAGGTCGTGGCGATTGAAGAGCGACCAGTCGCACATCCTTCTGGGCTATCGGCCATGTGCATCGTCATCGAAACCGATGGTCTGGACACGCCATTATCCACACCCGAACTCGAAGCGCACCCGGATTACAGCGAACTCGATCCCAGCCACCTGCGCAATCTTGTACGACAGGCGGGTGTTGTCGGCCTGGGTGGCGCCGCCTTTCCGTCATTCATCAAGCTCAACCCCGGGCCCGATGCGCAGGTCGACGCACTGATACTGAATGGTGCCGAATGCGAGCCCTATATCACCTGCGATCAGGTGTTGATGCGTGAGCAGGCCGACGACATTGCCAGGGGTGCTCAACTCATCATGCATGCCGTGCAGGCAACTACCTGCCTGATTGGTGTGGAAGACAACAAATCCGAATCTATTGCTGCCCTGAACAAGGCGATTGATGCACTCGATGACCGGCGTATCAAGGTCGTGGTCGTTCCCACCCGCTATCCACAGGGCGGTGAAAAACAACTGGTGCAGGCACTTACCGGACGTGAAGTCCCCAGTGAAGGCCTGCCCCTCGATATCGGCATTGTCTGCCATAACGTAGGCACGGCGGCGACAGTCTGGCGCGCAGTCACCCGGGCAGAACCGCTGATTTCCCGCGTGATGACAGTGACCGGCGGTGCCATTAAGCAGCCCCGTAATTTCAATGTGCGCATAGGCACACCTGTGAGCGAACTGCTTGCCCTGTCCGGGGGCACGCAGGGCACCCCTGCCCGTCTGGTGATGGGTGGGCCAATGATGGGCTTTGCCCTAACGAGTGACGCAGTGCCGGTCGTCAAGGCCACCAACTGCATACTGGCGACCACCGAAGCTGAAACAGCGCCGGTGGAAGACGCCATGCCCTGCATACGCTGCGGCGAATGCGCTGAGGTTTGTCCGGCCGGCTTGTTACCTCAGCAGCTGTACTGGCATTCACGGGCACGCGATCTCGACCGCGCCCAGGAATACAAATTATTTGACTGCATAGAATGCGGATGCTGTGCACAGGTTTGCCCGAGCCACATTCCTCTCGTGCAGTTTTATCGCTTTGCCAAAACGGAAATCTGGGAAGCCGAGCGCGACAAACGCAAATCGAATCATGCCCGTGAAAGACATGAATTCAGACAGGACCGTCTTGACCGTGAGGAAGCGGAAAAGAAAGCACGCCTGGCCGCCAAGAAGGCTGCACTGAAGAAAGACACCAGTGCTGCTAACCCGGTTGCCGAAGCCATTGCTCGCGCCAAGGCTCGCAAGGCAGAGACGGCATCCGGTCAACCAGCGGATCCGGTGGCCGATATGATCGCGCAGGCCAAAGCCAAGGCCGATGGAAACAAAAAAATTCCAGAGAAACCCGCGTCTACAGAAAACAGCAGCTCGACTGATGACCCGGTCGCTGCTGCGATTGCCCGTGCCAAGGCCAAAGCGGATCAGAAGAAAACCGATTCCGCCGCCCCAAGCGACGACCCTGTCGCTGCCGCCATCGCCAGGGCGAAAGCCAAGGCCGCCGAGAAGTCTGACGAGAAATCTGATGATCCGGTCGCGGCCGCCATTGCGAAGGCGAAAGCCCGGAAGGCTGAACAGCAATCAGCGCCAGAAGAGAAGCCCACTGCTGACGATGACCCTGTGGCTGCGGCCATCGCCAGGGCCAAGGCCGCAGCTGCGGCGAAAAAGGACGGCGACTGATGGCGCGACTCAGCTCACCGCATTTACCCGTGCAGGCCAGCGTCAGTGTTGTGATGCGCCGGGTCGTGATCGCCCTGATTCCGGGCATCGCAGTCATGACCTTTTTCTTCGGTGTGGGCGTATTGCTTAACATCGGCATTGCTGCTGTCACCGCCTTACTCGCCGAAAGCATTATGCTCAAATTGCGTGGTCGCGAACTCGGCCGCTTCCTGAGCGACTGGACAGCCGTGGTCACCGCTGTATTACTTGCGATTGGCCTGCCTCCGCTGGCCCCGTGGTGGCTGCCTGCCATGGGGGCATTCTTCGCACTGGTATTCGGCAAGCATCTCTATGGTGGCATGGGCTACAACCCATTTAATCCCGCCATGATTGGCTATGTAGTCCTGCTGATTGCCTTCCCGACGCAGATGACTTTATGGCCCACACCGCTGGGCGTAGGTGACGGCGTTGCCTCACCCTTGGCCGTGCTGACCTATGCCATCGGCAACGATCTGGCTGCCTTTGGCGGACTCGATGCCATGACCGGTGCCACACCACTGGATCATGTCAAAACCCAGTTGAGCCTGTCCCAAACCGTCGCGGAGGCCCAGGGTGGCAACATGTTTGGCCTGTTTGCCGGACAAGGATGGGAATGGCTGAATCTCGCATTTCTCGCGGGCGGTCTGTGGTTACTGACCAATCGCACGATTCGCTGGCAGATACCGGTCAGCGTACTGGGCAGTCTGGCTATTATTTCCACCCTGTTCTGGCTGGGTGACTCCGACCGCTTCGCTTCCCCGCTGTTTCACCTGACCAGCGGCGCAGCTATTGTTGGCGCCTTCTTCATAGCCACCGATCCGGTGACTGCCAGCACCACGCCCCGCGGGCGGTTGTATTACGGGGCCGGCATCGGTGTGCTGACTTATATCATTCGTAACTGGGGTGGTTACCCGGATGCCATTGCCTTTGCCGTGCTTCTTATGAACATGGCCGCACCCACCATTGATGAATACACCCAGCCACGGGTTTATGGCCATGAAGGGCGTAAAGACTGATGGCTGTGCAAAATGAAATCCTGCGCCAGATCTGGATCAGCTCCGCGATTCTGGCTGCGTTCGCTGTCGCTGGCAGCGCACTCCTGGGGGTCACCGAAGGCAGCACGCGTGAGCAGATCGCAGCCAATGAGCAGGCCTATCTCATCAAGAGCCTGAACCAGGTATTGCCCCCCTCACAGTTCGATAATGACCTGCTCAGCGACAGTATCGAAATTCAGGATACTGATGCGCTCGGCACTGAGGCGCCGGTGACAGTCTACCGTGCCCGCAAACAGGGACAGGCGGTGGCCGCCCTATTTACTGTGGTCGCACCGGATGGCTACAGCGGAAATATTCGCCTGTTGGTCGGCGTGAACTTCAACGGCAGTCTGGCTGGTGTTCGGGCAGTCAGTCATCGTGAAACACCCGGGCTGGGGGATGCCATAGAAGTCAGTCGTTCAGACTGGATTCTCGGCTTCGCCGGCCGGGCACTGGGGCAGCCACCTGTAGAACGATGGCGCGTCAAAAAGGATGGCGGTGACTTTGATCAGTTCACCGGCGCCACCATTACGCCCCGCGCGGTGCTGAAGGCTGTTAAAAAAGCCCTGATATACTTTGCCGCACATCGCGATGATCTCTTTGCCACCAGCGCCAAAGATCCACAGGAATCTGACAATGGCTAGCTACTCGGATATCGCCCGCGACGGGCTTTGGAAGAACAACCCCGGCTTTGTACAGCTACTGGGGTTATGCCCGCTTCTGGCTGTCAGCAATAGTCTGGTAAATGCTCTGGGCCTGGGGCTGGCAACCATCTTTGTGCTGGTCACCTCCAATGTGATTATTTCTGCCATTCGTAACTGGGTACAACCGCAGGTACGTATCCCGGTTTTTGTGATGGTGATTGCCGCCACCGTGACGGCCATAGAACTGATCATGCAGGCCGAGCTTTATGAGCTTTATAAAGTACTGGGGATTTTTATCCCGCTCATTACGACCAACTGCATCATCATGGGCCGTGCCGAGGCATTCGCGGCGAAAAATGACTTGCCCAAGGCATTGGCAGACGGGCTCGCGCAGGGACTGGGATTCAGTTTTGCACTGGTATTACTAGGAGCCATGCGCGAGGTTCTGGGCCAGGGCACACTATTGCGGGATGCACACCTGCTGTTCGGCGAGCAGGCACGTGACTGGACGATCACCCTCGTACATAACTATGACGGCTTCCTGCTGGCAGTTCTGCCACCGGGCGCTTTCCTTGGGCTGGGACTACTAATAGCACTGAAAAACGTAATTGACCGCCGACTTGCCCAGCCGAAAGCACAGCCAATCAGCACAACTGATACTGCTGAAAGTACTGCGTGAACAAGGAAAAACGCAGCGAAATATTTCGTCGCCTGCGTGCTGAGAACCCCACCCCGACCACCGAGCTCAATTACAGCAGCCCTTTTGAATTGCTGGTTGCCGTGACGCTTTCCGCGCAGGCCACCGATGTCGGGGTGAACAAGGCCACAGACAAACTCTTCCCTGTAGCCAATACGCCCGAAGCCATTTTCGCTCTGGGCGAAGACGGCCTGAAGAAGTACATCAAGACAATTGGCCTGTTTAACAGCAAGGCCGCCAATGTCATCAAAGCCTGCAAGATACTGATCGAGGAGCATGGCAGCGTTGTCCCACAGGATCGAGAGGCACTTGAGAAGCTACCCGGCGTCGGACGTAAAACTGCCAACGTGATTCTCAATACTGCATTCGGTCAACCTACCATTGCGGTAGACACACACATCTTTCGTGTTTCCAATCGTACTGGCATTGCCCCTGGAAAAAACGTACGCCAGGTTGAAGACAAACTGATCAAATTCATCCCCGATGAATTTAAACTGGACGCTCACCACTGGCTGATTTTACATGGACGCTATGTCTGCAAGGCACGTAAACCTGCCTGCGGCGCTTGCGTCATTTATGATCTTTGTGAATATAAACAAAAGACCGAGTAGTATTCGCAAAACCAAAACACACTGACTGGCCCGTATCACCATGAAAAAATTACTCGCCGCATTTCTACTGCTGACTGTTACATCCCAGGCTTATACTGCTGATCCTGTAAAAGTATTAATGCAAACGTCCGCAGGAGATATCACGCTCTCGCTGAATGCCGAGAAAGCCCCGGTAACTGTTGAAAACTTTCTTCAGTACGTCACTGACGGGCATTACAACGGACTGGTTTTCCACCGTGTCATATCCGGCTTCATGATTCAGGGTGGTGGCTATGACAAAAACTACCAACAACGAACAACCCGCGCCCCTATTCAGAATGAGGCCAGGAACGGGTTAAAAAACAAGCGTGGCAGCATCTCCATGGCACGCACTTCGGCGCCCCACTCTGCGAGCTCTCAGTTTTTTATAAATCACCGTGACAACAACAATCTGGATCACCCCAGTTTTGATGGCTGGGGTTATGCCGTATTTGGTGAGGTCACGGAGGGCATGGATATTGTCGACGCCATTGCCAGCACCAAAACAGGCGCCATCGCCCCCTTCGGGCGCGACGTACCGATTAATCAAGTTGTGATTAATAAAGTAATCGTGCTGGAAGGCGAAAAAACACCCTAAAGACAGACTGGTGAGGATGGGCAGGGCTGCTCATTGTCATTAGTGTCGCCTTTGCTTAATTCCCCATTTTCGGGACTGAGTCCCTCGTCAAACGCATCATCCAGTTCATCTTCAAGTTGTTCTGCTGCCAGATACACTGCGCCTGCGAATATTCCGAGCCCAATCGCCCACTTCTGACCGGTACTTAATCCGGTTTTTTCTGTAGCACTTTCGTCCAACGGCAGGCCCGCAACGGACCAAACAATCGCCTGCTGGCTGGATGAATAACCGATCCGCAACAGGTCGATTAAGCGTTGACGACCAATTGCATCATCACGGCCAGAATCAATCCATCCAGCCGACAATACAAGCGCATTTTGAGTGGACTTTCCGCCAAAGTAATAGCTCATCCCAAATCCGGGAACGAACTCAACTTCTTGAGATGCCTGCGCAGGCATCAGCACTGTTGATATCAATAAAAATAAAAAAATATGGATAGGGAAACGCGAACGCGCCAAACGGGAAAGTGTAATTTGCATGAAGGCCTCTGTAATTTTAATGATTATCAATTAGTTAACTAAACCTTCCACCAGAACAGCCTGATAGAAGCAGAAAGCTTAGCCAGCTGATATCCGCTCCGTCAAAAGCTCAAGATGCGATTTTTTGGCGCAATTCCGCGCTGCACCCTGTTGTTTCAAAGCAGAATCACAGCACTAGCCTCAAAGCACTCAGGCGTATAACAGCCCTTACGCTAGTCTCAGGCCCTTAAGCACAGTAGACTTCCGCTTTTATTTTTTACGCGTTTCTACATTTTTCTGACTTCTTAGGGCTCTTTGCATGGACTTCCGCGCCGAACTCGAACAACGTCTGGGTCTCACGACCATCGATTTTCATAACAACCTCAGCCCTGAACAGCTGTTTCACGAAGCCATCGAACATGATCGTGGTCGTGTAGCTATTGATGGCCCGATGGATGCCCAGAAAGCTTTTCCAACCAAGCTCGGCATCAACGGCCCGCTGATGTTTTACACAGACCCGACCTGTACTGGTCGTCCTGTGCAGGACACCTTTGCTGTGGCCCACCCTGAATTTGAAGACAAACTCTGGTGGAAAAACGATTTCAAGAAGTTTGATCCTGCCAAATTTGAAGCGCTTCTGGCACGAGTAGCCGCACATTTAAACGAAAAAAATGCCCGTATGTACGTTAAAGACGTATATTGCGGCTGGGACAGTGCCTACTCGGTTCCCTATCGATTTGTAGGTGAGTACGCCACGCATTCCCTGTTTGTGCACAATATGTTCGCGCACGACATCGCCGGCGTTGAGAACGAAGACGGTAAACGCTGGACGACACTGAATGCCCCAACCTTCTTCTGTGATCCCGAACGCGACGGCACGCTGTCACATCGCTGCGTAATCATGGATCTTAAGAACCGTATCGCACTTGTGACGGGTGGCGCGGATTACTGTGGCATTAACAAGAAAGCCATGTTCACTGTCATGAACTACCAGTTACCGGAATTGGGCGAAATGTCCATGCACGCCTCTGCCAATGTCGGCGCGCGCGGCGACTGTGCAATTCTGTTCGGCCTTTCCGGCACTGGAAAGACCACCCTTTCAGCTGACCCTGATCGCCAGCTCATTGGTGATGACGAACATGCCTGGACCAAGGATGGCGTATCCAACTTTGAAGGTGGCTGCTATGCCAAGCTCATCGACCTGAACAAGGACGCCGAACCAGTAATTGCTGCCGCATTATCCATGCCTGGCACGCTGATCGAGAACGTCCCGCCCATCCCCGGCAAGGCGATTGAAGAAACTGATCCCCAGGAATTCGATCTTAGCGACGACTCCATTACGGAAAATACACGCTTCTCGTACACACTGGCCTGCAACCCCAATGTTGCCGAGGGTGCCCGGGGCCCGCATCCGGAAACCATCGTGCTGCTGACTGCCGATGCTTTCGGCGTATTGCCACCTATTTCCATCCTCGATACCAAGGATGTGATGTATCACTTCGTCTCCGGCTTCACAGCGAAACTTGCCGGTACCGAAGTAGGCATTACCGAACCACAGGCTGCATTCTCTGCCTGCTTTGGCGCGCCGTTCATGGCCCAGAAGCCATCGGTTTATGCCAACCTGCTGGCAGAAAAAATGAGCCAGCACAAAGCCCGAGCAGTGCTACTGAATACCGGCTGGTCCGGAGGCGCATACGGTGAAGGTAACCGTATATCGATTGCGCATACCCGTGCCCTGCTGAATGCAGCATTGAATGGTGATCTCGATAACATAGAAACTGAAGACCATCCGGTTTTCGGCCTGAAAATGCCGACTTCATGCCCCGGTGTGCCAAGCGAAATTCTCAACCCTCGCAATACATGGGAAGACAAGGCCGCTTACGATGCACAGGCTGAGAAGCTTCGGGACATGTTCCGCCAGAATTTTGATGCGAAAGGTTTTGGGTCTCTTGGAATTGAACCCATCATGTAAGTCTTCTGCATGGTTAAAAAAGGGCTTCTTCGGAAGCCTTTTTTATGTCTGGATGCATCAACAACTGTATATATATGAACTATACTCAGAACCAATATCAAACCAACAACAGTGGAGCGACCTTATGAGTATCAGGGTCGAAAAAGCAGAGGGCCTTGCAACCGTTATCATTGATCGGCCAGAAGTCTGCAATGCGGTCGACAGACCAACTGCGGATGCACTTCGTAAAGCATTCGAAGATTTCGAGCAGGATAGTCAGGCCAAGGCAGCTGTACTATATGGCGATCACGGAAATTTCTGCGCCGGCGCCGATATGAAAGCCATTGCCAGCGGCGATAAAGACCGCATGAATCACGTTAAATTGGGCGCCATTGGCCCAATGGGACCTACTCGCATCACGCTGAGCAAGCCGGTCATTGCCGCGATTGCAGGCACCTGTGTTGCCGGCGGGTTGGAACTCGCGCTCTGGTGTGACCTGAGGGTCGCCGAAGAGGATGCCATATTCGGTGTCCACTGCAGAAAATGGGGGGTACCGCTGTTTGATGGTGGCACTGTTCGATTACCCCGCATCATCGGTCAGGGGCGTGCACTCGATATGATATTGACGGGCAGGACTGTTACGGCAGATGAGGCCTTGCAGATAGGACTGGCGACACGCGTCGTCCCCAACGGAACATCCAGACAGGCTGCTGAGTCATTAGCTCGCGAAATAGCCGAATTTCCGCAAACCTGCCTGCGCGAAGACCGCATGAGCAGCTATGAACAACTCGGCATGGGCATTGATGCGGCCCTGTTCAATGAACACGAGCATGGATTGCAGACACTGGAAAGTGGTGAAACCCGGGATGGGGCGATGCGATTCAACCAGAAAAGTAATGGCCACTTTTAATTCAGCGAATAACCATTACCTTCAAGCCATTCATTAAGCCACGACTGACGCTCGTCACGCGGCATATACGCACCGCGCTGACACTCTGCATAAAAGGCATCGAGGTTATTTCCGCTGGCATCCAGAATATTCACAAACGCGGGCACCCAGCGATGATATGTAGACACTGCTGAAACCCTGGCGTTATTTACCCCGGCGAACCATTCATCGTAACCGGCATACCCCCCCCACCGCGCAGACTTTATTTGTGCATACCTGGCTTGCATATCGGCCAGAATTTCCTGTTTGGCCGCCCGCACTGCCCCTGCATCTGCCTGAACCGCATACAATTTCCTAAGACGGTCGGCCGTACCTGAAACAAGTTGCAGGAAATCCTGCTTGCGACTTTCCTGCACTTCCCATTCTTTCAGTGTTTCTGAATCACCATGCTGTACGTACCATCTCTGCACACCAATCTCGCCCACAGCCGTTGCAAACGCTTCGTTAAACGCACTGTCATCATCCACATACAGCTTTTGATGGCCAAGCTCGTGAAACAGCACAGACGCCAGGCGGGGCTCTGACCAGCGCAACATCGTGTTGAGTACCGGATCCGCAAACCAGCCCAATGTGGAATAGGCCGCGACGCCACCGACATGTACATCATGCCCAAGTGCCTTGAGGCGTGCAGCCTCTTTCTCGGCATCTGCCTTGTCGAAATATCCGCGATAGTTCAAGCAGCCTACCAGCGGGAAACAGGAAGTTACCGGCTCGAGTGAAAACTCGGGTGTTGCGAATACATTCCAGACAACATGTGAACGCTCCAGATCGGCATAGTCCAGGTAACTACCGTTATCGGGCAACTTGAGTTCACGGATTGCGAACTCACGCATTGCCAGTACCTGTTGCAGGCGTGCGCGCAAATCCTCGTCAGTTTCCTCGTCTGCCAGCCAGTCACTGATGGCACGACTCCGAAACATGACATCGATATGTCCGAATGCACTCTGACTGTAGTAGCCCAAAACAGCACAGCCGCCCAGGGTATGGGCGGCTGTGATGATCATCAGGACGGTCAGAAACCGTCTCATAAGCCTAAAGTGCTTGAATCAGACCCGGCTTATTCTGCCTTGGCTTCTTCAGCGGGGGCTTCAGCAGCTGCTTCACCCTTGCCTTCAATACTTAGCAGTTCGATATCAAATACCAGTGTGGCATTCGGACCGATCTTCTGTCCTGCGCCGCTGGCACCGTATCCGAGTTCTGGCGGAATGACTACGCGGTACTTACCACCCACGTTCATTAATTGCAGACCTTCTGTCCAGCCTTTGATCACGCCATTTAGCGGGAATGTCGCAGGCTGACCGCGATCCACGGAGCTATCAAACTTGGTGCCATCAACCAGAGTACCCGTGTAGTGCACAGTTACGCGGTCATCAACACCTGGCTTGTCGCCTTCAGCAGCCTGTACGGTTTCAATCTGCAAACCGCTCTCAGTGGTTGTTACACCTTCTCTGGCCGCATTTTCCTTAAGGAATTTTTCACCGTTGGTCAGATTGTCAGCAGCTGCAGATTGGCGTTGTTCAAGCTGGGCAGCCTGTGCTTTCTGGGTAAATTCCTGAAGCACTGCGCGGCCTTCTTCTGCTGTCAGCAGAGTCTCTCCACCTGCATTCGCATCACGCAAACCCTGCACAAGGTAATCAAGCTCGACCTGCATTGGCATGCTGGCTAATGAATTACCAATATCCTGACCCAGTGCGTAGCTGTACTTATCTTCAAAGCTATCCAGGCTAGTTACCTGCTTCTGCCCCTCATTACTGCCGCAGGCAGCAACAACTGCCACAGCTGGCACAAGCATTAAAAAACGTTTCTTCATGTTTGAGTCCTTCTCAATATTTGGAGTAAACCGGCTCCTCGCGACCGGCAAGTGTACAACACACTCAATAATGTGGGGGCGGTGTTTCCGCTGAGGCTGGCGCCAAAGACGAATCATCCACCGATTGCACAAGTTCATTGAGACGTGTCTTAAGCAACTTTAGTTCCGCCTGCATGGATAATAATTGATGATCCTGCGAGGCAATGGTGTCATTGAGCACGCGAATCGTCTCATCCTGAAAAGCCACCCGGCTTTCCAGTTCATCCAGTCGTTCATCTGCATTCATGGCTATATCAGCCTAGCGACGACTGGCTGACATCTTCAGGCGCAGCGCGTTCAATTTGATAAAGCCATCTGCATCGGCCTGATTATATGCACCTGCGTCGTCCTCGAAAGTTGCTATCGAGGCATCAAACAGGCTGTCAGACGCAGACTTGCGACCAACCACTGTTACATTGCCTTTATAGAGCTGCAGACGCACTTCGCCATTCACAGGCTTTTGAGATTCATCGATCAATGTTTGCAGCGCTTCCCGTTCGGGACTCCACCAATAGCCGTTATAGACCATAGATGCATATTTGGGCATAAGCTCATCCTTAAGATGCGCCAATTCCCGGTCCATAGTGATCGATTCAATTGCCCGATGCGCTTTGAGCAGGATTGTGCCACCCGGCGTTTCATAACAGCCGCGTGATTTAATTCCGACATAGCGGTTTTCGACAATATCCAGCCGCCCGACACCATGCTGACCACCAATTTCGTTCAGTTTTGCCAGCACCTGATAGGGGGATATTCTCTCACCGTCTACTGCAACTACATCCCCTTTTTCATAGGTGAGCTCAATATATTGCGCCTTGTCGGGCGCAGTTTTTGGTGCTTCTGTCCACCGCCACATATCGTCTTCTGGCTCGCACCAAGGGTCTTCAAGGACACCTCCCTCATAGGAAATATGCAGCGCATTGGCATCCATCGAATACGGACTTTTCTTGCCCTGCTTCTGGATCTCGATGCCATGCTCTGCGGCATAGGCCAGAAGCTTCTCGCGGGAATTCAGATCCCACTCACGCCAGGGCGCGATCACATGAATGCCCGGCTTGAGTGCGTAAGCACCGAGCTCGAATCGCACCTGATCGTTGCCCTTGCCGGTTGCGCCATGAGATACCGCGTCTGCACCAGTTTCGTTGGCAATTTCAACCAGACGTTTGGCAATCAATGGCCGCGCGATAGATGTACCGAGCAGATACTCCCCTTCATAAATGGCATTGGCCCGGAACATGGGAAATACGTAGTCGCGCACAAACTCTTCACGCAGGTCATCAATATAAATTTCTTTGACACCAAGCGCCTCGGCTTTTGGCCGCACATGGTCAAGTTCTTCACCCTGGCCAATATCGGCAGTAAAGGTCACCACCTCACAGGCATAAACGTCCTGCAGCCACTTGAGAATGACTGAAGTATCCAGGCCACCTGAATAGGCGAGCACGACTTTTTTAATGTCTGACATATCTAAAACGCTGGTATTTATGAGCTTAAGGAGCAATGACGAAATTCAACATCACTCAGATCAGTAAGGATTTACAAGGGTGCATAGTATACGGCATGGCATAATGGCCGCCTATGGAAAAACTTACCCTTACTCGTCCGGATGACTGGCATCTGCATGTTCGCGATGGTGCCCCAATGGCGGCTGTCGTGCCTTATACCGCACGCCAATTTGCCCGCGCAATCATCATGCCCAACCTCAAGCCTCCGGTTACGACCACAGATCAGGCGCTGGCATACCGACAGCGCATTATTGAGGCCGTACCCTCTGACATTAAATTTGAACCCCTGATGTCGCTATACCTCACTGATAACACTCTGCCCGAAGAAATAGATCGCGCCAAAGACAGCGGTCAGGTATTCGGCGTTAAACTTTATCCGGCTGGTGCCACTACCAATTCCGATGCCGGCGTTACCGACCTGCAACGCTGTTATCCGGTACTGGAACGCATGGCGGAACTCGGCATGGTATTTCAGGTGCACGGTGAAATGACAGGACCCGAAGTCGACCCATTCGACCGCGAAGCCGAATTCATTGATCAAGTGCTTGCACCTCTGGTGAATGAATTTCCGGACCTTAAAATCGTACTTGAGCACATCACAACATCACAGGCAGTCGACTATGTAACTCAGGCGAGCAATCGGGTGGCAGCAACCATCACACCCCAGCATTGCCTGATGAACAGAGGTGATATTTTCAACGGTGGCATTCGTCCTCACCATTATTGCCTGCCCATCCTGAAGCGCGAACAACACCGGACCGCTGTGCTAAGTGCAGCCACCAGTGGCAATCCCAAATTCTTTCTGGGCACGGACAGCGCCCCACATGCAAAGGGAGCCAAGGAAAGCGCCTGCGGCTGTGCCGGCTGCTTCTCGGCACCGGCCGCACTCGAGCTTTACGCGACGGCCTTTGAAAGCGTGAATGCGTTGGACAAACTCGAAGATTTTGCCAGTCACTTTGGCGCCGACTTCTATGGCCTGCCTCGTAATGACACACAGATCACACTCAATCGTTCCACATGGACTGTCCCTGATGAATATTCCTATCCAGACGGGAATATCGTTCCCCTGTTTGCCGGCCAATCACTCGCATGGCAACTGGAGAACAGTGCATGACTTCGTATGACTCAGAGGACGAGGATGAAATCATTCCCATGCGCCAGAGATTCAGAGGCTTCCTGCCTGTCGTCATTGATGTAGAGACCGGTGGATTTAACTCGGTCACTGATGCCTTGCTGGAAATTGCGGCCGTCACTCTACGCATCAATGACAAGGGTGATATTGAGCGCAAGAGCACTTACCATTATCACGTAACCCCGTTCGAAGGCAGCAACCTTGAAAAGGCCTCGCTTGAAGTCAATGGCATAGATCCACATCATCCATTACGACCCGCTATAGATGAACACGAAGTGTTAACCCGGATTTTCAAGGAAGTACGCCGTGAAATTTCCGAACAGGGCTGTACGCGTGCGGTACTGGTCGGTCATAACGCGCATTTTGACCTCGGCTTCCTGAATGCCGCAATCGAAAGATCTGGCATCAAGCGCAACCCGTTTCATCCATTCAGTGTTTTCGACACTGTCACATTGGCCGGGGTCGGACTGGGACAGACAGTATTATCCCGCTCCGTAGACATGGCAGGGATGAATTGGGACAGCAAGGAAGCACATTCAGCCCGCTATGATACCGAGCGTACTGCTGATTTATTTTGTCTTCTTGTAAACCGGATGCGTTCGGTTTACGAACTAAGCATGCTTGAACAAGAAGAAATGAAATAGTCAGGCAATGACCACATCCAGTTATCCGGAGAAATCATGATCAGGGCACTCAAATCTTTAGCAATAGTTCTTCTTATATTGCTTATTGGACTGGCCTATACACTGCACCATATATATGGGGGCGGCGAAGCCTTCCCTGATAGAAGTGGAAATGCAGTTTTTCCTGGTGATGTGCTTGAAAAGGTCGCTGATCTGGACTATCCACCAGGAAATATTGCTGTTTCCAGAGATGGGCGCGTTTTTTTCACTCTACATCCGGAAGCTCGTCCCCATTTGAAAGTTGTTGAACTGATAGATGGGCAAGCCCGGGCATTTCCAAGCATGGCCTTTCAAACGGGCATGGATGATGAAGGGAAGACAGAATCCCGATATTTCCGGAATGTATTGTCCATGCGTATTGACCGATACCATCGTCTCTGGACCCTGGACAATGGACATCATGGTTTTGACGCCGCAAGGATAATGGCTTTTGACATTAACGATGGCCGTGTACTCCACGAGTATGTTTTTCCGCCAAGCATCGCGGATTTGGGATCACATCTGAATGACCTGCAGGTATCCCCTGACGGAAGAACCATTTACATTGCCGATGCAAGCTTCTTTGCCAAAACCCCGGCCCTGATTGTATATGACGTCAAAAACCGCGCGGCTCGACGTGTCATTGAAAATCATGAAAGTGTCGATGCTGAAAAATATGTACCTGTCGTTCAGGGACGGAAGATGCTCGCTCT
Organism: Nevskiales bacterium; assembly: GCA_041622995.1. Lineage (GTDB taxonomy): Bacteria > Pseudomonadota > Gammaproteobacteria > Nevskiales > CAJXLF01 > CAJXLF01. The sequence goes on from JBFJXR010000001.1 coordinate 33,417, forward strand.
TGGCCTCGTGGCCATACGCCCCGGCGTGGATTCCATTGTTTTGGACACTAAAGGCGAATGGCTTTATTTCGCACCTGTCACCAACAATTACCTGTATCGCGCCCGTACTGAAGACCTGCTAAACCCAAAGCTTAATCAAGACGAACTCGAATCCAGAATTGAGCGCTTCGCAGAAAAAACCATGAGTGACGGCCTCACTACCGATCTGGATGGAAATATTTATATTTCCGATCTCGAACACTCTGCCATCATCTCAATGAACCCCGCTGGAAAGATGACCACACTGATCAAGGACGAGCGTTTGAGATGGCCAGACGGCTTCAGTTTTGGCCCGGACGGTTGGCTTTACGTGGCTTGTAGCAGCCTGCAGCAGGTCATTGGTCTTTTACCGACGAGTGTGACGAACAACGCTCCTTACCAGATATTTCGTTTCAAACCCGGGCCTGAAGGTGTGCCTGGTCACTAGAGTATAAGGATTGATCATGTCATTTGAATCACTACCAGATACAGCCACCATCCTTAGCTGGCTTCAACCCGCATTGATTAAAATCGCGGGCGCCAGTGCCATACTGGTAATTGGCATGTGGTTAAACAGGCGTCTGAGCACTCTGGTCGAAGGCATGATTTTTCGTGCCCGCCGCGATCAGGCACTGGCGAGCTTCTTGAGCAAAGTCAGCCATGTGGTAGTGCTCATTTTCATCTTCATAGCCGCCCTCAATCATCTGGGCGTCGACACTACAGCTGCAGCAGCCATTGTAGGTGGCTCGGCACTGGCCATTGGCCTGAGCCTGCAGAAACAGCTCTCCTCACTGGCGGCAGGCATCATGCTGATTATATTTCGGCCGTTCCGTATCGGTGATTTCATCGAAGCTGGAGGCGTTTCAGGCACGGTTAAGGAAATCCACATGGTGAAAACCGTTTTACGTACGGGCAATAACCAGATCATCCATATTCCCAACGCGGAAATTTGGGATTCAGCAATCGTCAACTACAGCACTGAGCCCACAAGACGTATAGATCTGAACATTGGTGTCAGTTACGAAGCTGACCTGCGCGAGACACGCAAGGTACTGGAAGCGGTGCTTGGGGCAGAAGAACGAATACTTGCCGAGCCTGCGCCCGTCATCGCTGTCGCTGAACTGGGAAACAGCGCAGTGGTTTTCAAGGTACGGCCGTGGGTGAAAACCTCTGAATACTGGGTGGTTTTATGGACGCTGACAGAGGCAATTAAAAATGCCCTCGATGATGCCGATATCGGTATTCCCTACCCGCAGATGGATGTCCACCTGCATCAGCAAAACGGCTAATCCCTCACCGATTACGTTACAATGTGTGCCAAATGACAGACCAAACCATCCCATTATCCGAGGCATTAAAGCCGGACCCTCACCGCAAACAGCGTGGCGAGGAAAAAATGGCGCGCATACCTGTCAAATTTGAACCAACGGTCAAACCTCTACGTAAACCGGACTGGATACGAATTCGCCTGAGCCATAGCCCGCAGGTAAAACGCCTTAAGGATGTGCTTCGAGGCCAGCGATTGCATACCGTTTGCGAAGAAGCTTCGTGCCCGAATCTTGATGAATGCTTTGGCAAAGGCACTGCCACTTTCATGATCATGGGGGATGTATGTACCCGTCGATGCCCATTCTGTGATGTGGCCCATGGTCGCCCGAATGCGCTCGATAAGGATGAACCTGGCAACCTTGCGCGCACCATCAAGGCAATGGGACTGAGCTATGTTGTGATCACCTCCGTTGATCGTGATGATCTGAAGGACGGAGGTGCCAGTCACTTTGCTGAGTGCATACGCGAAACACGTGCGTTGAACCCGCATACACGAGTTGAAGTGCTGGTACCGGATTTCCGGGGGCGCATGGACCCGGCTCTTGACGCCCTTTGGGACAGCCCTCCTGATGTGTTCAACCATAACCTTGAGACCGTGCCACGTTTATACCTGAAGGCAAGGCCGGGCTCTGACTACCAATGGTCACTTTCACTTCTTAAGCGCTTCAAGGCACGGTACCCAAATATCGTAACCAAATCCGGGCTCATGCTGGGACTGGGCGAAGAAATCAGTGAAATAGAACAGGTCATGCAGGATTTACGAGAGCACGATGTAACTATGCTAACGCTAGGCCAGTACCTGCAACCCAGCCGCCACCATCTTCCTGTTGTGCGATATGTACATCCTGATGAATTTGAACGCCTTCGTGAAATAGGTGAAGCCATGGGCTTTGAACATGTCGCCAGTGGACCACTCGTGCGCTCCTCATATCATGCTGACTTGCAAGCCGAAGGCGGGTTTCAGGAAATCATCAACGCCAGCGCCTGATACAGAACTTATTCAGAACAAAAAAAAAGCGCATACAGGATGCGCTTTTTTTATACTCAGGGAAGACAGCTCTTTACTGAGCAGCCCGGTTAATAACCAGTTCCACACGACGATTTTGTGAACGTCCCTGATGGGTGCTGTTACTTGCCACCGGTCTGGACTCGCCAAAACCTACGGCAAATACACTTCCGGGATTCACGCCACGCTCGATGAGTGCCTGGCGAACAGATTCTGAACGACGCTCAGACAATGACTGGTTGTACTCATCAGTGCCTGTGCTATCTGTGTGACCCTCAACCGTAAGCGTATAGTCTGGATTGCCCTGCATAAAGCTGACAACGCGCTCAATCATGGCGCCGTATTCACGCCCGACATAAGCACTGTCCACAGCAAACAACACATCGGACAGTGTTATTACCAAGCCACGGTTATCATCAATGCGCGAACTGGTCTGGGCATTGCTAACGGCATCAAGCTGGCGCTTCAACTCAGCCAGTTTTGCACGCTGGGCTGCGCCAATTGCTTTGGCTTCGCGCGCCGCCTCAGCCTGTTCGGCCAGAGTACGCTCCCATAAAAGCCGGGCATCTGACTTACGGGCTTTCGCCTCGGCTACACTCGCATATCGTTCTGCAAGATAGCTGTAATGGATAACATGTCCGGCCTCATCTTCGTCCAGGTCTCCGTCTTCCTCGTACCAGACATATTCAGCACGACCAAGATTTTCCTGCGCTTTCTTCAGGTCAATCGTTGAATGAGTACCTACTGATGGGTTTTGCTCGGCTCTGGCTACTGCCGCTCGTGCGCGCTCAAGTTCTTCGCCACCGAGACCAGAGGAAGCACAGCCTGAAACCAGCACGGCACTCGCGATTGCCAAAATGGCAGAAGTGGATATGAAACGTGTGCTCATTCTTCAGCCTCCACGATGTCTTCTGCCATGCGTTTAAGTTCAGAGCGAATGGCCTGAACATTACGTTGTAACTGCACTAGGCGGGCTTCCTCTTCATTTGCTTCTGCATTTGCCAGCGCCAGTTCGGCATCTGCCAGTGCTTCCTGGGCAAGCCATAAACCGACGATGAAACCGTCATCATCCTCGTCCATGTCATCATCTTCTTCCGCTTGCGCCCATGCAGCACGGGAAGACTCAAGATGATCATATGCCGATGCCAAAGTGGCAGGGTCATGACGACGCGCTCCGGCCTCTTCAGCATGAGCAATAATGCTTTCAGTGCGCGCTAGCTCACCGTTGGACTCATACCGCTCTGTTGGAATAACTGTAACCACGCGCATGGATTCACGATCCGCACGATATTGACTTGGTGCACATGCCATCAACAAACTGAGGCTGCCAACCATTAAAAAAAGTTGCCTGGGCAGACGCATAACTCCCCCTTCTAAAAGGCCTCCCGAACACTGTGCGTCCAGCACCAGTCGGGACCAGTAAGTTAGGATACACACTCCAAAAAATAGCACAAGCAATCTTGTTCGACGAATTTATTATCCGATCTCAACATTGCTGCCTCAAGTGAACGATTCGTAAGCAGTTTTCAGTAATCCGAAAAATTACTTTTCGACCATTTCCAGCCATTTTAACGGTTTGACATCGTGTCCCAACCCTTCCGGAAATATTTGAAACTTGGCGCATGTACGGACTGACTATTTTCTGGTTCCAGGCAAAGTTTTTCTAAAACATCAATTGAAGGACGAACAACTGCTTTGAAAATGCATTTTTATGCAGATAATTCCTTGCTTTTGCGCATTTAACTGCCAACTTTCATGGCAATCAAATTAATACATTTTCAGATGAATGAATTGACCAGTACACAAAAACCCAAACCATTGTTGCCATACCGTTCCTGGCTACAGATAAATGTCATGGGCTTTTCGATAATTTATTATTCAATGCGGATAGTCGCTCAGGGGTACCAATGTCGTCCCACTCGCCCTCGTAGATTTCCCCGCTCACACGATCCGCATTCATGGCATCTTTAAGCAACGGCGCCAGGGGGAATTTCAGTGGCTGATTTCCGCCCACCAGTTCCGGCCGGTATATACCCATGCCGCTATAGGTCAATTTTATTCCCGAACCCAGACTTAGGCGTCCCTCATTGAGGACAAAATCACCATGGGGGTGTTGCGGAGGATTGGGAACCATGATCAGGTGCGCCAGATCATTTGCTGCGAGTCGATACTTCAAAAGTTGTTCGAACGGATAATCAGTAAAGACATCTCCATTCACCACGACGAATGGTCCGGAACCCAGTAAAGGCAGTGCATGCCGAATGCCCCCACCCGTCTCGAGCGCCTGTTCTCCCTCGCGGGAATAACTCACTTGCAGACCAAAGTCCGCCCCATCCCGGAGCCAGGATTCAATTTTGTCACCTTTATAAGCCAGGTTCACAACGACACGTGAAAACCCGGCATCGGACAGACGTGAAAGGTGATGTGCCAGTAGTGGTTTTCCAGCAACCTTGAGCATTGGCTTTGGCAATGTATCGGTCAAGGGTCTCATACGCTCGCCACGGCCTGCCGCCATAATCATGACCGGGATTGAATTCGGCATTTAAGCTTCCATGCCCAGTTTGTCAAATAGACTCATGAGTGGTGCCATTTCCGGATAGGCAGGGGCAATCTCTCTTATATAGCGAACAAACCGGGGCGTATCCTCAAGATAATGCGGCTTTCCATCCCGATAATTGATACGGGCAAATATGCCAAGCACCTTCAGATGTCGCTGCAATCCGATTAAATCAAAATCCCGAATGAAATCCACCAATGCCGGAACAGGCAGCCCGGCAGATTCGGCTTTTGACCAGTATTCATGCCGCCACTTCTCGACCTGATGAGGGGACCAACTGATAAAAGCATCCTTGAATAACGATAATACGTCATAAGCCAGCGGCCCTTCTACTGCATCTTGGAAATCCAGAATCCCCGGGTTCGGCTTACAGAACATCAGGTTGCGGGGCATGTAATCTCTATGTACGAATACCCTTGGCTGTGCCAATGCTGCGTTAACAAGAACTTCAACTATTTTTTCCCAGTCGTCACGCTGTGATCCTGTTAATTCCTTACCCAGATGTATGCCAATAAACCAGTCAGGAAAAAGAGACAGTTCACGCTGCAACAACTCCCGGTCATAAGGAGGCAGAACTGCTGATCTGCTGGATGCTTGCCAGGTAACCAGCGCATCAATCGCATCTGACATCAGATCATCCGGATTCGATACTGATAGCTGTGACATATAGGTCTGCGACCCCATGTCGGATAAAAGCAAAAAACCCTGACTCAGGTCCTTGGCCAATACACGAGGCGCATTCAAACCGGCGTCATGCATTAAACCGGCTACACGAACGAATGGTTCACTGTCTTCTTTATCAGGCGGCGCATCCATAATGATGACAGTTTCATCCGCGGATTCAGTGCGGAAATAGCGCCTGAAACTGGCGTCTGATGACGCGGGCTGAAGTTCGTAATTGCCTGTTCCTAAAACAGATTGCAGCCAATCCAGTATTAATTGCTGCCTTTCGTCATCCGATTTCTCAACCTGTTTTTCTGATTGCGGGTCTGGCATTTGGTCTCAATTCTGATTGCGGTAAAAACATTCCTGATCACAACGCATTGGGCATACGTTGCACCAGTAGGTAGCATCCTCGCATAATGACCCTATACCAAACAAACGTTACCTTGGCTTAACTGGGCATTAGAGACCAGTCGTCGATACATCACAGCGAGACATCGCCTTGAAGACCCAAAATTTGAATTTCAACATCTGGCCCGGACTGCGCTCTTTGAGCCTGCTTTTTATTCTTGCACTGGCTGCCACTTCAGGTCATGCACAGGAATGTCCACTGCCCAAAATCGTGGACGTAGAATTACCGAAAGACCCGACTGCAGCAACAGAATTGACGGCCGATTCTGCAGAACTCGGGGACGATGGCAGTTCCATACTAAGTGGAAATGTACGCCTGGAACAATCTGGGCGCGCAATGGAAGCCGATGAGATACGGTACAACCGCGAAACCGGAAGGGCACAGGTCATGGGCAATGCCCGCTTCCGCTCTCCCAGTTTCAGTGTAGAAGCCGAAAGTGCTGATATTGAATTAAAAAAAGAACAGGGCGAATTTTATAACAGCCGCTTTGCCATTGCAGAAAGCCACGCCCGAGGCAGTGCAAGCACACTCAGCAGTGACGGTCAGGGCAGTCTTGCAATGCAGGATGCTGAATATACCACCTGCCCGGAAAGCAATGAGTTCTGGAAGCTACGTGCAAAACGTGTGGAACTCGACAACAACACAGGCTGGGGAAAGGCATGGGGTACTCAGCTACGCATCAAAGATGTTCCCGTCGCCTACGTGCCCTACTTCTGGTTTCCGATTGATGAGCGTCGGCAAACCGGTTTTCTGCCTCCGAAAATCGGTGATTCGGATAATACCGGACTGGATGTCAGCATTCCCTACTACATCAACATTGCACCCAATTACGATGCCACGATTACGCCCAGAAATCTGGCCGAGAGAGGTGAACAAATCAGTGGTGAATTCAGATACCTGAGCTTTGGCGGCAGCGGCGTACTGGGCGCTGAATATTTATTCGAAGATGAGCGCACAAAAACAACTCGCGACCTACTGCTTTATCGCCATAACGGTTACCTGACAACCAATAGCAGCATATCTGTTGATTATACGAAGGTCAGTGACAACAACTACTTTCAGGACCTGGATAATCGTGTCGGGGTAAGTGCCCAAACACATCTAAGGCAGGGACTGGCCATTAACTGGCAACCGAGCCGATGGTTCTGGGGCAGCGCTCGTGTACAGGACTACCAGACCATTGATAACACAATCACGCTTGCTCAGGACCTGCCATACACACGCTTGCCACAAATACGCCTGCACGCTATCTCACCTTATATGATCGGGTTCCAATTCGGAATTGAGACTGAGGCAACAGCTTTCACACATGATAACGGCAATCTGCCTGTCACAGCCCTCATCCCCGAGGGGGAGCGCTTTGACATTCGCCCTCGAATGACCTGGAAATGGGATAACGGTGGAAACTATGTAGACAGTGAACTCGCTGTACGCTACACCGCTTATCGTCTGGAAAATGTAGCCCCAGGCACAGATGACCAGCCAGATCGCACGCTACCCAGTTTTAATTTTGAAGTTGGTCAGCGATACGAGCGCCTACTCGGCAATGGCAGCATGCATACCCTTCAGCCACGGGTGTTTTACCAGTATGTGGCAAGTGAAAATCAGGATAATCTGCCGATTTTTGACAGCGGCGACCCGGACTTCCTTTTTTACCGCTTGTTTGAAGAGAACCGCTATACCGGTATTGATCGGATAGGCGACGCTAACCACATGGCTGTGGCCATTACTTCACGCTGGCTGGATGCCGATGAAGGCAGTGTATGGCTTGAATACAGCCTGGGCCAGATTTTCCGCTTCAGCGACCCCGAAGTATTCCTCCCTGGTGCACCACGACCGGATAATAACCGTTCAGACCTGGTTAATGATATCCAGCTGCATATGACCAGAAACTGGACCACTGGAGTTTCTGCTCAGTACGATACCGAAGAACGTGAGATCAATCGGGGTAGCGTACGTGTACGTTATCATGATGATTCTGACAGGCTGGTTGGTGTGGCTTACCGCTTCCGTCGCCAGGTACTTCAGCAGACCGATCTGAGTTTCGGCATTCCTCTGGGTCAGGAATGGCGCGCGATAGGGCGCTGGAATCATTCCATACGTGACGAGCAGGATGTTGAAACCCTGCTCGGACTGCAATATCGAAGCTGTTGCTGGTCAGTGACGACTGCATATCGCCGTTACCTTAACGGCCTGCCAGGTGAATATAACAACGCGGTTTATATCCAGTTCGATCTTCTGGGTCTGGCCCAATTTGGCGACAACTTTGATCGACTGCTCGAACGCGACACATTACGTAATATAGATTATTGATTATGAAAGACATATCCACGCGGCTTCCACAAGGACGTCCGACTTCACTCGTCCACTGCATATTTGCAACAATCCTTTACCTCGGGTTGTTCATACCGTTGCATGTTGCCGCTTCGCTAGATCACATCATTGCGGTGGTCGGCGATGACATTATTCTGGCCACTGAGCTGGAAAATGCAGAAAAGGAAATTTTGCGTCAACTCCGTGGCCAGGGAACACCTCTCCCGCCCAAGGAAGACTTAAGAAAGCAGGTTCTCGAAAGGCTGATACTTTCCAGCTTGCAAACCCAGCGTGCGCGGCAATCCGGAATTCGGGTAAATGATGAAGATATTAATAACGCGCTTGAGATGATTGCATCACGCAATAACCTCGATGCCGAGAGTTTTCGAAAAGCACTCGCCAATGAAGGCATCGACTATAACTTTTACCGCCAACAATTAAGCGACGAACTCCTGATAAACCGCCTTAGACAGAAAGAGGTGGACAGCAGGGTGACTGTCACTGATCGTGACGTCGATCTCTTCCTGCAGGCACAGGATAAGAACAGTGGTCTGCAATACAAATTACGGCAGATCCTCATTTCAGTGCCATCCGACAGTGACGCAGACACACGTCAGATGGCACGCAGCAAAGCCGAGGCACTATCCGAAAGCTTAACCGGTGGTGCCAACTTTGTGGAATTGGCTCAACGTGAATCTGATGGTCAGCAGGCACTTGAAGGGGGCGACCTGGGCTGGATAGAAGGACACCTTCTCCCCACAATATTTGCCACTGTAGTACCCGAATTACAACCCGGTGAAATCAGTGAGATCATCAGCAGTGACAGTGGACTGCATATCGTCAAACTCGAAGAAGTACGCTCAGCCGGCAAGCGATCAATTGCCCGTGAGGTAAATGCACGACATATTCTGCTGCGGCCCAATGAGATACGCACTCCCGAACAAACCGAGGCATTAATCAGGGAAATCCATGCACAGTTACTACAAGGCGCCACATTCGAAACACTGGCCCGTGAGCATTCTGATGACCCCGGCAGTGCAATTGAAGGGGGCAATCTGGGCTGGCAATCACCTGAAAACTTCGAACCCAAATTCAGTGCTGAAATCCAGGCACTGAACAAGGATGAAATCAGCGCGCCCTTTCGCAGCACTTTTGGCTGGCATATAGCCCAGGTGCTTGATTGGCGCGAACGTGACACGACCAATCTGCAACGACGCTCAGCCGCACGCAACCTGCTAAGACAAAGAAGAACCGGTGAGGAATATGATCGCTGGCTGCGTCGATTACGTGGTGATGCCTATGTTGAATATCGCAACAAAGGTAATGACGATTTAAATCAGGATGATCCTGACTGATCAACACACATGACATACAGGGAAAGCCCCACCGAAGGTCTCAACCTCCTCGTCACTCCCGGAGAGCCGGCTGGCATTGGCCCGGATGTGCTACTTCAATGGTTTGTAAATAGGAACCCACAATCCGGGACCCGGGTTATTGCGGTGGCTGACCCTGAATTACTCAATGAGCGTGCCGCAGTTTTAGAACTCAGTGTTGAACTGGAGATTCTTGATCAACATAACCCGGGAACCCCTTCACCTGACAAGCTGGGTGTCATTCCCTGCCCACTGGCCACAGTCGTTGTCCCGGGCAGGCTTGACAATAAGAATGCAGCCTACGTTATCAACTGCCTAAGAATCGCAACAGACTTATGCCTGAGCCATAAAGCAGACGCACTCGTAACGGGACCCGTTCAAAAATCAGTTATTAATGATGCAGGCATGATATTCAGCGGCCACACGGAATATCTTGCAGAGCATTGCAGCCAGTTCATACAGGCTGACGAAACGATTGAACCCGTGATGATGCTTGCAACGCCCGGGCTTCGTGTTGCTCTGGTGACAACACACCTGCCCCTTCGTCAGGTAGCAGACAGCATAAGCGCCAGGAAAGTACGCTACTGCCTGGAAGTGCTGCACTCCGCATTGATCAATGACTTTGGTATACAGCAACCACGACTACTCGTCGCCGGCCTAAACCCACACGCAGGTGAAAATGGCCACCTGGGTCATGAAGAACAGCAAATTATCGCCCCTGTCATCAATGAGTGCATGAAAGAAGGAATGCATATTAACGGACCACTTCCGGCGGACACTCTGTTTACCCCCAAATATCTGGCCCAGGCTGATGCCGTACTGGCTATGTATCATGACCAGGGATTACCCGTGCTCAAACACATGGGGTTTAGTCAGGCCGTCAACATCACACTGGGACTTCCACTGGTGCGCACCTCAGTAGACCACGGTACTGCTCTGGATCTTGCAGCGACCGGCCATGCTGACCATGGCAGCCTGGCCTACGCAATAGAGGTAGCATCTGAACTGGCGTCAGCCCGGCGCAACAAACCAATTGTGGCAATACAATGACGCAGGAACATCGTGCGAGAAAACGCTTTGGGCAGAATTTTCTGCATGACCCAGTCATCATTAGCCGGATCATCAGTGCCATATTTCCACGATCGAATGAAAACATTGTCGAAATAGGGCCAGGTCTGGGAGCCTTAACCGCACCACTGCTGAAAAGCACAGGTCAGTTACAGGTTATAGAACTCGACCGGGATGTGATTCCTCATCTAAAGGCCAGCTGCGCCGGGTTGGGGGCACTCACTATCCATCAGAATGACGCACTTAAATTTGATTTCAGCACCCTTGCAGTCAATACCAGCAAGTTACGTATTGTTGGCAACCTGCCCTACAATATATCCTCACCATTGTTGTTTCACCTGCTTGGTTATGCACATCTCATTCAGGATATGCATTTTATGCTGCAGAAAGAAGTCGTTGATCGCATGGCTGCCCTACCCGGAGAAAAGCCATATGGTCGCTTATCGGCCAGTCTTGCTGCACATGTCCGCTGCGAATACCTATTCAAGGTAAAACCAGGAGCATTTAACCCTCCTCCCAAGGTAGATTCTGCCATTGTGCGTATTACGCCCTACACACCCGGCTTTAGTATCCTTGATCGAAGCATGTACCAAAGCGTAATAGACACTGCGTTCAGCACCCGCCGCAAGACACTCTCCAACGCACTGAAACCACTATGCAATATTGATGACATACGCGCTGTAGATATCGATCCGGGCCTGCGTGCAGAACGAGTCGCTCCAGAAGAATTTGCTGCCCTGGCCAATCTCTTAACCAGGCGGCAGACGGTATAAATAGTGGCGAAGACTAAAATTCGGCATACCTATGTTATCGGAGACATTCAGGGCTGCTTTGACGAACTCACCCAGTTGCTCGAACTTGTTGAGTTTGATGCCACACTTGATCGGCTATGGCTCACAGGTGACCTTGTCAGTCGCGGGCCCAAATCGCTTGAGGTATTACGCTACGTAAAATCACTCGGTGAAGCCGCCATTACCGTGCTGGGCAACCATGACCTGCATCTCCTTGCAGCTGCAAGCGGCGTTAAGGCGCAGCGCCTTGATCAAAGCCTGCAGCCCATTATGCTGGCCGAAGACTGTAATGAATTATTAAGCTGGCTTCGTCAACGACCTTTGTTGCATCGTGAAATTCGCAGTTCATGGCCTCATGAATGGGTGATGGTGCATGCCGGCATGCCGCCACAGTGGTCAATCGAAAAGGCTGAGCTTCTGGCGCAAGAAGTGGAAAATGCACTACGCAGTGCCGAGTATCCTCTGTTTTTCGCGAACATGTACGGGAACACGCCAATGCAATGGTCTGACAAACTGCAAGGCCACGACAGGCTCAGATTCATTACGAACTGCCTGACCCGCCTTCGCTATTGCAGCCCAGACGGTCAGCTTTTACTCGAGGAAAAAGGTAACCCTGCTTCAAAACCTGATCACGCCATTCCCTGGTTCATGGCTCCGGAGCGGCAAAGCAAGAACGCCGGCATCTTGTTTGGGCACTGGTCAACTCTCGGCCAGGTAGTCTGGTCAAGGGATCGTGTCTATGGACTGGATGGCGGATGTCTATGGGGAGGACAACTTATCGCCTTGAGACTGGAAGACATGGCGCTTAATTATCTGGACTGCGAGGGCCACCGTAAACCTGGTTAACAATTAAAGGCTTTTCCGATCAGCCGAACTTAAAGTCAAATAAAAAAGGCCCCGCTAGCGGGGCCTTTCGTTTAACTGGAAGAACTAATGCGCAGTCGATTGGGACTCGTCAATCTCATGCAACTCTTTTTTCTCGTCAGGTACTTCGTAGTTCATCAGGAAGTAGGCAAGTGCCGGAATTACCAGAAGTGCACCAAACATGTTTGCAGTAAACATGAAGACCAGCATGATACCCATATCAGCCTGGAACTTGAGGTCAGACCATAACCATGTCGCCACAGAACCGCCCAACGCTACACCTGTGAATAACACAGCCTTACCTGTCTTGCGCAATGTACGGTACATGGAATCTTCCAGTGAAAGATGGAAATCCTTATAGCCCTCGCGCAATGTCGCGTAGATATAGATTCCGTAGTCGACACCAATACCCACAGCCAGCGCGACAACAGGCAGGGTTGCCACCTTCATGCCGATATCCAGCGAGGCCATAACGGCATAAGCCATTTGTGACACCAGGGACAAAGGCAGCACCACACAGAGCAAACCTGAGATCGAACGCCAGGATAACCAAAGGAAAAGGATAATCACGGCATAGACGTAGTAAAGAATCTGCTTCTCTTTCTCTTCAACCACTTCGTTGGTTGCCGCCATCACGCCGACATTACCTGAAGCCAGAGAGAATTTGACGTCGGTACCTTCATTGTCAGCGTCAAACTTCTTAACTGCATTGACAATATGGTGAATGGTCTCGGCCTTATGATCTTCGGTAAAGATCAATATTGCCATTGCAGAACAGTTCGGATTCAAAAGACCACTGGAAGTCGGTACAGGAGTAATGGCCTGGGATAATACATATCGGTTACGTGGCACCATCTTAAACTTCAGATTGCCTTCATTGAAACCCGAGTTCACCTGCTTGCCGATTTGCACCAGTGAAATGACCGACTGTACGCCTGCCGTATTTTCCATATGCCAGGTAAAGCGATCTATTTCTTCCATGACCGGATAATCAATACAGGCCTCAGGCTTGGTTTCAGCAATCACCTTGAGAATGTCCGTCCCAATGGCAAAGTTATCCGTGACTGCAATTGAATCCTGGTTATATCGTGAGTCTTCCCACAGCTCAGGTACACCACGCTGGGCATCACCCACCTGCAAATCTTCAGCCTTGTAGAAAGACCAGCCCAGCAACAGGCCACAGACAATCAACGTAATCGTTGCCGGCATGGGATTTGTGATTTTGGCCATCACCTTGAACAGGCCATCGCCCATTTCTTCACGCTTGATCTGTTTCTTGCGGAAGCCTTCCAGATCCTTGATGTTGATATAGGTCAACCAGATCGGGCAAAGAATCTTGTTTGTCACAATAATGGCCGCCATACCAAAGGCAGCGTTCAAGGCCATTTCCCGAATGATGTCAATCTCAATCAGGTAGATAGTCAGGAAGCCGGCAACGTCAGTCACCAGCGCGGTAGTACCAGGTATAGCCAGCCTTCGGAATGTCTTCAAGGAGGCCTGGTACGGTTCCTCACCATCATCTATTTCGGCAACCCAGGCATTGGCATACTGTACGCCATGACTGGTACTGACGGATAAAATCAGGAAGGGCACAAGTATCGCAAAGGGATCGAGTCCGAAGCCCGCCATGGTAAGCAAACCGAATTCCCAAACCACGGCCACCATGGAGCAAACCAGCACTACCACAGACAATTTGAACGAGGCGGTATAGAGCCAAAGCAATACAATTGTCATGCCCAGCGCAATAACAAAGAACATGGCGACTTCAGCAGCTGCATCCGTCACATCGCCAATAACCTTGGCGAAGCCAATGATATGAACAGTAATGCCGTCCTTCTCGAACTGACCACGCAGTTTGTCTTCGAGTTCCTTGGCGACCTTACGATAGTCGAGCTTCTCGCCTGTGACCGGATCAAACTCCAGCAATTCGGCCTGAATCATGGCACCACGTTCGTCCTCGGTGACCAGACGGCCAATAATGCCAGCCTTACCGACATTTGATTTCACCAGCTTGAACATATCCGGACGTGGCGCGTACTCAGCCGGAATCACATTGCCACCCGAGAAACCTCCTTCAACCACCTCGATATATCGCACATTCGGGGTGAATATAGATGTCACCTTGGAACGGTCAATACCCGGCAGGAAGAAAACCTCATCTGTCGCATTCTTAAGTGTTTCGAGGAATTTCTCATTATAAATATCACCGTCTTCATTTAATAAGGCGACGAGTACTGTATTACCGCCTCCAAAATCTGACTGATATTTTTTAAGTATTTCCATGTAGGGGTGATTAAGCGGAATCGATTTCTCGAACCCGGCATCTACATGAGTTTTAGATGCTTCCCAACCCAGATAGCTGGTCAACACGATTAAAACGGCCAACATAAGCATGCGCTTGCCGTAAACAATCGGCTCAACGAATGCGAGGATATTATCTTGTGAAAATGGATTCTTCATTACGCAGTCTCCCAGGTGTTATCCGCGCTACTAGCGCTTGAAGATGTAAGTGCCACCCTCGCCGGAAACCAGCAAGGTGTTGCCCTCTCGCATCGGGATAACCCCCGATAGTCCCATTGCTTCAGGGTTTGTTAGCAGAGTTGCAGAGTTAGTAGGTGAAACCATCAACATAACGCCATTCACACCCACAATTGCGACACCACCATCAGGAAGTAATGCGCCTCCCAGAAAGCTCTGCACGGTGTTACTGGTCAAACGCTGCCAGGTATCTGCTGTAGCCGCTGAAACATCATCGGTCACAAATACATTGCCGCGCAAACCAAACATTACAGCGCCTTTTTCACCCCTGGCAACCACGTCAAAGTAGCTACCCTCGTAAGGTGATTCCATGGCTTCCCATGTCTCGCCCTCATCAAGGGAACGTGCGAGGGTGCCGGCTTCGCCGACCAGCAGCAGCATGCCGTCCTGAAGACGGGTCATGCCACTGAAATGCAGCTCTTCTTCCGTGATGGGATCATCGTGCTGCTCCCAGGTATTGCCCCCGTCAAATGTCCGCAGAAGCAAGCCATAAGCGCCTACTGCAAAACCTCGTTCTGTATCCAGAAAGAAAATATCAAGAATTGGCTTCTGTAATTCCGGGTCCCAGTTTTGCAACGTCCAGCTTTTGCCGCCATCCTTGGTATTGACAATCACTGCATCGTGACCAGCTGCCCAGCCGTTGTTGCCATCAGCAAAAGTTACGGAATTGAGCATTGCCCTGACTGGCACGTCAACCTGAGACCAATCTTTAGCATTCTCTGATAACAATATGTGTCCGCGTTCACCCACGGCAACGTAATGCGTACCCGTATCCGCCAAATCCAAAAGAATGGATTTTGATGCCAACGGCATATGCTCGGCAGGCAGAGGATCTTCTGCCATGGCATTGAATGCCCAGCCTGCTGCAGTTGCAGCAAGCACTGCTCCCATAAGGTGTTTTTTCACACCTGTAATTCTCTTTTGCATTTTCCAATCACCCAAGTTGCAGATGTGACTTACAGAAATCTTTTTAGAACTGATATCCCACATAAACGGAAATAAAGTCGCGATCATTTTGCTGATGCCCTATACCGCCACCACTGTAGTCGGTAAAGCGTATCTCACCATTCCATTCGCTCAAATAATCAAAGCGCAAACCCAACAATGAAGTCACACGGCCTTCAATAAAGTTGCCACCAGGGCCTGGAGAAATACCACTCACATCACCGAATATACCAATCAATGGTTCAACGTTGATCCCGAGGAATGCATCCTGATAACGAATCAGGCTGACAAAGCGATAGCCATAGGACCATTCAGTAGCAAAAGCGCTGGCATCTTGCTGAGTGGGATTTTGACGGCAGATATCAAAATTATCAGAACAACCGGTATTCGCCTGACCATCACCACTGGAGTTGGTCAAATCAGCCGAATCCCGTGGAGAGACTGTACCGTCAGCACCATTACTGAAATGGGTCGTAGCGCCATCTCCATTGAACTGCAGTTCTGTAACATCAGGGAAATCATCGACAAACGTAGCGCCCAGTTCCATCAGGACAATAATCTGATCAGCACCGAGGAAGTTATCACCACCAATCGTCCTGAGGAAAGTTGTTTCCAGGTTGTAGGTTGGCATTAATTCATAACCCGGAATATATTCGCCGCCCTGTATACTTCCGGGCACTTTTCCACGATATCCAGTTACATAGTCCGGTACCGCCAAGCGCCGGTTAGGCAAGTTACCCACGCCTGGAATTGCTATTGAATTATTCGGGAAAGCGGGATTGACCGATGCATAGAAGAGATCGGTTGTATGAATCTGAAGTGGCGTTTCAGGTCGATGAGCAACCTCACCGGACCATGCCCAGTCACCCAGCAGGGTATTAAAGCTGAAGCCATACATATCCAGATCTTCTGGATACTCGAGGAATACCTGAGCGGTATTAACCGGCAATGGTTCATTCGCCAGCCCTATGCGTAGATTCGCATCGGCGGCAGCCTGTAATTCTGGAGGTATAGGCAAACCCTGCTGTGCCATCAACAAAGTCACACTACCTGCACCAAGGCGGCCAATCGGCCCACCCAGTCCACAATCATTTAAGGCACCTACAACAGAGTTTGTGTCATCACCTATACAGGTGCTTTGAGCAGCATTAAAGCTGGCTATGGGGAACCTTGAATGATAACGCTGATAATACAGGCCGAATTCAGTACCGCCATTCAGGTCGGTCGCGAAATATTTAAACGCCAATCCATACTCACCGCCATCGTCCGGGGTCTTGGGCGCAGTAACAAAAGCAGTACGACTGGCACTGGAGATAAGCCCGATCGGATCATCATTGTTGGTTGATGGATCATAATCACCAAAGGGATCTTCTGGCGCTTTACCAAAGCTGAGCATGGCATAAGTACCGCCACCGGCAATATCACTGGTAGACCAGAAGCTGCCAGCCTGATCAGGTACCACAGGCACCCATTCATACTGATAAAACGCTTCCATGGAAATTGCATCGGAAATATCTGCAGAGATCGCGAACATACCGGCAGGAATAAACAATTCCTTCACATCAAAACCAGGCATACGCAGACGAGTCACGTCCAGTGTATTGACATTATTTACACTGCCCGGGATGAGAAAGGCACTCTCACCCCAGTTAATCACCTGCTGTCCAACGCGGATAGACACGTAGCGGTCAAAAACATCGAACCCGTAGGTGAGATAAGCATCCAGAATATCGAAATCAGTACCGATATTGTCGTTGATAGCATCAGAACGACGCGTAACGCGTGGCTGTAACGTGGTATCCGGATGATACTCATCAAAATCATTGTTGGTTTCATCGAAGAAATAAATGCCACGAAGAAACACACCCACTGGACCGACACTGAAACTCAAATCGCCGGTCCATTTCGCCGCACCCGACACCATATCCTTCTTATCGTAGTTCAGATTGCCGTTATCACTATTGGGAGAAAATGACCCGGGCTCATTGACATAGGCCTGATTAAAGGAGCCATCGGTAGTGACGTTACAGGTTCGCCCAATATTTCCGGGCTCAGGCATACCAGTATGCCCCTCTTTATTGCCCAGGCTGCCATCAGAACGCCTGGCAGTACACAGTCCGGGCTGCAGATTGCTCTTGCCAATCAAATCGGGATTGCGTTCTTCCATTCGCCAGGCCGCGCCCAGCGTAATGCTGTTATCCAGCGACCCACTGACACCAAATAATTCAAAATCAAAAGATAAAGCCGAACCTGACCAGGTTGCGACCATAATTCCAGCAGTAATTACTACGCGATTACGTAGCTTACGCAGCACATTATGCGACGTCATATTAAACCCCTCTCTCCTGCACGCAGAACCCATTCTCCCTAATCCCCTTCCAATTGCCATAGACGGCAAACCGGATTTTGTGAAGGAGCATAACGACCCTAATGAAAAACATTAAGAGCCTGACTACAGGTCGCTCCTCACACCAGAACAACTTTCGTTATCCAATAATACATTTATTCAGTATTTTTTATATCAGAAAAACCGATATCTAGATCAGCCTTCTTGAATCTATCTGGGAATTTGTACCAAACCCACTGTCCACACGCAAGAAAATACGATTAATCTGCTTTGGACAAGCTACCGAAAATGAACTTAATCAGGTCATATGAAGGCTGAAATGTGCTGCAGAAATAATGGCCACACCCAGCACAATCAATGACAATTCGGCAATACTTGTCTTTAAACCTGTCCTTCGTTGCAGGCTCGGAATCAAATCCGCCACTGCCACATAGATAAAACTCGCTGCAGCAATTCCCAGCGCATAGGGAAGCCATGTAATGGAAAGCGAGAAATAAGCGATTAGCGCGCCAATTACCGTTGTGATACTTGTACCAAGATTAAGCCAAAGCGCTTTGACCGGCCGCATTCCACTATGAATAAGTATGACGAAGTCACCCATTTCCTGAGGTAATTCATGTGCGGCTACAGCCAGACTGGTCAGTATCCCCAGGTTCACGTCGGCTAGGAATGCAGCGCCAATCAATAATCCATCTACAACATTGTGAACCGCATCCCCAAGTAAAATCGCAGCAACTGCACCCTGCGAAATTTCCTTATTATTTGGACCTTTATCTTCGTGCCCATGCTCATGACTGTGCCGCCATAGAACCATTTTCTCGAGCGTGAAGAACATCAGAATTCCGAATAGAACAGTCAGCCCGAGCGAATGCACATCTGCATATGCGCCGTCTTGCTCGCTCAGAATTTCAATCGCATGTGGCAACAACCCTACAAAGGCTGCTGCCAATAAAGCGCCGATAGCGAGACTGATCAGACCTGGCATCCAGCGGCCAAGTCGATCCTCAGACAGCAATAAAAGCAAGCTTGCTGCCAGCGTACTTAGAAATCCACCCAAAAGGCTGAACGGAATAATCCAGAAAAGTAGTGACATGCAATAAAAACCAATAGGCAGCGAACGCGCTATGGTAACAAAATCAGGACAACAGCTTCTGGCTTTTCATCATGATGAAGTCAGTCTATCCAGATTAAACTCGCCATTCGACCACATTGCCCATCTCGCCGATAGGAAAAAAACCTTTCCTTATCACTATAAGTGCAGAACTCACCGCCTGAGACTTTCGTAACGCCCATTCTGTTCAGCCGAACTCTGGCCAACTTGTATATGTCCGCATAAAAATGTCCGGCGTCACTCCCTTCTACAAATGCACCCGCACAGCCCGCATCCACACTTACGAATGCCTCACGCACCTCGTTACCCACCTCGAATGCTTTGGGCCCGATCGCCGGACCCAGCCATGCCATAAGATCGGACGGCTCAACCTTTAATTTCTTTACAGTGGCCTCCAGCACGCCTGCAAGTAAACCACGCCAACCTGCATGAGCCACCGCAACCCGGTCTCCGGCTCTGGTACAAAAAAATACAGGCAGACAGTCAGCGGTCATCACTACACACACCTGCGCAGTATCAAAAGCAATAGCCGCATCGGCTTCTGCTTCATGGCCTGTTAATGACACATCCACCACAGTCGTCCCATGCACCTGGCTCAGCCAATGCGGCTCGACTGGAAGCGAAAGCGCCTGACGCAGTCTGGTCCGGTTCTGCTGTACCGCATCCGCAGAATCGTTTACATGTGTTGCCAGATTAAGACTGTCCCAGGGTGACTCACTTACGCCTCCCGTCCGCGTAGTCACCAATGCATGAATATTCGCTGGGGCATCCCAATCCGGGTGCAGGCATTCAATAGTCTCAACGCTCTTCATCGGCATCGCTTTTCAAGGCGTTAAGTAACGCCTTCATATCTTCTGGCAAAGGCGCTTTCCATTCATGATGCTCACCCGTGACAGGATGTTGCAGGCTTAAGCGTCTGGCATGCAAAGCCTGCCGCTTGAACGATTGCAGCACCTGACGCAAATCACTCGAGGCACCACGCGGCATTGCCAGTCGCCGGCCATAAACAGGGTCACCTACAATGGCATGCCTGATATGTTGCATATGTACACGTATCTGATGTGTACGCCCAGTTTCCAGCTTCAACTGCACATAACTGTGATGACGAAATCGCTCTATGACCCGGTAATGGGTAACCGCTTCACGCGCGCCCTGTTTTACCGCCATGCGCTTTCTGTCTCTCGGATGCCGGCCAATCGGCGCATCAACATGACCACCCGCAGTAAGCACTCCACACACTACCGCACAGTACTCCCTGCCAATCTCACGTGCCTGCATTGCGGCAGACAACACGGTGTGAGCCGCTTCACTTCGAGCAATCACAAGCAGCCCGGAGGTGTCCTTGTCCAGACGATGAATCAGGCCGGCTCGTGGCACACTCACAAGCTCAGGCGCGAAATGCAGCAAGGCATTCTGCAAGGTGCCACTGGCATTACCTGCCCCTGGATGCACAACCAGACCCGCCGGCTTATTGATAACGATAAGCGTCTCGTCCTCGTATACGGTATTCAGTTTTATATTCTGCGGCTCAGCTGACACTTCATTTTCAGGCTCATAATTAAGAACCACTGACTCGCCGCCCCTGACTGAAATTCGCTGTGAGCTGGGTTGCCCATCGACCAATACGGCCCCGGCTTTTATCCAGGTCTGCAATCGACTTCTGGAAAAGTCAGGCCATACCGTTGCCAGCGCCTTATCCAGCCGTTGCCCGGCACATTCTTCAGGAATAGTGGCTATAAAATTTTTAGACGGCGTCATAAAATCCTTGAACTTAATTTTGGGCTACTTATTGGAGTTTAACGAACAGGCAGAACTTCCATGGCTTCAGGTATACTTGCCCGCTTAATTTACTGATTACGACTGGTTGCACTCAACATGCTATCCCGACAACGCATGCGATTCATAACTTTTCCTGCAATTATTGCTGCCCTGTTAATGACTGGCTGTGCCAGTGACGGCCCATTGCTGAGAAACCCGTTTGCCAGCAATCAAGCACGCCAGATTGAAAAACTCAGTGCTGCCGAGCTCTATGCAAGTGCGCGCGCAAGCCTGGATAGCGGGGATGCGGAATCCGCCCTGGACTTTTATCGTCGCCTCGAAGCCAACTATCCCTTTACCAAATACGCAACCCAAGGACAGCTGGAAACCATTTACGCTCAATTCAGCGCGTACAAACCGGAACAGGCCCTGTCCTCTGCATCCCGGTTTATCAAGCAGCACCCGCGTCATCCCGAGATTGATTACATCTACTATTTACGCGGCGTAATCTATCAGGAAAGCATCGACCAGAATCTTGAAACCGTTCTACAGCTGGACAGCACAGAACGCAGCCCGGAATCAGCCCGACAGGCATTCGAAGCTTTTGCGCTCCTGATCCAGCGTTACCCTGCCAGCGCATACTCTGCCGAAGCACGTGAACGGATGATCTGGCTCAAAGAACGCATGGCCCGCAATGAACTGTATGTGTCGCAATATTATTTACGACGCGAAGCCTTTGTGGCTGCCAGCCGTCGTGCGCAGGAGATTCTGAAAAAGTATCAGGGTACCCGTGCCATTCCTCATGCATTAATCGTGATACGTGATTCTTATGCCGGGCTGGGACTGAAGGATCTGGCAAATGATGCGCAGGCCGTATTGAACCTTAACCACCCAAACTTCGATCCTGATGCAGAAAAAGCGGGTTGGGATTTATGGCCGTTTAACGATGATGACAATGAAGCAGCCTCCACTCAGGCACCGAACAGGCTGGCGTCATAAATCCCCGTAGAATGCCGTAATCGGATATCGTCGATCACGTCCAAAGGCGCGGGCAGTAATCTTGGGACCAGGTGGCGCCTGACGCCGCTTGTACTCACTCCGGCGAATCAGACCCGTCACGCGACGCACGACTTGCTCATCAGCACCGGTCGCGCAAAGGTCTGAAATGGAACGCCCTTCCTCGACGTATCCCTGAATCAAAGCATCAAGCACATCATAAGGCGGCAAGCTGTCTTCATCCTTCTGGTCAGGTCGCAACTCAGCCGATGGTGGACGCTCGATAACGCGCTTCGGAATTACGTCATAGTCTTCGCACAGGGTATTTCGATATTCTGCAAGACGATATACCAAAGTTTTATAAACATCCTTTAAGGGAGCAAACCCGCCGCACATGTCGCCATACAGGGTGGCATAACCCACTGCCATCTCACTCTTGTTACCTGTTGCCAGCACCAGATGATCAAACTTGTTGGATAACGCCATTAATAATCCGCCGCGACTGCGTGACTGCAAATTTTCCTCAGTGATATCCACCGGTGCATCACCGAAAAGCGGGGCAAGACTTTCAAGGTAAGTGCTAAAGATGGGTTCAATGGCGATCTCGTCATAGCGAGCCCCAAGATTAAGCGCCTGCTCACTGGCATCATCACGACTCATGCCTGCTGTATAACGCGATGGCATGGATACTGCCCACACTCTGTCAGCACCAATGGCATCGACTGCCAATGCCAATGTCACCGCTGAATCTATACCGCCTGACAGGCCAAGTAACGCACCCTTGAATCCGTTGCGGTCAATATAGTCCCGAATCGCCTGTACGAGACCCTGCCACACCATAGCCTCTTCAGAATAGTCTGGCGCGGATTCGGGGGTCTTGAGGATCTGCGCCTGAGCATCGACTTCGATGGGATACAAGCCTTCTTCAAAAATGGGCGCCCGGAAGTGGATTGTACCGTCAGAGCCACAGACCTGGGATCCGCCGTCAAAAACAATCTCGTCCTGCCCGCCAACACAATTGACATACAGAATATTCAGGCCGGTTTCCAGTGCGCGCTGTGCAAGCACCGCACCCCGTTCCACAGATTTACCTATCTGGAACGGCGAGGCATTAATGTTGATGAGCAGCCTGGCGCCTGCATCCTGCGCATGCGCGGCCGGTTCGGGTTCCCAGATATCCTCACAGATGGTTAATCCACACTGCAGGCCATTCAAATTAAACAGGCCTGGTTCATGACCCCGTTTGAAATGACGCTTCTCATCAAAAACACCGTAATTGGGCAGGCACTGTTTTCTATATTGTGTCACTACCTCAGTATCACGATAAACGACGGCAGCGTTATACATATCTCCATTGACCATCTCGGGATAGCCCACAAGTATGTGAATGCCGCTGGAAGCCACGCGGATTCTTTCCAGCCCTTCTTCTATAGCATCAGGCAAGCCAGAGCGAAGTAACAGGTCATCAGGAGGGTAACCCAGGACCGCGAGTTCGGGCGTGGCTATCAGATCAGCCCCAAGTTTATCCCGTGCAGTTTCAGCAGCAGAAATAATTTTGTCGACGTTGCCCTGAATATCCCCCACCCATAAATTGAGTTGGGCCAGAACAATTTTGTTGGTAGCTTGGCTCATGAGAACAGTATAAGTGACTCAACAGAAACGGCCGGCATTATGCCGGCCGTTTCCATATATACAAAAAACCGAGGCCTTAGCCGCCGATCAGTTCCAGCATCGCAGAGCCCAGATCAGCAGGCGAACGCACCGTTTTCACATTTGCGGCCTCGAGTGCTGCAAACTTGGCATCCGCAGTGCCCTGCCCCCCGGAAATGATGGCCCCAGCATGTCCCATGCGCTTACCTGCCGGAGCTGTCACGCCCGCGATATAGGCCACCACCGGCTTGGTCACATTGTCCTGTATATAAGCCGCAGCCTCTTCTTCCTTACTGCCACCGATCTCACCGACCATAATGATACCCGCGGTATCAGGGTCTTCCTGAAAACGCGAAATAACATCAATAAAGCCCATGCCATGAATCGGGTCACCACCGATCCCCACACAGGTGGACTGGCCCAGACCATTATTGGTGGTCTGGAAAACGGCTTCATAAGTCAGCGTACCGGAACGGGATACAATACCGATCTTGCCCGGCTTGTGAATATGGCCCGGCATAATGCCGATCTTGCACTCACCCGGTGTAATCACGCCCGGGCAGTTTGGCCCAACGAGCACACAGTCTTTTTCACGTAAAACTGCTTTAACCTTCATCATGTCGATGACAGGAATGTGCTCGGTGATACAGACGATTACCCTGATGCCTGCATCGGCAGCCTCAAGAATTGCATCCGCTGCAAACGGTGCCGGCACATAAATCATGGTTGCATCTGCGCCAGTGGCTTCAACTGCTTCATAACAGGAGTTAAATACCGGCAGACCCAGATGGGTTTCTCCAGAACGGCCCGGCGTCACGCCACCCACCAGCCTGGTACCGTAGGCAATCGCCTGCTCGGAATGAAAAGTGCCCTGCTTGCCAGTAAAGCCCTGACAGATCACCTTGGTGTCCTTATTGATAAGGATGCTCATGTATTTCCCCTATTCCTTTGCTGCCGCCACAACCTTGGTGGCTGCATCGGTTAAATCAGTCGCTGCAATAATGTTGAAGCTTGTTTCGGATAAAAGCTCGCGCCCCTTTTCAACGTTGGTGCCTTCCAGTCGCACTACCACTGGCACACTCACACCCACTTCATCCACAGCCTTGATGATGCCTTCGGCAATCAAATCACAACGCACGATACCGCCAAAAATATTCACCAGGATGGCATTCACATGACTGCCCTTCAATATCAGCTTGAATGCTTCCGACACACGTTCTGCTGTTGCGCCACCGCCTACATCAAGGAAATTCGCAGGCTGACCCCCATGCAACTTAATGATGTCCATCGTCGCCATCGCCAGACCGGCTCCGTTAACCATGCAACCGATATCGCCATCGAGTGTCACATAATTAAGATCGTGCTCGGCTGCTTCGCGCTCTGCCTCATCTTCCTGACTAGGATCACGCATCGCCGCAATTTCCTGACGACGATATAAGGCGTTATCATCGAAATCGAGCTTGGCATCAAGCGCCAGCAGGTCACCCGAACCCGTCACAATCAATGGATTGATCTCGACCAGTGCGGCATCACTTTCCGTAAAAATGCGATACAGACCCGTCAATACCTTGCCGAAAGGCCCGATCTGTTCCTTGGTCAGACCAAGAAAAAATCCGAGTCGGCGGGCATGAAAAGCCTGTAACCCAGAAGCCGGATGCACGCCCATGGTTAAAATGCGTTCGGGTGTGGATTCCGCAACTTCTTCGATATCCATCCCGCCATCCTGCGAGGTCATGAAAACGATCTGCTCGGAAGACCTGTCTACCAGCACACTCAGGTAGAGTTCGCGAGCAATATCCTGTGGCTCCTCGATTAAAACACTGTTAATCGGCAGGCCTTCAGCAACGGTCTGCTTGGTCACCAGACGCTGGCCCAACATAGCCTCTGTCGCCGAACGCACATCGTCCAGTGTATCAACCAGCTTCACGCCTCCGGCCTTGCCACGACCGCCGGCATGTACCTGGGCCTTGACGACCCAGCGGTTTCCGCCAAGTGCTTCAGCTGCTGCAACTGCCTCGTCCGCAGATGTCGCCAATTGTGCCTTGCCTACTGGCACTCCATAGTTAGCAAAAATTTCTTTTGCCTGATATTCGTGCAGGTTCATGCCTGACGCCCCTTTTTAGTACCTGACGCTACACCTTGGTGCTTACGTCACAAAATAAATGACTACCCCTACAGCATAAAGTGCTATTGCATGAGGCACATCATCCCAATGAAGCATTTCGAGAACCTGAAGATTCTCCACATTCGACGCACGAACGTAAAGGCTGGCGACTCATATTCGTGCCACTTTAGCGCAGCTCGGTTAAAGTATGCGAACACTCACAAGCACGGCCTGTGCCAATATGCCACTGTTCCGAATAATCGTACTTGCCTTAGTTCTCTGGATTGTCTATCGACTGATCAAACGCGTGATTGGCCCGGTAAAGTCTGAACGTAAACAATCAATTAACTATGAAGACATGGTGAGTTGCTCACACTGCAACCTGCACCTTCCAAGAAGCCTGGCAATCATTAAAGAAGGTAAAGTCTTCTGCTGTGCAGAACACGCCGACAAGGCCGACACCCCGCGATCATGACTCAAGTGCCCGACGATATAAATTCAGAAAACTGGGGCGCTCTGCGCACACTGAGTCTATATCGGTGGACCATTTCTACGTTGCTGATCGGTCTGTGGTGGAGTGATCAGGGCAGTCGAATACTGCCGGGAGTCAATGAAAGTTTCCTGCCCTTACTTTGCGCCCTTTACCTGGTGACGAGTCCGTTACTTTCTCTTGTACTGCTTTTCAAAAAGCCCGGCTATCAACTTCAAACCTATATACATGTAGCCGTCGACATCGCACTCACTACAGTACTTGTTTTTGTCTGTGGAGGGATGTCCAGTGGCCTCGGGGTGCTCATGCTGACTCCGGTAGGTGGCATAGGCACACTGATACCCCGGCGCACGGCCATTTTATTTGCAGCCATTGCCAGCCTGTCCCTGCTTGCAGAAGAAATTTTCCGGGATGTATACGATTATCCACCCGCCGCTGATTACACCCTGGCTGGTCTCGTAGGGATTCTGACGTTCATTGTCTGTTATGCCGCCAACAGACTGGCCCATCGCGCCAAGGAAAGCGCCAAGCTGGCAGAACAACGTGGTATCGACCTTGCCAATCTGTCGCACCTCAACGAGCGCATCATTCATCACATGGCAGCTGGCGTTATCGTCCTGGATGAAACCGACCACATCCGCATGATGAATATGTCGGCATTACGTCTGCTTGATGCCAAAAAAAGAAATATTTCAGGATCACCAATTGCCAGCTTTGCACCGCAACTGCTGGATCAATTGAAAGATTGGCGCAAAAGTGAAAAAGCGACATTTGATGGCGACCCCGTACTCATAAGTTCTCATCGAGTACTCCCTCACTTCAGCAGGCTAGGCAAAGCGCAGGGGCCTGCTCTTATATTTCTGGAAGATGCTTCACGCTTTATTGAGCAGTCACAACAAATCAAGCTCAATGCCCTTGGGCGCTTAACTGCAAGTATCGCGCACGAAATTCGTAATCCACTTGGCGCAATCAGTCACGCCAGCCAAATTATTCAGGAATGGAAAAATTCCCCGGAAGAAGAATCCAGACTGCTGGACATCATTGATCGTCACTGTTTACGGATCAATGCCATTGTTGAGAATGTGCTCAATTTATCCAAACGGCAGGACACTGTGCCCCAGTCCTTTGACCTGGGTGAATGGTTGGTCAAGGCGGTTGATGACTACATGCATACAGAATTTGGTAGTCAATGTGAATTTAATATGAAAAACATTCCCAATGACTTTCAGGTCCGATTTGACCCTGGCCATTTAAGCCAGATTGTCCATAACCTTTGGGACAATGCCCACCAGCATTCAACTCAATCTGACGCTATCACCGAGATAATGCTTAAAGCTGGATTCGAGGATGAGTCCGGACGGCCATATCTGGATATATTCAATGCCGGGCCTGCCATCCCCGAGGAACTGGTCGAACAGATTTTCGAGCCTTTTTTTACAGGCATGAATAACGGCACTGGTCTTGGCCTGTATCTGGCGCGTGAACTATGTGAATGCAATAACGCTTCAGTAAGTTATATTCAGCAGTCCGGCGAATTCGTCTGTTTCAGAATTCTTTTCGCAAACACACTTGAATGGGCAGCATGAAAAATAACAACGCAACGGAATTCCGTGCACTTGTCATCGATGATGAAGCTGACATCAGGGAATTACTGGAAATTACTCTGCAACGCATGGGGGCAGAAACCAGATCCGCAGAAAATGTAGTTGCCGGCATAGACTTACTTAAACAGCATCAATTCGACATCTGCCTTACCGATATGCGACTTACTGATGGTAGCGGCATGGAAGTGCTTGAGCATATTCAGCTCAATTGTCCTGATTTGCCTGTCGCTGTCATTACTGCCTATGGCAATGTCGAAGATGCGGTCAATTGCCTAAAGGCAGGGGCATTTGATTTTATATCTAAACCGGTCGATTTACACACCTTACAGGCCCTGATCAACAAAGCCATCAGCCTCCCTAAGAACCAGACAGGAAAGACATCAAAACCTTCCCAGCTCACGGGAAATTCCGATTCAATAAAACAGTTGCGCATACTTATAGATAAACTTGCACGAAGTCAGGCACCTGTTTATATCAGCGGCGAATCAGGGACAGGCAAGGAACTCGTAGCCAGACAAATCCACCAACAGGGCTCGCGTGCAACCCAGTCATTCATTCCCGTCAATTGCGGCGCCATCCCCACCGAACTAATGGAAAGCGAACTATTTGGTCATATTAAAGGCAGTTTTACCGGCGCAATTAAAGATAACCCGGGGCTTTTCAATCTTGCCGAAGGCGGCACCCTGTTCCTGGATGAAATTGCCGAGCTGCCCCTGCATATGCAGGTAAAACTCCTGCGCGCTATTCAGGAAAGGAAAATAAGACCTGTCGGCGGTCAAACCGAAGAAGCAACCGATGTGCGAATTCTATGCGCGACACATAAAGACCTTGGCCAATTGGTAGAGAGTGGGAAGTTTCGCCAGGATCTTTACTATCGTATTAATGTGATCCAGATTGACGTCCCATCGCTGCGGGAAAGAAAGGAGGACATACCCTTGTTATGCGACGAAATTCTCCAACAAATCAGTCACCGCAATCAGGCTGACGCGCCCAAACTTGATTCGACAGCCATTGCGTCGCTGCTTGAATATCCCTTTCCCGGTAATATCAGGGAACTGGAGAACATACTTGAGCGCGCGGTCACGCTGGCCGAAAACAACACCATTACATCCGATGATCTCCTCCTGCCAGCCAGCACTAGCAATACCAAAGAGAGTGACGGCCACACATTAAGTGAACAGATTAATGAGCAGGAAAAAGACCTGATCAAGAAGGCGCTTGAGGAGACTCGTTACAACAAGACCAAGGCTGCTGAACGACTTGGGCTTAGCTTCAGACAACTCCGCTATCGATTGAAAAAGCTGGGGCTTGACTGACAATAAATGTCACTATCCGACATTTATTGTCATAAATCGCCCGCAGCCGTCAATATGCAATTTATATTTATCATTATATATCAATAACTTAAAACAATGGCACGAACCATGCTGCTTTATAGAGAGACGTCTTTATACGCGTCTTAACGCAACACTCATGAGGAGAACAACGTTATGAAACAGGTTCAAAAGGGTTTTACCCTAATCGAATTGATGATCGTGGTTGCGATCATCGGCATTCTGGCAGCCATTGCTTTACCGGCTTACCAGGATTACACCAAACGCGCCAAAATGTCTGAAGTAATTCTGGCCGCATCTTCCTGCCGTACAACGATCACTGAAGTTGTACAGTCATCCAACAGCGCAGCAGTATTTACTGCCAATGGCTGGGGTTGTGAAGCCTCATCAGCAGCTGGTGTTTCACAGTACGTTACGCGTATTGACACATCTGCAGCTGGCGTTATTTCGGTTACAGCACGTAACATTGACGCCAATGATGTCGACGGTAAAATCGTCACACTGCGTCCATGCTCTAACCCAGATGGCACCAATGCTGCTTGCACAGTGCCAGTTGGCGGTGATGCTGTAGCTGTCTGGATTTGTGGCGGCACAGGTACAACTGTAGTCAAGAAATTCCTGCCGGGCTCATGCCGCGGGTAGTTGACTAGTAGTTAAAGAGTACTGCGGGCCACGCTTTTGCGTGGCCCGTTTTTTTTGTACAGGATATTTAAGCACTAAGCTCAACGACCTGAAATACCGATGCATATGGACAAGATATTTCTAAAAAAAAGAATTACAACGCTTTGCATCACATCGTCAGTAATTGTATGGCTGGCAGCCTTTTTGGCTCCAGATCATTACCCACCATGGAAGTCTTTTTATAATGAATTTGCCGCGTTCTGTGGGCTTGGTTTCCTGCTCCTTTATGCAATCTTAACTACAACCAAGGAAGCTTTGACAATACCGCGTTGGGCAATACTTTTATATCCAATTTCACTTATCCCGATTGCACAATATTTATTTGGTCTTCTGTATTTTAGTGGAGACGCCCTAATAACTGCCTCCTATATCTTTGCACTGGCCTTGGCAATTCCTGTCGGGTTCTCATTAACCAGACAACATAAAACACTGTTTATAGTCGCAATATGCCATGTGATATTAGCCGCAGCGGCATGTTCATTATTTGTGGCCCTACTACAATGGCTTGAGATTGAAGCCATCAACTTCATGATTTTCAGAGGTGACAGCCCGACACGACCTGGCGCCAATCTGGGCCAGGCGAACAATTTCGCCACATTACTACTTCTGGCATTAGCTTCAATTTTTTATTTGAAGCTGACTGACCGCGTCGGCAATACTCTATTTATATTAACGATCATTCTCATGATTTTAGGTATAACAATCACCCAGTCCAGAACAGCATTGATAGGCTTTGCATTTTTGATTTTCTGGTGGCTCGTCAAAAGAAGTCAAGTAACCGCGTTAAAAAAACACTCTGTATTTTTCGGGCTTACAACTGCACTTCTATTTCTGGCAGGCAGCATATCTGTCTGGTCGGCAGCTGTATCTTCCACTAACCAGACAGATCATCCACTTCCTGTACAACGCAGCAGCGACCCGATTCCCGAAACTCGTCTGGCCATGTGGACTGGTTTATTAAATGCGACTTATGAAAAACCATGGACAGGCTACGGTTGGAACCAGGTGGGTGTTGCACATGCCTTAACGGCAGAAAACTTTCCCCGATCAATCATGGTCACGCATAGCCACAATATTGCAGTTGACATCCTAGTATGGAACGGTATTCCGATTGGACTTTTTTTAATTTTCTCGATTGCCTATCTAGGTATTTCCCGCGCTATCAAAAGCACTACTACAGAAAGCTGGTTCGGGATTCTGGCTATCGGCATGATTGGCATACATAGTCTGCTTGAGTACCCATTGGAATACGCTTATTTTCTCATTCCATTTGGGCTATTTGCCGGGCTAGTAGAGGCGGACCACGTAGAAGGCAACCCAGTCAAAATCTCCAGAATGTTTTTAAGCATTATTTTTCTCTTTTATACAGTTACAGCCAGCTTTTTCTTAAACGAATATCTCATTGAAGAGCAGGATCACAGATTAGCGCGCTTTCAAACCTATAAAATCGGGCAGCATGACAGCTCTCAAAGCAATCGAAGCTCAACTGTATTTAATCAACTAGGAGAAGATACTGCCTTTATGCGCGCTGAGCTTCATGAAAAAATGCAAGACTCAGAATTGGAGCAGATTCGCAAAGTTGCTTATCGATATCCGAATTTCAGCAATCTTTTTCGCTACAAACTAGCCCTATTACTCAACAATCAACCACAAAAGGCCGAGGCTGAATTTCGACGAATAACAAATCTTTATGGAGTAAATGGGCGAGAGGAAGCAATTAAAAACATGCGAATACTTTCGGAGGCTCGATACCCACAAATAAGAGAAATTTATAAAAACTGGTAATTAGTTGCAATAGTCCGCATATATTGGGATTGGGCATATGATCATAACTAATGCATTTACCCTTTTAGGCATATTATATTGGCCGTATAACAACTGTTCTGGGATAATCAATTATGGCCTCAAATCCACAATCAATCAGATTAACCGGCTTGGCACAACGACTGGTGAGCGAAGGCCTGCTGGATGAATCAAACGCGCAAGCGGCCTATGCCGAGTCCAGCAAAAAAAGAATCCCGTTTGTTGATTACATTGTTGAAAATAATCTCGTCAATGGCTCGAAAGCTGCCGAAGCTGCCAGCCGTGAATTCGGGCTGCCGACTCTGGAGCTTTCCAGTTTTGATCTAAGTCAGTGCCCCATTGACCTGGCCAATGATCAGATAATTCGCAAGCATAATGCCCTTCCGCTTTTCCTGCGAAACAAACGCCTGTTTGTAGCAATATCAGACCCGACCAATATAGCTGGTCTTGATGAAATTAAATTCACATCTGGTTTGAGTATTGAACCCGTTATCGCTGAGATAACAAAACTCAGAACAGCAATCGATGAAGTATTAAACGCAAATGATACAAGCCTGGATGACCTTGATGACGCCGACCTTGAAAATCTGGACATGTCTGCAGGGGAGGAAACAGATTCTCCTGATGTATCTGTAGGCGACACAGAAGACGCACCTGTCGTCAGGTTCGTAAACAAGGTTCTGCTTGATGCAATTAACAAAGGCGCGTCTGATATACATTTTGAGCCTTATGAAAAGTCATACAGGGTTCGCTTGCGTCTGGATGGCGTCTTGCAACAGGTTTCAACCCCACCAGTTACACTAGGCAGCCGTCTTTCTGCACGATTAAAAGTGTTATCAAGGCTGGACCTGGCCGAAAGGCGCGTCCCTCAGGATGGACGTATCAAATTGAACCTTTCCCGAAATAAATCAATTGATTTTCGCGTGAGCACCTGCCCTACACTCTGGGGCGAAAAAGTAGTAATGCGTATTCTCGACGCATCTGTCGCACAAATGGGCATTGATGCTCTCGGTTATGAACCAGAGCAAAAAGCACTATACCAGGAGAATCTGGAAAAACCCTATGGGATGATTTTAGTCACTGGACCAACTGGTAGTGGTAAATCAGTCTCGCTTTATACCGGATTGAATATCCTGAACACACCGAATCGGAATATTTCCACTGCAGAAGACCCGGTTGAAATTAATGTAGAAGGCATTAACCAGGTGCATGTAAACCCGAAAGTCGGACTGACGTTTGCTTCCACATTGCGGTCCTTCTTGCGACAGGACCCCGACGTCATCATGGTGGGTGAAATTCGTGACCTAGAAACTGCAGAAATTGCGATCAAAGCTGCCCAAACAGGTCACATGGTCTTATCCACATTACATACCAATGACGCACCGCAAACACTGACACGACTGGTGAATATGGGTGTACCGGCATATAACATAGCTTCATCGGTGAATCTGATAATTGCCCAGCGCCTGGCACGCAGGCTATGTGATAGCTGCAAGACGCCAGTTGATATCCCAAAAGAAGAATTAATCAAAGAAGGCTTCAAGGAAGATGCGCTTGACGATCTAACGATAAATGAACCTGTGGGCTGCGAACGCTGTAATGAAGGATACAAAGGGCGGATAGGAATTTATCAGGTAATGCCAGTCACAGAACACATCGGGCGCATCATTATGGAAGGCGGCAATGCCATGCAAATTGCAGATCAGGCCGCATCAGAAGGCGTTATGGATTTAAGAGCCGCCGGATTGAAAAAAGTGCAAGATGGAGTCACAAGTCTGGCAGAAATTAACCGTGTAACCATAGAATAGATAAACCATGGCAACAGCAGCAAAATCAGTAAGCAAGGAAAAAACCTTCCTCTGGCAAGGCACTGATAAAAAAGGTAAAAAAATAAAGGGTCAAACAATTGCCGCTAACGACGCCCTGGTAAGAGCAATGCTGCGCAAACAGGGCATAACGCCGAGTAAGGTCAATCAGCAATCCGCCCTGTTCAAACCACGTAAGAAAAAAATCACATCAGGTGATATTGCAATTTTTGCCCGGCAGTTGGCCACCATGATGAAAGCTGGCGTTCCACTTGTGCAGGCGCTGCAACTAGTTGCCCAGGGACACGAGAACCCATCAGTTAGAGAACTCGTAGGAAAGATTAAAGTAGATATTGAGGGAGGTGGAACTCTTGCTGAAGCACTAGGAAAACATCCCATGCATTTCGACGACCTGTTTGTGAACCTTGTTGAGGCTGGTGAAAAGTCAGGAACGCTTGAAGCATTATTAGATAAGGTTGCGGTTTATAAAGAAAAGACCGAAGCACTGAAAGCTAAAGTCAAGAAGGCGATGTTTTACCCAACAGCCGTCATAATTGTAGCTTTTATAGTATCTGGAATCCTGTTGTATTTTGTTGTGCCTACTTTCCAGGAATTGTTTCAAAGTTTCGGTGCTGACCTACCAGCTTTTACTTTATTCGTCATCGGATTATCAGAATTCTTGCAGGAATGGATCTGGGCTATTTTGCTTGGCATTGGCGCTACAGCTTTCAGCTTTGTACAGGCGCATAAGCGCTCTCGAGGTTTCCGTAGACTACTACATAGATTGCAGCTCAAACTGCCTATAGTTGGTGATATTTTCTACAAATCCGCCGTAGCAAGATTTGCTCGTACTTTATCCACCATGTTTGCTGCTGGCGTGCCTTTGGTAGAAGCACTAGAATCCGTTGCCAAGGCAGCAGGCAATATCGTCTTTGAAGAAGCTATTTATGATATTCGTGAACAGGTTGCTACTGGATTGCAGTTACAGCTGGCCATGAGTCAGGCTGGAATTTTTCCCAATCTTGCGACACAAATGGTAGCTATTGGTGAGGAATCAGGCGCTCTGGATGACATGTGTGCAAAAGTGGCCGATTTCTATGAGGCAGAAGTTGATAACCTGGTAGACGCATTAAGTAGCCTGCTAGAACCCCTGATTATGGCTGTTATCGGCGTCATGGTGGGTGGTCTGGTAATTGCCATGTATCTGCCAATCTTCAAACTCGGCGCTGTCGTCTAACCGTGTATACATTCGAATTATTGCAGGCCTCGCCTGCGTTACTTACTGCCTGCGTTTTTCTGCTTGGCCTTTGCATTGGCAGCTTCATGAATGTTGTCATTTCCAGATTACCTCGAATGATGGAACAAACCTGGAAAACAGAATGCGCCGAACTACTTAATGACGAGAGTTTACTTCCAGCTGAAAAAATCTCTCTGGTTAAGCCAAATTCACATTGCCCAAACTGCAAATCGCCTGTTCGTGTCTGGCAGAATATTCCGGTACTAAGCTACCTGTTACTCAGGGGGCAATGTTCAAATTGCAAGACTCGTATATCATTACTTTATCCAACGGTTGAACTGATCACCGGCTTACTGTCTGTTGCGGTTGTCATGGCATTTGGATGGTCTGCACAAACTGTCATGGCACTTGTCCTGACGTGGTCACTCGTACCGCTGGCGTTTATTGATCTACAGCATCAGTTATTACCCGATGACATTACCTTACCTGTGCTATGGCTAGGCCTGCTGGCAAGCATTGGCGGCGTATTCACCAATCCGGTTGACAGCATACTGGGCGCGGCTTTTGGCTACTTGAGCCTATGGAGTATCTATCAGGCTTTTAGACTGATTACCGGCAAGGAAGGAATGGGCTACGGTGACTTCAAGCTATTTGCCCTATTTGGCGCCTGGCTGGGATGGCAGTCTCTCCCGCTCATAGTTTTGCTCTCATCCGTGGTCGGAGCAGTCACTGCAACTGTACTACTTGCATTTAAAAAACTGCCTGAAGACAGGGCAATTCCATTCGGGCCATTTCTGGCAGGCGCCGGCTGGATTGCATTAATTGCCGGTGATGAAATCATTGCCTGGTACTGGAATATTGCAGGCCTTTAAATCATGCCCTTTACACTTGGCCTCACGGGCGGCATAGCCGGCGGTAAATCCTTAGTTGGCGAATACTTCCGGGACAAAGGCATAACCGTCATCGATGCCGATCAGATATCCAGAGATGTTGTCGAACCGGGTACTGAGGCGCTTTTGGCTTTGGTGACCCATTTTGGCCCGGAAATCCTGAGTTCCGATGGCAGCATGAATCGCCCATACATGCGTAAACGTGTATTCAGCGATTCTTCGCAGAGATTCAAGTTAGAAGAGATTCTTCACCCATTTATTAAGAATCGTTTACTCAAATTGCGCGATAACGCATTACATGCCGACCATAAACCTTATTGCGTACTCATGATTCCGTTACTCGTGAAATTCGGCTGGTGTAATCTGGTAGATCGGCTTCTCGTAATTGACTGCAGTGAAGAAACTCAATTGAAGCGTCTGGTTAATCGCGACGGGATTGATAAAACGCTTGCTAGAAACATGCTTCAAAGTCAGGACACAAGACAGCAGCGACTCAACGCGGCAGATGATGTGA
The DNA here is from genome assembly GCA_041622995.1 of Nevskiales bacterium. Taxonomy (GTDB): domain Bacteria; phylum Pseudomonadota; class Gammaproteobacteria; order Nevskiales; family CAJXLF01; genus CAJXLF01. Next base: position 69,618 of record JBFJXR010000001.1, read on the forward strand.
TATTGAATGAGGGAAGTACTGAGGAAATATTCAACGCGATAACAAAGCTTCATTTACTCTATGAACAACTTGGAAACGGTGAAATTAATGAACTGGAACCGCAGAAGTTCTAGTATACATTTGCTCAATGCCACACGCCGCGTACAATGGTGCGCCCTTAACCTGTTGGGATCGACACTTGTCTGAAACTTCGCAAGTATGTTTTGAACAACCCCTGAACGAACGTGCCAGAACTTTCCTGCGTTTGGAGCACCTCTTTCAGCAGTTTTCCCATTGCCATGATGACAAAAGCGAATGGGGTGACCGCGCCTATATGCTTTGTCTTCTGGATTTACTGACTTTACTTGGGCGTAACGATATCCGCACCGAGATTACCAAAGAACTTGGCGAACAAGTGGGGAAGTTGCAGAAATTACAGAATAGACCCGGCGTTGACCCCAGCCGTCTTGAAAATATTCTGCAGGAACTGACTGATCTCTATAACAAAATGCACGACATGCAGACCCAGTTTAACGGGAGTCTGATTAGGGACAATGATTTCCTGAATGCCATTTCAAACCGCGCAGCCATTCCAGGCGGGAGCTGCTCTTTTGACCTTCCCGGTTACCACCTCTGGTTAAATCGTGATGACGATTTCAAAGAAAAACACATTGGCATCTGGTCACAGAACCTTGAATATTTCGAGCGCTCAGTAAATTTAATATTGAGACTTTTTCGCACCAGTGCTGACCCCCAGCCATATCAGGCCGATGGTGGTGTTTATGTTCATGACCTGACACAACCATGCCAGATGGTGAGAGTATTAATGCCTGATAACCTACCCTTATATCCGGAAATCAGTGCTGGCCGACATCGTTGCACTATTCGTTTTATGGAACAGGATGGCAGCACACTGTCTGCTTCACAAACTCAGCGCCATGTAAGCTTTCAAATGGCCTGTTGTCACCTCTAAATCAACTTTACTATGACTGATCGTATTTCAAGCTGCCCTCAATGCGGCAAATCATGTCGAATAGATAGTGAAAATCAGTGGAGACCCTTCTGCTGTGAACGATGCAAACTACTGGACCTTGGGGATTGGGTCGAGGAACGCTTTCGCATACCCAGCGAAAGCCAGGATGGCAGTCTGGAGCACAGCGAAAGTGACCCAGACTGATAGATCATTGCCGATCTGCCATCCAGAGCCCACGGATAGCTGCCACACCTTGTGCACCCTTTTGCCATGCTGTATCTAAATATTCTCGTGTCATGCCGCCGAGGGCAAAAACAGGCAATTCCGCATTTGCAGCTAATTCATTAAATCCACTCCAGCTCAACACAGGGCTATCTGGATGGCTGGGCGTTTCAGTCACAGGACCTAGAACCGCAAAGTCACAGCCGATGGCAGCCGCTTTCTCAAGCTCTGTTGCATTATGGCAGGATGCAGCAAACCTAAGTTTTCGGGCGATAGGGCGCTGTTTACAAAAGGATAACTCAAAGCTATTCAAATGCAATCCAACCCCTAACTCGATGGACAACCCTACCAGATCCACAAGCAATTCAGCACCATATTGGCTACAAATATCCTGGCATTTAATAGCCAGTCTTTTGTATTCATCCCCTCGTATCTTCGATTGTCGAAGTCGTACCATTCGGATGCCGGATTTCAGAGATTGCTCCAATCCTGAAAGAAAGACCGAAACATCGCTCTCACAATCCGGCGTAATCAGATATGCGGTGGGAAGCTGGGCAGATTTCACAATAGGACGGTTGGCTTCCAGCATTTCATAATCATCAAGCGCTTCCGGCGTCACCCAGGCAAAACGCTGACCCTCTCTGGATTGTGCCTGCCCGGCCCATTGAGTGACCTGCCAGGTATCCAGCATCACACGCCGGTCTGGATATACGTATTTGATTGATATGAGTGGTCTGGCATCGTTGATTAGCAGCCCCAATTCTTCATCGAGCTCCCGGACCAAGGCCTGCTTTACTGATTCCCCGCGCTCTACCTTGCCCCCCGGGAATTCCCACTGTCCTGCAAAAGCACAGTCAGGCTTTCGCTGGCTGATTAAAATACGTCCTTTTGAGTCAGTGAGCACACCGACTGCAATATGCAAAAATCCTTCGCCCACTGTAAATCAGCTGCGATATTCTGCGTTGATTTTGACGTAATCGTAACTGAGGTCGCATGTCCATATTCTGACCGCGGAATCCCCTCTGCCAAGATCGACACGAATTGTATACTCAGATTTCCCCACCACAGCTGCCGCAGCTGATTCCTGATATTCAGAATCAATCTCGCCTTGCTGAACAAGAGCAACATCGTCCAGCCACATTGACACCCTGCTGATGTCCAGATTCTCGACTGGGGAGCGACCTACCGCTGCCAGAATCCTCCCCCAATTGGGATCTCCGGCGAATAGTGCCGTTTTAACCAATGGCGAATGTGCAATGGTATCTGCAACAGCCCTGGCAACTTCCTCTGATTCCGCCTGTCCGACTTCAATATTAATAAAGCGCGTAGCACCCTCTCCATCCCGTACGATTGCCTGCGCGAGATATGTGCAAACTTCGATAACTGTCGCCAGAAATTCTGCATAATCGGGATGCCCCTCATTTAGCTCAGAACCGCCAACGTCGCCTGTGGCAACCAGCATGCAGGCATCATTCGTTGAAGTATCGCCATCTACCGTAATACTGTTAAAGCTGACAGCCACAGCCTGACGCAAGCTGCTATCCAATGTGTCATTTTGCACATTGGCGTCGGTAGCAATAAAAGCGAGCATGGTCGCCATATCCGGCCGGATCATACCAGCGCCTTTTGCAATGCCGGTCACAGTCACTGTTTGCCCATCGACCGTACACTGCCGACTAGCGCCTTTGGGCACCGTATCAGTCGTCATGATGGCCTCAGCCGCAAGCGCCCAGCCGGATTCATCCAACTCAGACAGCACGTCAGGCAACGCGGCGGTAACACGATCCGTTTTCAAATGTTCAGCGATGACGCCAGTTGAAAAAGGCAGTACCTGTTCTGTCGCACAACCAAGTTGTTCGGCAACCAATGCACAACAGTATTCTGCATTCTCGATGCCAGGCACACCCGTACCTGCATTGGCCGAGCCGGTGTTGACTAAAAATGCGCGCGTTGCTTTGGATTCATTCAAGTGCCGCCGCGCTACGATAACCGGGGCTGCACAAAAAGCATTTCGGGTAAATACGCCGGACACCCGACTACCCTCTGCAAGCTCAATCAGACATAGGTCCAGTCTTCCCTGTTTGCGTATGCCGGCCATGGCTGTACCCAGGCGCACACCTGCGATAGGTAACAAATCACTGGGGGGCTCAAGATTGACAGCCATATTTAAAAACCCGGATATTCATCAAAGCAAAGGCGCAGGTTACTGGATTCCCGTCTTCTCGGGAATCACTGGGTCTATTATTTCAAACACTGCGTATAAGACCCGTCAGGCCGAATTATGGGAAGACCCTGACTTTGCTAGGATATCTTCCCGTGACACTGTTTGAATTTCTTGCCTGACCCACAAGGACAAGGATCATTGCGCCCGACTTTTTCACCTTCACGGGAATAAGTCTCAACCTTGGCAGGGGGCGCCGGTCTTTGCCTGGGCATTCCCGGCAAGGGAGCACCTCCAGCTTGTGGCGATGATCCCGGTTGCACTATCGCCGGTTCCGCCATCGCATCTGGCGCATCTTCATGCTGAAACGCCATTTGTCTCGCACGTGCCTCTCTTTGCTGCTCCAACTCGGCTTCCTGCGTCTGTGCTTTAAGCTGGCCACGGGCAAGAATCGTCACAACTTCATGCTTAAGTTTATCGAGCATATCCATAAACAGCTGGAAGCCTTCACGCTTATATTCCTGCTTGGGGTCTTTCTGTGCAAAACCGCGTAAATGAATACCCTGACGAAGATAATCCATGGCAGCCAAATGCTCACGCCAGATCGTGTCGAGTACCTGTAGCATGACAGCCTTTTCGATTCGGTCCATTACCTCAGGACCTACTTCACTACGCTTCGCGTCATAGGCCGCTTTCAATTTTTCTTCCACGCGTTGACGCAATCCCTGCTCATCCAGCGTCTTCTCATCATCAAGCCATTGCTGAATACTGAGCTCTTCTCCAAACCCCTGTTTAATGGCTTCAGTAAGACCTTTGATGTCCCATTGTTCCTCAACACTTCTAGCGGGAATATGCGCATCAATCAGGGCAACTACAACATCCGTCCAGATGTTATCGATAACCTCGGAAATCGATTCACTTTCCAGCAATTCATTACGCTGCTCATACACAACCATGCGTTGATCGTTAGCCACATTATCGTATTGCAACAAATTCTTGCGAATATCGAAGTTATGCGCTTCTACCTTACGCTGGGCCGACTCAATGGCCCGTGAAACCCAACGATGTTCAATTGCCTCGCCTTCTTGCATGCCAAGCTTCTCAAGCATGGCGCGCAATCGTGGGGGCGTAAAAATACGCATGAGACTATCTTCAAGACATAGATAAAAACGGGTTTCACCCGGATCACCCTGACGGCCTGAACGTCCACGTAACTGGTTATCTATTCGTCGGGACTCATGACGCTCAGAACCAATCACTTTTAACCCACCGGCATCGATCACCCGCTTATGATTCAGCTTCCAGTCAGATTCGGCGCGATCCCGTTCATTACGATTCTCCTCGGGAATCTTTTCAAGAATGGATTCCAGGTTACCTCCCAGAACAATATCTGTACCTCGACCCGCCATATTGGTCGCAATAGTCACTGCACCTGGCTTACCCGCATCGGCGATGATGTCAGCCTCGCGCTCATGCTGCTTGGCATTCAATACTTCACATTGAATATCACGTTGTTTAAGCAACTTGAAAAGCAGCTCAGATGTTTCAATAGAGGCCGTACCCACCAGAACCGGTTGATTCTTTTTACGGCTGACTTCAATTTCATCCACAATCGCCTCGTACTTTTCACGGGCGCTCATGTAAATCAAATCTGGCTGGTCAATTCTCAGCATGGGCTTGTTTGTGGGGATGACCAACACTTCCAGACCATAAATTTGCTGGAACTCGAAGGCCTCGGTATCTGCCGTACCAGTCATTCCGGACAGCTTGTCATATAGCCGGAAATAATTCTGGAAAGTAATCGATGCCAGAGTCTGGTTTTCACGCTGAATGGGCAGGCCCTCTTTCGCCTCTACCGCCTGATGCAAACCATCTGACCAGCGACGGCCGGGCATGGTGCGACCCGTAAATTCATCAACGATAACAACCTGACGATCCTGAACAATATATTCAACGTCGCGCTGGTAGAGACAGTGCGCTCTGAGCCCTGCATTCAGGTGGTGCATAAGCACAAGATTCTGCGCGTCGTATAGACTTTCACCCTCTTTGAGCAATCCAGCATCACGCAGCAAGTCTTCGGCATGTAGATGCCCTTCTTCGGTGATATAGACCTGGCGGGACTTCTCATCCACGCTGAAATCTCCTTCACCGTCTTCCTCGAATTGTTTCCTTAATTTTGGCACCAGCACATTTATTTTTTGGTAAAGCGCCGGATCGTCATCAGTTGGGCCAGAAATAATAAGTGGGGTACGGGCTTCATCAATCAGGATAGAGTCAACCTCATCCACTACAGCAAAGTTAAGCCCCCGCTGTACACGATCTTCAAGTGCAAAGGCCATATTATCGCGCAGATAATCAAACCCAAATTCGTTATTCGTACCGTAGGTCACATCAGCTGCGTATGCAGCCCGCTTCTCATCCTGATCCTGGCCTCCGTAAATAACACCAACACTCAGACCAAGAAATTGATAAAGGCGCCCCATCCACTCAGCATCACGCTTGGCCAGATAATCATTCACCGTGATGACATGAACGCCCTTTTCAGTCAGGGCATTCAGATAAACGGCCAATGTTGCAACCAGCGTCTTTCCCTCGCCAGTCTTCATTTCGGCAATCTTGCCATCGTTCAGAACCATGCCACCGATACACTGCACATCAAAGTGACGCATTCCCAGAACACGCTTGCCCGCCTCACGCGTAACCGCAAAGGCTTCAGGTATCAAGTCATTCAGAGCAATACCATTCTTCAGTTGCTCACGGAATTCTGCCGTCTTGGCCTGCAATTGCTCGTCAGATAACTTACTGATCTGGTCTTCAAGCGCATTTATATTCGATACTTTTTGCTCAAATTTGCGCACAGCTCGCTGATTGCGACTGCCGAATACGCCCGTAAATAATTGATTAAACATGATTAAACTAAGGTCTACTTAGGTAAGGGCCAGATGGTTCACTTTTTTGGCGCAACCAATCAGGGCACGAAAGCCGTTTATGATAACGCAGCCAAAGGCTTAGCGTCGCTTAGAAAAGAGGGGGAAACTTCAGACTGGCTTATCGGGTGGCGTAGATATATTCGGCAGGGTTAACAACATTTCCATTACGTCGCACTTCAAAATGCACATGTGGCCCTGTTGATCGGCCTGTAGAACCGACTTTGGCGATAACCTGTCCCTTAACAACGCGCTCTCCCACCTTGACGGTGACCGCTGAATTATGGCCGTAACGAGTGACGTAACCATTGCCATGGTTAATTTCAACAAGCTTTCCGTAACCGTTTTTGCTCAACGCCAATGTTACGACACCAGCTGCCGCAGCTATGACATCAGTGCCACGAGGCGCTGCAAAGTCCACACCTTTATGCATGGTTCGACGGCCGCTAAATGGATCAGTACGACGACCATATCCCGAAGAAATAAAGCCGCGCTTCACCGGCTGTCCAGAAGGATAAATCTGTTCTCTCAAGCGACTGGCCACCAATAGATCCTGCAGCACTTTCATTTCTCGCTCACGCTGGTCCAGTTGTACCGAGAAGGCATCCAGATTAGCTGCCAATTCGGCCAATGATGCCGAGGTGCCTTCATCCAGAGAGAAACTTTCAGTTTGCGGGCCACCAATTGCCGGCTCACTATCGAAGTCAAATTCTTCAGGAGAGATACTGGCCATTTCTGTCATACGCCGACCCACAGCATTCAAGCGGGTCACATGTGCCTGCAAACTGCCAAGGCGTTGTGATAATGCAAGCATATTTCGTTCAATGACTTCTCGCGCACCATCCAGTGCGCTACGCGACACAGCGATTTCCTCCAGCCACTCTTCACTGAGGCTGTTATCAAGTACTGCTGAATTATCCGGCACACTTTGCGTGCCTAGCCAGAAGCCACCACCAACCAGCAAACCAAAAGCCAGCACGACAGGCACCCACAACAGGAACACAGTCGATGCAACCCGAATACGGCGGGTCTGCCCACGACGATGATCAACGAGTATGATATCCAGACTCATAATTTTCCTGTTAACAACAAACCAAACCTCATGACAGCAATCCGCATCAATCGTGCCAAGTACAAGCGAGCCAGATTACCACGGAGAGCGGATTCCTGGTTACGTAAATGCAAAGGCCCAACCGGGCAAATTATTAAACAATCCCATTCCCTGCAACTGCTACAAACTCAATTACAGAAATTACTGCCTCAACCCTTAATCAATCACGTTCAGATTATTTCACTGAACGGCAATAAATTAACCCTGGCTGCAGACAGCGCTGTCTGGGCATCCCAATTGCGTCATCAGCGAAATACTATTCTGAGTCATATGAGCCAAAGTAGTCACCCGCCATTACAGCAGCTTGAGATTAAAGTCAGTTCGTTATTCGCACCTCCTCTCGTTCGCAAAATCCATCGATATATGCCGACTCAGGTCGGTCATAATCTCGAACTTACAGCCCGGGCCATTAATGATCCCGAACTTTCTGCGGCTTTACGCCGTCTGGCAGGTCATTCTTCAGGCACGCCTGAGAACGACCGCGATTAATTTATTTACCCACTACGCAGCAGTAACTGCACTGACATACGAAATGGGTGCAGTATCCTGATCGTCAAATGTCACAACTTCCCATGCGGCTTCATCTGCCAGCAGGGTTCGAAGTAACTGATTATTTAAAGCATGCCCGGATTTATACCCGGTATAGCTACCAATCAGGCTATGTCCCAACAGATATAAGTCACCAATAGCATCCAGAATTTTATGCCGGACGAGTTCGTCCTCATACCGTAAGCCATCAGCGTTCAATACACGGTAATCATCCAGAACAACGGCGTTGTCCATGCTCCCGCCCAATGCCAGATCATTGGAACGCAAGTATTCGATATCCCGCATGAACCCGAAAGTACGCGCACGACTGATCTCCTTAACAAAGGAGGTCGTGGAGAAGTCGACTGAAGCCGTCTGCGTACCTTCGTGGAACATGGGGTGATCGAACTCGATCCCGAAGCTGACTCTGAAGCCGTCATAGGGATCAAATCGTGCCCACTTGTCACCATCCGTTACCTGGGTGGATTGCTTGATCTGGATAAAACGCTTGGGTGCATCAAGTTCCTGGATTCCGGCCGATTGGACCAGGAAAACGAATGGACCCGAGCTGCCATCCATAATCGGCACCTCATCTGCAGACAACTCGACCAGGGCATTATCAATACCCAGACCTGCGAATGCTGACATCAGGTGCTCAACAGTGGAAACACGTACCTTGTTTTCGATCAGACTGGTATTCAGCGTGGTATCACCCACCAGTTCCGCACGCGCATTGACCAGTGGTTCACCGTCCAAATCGGTACGGCAAAACACGATGCCATGGTCAGCTGCTGCCGGTTTCAAGGTCATATAGACCTTGTGACCGGTATGCAATCCGATACCTGTGGCACGAATCTGGTTTTTTAACGTACGCTGCTTAAGCATGCGAATCTACCTGCTCTGAAATAGCCAATTTTCCGGAAAAAGTGTTCAGTGACGGCAATTTACCTGAATATTCTGCGCCAGCATGCCCTGCATAGCAAGGCATAACCAGAGCAGAATTTACGTAGAAAAACCGCATCAAGTCCTTATCCAGTCAATACACATTGTGTTGCAACGCAACATTCTAGCATAAATTTGACCATTTCCAGCCAGTTCTGATCGAAGCAAACCTAGTCCGCCTGATGGCGAAGAAAGGCCGGCACGTCAAGATACTCATCATTTAGATCAGGCAAATCATCCATCCGCCGACGAGGTTCAGGCCGATTCCGGATGACAGCTGGCTTATCCAGTTCACCATAATCCGTTTCACCATCACTACGTTTTAGTGGGCGGACATTTTCACCCATCTTCGATTTACCCAGACCAGTCGCAACGACAGTCACACGCAACTCATCACCAAGACTGGGATCAATGGCGGTACCCACGATAATCTCAGCATCTTCCGAAGCCATCTCTACCGCAATTTCACTCACGGTCTGGAACTCGGCAATACCCAGGCTTTCATCTGCCGTCACATTGATCAGGATTCCCTCAGCACCCGTCAGGTTCAGATCATCAAGCAGCGGACTGGATAAAGCTGTTTCTGCCGCTTCACGTGCGCGATGCTCGCCAATGGCAGTCCCCAGTCCCATCATGGCCATTCCCTGAACCGACATCACACGACGTACGTCGGCGAAATCCACGTTCAGCTCGCCCGGACGGGTGATCAGATCGGAAATACCCTGCACTGCATTTTGCAGAATATTGTTGGCGGCCATAAAGGCATCCTTCAAGGAAGTACCCTTACCCAATACGGTCAGCAACTTCTCATTGGGAATAACGATCAGTGAATCTACATACTTATGCAACTCATCAATACCCGCCTGGGCAACCTTCATACGCTTGGCACGTTCGAAGGGAAACGGCTTGGTCACAACTGCCAATGTCAAAATACCCAGTTCACGGGCAATTTCAGCAACAACCGGAGCCGCACCTGTACCAGTACCCCCGCCCATACCGGCTGTCACAAACAACATGTCTGTGCCTTCCAGTACTTCGCGGATACGATCCCGGTCTTCCTCGGCAGCCAGACGGCCAACACTAGGATCTGCACCGGCACCCAGACCACGGGTCACACTTGCACCCAGCTGAATCAGTGTATCTGCCTTGCAGCGCTCAAGATGCTGGGCATCGGTATTTGCGCAGATAAACTCTACACCCTCGATCCCTGCATCCACCATTTGGTTAACGGTATTACTACCGCCACCGCCCACGCCAACCACTTTGATGACTGCGCCATCGGTTTGCGTATCTGTCAACTCAAATATCTCGGCCATGTCGACTTCTCCTCACTCCACAAAAAAACAGTTAAAAATAAAAACGAATACCTAAAAATTCCCCTGGAACCAGGATTTCATCCGTTCCCAGGTTTGCATAAATGAATTACCATCCACTCCTGCACCTACGCGTGGCTGGTTTTTCTGACTGAAAATCAGCAGACCCACACCGGTGGCGTGTACCGGGTTTTTAACCACGTCTGACAAACCCGAGATGTTCTGGGGTATGCCAAGGCGTACCGGCATATGGAAAACCTCTTCGGCAAGCTCAATGACACCTTCCATCTTTGAACTTCCCCCGGTCAGCACAATGCCGCCCGCGACAAGGTCTTCAAATCCACTCCGGATGAGTTCCTTATGAATCAACATAAAGAGCTCTTCATAACGTGGCTTGATTACCTCGGCCAGGGTGTGACGACTTAAACGACGAGCGGGACGCTCGCCAACACTGGGCACCTCGATGGCATCATCATCCTCGATCAATTCCGGCAAGGAACAGCCATACTTGATCTTAATTGCCTCGGCATGCTGAGTAGGGGTGCGCAGGGCCACGGCGATGTCATTGGTCACCTGGTCACCTGCTATCGGGATCACGGCAGTATGTCGAATGGCACCATTCACGAACACCGCAATGTCCGAAGTACCCCCACCAATATCCACAATGCATATGCCGAGATCACGCTCATCTTCTGTGAGCGTGGCATAACTGGAGGCCAACTGTTCGAGGGTGAGCTTGCTTACCTCAAGACCACAGCGGTTCACACATTTTTTAATATTCTGGGCTGAAGTCACAGCACCCGTGACAATATGAACCTTGGCCTCAAGGCGCACACCGGACATGCCGATCGGCTCCTGTATACCTTCATGGTCGTCGACCGCAAATTCCTGCGGCAACACATGCAATATTTTCTGATCTGCCGGAATAGCCACAGCACATGCCGCATCAATGACGCGTTCGACATCGGATTCCGTTACTTCCTTATTCCGCACTGCCACGATGCCGTGCGAATTAATACTTTTTACATGTGACCCTGAAATGCCAACATGGACTGACTGTATTCGGCAGCCTGCCATTAACTCAGCCTCTTCCATCGCTCTGCGGATTGACTGCGTCATGGCGTCAATATTGACTACCACACCTTTCTTCATGCCTTTGGAAGGTTGACTACCGAGACCGATGATCTCCAGCTCATCATCAACACCCAGCTCAGCAACAATACAGGCAACCTTGGAGGTGCCCACATCGAGCGCCACTATCAAATTTTTCTCCGGCTTCTTAGACATCACTAGCTCTCCCTGGGTTGCGTGCGCCAGCCAATCGCAAACCCGTTGCCATATCTCAAATCAACATAAGCAGCCTCGGCGAGGCGCTCGTTCAATGCTTTCGGCACTAACTCGACAAATCGAGCCAGACGTATATCCCGATCATGACGACCGAGTCTTAGTTCCAGACTGTTAGCAAAACGAAGATGCCAGGCACCCCGCTCATCAACCCACAGCCTTTCTACCGGTAATTCCACATCAGCCAATTGTTCGTTCACTCTTGCGTACGAACGCCACAAGTCACGACCTGCATTGAAGTCAGGGCTGTAAAGCCATGGCATACCTTGTACATCGACTTCTGTGGGTCGGTCGAAAACCTTGCCGCTCGAATCAAGAAGGTACTCATCACCCCATTGGGCCACCGGGCTGTATTCATACAGGCGCAAGGTAATGACATCAGGCCAGCGCTTGGTGACTTCAACCTTGCGAAGCCAGGGATGTGCCAGCAGTGCATCATGTACCGCTTCGACATTTACTTCCCAAAGCGAAACACCCGTAAATGGCTTCACCCGTTCGAGCAACTCAACGTCGCTGACAAACTGGAGGCGCCCCTGAATCTCAACCCGATAAGTATCTGGCAACCATTGACGCGCCCAGTCCGAATAGGGCAGCCGAGTCAAACCCAGCGCCACTGCCAGCACCGAAGCCATGACAAGCACTTTGCGCAAACTGCCATTACCCTTTATTTTCTGGCGTTCGTCACCACGATCACGGCGAGCCATTCCTCTAGCCATTGGTCACCTCCTGCATACTTGTCTGGAGAATGCGCATAACCAGCTGATCAAACCCAAGACCTGCCTGTTTCGCAGCCATGGGCACCAGGCTATGGGAGGTCATTCCCGGCACTGTATTCAACTCCAGGAACCAGGGGTTGCCTCGATGATCAAGCAGAAAATCTGCCCGCCCCCAGCCCCTGGCGCCCAGCAATTCGAATGCCCTGACTGCCAGCCCGGCCAATTCGGCCTCTTTTTCAGCCGGCAGTCCGCATGGGCAGTGATACTGCGTGCTATCTGAAATATATTTGGCGTCGTAATCGTAGAATTCGGCCTGAGTCTCAATTCTGAGCAGAGGAAGCGACTGCAGGCCATCAGCATCTGCAAGCACGGCAGCGGTGTATTCCGGGCCTTCTACAAATTTCTCTGCCAGAACAACGTCGCAATACTGAGCAGCCAGCTGATAGGCAGATTCCAGCTCTGAAGCATTGTCGACACGACTCATGCCGATACTGGATCCTTCAGTCGCCGGTTTCACAAAAACTGGCAAACCAAGTTCATTCGCAAAATCTTCGAATGGCGAATCTTCGTTTAAAATTTTATAAGCAGGTGTAGGAATACCGGCCGCCAACCAGATTTGCTTGGTTCGCTGTTTGTCCATAGACAATGCGGATGCCAGCACGCCCGTGCCTGTATAGGGGATACCCATTACATCCAGCACAGCCTGCACTGTGCCATCTTCTCCTCCAACGCCATGGAGAATGTTGAAGGCACGATCAAAACCTTCTGACTTGAGATTCAGCAGGCGCTCACGATCAAGATCAACCGCCACCGCGTCGACGCCCTGTCTTTGTAACGCAGCAACGACCTGTGTGCCACTATCAAGCGACACATCACGTTCAGCTGCCCAGCCGCCCATGAGCACGGCCACCTTACCGAATGACTGAGGGTCAGGGATGTTATTCATCATGACGTTTCCCTGGCACACCTATCATCCTGACTTCTGGCTCAAGGCGAATACCGAATTTTTTCTCGACCGTGTCCTGCACATGCCAGATCAATGCTTCAATGTCATCGGCACGCGCATTATCAGTATTCAGAATGAAGTTTGCGTGTTTTTCGGAAACAATAGCCTTACCAATCCGATAGCCTTTCAATCCTGCAGATTCAATCAGTCGGGCAGCATGATTGCCCGGAGGGTTTCTGAATACCGAACCACATGATGGCTGCCCAACCGGCTGCGATGCCTTGCGTGCCGCCAGCAACTCGCGAATCTCGGCTTTAGCCTCTCCAGATTCACAAGGCTCAAATTGAAGATTCGCAGAAAGGAAACAAAGCCCATGCTCAGGCATGATCACACTGCGATAGCCCACCCGAAAATCCGAGACTTTTAACGTCTGGACAATGCCTGCCCGGTTGATCACCTCGACTGATCGAACACGTTCCCAGGTTTCTCCGCCAAAGGCTCCGGCATTCATTGCCAATGCGCCTCCAATGGTGCCGGGAATACCACTGAAGAACGTCCCGCCTTCCAGATTCTGTTCCGCACAATACTTCGCCAGACGAGCACAGTGCACACCACATTCAACCCGCAACAACCCCTTGTCATTAAGAGGCTCTATATGATCCAGCACACCATGCAGAGCTATTACAGTGCCATGGAAACCGCCATCCCTGACCAACAAATTACTACCCAGCCCCAGCCAGAGCACCTGCTCCTGTGGATCCAGGCGCTGAAGGAATGTTGCAAGGTCATTCAGATCCGCGGGACGATAGTAACGCGATGCAGTCCCTCCGGCGCGCCAACTGGTATGCCGTGACATGGGCTCTTGCACCCGCAGTTCTCCACGTAGACTCGGTGCCGCACTCATCTGCTCACCTCCCCTTCAGTCGACTGCAGTAATGCAGGAAGCGTTGAAGCCACATGACCGATATCACCGGCACCCAACGTCAGCAATACATCACCATCTTTCAGAATGCCCTTCAGTACTTCAGGTAACTCATGAACATTTTCGACGAACACGGGTTCAGTGCTGCCTCTGGCCCGCACCCCGCGCGCAAGCGCCCGACCATCAGCATTTGCAATGGGTGCTTCACCCGCGGCATAGATTTCGGTGAGCAGAAGCACATCAATGCCTGACAACACCTGGCAGAAATCATCAAATAGATCCCGTGTACGACTGAAACGGTGCGGCTGGAAAGCCACCACCAGGCGACGCTCGGGCCAGGCAGCTCGCATGGCCTGCAATGTTGCGGCGACCTCTTTGGGATGATGACCATAATCATCTACCAGGGTCACGTTACCCCCATTAACCTGCACGTCGCCGAGCATTTCACAACGACGTCCAATGCCCTGAAACCCCGAGAGAGCACTTTGAACAGCCCCCATATCAACACCAAGTTCACGTCCAATGCAGGCAGCTGCCAGGGCATTGAGCACGTTATGCCGACCGGGTAGGTTAAGTCGTACATTCCAACCCTGCTGACTATCCGAGAAACGCATGCGGAAACGCGTACCCTGACCATCTGGTTCAAGATTTTCAGCCCAGCAGTCGGCTTCGCATTCTATGCCGTAAGTCATCACCGGGCGGCCCACCCGGGTCAGTAAATCCCGGACCTCGGCATCATCTACACACATCACAGCCAAACCGTAGAATGGCAGGTGATGCAGGAATTCAATGAAGGCATTGCGAAGACGATCGAAGTCACCCCCATAGGTTTCCATATGGTCCGCGTCGATATTGGTCACGATCGCGATCATGGGATTCAGCAAGAGGAACGAGGCATCACTCTCATCAGCCTCCGCAACCAGATACGGACCTGCACCTAGCCGGGCATTTGTGCCGGTACTCGTTACCTTGCCTCCCACAACAAAGGTTGGATCCAGGCCGCCTTCTGCCAGTACTGCAGCTACCAGGCTGGTGGTTGTCGTTTTGCCATGCGTACCTGCTACCGCAACGCCATAACGGAAACGCATAAGTTCGGCCAGCATTTCTGCCCGGCGTATAACCGGTATGCGGCTTTCATGTGCCGCCGAAACCTCGGGGTTCTCACCCGAAACTGCGGTTGATGTAACAACCACATTCACATCGGAAACATTTTCCGCCCTGTGGCCAAAGTGTATTTTCGCGCCCATTTCCTGAAGCCGGGCGGTGGCTACATTCTCTTTCAGGTCCGAACCTGACACCTCATAACCCAGGTTTATCAGTACCTCGGCTATGCCGGCCATGCCCACACCCCCAATTCCCACGAGATGTATGCGACGAACCCTGCGCATGGGGATTTCCATCACATCCTGAGCAAGAGGATTCATGCCTCAGTCCCCTTGATCTCAGGATGGGGCCAATGTCCGATTGCAAGGCAATGCTCAACAATATCCCTTGTTGCATGTGTCCAGGCGCGGGAGTGGGCAGCCTGTGCCATTGCCAGCAATCGCTGACGGTCACGTAACAAGGGTGTCAATGTTGTGACCAGCATTTCGGCGGTGAGCTGGGCTTCCTGAATCAGTAATGCCGCACCCGCTTCAACGAGGTATCGACCATTCACTGTCTGATGATCATCAACCGCATGCGGAAATGGCACAAGCAATGCTGGCAAGCCTGCCGCCGCCAATTCTGCGATTGTTAAAGCACCCGCACGACAGACCACAAGATCTGCCCAGGCATAGGCTTCGGACATATCTTCAATAAAATCAACCAGTCGCAACGACTCGCCCATTTCATCCAGAAGTCCGCTGTAAGCCTCCTGCGCCTTGTCCAATGTCCTGCCAGCCTGATGCCAGATTTCCGGCCGATCTTCGGACCGCACCTTTGCAAGTGCAGCCGGCACAATCTTGTTTAGGGCCAATGCCCCCAGACTGCCACCAATAATCAGTACGCGTACCGGACCATCCCTGTGTGCAAAGCGTTCCGCCGGAGGCGATAATTTAAGTATATTCTCACGCACCGGATTTCCGACATTCACGGCATGTACCTCTACCGGAAAAGTATCCGGAAAAGCTTCCAGAACCTTACGTGCCAGCTTGGACAACTGACGATTTGTCAGACCTGCCACGGCATTTTGCTCATGCACAAGCAACGGAATCCGCATCAGCCAGGCAGCAAGCCCCCCCGGGCCCGAAGCAAAACCACCCATACCCACGACCAGTACAGGTTTCTGACGGCGGAATGCAGACATCGCCTGCGATACTGCACGTAACAGTTTAAACGGTGCCAGTAACCAGGAAAGCACACCCTTGCCACGCAGCCCCTGCACAGTAATCCACTCTGCCTTATAGCCCGCTTCAGGAACGACGCGCCCTTCTAGCCCGGTTTCAGAACCCATCCAGATAATCTCGACACCCAGTGCTTTAAGCGCGTCAGCGACAGCCAGTGCCGGAAACACGTGCCCACCAGTCCCACCGGCCATCATCATTACTCTGGCGCCTGCAACATTCATGCGCCTACCCTCTGCGGCACGCGTGGACGCTCAACCGGATGGCTTTTGCCTACTGTGCCCCGACTTTCTGCATCGATACGCATCACTACTGCCAGTACCATGCACATGACAACCAGTGAGCTACCGCCATAACTCATAAAGGGCAACGTGAGCCCTTTGGTAGGCAATAACCCCATATTCACAGCCAGATTTACAAATGCCTGTATGCCGATCCAAGCGATAAAGCCATAACTGACATAAGCACCGAAATACGCCTGTTTTTCTATCGCCCGTTTAGCGACATCAAAACCTCTCCAAATAAGCAACATAAACAGGCCAAGCAATAGCAGGCTACCAAGCAAACCGGTCTCTTCTGCGAGCACGGCATATAAAAAGTCCGTATGCGTTTCAGGCAAATACAGCAGCTTTTGCACACTGTTGCCCAGACCAACACCTGCCCACTCACCACGACCTATTGCGATCAATGCCTGTGATAACTGGAAACCACTGTCATAAGGGTCTTCCCAGGGGTTGGCGAAGCTAACGAGCCTTCTCAGACGATAAGGTGATGACAGCGCCAGATAGACAAGACCTGTGCAGGCAATACTGAACAGTACTCCGAGATGCAGGATTCTTGCGCCGGCTAGAAACAGTATCATCATGCATACAGCCATCAAGACAACAACAGCGCCGTAATCAGGCTCAAGCAGCATTAATGCACACGCAAGAGACAGGGGCATCATTGGCTTTACCATCCCCTTGAAATCAAGACTTAGTTCAACACGACGACGCACCACATAACTCGCCAGATACATGATCAGACAGAAGCGGGCCGGCTCTGACACCTGCAGGTTAACCGGCCCGAGATTCAACCAGCGTTGCGCTCCGTTCACCTCACGCCCGACACCCGGCAGAAACACAATGACCAGCATGAGCAGTGCGAAAATCAACAAGCTGAAGCCACTGTCTTCCCAGGTCTTCATCGGCACCTGGAACACGGCAACACCGGCGATCAGGCCAAGCACTGCAAAAATGATTTGCCGATTGAAGTAGTGAAATGGCAATCCGGCATGCTTTTCCGCAACGGCAACAGAAGCCGATGCCACCATGATCAGTCCCCAGACCAGAATCATGGAAGCTGCCGCAAGCAAGACCGGGTCAACACGATCAGGAGACGGGAAAACAAAGCGTTCCCTGACCGACCCCAATGAACTCACGCCGAACATGCGTGCAACCCCTTTACTGCCTGGATGAATTGATCTCCGCGATCATCAAACCCTTTAAACATATCGAAGCTGGCACAGCCAGGAGAGAGCAATACCGAATCACCGGGTTGCGCAAGTTCTGCCGCTTTTTCGACAGCTGCCTGCATATTTTCCAGGCATTCAACACTTACAAAGCCTTCCAGGGTTCTGGCAATGAGCAATGCATCTTCACCAAACAGAAGCACAGCACGTCCCTTCTCCGACAGGATTTCTTGCCAAGGCGTGAAATCACCCCCTTTGGACTGGCCACCAGCCAGAAGTACGATAGGACCTGGCAGCCCTTTCAGAGCAGCAAAAGTCGCACCAACATTCGTACCCTTGGAATCGTTATACCAGTTCACACCAGCCCATTCGGCCACCCACTGGCAACGATGAGGCAGTCCCTTAAATTCTTTCAGGGCATCTAGCATTGCTTCCATTGGGAAACCCAGCGCCTCGCCCAGCGCCAGAGAGGCCAGGGCATTACCCGCGTTATGCAAGCCATGAATATGCATTTCCGATAAAGCCAATAATGACTGCTTGCCCCGGGCCAGCGATAATCCATTGCCCTGCCCCAATAGCCCGTATTCATGCTCGGTTTCAGGCACATCGAGACGGAACGTGATAACCCTGCGGCCGGCATCAAGAATTGGCTGTGCCAACACATCATCAGCATTCACCACCGCACATCCTTCACCCCGGAATATTGAATTCTTTATGGCGGTGTAATGCTCCAGCGTACCGTGTCTGTCGATATGATCAGCACTCACATTCAGAACAGTCGCTGCGGCTGGCTTAAGACTGTCGGTCACCTCAAGCTGAAAACTGGAAAGCTCGACCACGTAGAGATCGGCATCCCCATCCAGCAAATCCAGAACCGGTACACCAATATTCCCGCCGACGGCGACCTTACGACCCGCTGCTCTGGCCATGTCACCTACCAGCGTCGTCACTGTCGACTTGCCATTTGAACCGGTTATGGCAATAACAGGCGCATTAACCGCCCTGGCAAACAACTCAACATCGCCAACGATTGGCAACCGGCGTTGACGTGCTTCAACCAGTACTGGTGTTCGAAGATCAATACCAGGCGAGACGACTACCATATCAACGCCATCAAGCAACCCGGCATTTACACCGTCATCAAGCACATGAAAATCTATACGTGAAAAACAGCTTTTCAATTCACCCAGCATCGGTGGAGTCTGACGACTGTCTGCAACACGCAACTCGGCACCCAGCGCCTGCAAATAGCGCACACATGACCATCCGGTCTGCCCCAGACCGAGTATCAAAATATGTTGACCGCTATACAGATTCATATTCTTTCCATTACCTGAGCTTCAGCGTGGCGAGGCCAATCAGGACGAGAATCAGGGTAATAATCCAGAAGCGCACAATGATTTTGGGTTCCGGCCAGCCTTTAAGCTCATAGTGATGATGTAAAGGCGCCATGCGGAATATGCGGCGCTGCGTCAGTTTGTATGAACCGACCTGTAACACCACAGAAACCGTTTCTGCGACGAAGATGCCACCCATAATGACCAGCACCAGTTCCTGCTTAACCATGAGCGCGATCACGCCCAACGCGGCTCCCAGCGCTAGGGCACCGACATCGCCCATAAACACCTGGGCGGGATAAGTGTTGAACCATAGAAAGCCCAGGCCAGCACCACCGATGGCCACACAAACAATGGCCAATTCGCCAACACCCGCGATATAGGGCACACCCAGATACTGTGCAAACTCAATATGACCGGCCACGTAGGCAAACACACCTAGCGCACAACTGACCATGACGCAGGGGCCAATCGCAAGACCATCCAGACCATCAGTCAGATTCACCGCATTACTGGTGCCCACTATGACCATATAACCCCAGAGCACGAACGCACCCCCCAGTGGAACCGCCACTTCTTTAAACACCGGGAAATAAAGTGAGGTATTCACGTCAGTTGCCGCCGTTATATAGAGATAGCCGGCAGAACCAAAGCCACAAACCGATTGCCAGAAGTATTTTGCCCTTGGAGATAACCCCTTGTGATTACCGAATTTTAGTTTTTTGTAGTCATCAATAAACCCGATAACGCCAAATGCCAGCGTAGTGAGCAAAGCCACCCAAACATACATATTTTCCAGATTTGCACAGAGCAATGTCGCTACAGTGACCGCAGTAATAATTAGCGTACCGCCCATGGTTGGCGTACCCGCCTTGACCAGATGGCTTTGGGGACCGTCATCGCGAATCTGCTGACCTATCTGGTGAAAACTCAGTTTTCGAATCATCCAGGGACCGAAGACAAATGAAAATATAAGGGCCGTCAGAACACCCAGAATGCCGCGTACTGTAATGTACTGAAGTACATTGAAGCCGCTATAGAATTGCGAGAGATATTCACCTAACCAAATCAACATAACCTATCTCCCGTTTGCAACCTGATCGGCAGCTACCGCATGCGATCCAGATTCATTTGCGGTCTGCGTCAACGCCTTGACCACTCGTTCCATATACGCACTGCGTGACCCCTTCACTAATAAAGTGACATCAGCCGACTCCCCACTCTTGAAGGCATCACTCAGATAAGCCGCCATATGCTCATGACTTTCACACTGCACCGCGTCGTCTCCGAACGCCTTCGCTGTGTGTCGGGTGAGGTCATTAAACACATACAATTTCTGCACACCTGCTGCACGCGCCCAGTCCCCCACCTTGCTGTGCCAGCTGGCCGCATCATCACCCAGCTCAGCCATTGCCCCGAATGCAAACCAGCGACGCCCGGGCTGTACCGAGAGCCAATCCAGAGCCGCTTTTACGGAAGTCGGATTTGCGTTGTAACTATCGTCAACAATTCTCGAACCGTTCGGCCCGGATAAAATATGCAAACGCCCACCTACCGAATGCGCTGCCGCCAACCCCTTGGCAACACTATCCACCGACAACCCTATGGCAATCGCTGCCGCTGAAGCCGCAAGGGCATTCATGACATTGTGTTTACCTGACATAGGCAGACTGACTTTTGCCTCACCCACCGGGGTATGTAACCGGAAAGTCTGATCAGCGTCCTTCTGGATCAGGTTTTCCGCACGAACGTTGGCAGACTCATTGAATCCGAAACTTATTTGCTGACAATGGCTAGCCAATTCACGCCACAATTCAGCGTAGTCATCATCAGAATTAATGATCGCGATACCTGCTTCTGACAATCCACTGAACAGTTCACCCTTGGCATGCGCCACACCCTCGACTGAACCGAAGCCTTCCAGATGACCCGCCCCTGCCAGCGTCACGATCCCCACATCAGGCCTTGCAATCCGGGCAAGCAATGCAATTTCGCCTGCATGATTTGCACCCATCTCGATCACAGCGGCGCGGTGCTCCGGTGCCAGACCCAGCAATGTAAGTGGCACACCAATGTGATTATTCAGATTGCCCTGTGTAAACAGGATGCTGGCTGTACCGCCCATCTCTTCTGCCAGTACAGCAGCAAGTATTTCCTTGGTCGAGGTTTTGCCGTTGGTGCCAGTCACCGCAATGACAGGGCCCTTAAATTGCTGGCGATGCACACATGCGTAGACCTGCAGTGATTCCAGCACATCATCCACAACAATCTGCGGAATACCAACAGACTGCTCACGGCAAACCAATGCTGCTACCGCTCCGGATTCAGCCGCAGCTGCAATGAACTCATGTCCATCGACCTGCGCACCAGGCAAAGCGACGAATAACTGCCCTGCCTTACATTCCCGGCTATCGATCACCGCGCCGAGGAACTCAGCGTCTTCACCCACAAGACGCCCACCTGTGGCAGCTGCAATCTCTGACAGACGTGCCATCAGTGCAGCCCTCCTGATTCATTTCGTCCCGCCAGAATCGAAGCCGCAACCTGACGGTCGTCAAAGGGCAGACGTTCATTACCCACCCACTGATAATCTTCGTGACCTTTACCTGCTATCAGAATCACATCATTCTTGTTTGCAGAATCTATAGCCAACCTGATGGCTTCTGCACGGTTATGCTCAACGACTAAATCCTTTACTTCAGGCATACCATGAATGATTTGATTCACGATGGCGGCAGGAACCTCACCTCGTGGATTATCGTCTGTCACGATGACCTTATCGGCCAATTCTGCTGCGATTTCACCCATCAAAGGCCGCTTGCCCTGATCACGATCGCCACCGCACCCAAACACACAAACAACCTTTCCAGCCGCATGCGCCCTGGCGGCCAGCAATGCCTGGCGCAATGCCTGTGGTGTATGCGCATAATCCACAACGACGAGTGGTTGATCCTCTAAGGACTCAAGCGCTTCCATGCGGCCCGGAACGGCCGCTGAAGCCGCCAGCGCTTCAACACACTCTTCAATTGACTCTCCCCTGACAAGCAACACAGCCAGACAGGCAAGCAAATTCGCTGCATTAAATCGTCCAAGCAAGGCACTGCTCAACCGGGCGTCACCCCAACTGCTTTCAATATCCAGGCCGACACCACTTCCATCGCAGATGACATTCAGGCCACGAACATAGGCCACACCCAGTGCAGAAATGTTCTCAGAAAATCCGAATGCAACCACTTCAACCGAATCAGCCAGCTCTTTTAGCCACGCCCTGCCAACTTCATCATCGGCATTAAGCACGGCCGCCGGCAAATCGGCCACTTGAAAAAGCCGGCGCTTGGATGCTGCGTAACTTTCCATATCGCCGTGATAGTCAAGGTGATCCCGACCCAGGTTTGTAAGCAATGCCACATCAAATGCCACACCATTGGCGCGTCCCTGGTCGAGCGCATGTGACGACACTTCCATGGCGACAGCAGTAGCACCATTAACCCTCAAGCGCGCCAGCCAGTACTGCAAACTTACAGGGTCAGGCGTTGTATGACTGGCCTGCTCGAGCAGATCAGGCAACCCATAACCCAACGTGCCGAGATAACCACACTGTTGCCCCATATGCCTGCAAGCCTGAGATAGCAGCCAGGCACATGAAGTTTTGCCGTCAGTGCCTGTGATTCCGGCCACAAACATTTCCCGGGAGGGGTATCCGTAATAACGTGCAGCAATCTCAGCCACCAGATCAGACAGCTGATTAACCGCAACACTGGGAACAGAAGTTTCAGGTGCAACCACACCCTCATGCGGCTCCCATACCAACGCCGATGCGCCGCGGGCTTCAGCCTGCGGCCAGTAGTCCAATCCATGCTGCTGACCGCCACGGCAGGCAAGAAACATAGACCCTTCGCAGACCTGCCGACTATCCAGCGTCAGCCCGCGCACTTTGATATCCGGCACAATCTCGTCCGTCATACCTGCCAGTAAAAGGGGCATATGCATTTCCCGGGGAGCAGGCTCACGATGACTCATGTTCGCGCCTCCCGGTCTTTTTGTCCGGCTGTGGTAAGCGTGGGGTCTGTAGTAATTTGCGGGGGAATTTGCAGGGTACGCAGACTGCCACGCATTACGTTTGAAAACACAGGCGCAGCTACCGCACCCCCGTAATACTGCCCTTTCCCTGGCTCATCTATAAGCACCATCACGACCAGCTCGGGCTCATCGGCAGGCACCATGCCAATAAACAATCCCTGATGCGCATCGTGATCATAACCACCCGTTTTCGCGACCTTACGCGCAGTCCCTGTTTTTCCAGCAACCCGATAACCGGTCACGGCTGCTCGTCGGGCCGTTCCCTGGTTAGTGACCACGGATTCCATAAACCCACGGACATCACGGGCAGTGTGTGCCGACATCACCCGTTTACCGGAAATATTGCTGCCGTAATCCCTCAAGATAGTCATCGTGGGAAGTACGCCGCCGTTGGCTATGGCGCAATAGGCTCTGGTTAGCTGCAAGGCTGTCACTGAAAGACTATAACCATAGGAGGCCGTCGCAGTCCCTATCTGCCCCCAATGACGATGATCATGCAGAACACCGCCAGACTCACCAGGAAAACCTACGCCACTGGCATCGCCAAACCCCAGCGACTGATAACCTTTCCAGAGTTGCTCGGCACCCATTGCCAGTCCGATTTTGGCCGCGCCTACATTGCTTGATTTCATTAACAGGCGACCAAGATCTACGGGGCCGTAATCACGAAAATCTTTTACCAGAAGACGCCCAACCCTGAAGCGTCCGCCATCCGTTTTAATCACGCTCTTTTTGTTAAACAGTCCCGACTCAATCCCCAGCGCCACGACCAATGGCTTGACGGTGGAACCGGGCTCGAAAGTATCGACAGCCGCACGATTACGAAGTCCGGTACTTTTAACTGAGTCGCGACGATTCGGGTTGTAGCTCGGATAACTGGCGATAGCCAGAATTTCTCCATTGTCCGGATCGGCGACGACCACCATGCCACTTTTCGCATTTTCTTCTGACACAGCACGCTTGAGTTCGCGATAGGCTATATATTGAAGACGCAGATCGATACTCAGGCGCACATCCTGCCCTGCCTGGGGCGGCTTAAACTCGGCCAGATCCTCAACGACACGACCCACCCGATCCTTGATAACGCGGCGACTTCCTTTCTCACCATGCAACAATGATTCAAGCGCAAGCTCAACGCCTTCCTGCCCATGCGTATCAATGTTAGTAAATCCGACCAGTTGTGCAGCCGCCTCACCTGCCGGGTAATAACGACGATACTCGCGCTGCAGAAAAACTCCCGGGACCTCCAGCGCCATCACCCTTCTTGCATCTGCTGGCGTCAGATGCCGCTGCAAATACATAAAGCCTTTACCAGAGCGCTTATTCAGAGACGCGACCAGTTTTTCTGTCGGCATATCCAGAAGCTTTGCAAGAGGCGGCAGCTGGTTTACATTTTTCAGGGCCTCGTCCGGAACCGCCCACACAGATTCAACCGGCGCACTCAGTGCAAGCGGCTCACCTCTACGATCAAGTATCGCCCCCCTGCCGCCAGGCACATCCAGAGTCCTGACATGACGCTTGACACCCTCACCCGCCAGGAACCCCCTGTCCAGCACCTGTAGATCAATAGCTCGACCCGCCAGTACCACAGCAAAAATCATGAAACAGACCAAAACCAGCCTGGCGCGCCAGCTTTCCGGCTCACGTATTACCCGATTACCACGAGCCATTAACGTGACTCCATAACAATCACATACGCATCAGGCTCGCGCATCGCCAACTTGTCACGGGCTATCTCGTCGATACGCCCGTGATTAGCCCACGCGCTTTCTTCAAGCTGCAATTGCGACCACTCGGTCTCAACACGATCTCGTGCGAGTCTCTTGGTTTGCAATTCATTTTGCAGGGCACGGCCCTCGTGTTTGGCCTGGACAACTGCCAATCCGGAAAACAGGTTAGCCAACAGAAGACAGGTAACCATCCAGACAGGGCGCATCAGACCTGCACTCCTGCAGCAGTACGCTCGGCAACCCGTAGCACTGCACTTCTTGAGCGCGGATTACACTCAATCTCTGCGTCATTCGCGCGAACAGCCTTGCCGCATAATTTCAACAAGGGCTCTATCAGGGGCGCCATGGGAACTGGCGATTGCTCAGGCTGCGCCTGACTGCGCATAAAGCGCTTTACGATTCTGTCCTCAAGCGAATGAAAGCTGATAACCACGAGCCGCCCACCCGGCGCCAACACTCTCAACGATTGTTCCAGCACCAGCTCAAGATCGTCGAGCTCGTGATTGATAAAAATTCTAATGCCCTGAAAGCTGCGCGTTGCAGGGTCGATACGCTGCTTATGCGAAACAGGGACAACATCGCGAATAATATCTGCAAGTTGATGCGTGGTTTCTATTGGCAATTCATCACGCGCATTGACAATCGCACCAGCTACACGCCAGTGAAAGCGCTCTTCACCGTATAACTTCAAAACCCTGGAAATCTCTTCCCTGTCGGCATCCGCCAACCACTCAGCCGCACTCACTCCTGACTGCGTGTCCATACGCATATCCAGAGGGCCATCATTTTTAAAGCTGAAACCACGCTCCGCATTGTCCAATTGAGGAGATGACACACCCAGATCGAGCAAAATACCATCAACCTTTCCGACATAGCCGGCTTCGACCGCTACCTTTTCAAGACCAGAGAAACTGCCCCGCTCTAAATGAAAACGGGGCTCGCGCCCCAGTTCCTGCCACGCCGCCGCACAGGCATCAGGATCCTTGTCGAAGGCAAGTAATTGACCACCTGCCCCCAACCTGCCCAACAATGCCCGACTGTGCCCGCCGCGACCGTAGGTACCATCTACATAAATTCCGTCAGGCTTGATTGAAAGCGCCGCCATCGACTCATCCAGCATGACCGGCGAATGGTGACCACTCATGTCGACAGGCCTGAGAGTTGAAGCGCAATACATTGCCTGACCAAGCCGAACCACCGCCTAAAGCGGCAGGTCCTCCATACCAACAGGCAGCACCAGGCCACCCGTCTCATTATCGGTAAACTCTGACTGGATACTGACCTGCTCGGACTCCCATCTCGACTCATCCCAGAGTTCGAAAGTTTTACCCAGACCCACAAGCACAGCCTTGCCATTCAGGTTGGCGCGATTTTTGAGCATGGGGGGCAACAACAAACGACCCTGCTTATCCATTTCAAGATCACGCGCATTCCCTACGAAATGCCGCTGAAGTCGACGAACATCCGGATTCAGACCACCACGAGCGAGAAGACCTTCTTCAAACTCCATCCAGCGTGGCTGAGGGTAAACAAGGAGACAACTGTCCTGATGATGTGCAGTCACTACCATTTGCCCGAGACAGGCATCGCGAAGCCCTTGCCGATACCTGGCCGGTATCGCAAAGCGCCCCTTTTCATCAATGGTGATCGCGTCCGATCCCCTAAACACAGTAGCTTCTCCTTAGCAGTGCACTCCACTTTGACCCACTTCACACCGCTTTGCACCACTATAGTCACCCAGACAACCGCCTGTCAAGGAAATTTCACAATTCAATACAATTAAAAACCCATGTAAAACAATGAGTTATAAGGAGATTTAAATAAAATATGCGCGGGCACATGAAAGACCTTCATATACAAACACTTAGCGCTATAAATTGATGCAAAGCCTTGGTAAACAGGGCAATTACTTGCATCTATAGAAGAAAGAAGAAAAAGGAGCCGGTCTATAAGCCGGGTTCTGTCGTGAACAGCCATTCATCTGGGGCTATCGTCACCGATAACCTCATGCGACCTACCCGGGAACCATGCGGGCAGCACGTTGACCCCAAAGGGCACTGTTCCTCTATTCGGTCTTGCTCCAGGTGGGGTTTACCATGCCATCTCTGTTACCAGAGACGCGGTGCGCTCTTACCGCACCTTTTCACCCTTGCCGGCACTGACGTGCTTAGGCGGTCTGATCTCTGTGGCACTTTCCATAGGCTCGCGCCTTCCAGGCGTTACCTGGCACCCTGCCCTATAGAGCCCGGACTTTCCTCCACGCACTTAAATAGTGCACAGCGGCTGCTCAACCGGCTCCAGGAGCCATTCTACTTCATTGCATCACTGGCCGGCTTAATTTCTAACGCCATAAGATACAACTGCTTCTTTGACTGCCCCGAAATACGAGCAGCCAGTTTAGCCGCTGAGGAGGGTGGTAACTCCTCCAGCAAAATTCTCAACAAACCTTCGGCATCCTGCAGGTCCGCATTCAGATCCTTAGATCCTTCAATAACCAGAACAAACTCACCGCGCTGACGATTGTGGTCTTTCCCTACCCAGTCAGGCAGTTCACTGGCTGACATTAATGCTGACTCTTCATGCATCTTGGTCAACTCACGTGAAATACTGACCTTTCGTGAATCACCATATAATTCTGCGACATCACGTACGCAGGCCGCTATACGATGACTGGATTCGTACACCACCCATGTACGCGTTTCCGATTTCAATGCCAGCAAGCGTTCCCGACGTGCCTTCTGTTTAGCTGGCAAAAAACCCTCAAACACGAAGCGGTCCGTCGGCAACCCGGCAACCGAGAGCGCAGAAAGTACGGCAGACGCTCCGGGGACGGCATATATATTGATGCCGGCGACGCGCGCTTCACGTACCAGCACGTAGCCCGGGTCACTGATCAGTGGTGTGCCCGCATCGGAAATCAATGCAATATCATCGCCGGCTTTTAATCGTTCTATCAACTGGGGCACCACCTTGGTTTCGTTATGCTCATGCACTGCCTGCATATGCGTATGAATACCAAAGTGGTCGAGTAATTTACGGCTATGGCGCGTATCCTCGGCCGCAATCAGGACAACCTCCCGCAGCACACGTTCCGCCCGATGCGTAAAATCTTCAAGATTCCCGATGGGCGTAGAGACTATATATAGACATCCGTTCGACATACGGACATTCTCGCATAACTCCCGTGCGGGCAAGTCCGGAAAGTTAAGGTATGATTGCCAATACATGGTCTTTTTAAAGTGAATACGTCACAACAGTTATGACCGAGAACAACCCAACGGCAAAACGGGCTCGCCAGCCACTACTACTAATAATATTACTGACCGGCCTTAGCGCATGTGCCGGTACCAGTTCTGTCACGACTGTTTTCCCCCCTGTTGGCAGCGAAACCAGCCCACCCGCACGGGAAGAACAATCCGAAAGCATTCCCGTTTCGCAGGCTCCAGTCTGGGAAAATGATGCCGAGTTCTATCTACAGGCCGCAGACGAAGCTGAGGGTAATGAACGCAACAGCCTCTTACTAAGGGCTGCTGAAACCGCCCATTTACAAAACAAGGGCAGTCTGGCGCTGGAAATCCTGGAATTTCTGGAGCTCAGAGAACTCCCGGCAAATGAACGACACAGGAGCATTCTACTACTTGCCGAACTCGGACAGTTTGCAGATCGTCCGCTCACCCTGCTCACCGAGCTTTCACCTCCGGACGCCAATACCGAGAATGATCTGGCCCTGCGAATCTGGGGCATGCGTGCACAGTCACATCTGACACTTGGACAGACACTTGAGGCCATTGACGCCCTGGTACAGCAGGAGCAATACCTCAGCGATCCGGCTGCCAGACGCATTCACCAGGAGAGCATCTGGCGCACCTTGCGAAGCGCGCCTCCACTGGATAACAGCCCTCAGGAACTGATGTCCTACGGGCGTACCACCCAGGGATGGGCTGAGCTGGCAGACATCATGCTCGACCTCTGGCTTGGACCTGACGAACTACATGCAGCCATTGCTGACTGGGAACGCAACCACGCCCGTCATCCAGCCAATCAAGTTGTTCTGGCGAAGGAGTCTTATGCGGCTGCGCCAACCCAATCAGCGTTCAACCCTTACACCCAGCGCGATGGAGTATTTGACACTATAGCACTCATGCTACCCTTGAGCGGGAGCTACGCGACCCCGGCAGCAGCGGTACGCGACGGCTTTATGACCGCCTATTATCGTCGACCCGAACCACGTCCTGAAGTCATCGTGTTTGATACTGGCAATCCAAATGACAGCATTGAACGTATTGCTGAACAGGCGATCCTTGCGGGGGCAGACATTCTGGTAGGACCGCTATCCAAGAACAATGTTGCCAAGCTGGCAATGGTTGCGGAAATTCCTATACCAACTCTGGCGCTGAATTACCTGGAAGAAAATACCAGCCTGCCGGCCGGCTTCTACCAGTTTGGACTTTCCCCTGAAGATGAAGCCAGCCAGGTTGCAGATCGCGCGATTGACGATGGTCGCCTGAATGCACTTGCAATGGTCCCTGACACTGACTGGGGACGACGTACCCTTCAAGCCTTTCATCAACAACTGCATAATCGCGGCGGACAACTTCTGGATTATGAATTCTTTGATCCGGAAAAGTCCGATTTCAGGGAACAGCTTACCCGGCTTCTCAAATTTAGGGCCGCGAGCAAAAAAGAGGATGTTCCAGCGAGCATTCGCGAAGACATGGATTACATATTCCTCGCCGCCCAGCCCCAACAGGCACGTATCATCCGCCCACAGCTCCGCTTTTTCAGAGCGACCTATGTGCCTGTTTACGCAACCTCGCACGTCTATTCCGGATCTGTGAACCAGCGCAGGGACCAGGACCTGAATGGCATACGTTTCGGTGATATGCCATGGATTCTGGATCAGGGAGACGACTTGCGTGACGCCAGAGAACTCGCTGCCAGACTCTGGCCCGACAGTTACGCACAGCTTCCCCGTCTATATGCAATGGGTTTTGATGCCTACGCCCTGGCAACCCAGATCGCCAAAGACAACCTCAGACAGGGCTACGGTTATCCGGCAGCAAGCGGAGTGCTCACATTACAGGACTATGGTCGTATTAGCCGTGGGCTGGTCTGGGCACATTTCAACAATGGACTTGCCCAGTTGCTGGGTACCAACCCTCCTTTGGAAGCGCCTCTCATAGCAGAACCAGAGATCACTGAAGAAATTGAAGATAGCGAACAAGGCTATCTACCAGAAGAGTTACTGGAATAAGTGCCCAGTAACCAGCACCTCACCCAGGGCGACGCGGCGGAAGATCTGGCAGCAACCCTGCTCGAAAAACAGGGACTCACACTTATTGCCCGGAATTACCGCAGCAAACGCGGAGAACTTGATCTGGTTATGCTCGATAACCAACATCTGGTTATTGTCGAAGTACGATATCGCAAGAATTCCAGTTTTGGTTCTGCCGCCGAATCAGTGAACCGCAGCAAACAACGCCGTATCATTGCTGCTACTGAACAGTTCCTTAACCAATATAAACAACATGCTGGGCGAGCGATCCGTTTTGATGTGGTCGCTATGCAGGACAACCAGAGCCCGGAATGGCTGAAAGATGCATTCCAGACCTGTTAGAAGGATGAAACATGGATTTTAACCAACGAATCAATCACTTTTTCGATGAAAGCATACAGGCGAAGAAAGCCACCCAAGCTTATGTCGTACCACAACTCGTCGCGGCTGGCGCCTTGATGGCAAACGCCCTGAACAACGGAAATAAAATCCTGAGTTGTGGCAATGGTGGCTCAGCAGGAGATGCCCAGCACCTTTCCTCGGAATTGCTCAATCGATTT
Source organism: Nevskiales bacterium (assembly GCA_041622995.1). Lineage (GTDB taxonomy): Bacteria > Pseudomonadota > Gammaproteobacteria > Nevskiales > CAJXLF01 > CAJXLF01. The sequence goes on from JBFJXR010000001.1 coordinate 100,458, forward strand.
GAACGTGAGCGCCCCAGCCTTGCTGGCATCGCGCTGACCACAGATACAGGCACATTGACATCAATTTCAAATGACTACAGTTTTGAAGAGGTCTTTGCCAAGCAGGTCCGCGCATTGGGCCGACCAGGTGATGTACTTGTTGGAATTTCGACTTCCGGCAATTCCGGCAATGTCATAAAGGCCATGCAGGCAGCAAAAGATATTGGCATGCACCTGGTCATACTTACAGGAAATGATGGTGGAAGAATGTCGCCCATGCTCACAGATAGCGATATTGAATTACGCGCAGCTGCAGATGTAACAGCGCGAATCCAGGAAGTCCATTTGGTATTCATACATACGCTATGTGACCTGATTGACTGTACGCTTTACCCGGACAACTAGGACACAATGCCCAGGCTAACCGAGGGCTTTATTGCTGGCCTGTCCGATGCAGTGGGCAGCGACAACTTCAGTACAGACCCCGCAGACTGCCTGCCATATGGCTATGACAACAGCCGACGCATGGCGCTACCGGAGGCGCTGGCCTTTGTTAGCACCGTTGAACAGGTTCAGGCAATCGTCCAATTATGCAATCAGCATAACGTGCCACTGACAACACGCGGACGCGGCACAAATACTACAGGCGCCACTGTCCCGACCCAGGGCGGGCTTGTACTCGGCCTGGAGCGTATGAACAAAGTACTGGAGATCAATCCCGCTGACCGCCTTGCAGTCGTAGAAGCGGGCATTACCAACGGACAACTGCAGGAGGCCGCAGGCACTCATGGATTCTTCTGGCCCCCCGACCCGACCAGTGCCAATTACGCGAGCATTGGCGGTAATCTCGCCTGCAATTCTGCAGGACCGCACGCAGTCAAGTACGGCAGCTGTCGGGAAAACACGCTGGGGCTCACGGCCGTTACCGGATCCGGAGAAATTATTCATACCGGCGTTCGCACCACGAAGGGTGTGGTGGGCTATGACCTTACTCGATTACTTATCGGCTCAGAAGGCACTCTTGGCATCATTACCGAAGCCACACTCAAGCTCACAGCAAAACCGGAAAGCACCCGTACCCTGCGCGCACTATACAAGGACATTGCGACTGCCAGTGAAGCGGTGTCTGCCATCATGGCGCAACCTGAAATTCCATGCGTACTCGAGTTTATAGATGGCACTGCCATCAATATGATTCGTGGGTATACGGATACAGACTTGCCGAAAGAAGCCGGCGCCATGCTCATGATAGAAGTCGATGGCAGTGAAGCCTCCATCATGCACTCTGTAACCGCCGTCGAGCATGCTGCCAGAAATAACGGATTGCTGGAATGGCGTATTGCCAGCGGCGATGCCGAAGTTGCCAGCCTGTGGGCAACTCGCAAGGCGCTATCCCCCGCACAACGTAAAATTGCGCCGAAGAAAATAAACGAAGACGTCGTCGTTCCTGTTTCCCGGATTCCTATACTCATCACGTCTCTGGAGAATCTCTCCATCAAACATGGCGTCACGATAGTTAATTTCGGGCATGCAGGTAACGGTAACATTCATGTCAACCTGCTCGGAAATCCGGATAACGAAGCAGAGCTCAAGTCCATGCATGATTGCCTGGATGAAGTCTTTGATCTTGTGCTCTCACTGGGCGGAACGCTATCGGGTGAGCACGGTATAGGTATAGAAAAACGTGACTATATCGCTCGGGAACTAGAGCCTTCATCTTTAGCCATCATGCAACAGATAAGAAAGGTGTTCGACCCCAATGGTATTCTCAACCAGGGCAAAACCCTCCCGGATCAATAAGACGCGAATTATTGACAGCAGCGTCAATCGCAATGCATATTGTAACTATAGTTATTAATTATCCACGGGACACAACATGCCGACTCCAAGCCCCTATTACACACCCGAGCACAACACCTTCAGGGATCAGGTGCGGCGATTTGTTGCCGATGAAATCACGCCTCATATCGACGCATGGGATGAGGCGGAAACCTTCCCCCGTGAGCTTTATAAAACTACTGCCGAAATGGGTATGCTCGGCTTGGGCTATCCCGAGTCCTATGGTGGCATTGAAGTCCCCGATCGCTTTTACGGCCTGATTTTTATTGAAGAACTCTCCAGAGCTGGCTCGGGCGGCATCATGGCCAGTCTGTTCAGTCATAGCATCAGCATACCCCCAATCCTGGCAGTCGGCACAGAAGAGCAGAAGCAGCGTTTTGTCTCCCCTGTATTGGCCGGTGAAAGAATTTCTGCGCTGGCGGTTACGGAGCCATCAGGCGGTTCGGATGTAGCCAATCTCAGAACCACAGCTAAACGCGATGGTGATCACTACATCGTTAACGGTTCAAAAACATTCATCACTTCAGGTATGCGCGCCGACCAGTACACCGTTGCTGTACGCACAGGGGAACCCGGCATGGGCGGCATTTCTATGCTGTTGGTAGAAGCTGATACCGAAGGCTTCGACCGTACCGCACTCAAGAAGATGGGGTGGTGGTGTTCTGACACCGCAACACTCTACTTCAAGGATTGCAGAGTGCCGGCCCAAAACCTGCTCGGTCAGGAAAATATGGGATTCATCAGCATCATGCAAAATTTCAATGACGAGCGTATCGCACTTGCAGCTCAGGCCCACGGACTGGCGCAATGCGCGATTGATGAGGCCACAGAATGGGCGCGGGATCGTGTCACCTTTGGTAAACCCCTCATCAAAAACCAGGCCATTCGCCACAAGCTGGTAGATATGCAAATGCGTACTCATGCCGTCAAAGCCTATCTGGAACAACTCGTGTATCGGGTAGATCAGGGCGAATCACCCATTGCAGAACTCTGCATGCTTAAAAACCTCGCCACATCCAACTGCGAATTCGTGGCAGGTGAAGCAGTGCAGATACTGGGAGGTGCGGGTTTTATGCGTGGGGCAAAATCCGAGCGGATTTTTCGTGAAACTAAGGTTCTTTCAATAGGTGGTGGCGCCAGTGAAATAATGAAGGATCTGGCCTCACGTCAAATGGGACACTAAGGCCATTAAGCAGGAACACCTTTCCTGCCCATCAAGGGCACATGCACCATGCATAGCTGGGCGAGAAAATAGGTCGTCCATATAATCTGGGACACCCATAGCGGCCGTCCCTGGCCTTCCACCAACCAGGCGCCAAAAAAGGCATCCGAAAGCAAAAACACCAGCCCTCCTGCCGCAGCAACCCATGCCATCTTCCCCATGGACATCAATGGCCAAAGTGAAGTCAGCGCCATTAGCACTACCATGTGCGCATAGCCGAAAGAAAGCCATTTCAGAACAGGCCCGGCCGTACTGTCAACGAGTAGCTGCCACAGTCCAAAGGCAAATAATGGCCACAGCATAAAGGTCATTGCCATTAAGCCTTTAGATACCGCCTGTCCTCCAGTCCTGCCGATTTTCCAGAAGCAGGCTATGTACAGAAAATGCGCACAAGCGAACGGGATGGTGGACAATAATGTTTGTGGCTGAACAATGAAACTCAGGTCAATCAAAAAGCTGTTGATCACATCACCGACCAAGGAAAAACACAGTCCGGCGAAAACCAGTTTTGCAACTGCAGACCCCAGCGTATTGGATTCTATTTTACTGAAGGAGATCGCGGCCAGAATAATGAGCAGCAGCATCTGAAGCAGATGAAAAACCCTATAGCCAGGCTCAAAACCAGCAAAATCATGACCATTCTGATCCAGCCAGCAGGCCATAACCTCACAGCCCAACAGGGAAACTACCAGCAGTAGAGTCCATAGACTGCTCATTACTTTACGACAGTCAGATGTCCGCGTTTTCGCCCGCCAGTTGTACCTGGCGGCGTATCGTCAGGTTCATCATCTGAAACCTGAGCGTTGTCATCGGCACCAGGAAATGGCTGATCTGCCTGGCTGGACACATCGCCATTGGAGCTTTCCGGGTCTCCGAATAGCATACCTTCACCGGTTTCCTTGGCATACACAGCCAGAACTGCACCGGTGGGGATATACACATTGTGCGGGGTGCCGGAGAAACGCGCTTCAAAGTGGACCGCTTCATTGCCCAGATCCAACCCCCGTACAGCCGTGGGACTGAGATTCATAACAATCTTGCCATCGTCCCCGACATACTGGGTGGGCACCTCAACATCCGGCTCATCTGCCGCCACTAATAAATAGGGTGTCAATCCGTTATCAAGCACCCAGTCATATATTGCCCGGATTAAATACGGACGTCGTGAACTGGCCATGATGTAATTGGCAGCGATTAAGCGCCGTTAAATTCCTGTTCGAGTTCGGTCAGACTTCTGCTGAAGGCTTCACGTGCAAACATACGCTGTGCATATTTCTTGATTGCATTTGCTTCAGCGGGCAACTCGATACCCCAGAAAGGCAGACGCCATAAAATCGGGGCCAGCGTACAATCAGCAATCGTAAACTCGTCACTCAGAAAGAAGGGTTTAATGGTGAAAATTTCAGCACCGGAAACCAGACTTTCACGTAATTCTTTTTTAGCCTTACGCGCCTGTGTCGGACTACCCTCTTCGATATCGGGTACGAGACTATAAAAGTCCTCTTCGAGTCTGAAAAGTGCCAGACGAACTTTTGCACGTGATACCGGGTCAACCGGCATCAGGGGTGGATGCGGAAAACGCTCATCCAGATACTCGCAAATTATGGTCGGGTCATATAAAACCAGATCACGATCTACCAGGGTTGGCACCGAGTTGTATGGATTCAGATCAACCAGATCCTGACTGGTCTCCCCCAGCTTTACATCAATAATGTCCACGTTATTAATGCCTTTTTCAGACAGCACCAGTCTTACACGGTGACTCTGGGCACAGCTTGGCTCTGAAAACAGTGTCATCAGGGAGCGTCGATTGGCAGTAACCGCCATAGTTTTATCCTTAGAACTCATCTAGAAATGCTGGCTGCCTGATTGTTCAGGCAGCCAACGGGTAAGCTATCAGTGCACGTCTTTCCAGAACTCGCGCTTCAGCAGGTAAGCCAGGAAGGTGAAAATAATCAGGAACAAGATCACCTTGGCACCTAACTCGGTACGCTTCAGGCGTATTGGCTCCGCAGCGTAGACCATAAAATTGGTCAGATCACTGACCAGGCGATCGTATTCTTTTGCGGATAAAGTGCCTTCCTCAATCATCTCGAAGTCAGGTGCCGAAGACCCATGCCCCGAGGCTTCTGCATGCTCTTCATCATCATGCCTGACGGCCTGCCAACCCTGCAAACCGCCCAACACATGCGGCATTGATGCCCCTTCCAGAGTCAGGTTATTCACACCGTTCGGACGACTGGCATCCACGTAGAAGGTCTTCAGAAAGCTGTAAACCCAGTCATCACCACGGGCTCTTGCCGTCAGGGTAAGGTCGGGAGGCATCTTGCCAAACCAGCCTTCTGCAGCAGGAATCATGGAGGTATGAATCTGATCACCGACTTTATCGGAGGTGAACATCAGGTTGGCCTTCAACAGGTCTTCAGGAATACCGAGATCTTCGGCCAGTCGGTTATAACGCAGCAAGCCCATGCTGTGACAACCACTGCAGTAGTTCATGAACGTGGCCGCACCACGTTGCAGCGACGCCTCATTGCCCAGATCCGGGTCAAAGGTATACGCAGTACCACCGCCGGCAGCAGCCATCACCATACCGGGCAAGGCCAGCAGCAAAACAATAATTAAACGTTTCATTCTAGTGCCCTCCATCGGTGATGCGATCTGGCTCGGGTTTGGTCTTGTCGAGCTTCGAGTAGAACGGCATCAGCAGGAAGAAGCCAAAGTAAATGGCTGTACCGATCTGCGCCAACAGGGTTTTACCCTCCGTGGGTGGCTGTGTACCGAGATACCCCAGCACTACAAAACTGACTGTAAACAGAGCCAGCGCGACCTTGGAAATCATACCTTTGTAGCGAATGGATTTGACCGGACTACGGTCAAGCCATGGCAGGAAGAACAGAATCACAACTGAACCACCCAACACCGCCACACCCCAGAGCTTGGCCGGCACGCCAAACAGGTCGACAGTAATCGCACGCAGCATGGCGTACTGCGGCGTGAAGTACCACACCGGTGCAATATGCTCAGGTGTAACCATCGGGTTTGCCGCTTCGAAGTTTGGCTTCTCAAGGAAGTAACCACCAAAATCCGGGATAAAGAAAATCACGAAGGCGAATAAAATCAGGAAGACGCCGGTGCCGAATATATCTTTCACCGTGTAATAAGGGTGAAACGCGATACCGTCGATGGGAATACCGTTTTCGTCCTTGTGCTTCTTGATCTCGACGCCGTCCGGATTATTGGAACCGACCTCATGCAAAGCCAGCAAGTGGGCAATCACCAGACCGACCAGCACGAATGGCAGCGCCACTACATGCAGGGAGAAGAAGCGGTTAATGGTGGCATCCGCGATAAAGAAGTCACCACGAATCCAGGTCACCAGGTCTTCACCAACGATGGGGATCGCACCAAACAGCGAGATAATCACCTGTGCACCCCAATAGGACATCTGACCCCAGGGCAATACGTAACCCAGGAAGCCTTCTGCCATCATCACGAAGAAGATCAGGCAGCCGAAAATCCAGATCAGCTCACGTGGCTTACGGTAGGAACCGTAAAGCAATCCGCGATACATATGCAGGAATACCACCACGAAGAATGCCGAGGCCCCGGTGGAATGCATATAGCGAATAAGCCAGCCCCATTCGACATCTCGCATGATGTATTCGACGGATTCGAACGCCAGTGCCGCATCGGGCTTAAAGAACATAGCCAGCCAGATACCGGTAACCAGCTGGTTCACCAGTACCAACAGCGCCAGTGAACCAAAGAAATACCAGAAGTTGAAATTCTTGGGCGCGTAGTACTCGGATACATGATCTCTCCACATTTTTGTCAATGGGAAACGATCATCTATCCAGCCCAGGAAACCTGTAGTTTTGTGAGGATTAGGGACAATAGCCATTAGGCGACTCCTCCATCAGTGGGATCTTCGCCAATGACGATGACATTGTCTGATTCGAAGCGGTATTTCGGCACCGGCAGATTGGTCGGTGCCGGTACGCCTTTGTAGACGCGACCTGCAAGGTCGAATTTGGAACCATGGCAGGGACAGAAAAATCCACCCTTCCAGTTCTTGCCCATATCTTCTGCAGGAAAATCGGGGCGGAATAATGGCGCACAACCCAAATGTGTACAGGCACCCACCATAACCATAATTTCAGGACGAATAGAACGCGTCGCATTCTGCGCATAGGCCGGTTGCTGCTCTTTTTCCGAACCGGGGTCGCGCAGTTCTCCATCCACTGAGGGCAGATTTTCCAGCATTTCGGGGCTACGGCGAATAACCCATACAGGTTTTCCGCGCCATTCGAATATAACCAGTGCGCCCTCTTCCAATGCACTGATATCGGCTGTTACCGGTGCACCTGCCGCCTTGGCACGCTCACTGGGTTGCCATGAGGACAGAAACGGCCAGGCTGCAAAGCCTGCACCGACACCTCCCACCACTGTTGTGGCCGCAGTCAGAAAACGACGTTTTCCGACGTCCACCCCTTCATTACTCATGCACCAGACTCCTATCTCCGGTTATCAATTCCAGGCATTTATCAAGTCTGGATCGAGAACCAATACAACGATTAACTCTGTGTAAACAATATTTTTTATTTGCGGCCAGCCCCGACAAAAATACCGGTGACGATCAGCAAACCGCATACAGCCCAAAATTATACCCGAATCTAAAAACCGACGGCCAACACCACAACCTGCCAAACGGCTGTTTTACCCTTTTACAACAAGGACTTCAGGGAATTCATAAAGACATCGTTTTCTGCCTCTGAACCCACCGTTACGCGCAAACAATCGTCCAAACGAGGATGCGAGCCATCAACGCACTTGATCAATACCCCCTTATCAATAAGTGCCTGATGCAGATTTCTGGCACGGCCTGCGGGCGTTGAGAACAATATAAAATTGGCTTCACTGGGATAACAATGCAGCCCTTCACAGTCCGCAATCGCCTGCATCATACGTTTTCGTTCACGACATATCTGTGCGGCCTGCTGTTCAAACACTTCCGCATGTTTCATGGCAAAACGGGCGCTAAGCTGGGTCAGGACATTAATATTGTAAGGCAGGCGTAATTTATCAATTTCAAGAATCATTTCAGGAGAGCCGACCAGCAGACCCAGACGCAATCCCGCCAAACCCATTTTCGAAACCGTACGCATCACCAAAAGGTTGGGATATTCGACAAGCCACGGCAGGCAATCCCGATCCGTGAAGGGTGCATAAGCTTCATCAATAACGACCCAGCCTGGTGCGGCCTCGACCACACGACGTAAAGATTCCTCGTCATAGACATTGCCAGTCGGGTTATTCGGCTGGGCAATAAATACCAGTGCCGGCTCATGTTCGGCCATCGCTACCAACATGGCTTCAACATCCAGCCCAAAATCTTCAGCCAGTGGCACCCCGACGTACTTCATGCCCGTGAATTCAGCAATCATGCGAAACATGACAAAGCTGGGCTCGGGCGCCAGCAACACAGATCGCACCCCGGCCTGTGGATGTCGCAAGGCCATGGCAAGAAGCTGGATTATCTCGTCCGAACCATTGCCCAACAACAAGTCTGCACTGGCCGGTACACGCATGACCTCGCGAAGGGCCAGCTGCAAATTCCGGGCAGACGGGTCCGGGTAGCGATTAAGCGAAACCTCACGCAGGTCGGCCAACCATTCATCAACCATGATTTCCGGCCAGCTATAGGGGTTTTCCATGGCATCCAGTTTGATCAGACCAGAAGCATCAGGCACGGCATAAGCCGACAACTGTCGGATTTCGGGACGAACCCAGTCAAGCGTGCTTATAGACTTATCCGGCACTTATCAGCTCTTGTCGCTAACACGCAAGCTGGCCGAGAGGCCATGGGCGGACAAACCCTCAGCTTCGGCAAGTTTGGCTGCCACAGGTGCAAGTGCCTGCGCGCCTGCTGCCGAGGCATTAATCACGGAACTGCGTTTCTGGAAATCATACACACCCAAAGGTGAGGAAAACCTGGCGCTGCCAGAGGTCGGCAACACATGATTAGGGCCTGCACAGTAATCCCCGAGTGCTTCAGGCGTATAACGTCCCATGAATATCGCACCGGCATTGCGGATCGCTGGTAACAGTGCCTCGGGATCAGCGACAGACAGCTCAAGATGCTCGGGCGCAATTCGGTTGGATATGGCGATCGCCTCGTCCATATCGGCCACCTTGATTAATGCACCACGAGCATTGATCGAGGCAGTGATTATTTCCGCTCGTGGCTGCCGGGCTAATTCGTCCTGCATGGCCAGTTCCACAGCATCAAGAAACCTTGCATCCTGGGACAGAAGAATCGACTGCGCATCCTCATCGTGCTCGGCCTGGGAAAACAGGTCGGCGGCAATCCAGGCCGGGTCAGTATGGCCATCACAGATCACCAGAATCTCTGAAGGTCCGGCAATCATATCGATGCCTACTGTGCCGAACACTTCGCGTTTCGCGGCAGCAACATAGGCATTGCCCGGCCCCACAATCTTGTCGACGGCAGGAATGGTTTCAGTGCCATAAGCCAGGGCTGCTACAGCCTGTGCGCCACCAATCGTAAACACGCGATCAACCCCGGCAAGAGCAGCCGCAGCCAGCACCAGTGGATTCAACACACCATCAGGCGCCGGCACCACCATAATCACTTCAGCCACGCCGGCCACCTTTGCAGGCAGTGCATTCATTAAAACAGATGAGGGATAGCAGGCCTTGCCCCCGGGCACATACAGACCCACACGATCCATCGGCGTAACCTGTTGCCCCAGAAGTGAACCATCGGCATCGGTAAATGACCAGGATTGCAGCTTCTGTTTTTCTGCATATAGACGTATGCGGTCGGCAGCAGTTTGCAGGGCAGCGCCAAGATCAGGATCCAGTGATTCAAGTGCAGCGGTCCGTTCCGCCTGACTCACTTCCAGCGCTGCGACTGATTGTGCCTTGCTGTGATCAAAGCGCTGTGTATATTCAAGTACAGCAGCGTCACCCCGTGATTTCACGGCAGCAAGAATCTCGCGCACAGTATTCTGCACCGCTTCATCCGACTCTGGATTTCGTGCAATCAATGCGGCAAAGCGCGCATTAAAATCAGGAGATGAGGCATCAAGCCGGGCGATATTCATGGAAGACATCAGACAGCCTGCTCGAATATTCCCAGCAGTTCCTTAACGGCCACAGCCTTCATTTTCATGGAGGCCTTGTTCACAACCAGACGCGAAGATATGTCCGCGATATCTTCCAGCGGAATCAGTCCGTTGGCTTTAAGGGTATTGCCAGTATCCACAAGATCAACAATCAGATCGGCCAATCCGACCAATGGTGCCAATTCCATGGAACCATAAAGCTTGATCAATTCGACCTGCTGTCCTTTTGCCGCAAAGTGACGTCGGGTAGTTTCCATGTATTTAGTCGCAACACGCAGACGTTTTGTACCGGCTTGTTCTAACGCTTCAGGCTTGCCTGCCACCATTAGCTTGCACCTTGCGATGCCAAGATCCAGGGGTTCGTACAGGCCATTTCCAGTGTGCTCCATCAGCACATCCTTACCGGCAATACCCATATCGGCCGCGCCATACTCAACAAAGGTCGGCACATCGGCCGCGCGTATCACCAGCAGGGATAATTCAGGACGATTGGTGGTAAACCGCAGTTTTCGTGAAGTCAGCGGGTCATCGTTTGGGGTTATGCCGGCAGCTGCAAGCAACGGCAAGGTGTCTTCCAGGATACGCCCCTTGGACAGTGCCAAAGTTAATGAATGACTAGTTGCTTCTTCCTGGCTCATGCCGATTCCGTTTCATCTGCCTGTGCACGTTCATCTTTAGCCCGACGAATCCGTGCACCCAGTTGCTGAAGTTTTTCTTCAATACATTCATAACCGCGATCGATATGGTAAATACGCCGAATCTCGGTCTCACCCACGCCCATCAGGCCGGCAAGCACCAAACCTGCGGATGCCCGAAGGTCTGTTGCCATCACCGGCGCCGCGGTCAGCTTTTCCATGCCCTTGATAATGGCAGTGTGCCCTTCAAGCTCGATATCTGCACCCATGCGCTGCATTTCCGGCACATGCATAAAGCGGTTTTCAAACACCGTTTCAGTCACGGTACCAACCCCCTCTGCCACTGCATTCAGCGCACAGAATTGAGCCTGCATGTCGGTAGGAAATCCGGGATGAGGGACGGTACGTACATTTACCGATTTCGGCCGCTGACCATGCATATCGAGACTGATGAAATCACGACCCGATTTCACCTCGGCACCCGCCTCCTGCAATTTAATCAATACCGATTCCAGCTGTAATGGGTCAGCTTCACGAATGTGCACACGCCCCTTGGTCATGGCTGCCGCCACCAGGTAAGTACCTGTTTCGATACGGTCAGACAGCACTCGATGTTCTGCGGTATGCAGGTCTTTGACGCCCTGCACCACGATCCTGTCAGTACCCGCGCCCGATATTTTCGCGCCCATGGCAATCAGGCACTGCGCCAGATCCACAACTTCTGGTTCACGAGCGGCGTTTTCCAGAATGGTTTCACCCTCCGCAAGCGTTGCCGCCATCAACAGGTTCTCGGTGCCGGTAACAGTTACCGTATCCATCATGATGTGTGCGCCTTTCAACCTGCCAGCCCTGGCATGTATATAGCCGCCTTCGACTTCGATCTCGGCACCCATGGCACGCAGACCCTTGATGTGCAGATCAACCGGACGCGCGCCAATGGCACAACCACCGGGCAAGGACACCACAGCTTCCCCCCTGCGTGCCAGCAATGGACCCAACACGAGTATTGAAGCACGCATGGTTTTCACAAGTTCGTAAGGCGCCACACAGGAATTAATCGAACTGGAATCGATCTCCACCGTCATATTGTCGCCAATGGTCACTGTCACGCCCATCTGGGCAAGCAATATATTGGTCGTAGTCACATCTTCAAGATGAGGCACGTTACTGACAAGCAATGGCTCATTTAAAAGCAGTGCAGAAGTCATGATCGGCAAGGTGGCATTCTTCGCGCCAGAGGCACGAATTTCACCATCGAGCTTCACGCCCCCGTGAATGCATAATTTATCCATAAAGGTTCTCAGTCGCCCTTAACCCGGCGTACGTGTCTTTAATCCGAGCGCATGAATATCAGCGCCCATTTTTGAGCCTAACGTGGCGTAGACCATCCTGTGCTGCGCAATAACTGACTGGCCTGCGAAAGCCTCGCTGATAACAGTAGCCTCAAAATGCTGGCCGTCATCCCCAAGCACTTCAACCTGTGCATCGGGCATGCCCGCCTCAATTAGTTGCTTGATCTCATTTGCAGTCATTTTGTTTCCTGCCCCAATCAGGGACGTAATTTGTAACCCGTGCGCAGCATAATCAGACACAGACCCGACAATGCCAGAACAAAGACACTGACCACCGACATACTTAGCAGTGGCGATGCGTCTCCTACGCCGAAAAACCCATATCTGAAGCCATCAATCATATAGAAGAAGGGATTGTAATGGGACAGTTCCCGCCAAAACGGCGGCAGCGAGTGAATGGAATAAAACACCCCTGAAAGGAATGACAGGGGCATGATGAAGAAATTCTGGAAAGCGGCCAGGTGCTCGAATTTTTCTGCGACTATCCCTGCAATGATGCCCATCACCGCCAACGCCGTACTCGACAGCAGTAACATCACAACCAACACAAGCGGTGATTCAATGGGTATCTCAATAAAAAATGTGGCGGCAATATAAACACCGAAGGCAACCAGTGTTGCGCGCAACAGGGCTGCCCCGACAAAGGCGACAAACAGTTCCAGAGATGACAGTGGCGTCATCAATAACAACACAATATTCCCCATTATTTTTGACTGGATAAGACTGGACGAAGTATTGGCAAACGCGTTCTGGATAACACTCATCATCATCAGACCCGGGATCAGAAACGCCGTGTACTGCACGCCCTCATAGACTTCGAGCCGGCCACGCATCACGTGACTGAAAACCAGCAGATACAAAACCGCGGTCAACATCGGCGCCAGCACCGTCTGCCCCAACACCTTCTTGAACCGGCGAACTTCCTTGCGTAACAATGTCCATGTGCCGTAAACATTAAATGCCGGGATCATGACGTCAGCTCCAGAAAGATATCTTCCAGACTCGGGTCCCTCATCTGTACGTTTGTCACACGGAGACCGGCATTACGAACTGCTTCCAGCACATCGCCAATATGATCAGTCTGCTTATCAAGCTTCAACTCGAAATCACTACCCTTCTGTGACTGAACCAATGACTGCAAGGTCTCGGGCAATTCTTGCGCCCCTTCCACACTGAGTCGCAACAACCTGAAAGAATGGCGGTTAAGTAAATCATGCTTGCTCTCAAGCGCCTTCAACTCACCCTCATCCAGGATCGCGATACGGTCACACAGCTCTTCAGCCTCTTCCAGATAATGGGTGGTCAGAACTATAGTGTGACCATCGTCGTGCAGGCGGCGTGTAAAACGCCAGAGCGCCCGACGCAGCTCCACGTCGACGCCCGCAGTGGGCTCATCAAGAATCACCACCGCCGGTTTATGCACCAGCGCCTGGGCAATGAGCACCCTTCGCTTCATGCCCCCTGACAACTGGCGCATGTTGGCATCACGTTTGTCTGTCAGTTCCAGTTCTGTCAGCAACTCCTCGATCCATGACCACTGTTCCTGACCGTAGCCAAAATACCCGGCCTGCAGACGCAATAAATCCTGGATAGAAAAAAACGGATCGAACACCAATTCCTGGGGCACCACACCGAGTGACTTACGTGCAGCCCGGTAATCACTACGGACATCATGACCGAGCACAGATACTTCCCCTGCATCTGCCCGAACCAGACCGGCGACAATATTGATCAGGGTCGATTTGCCTGCACCATTCGGGCCGAGCAAACCAAAGTACTCCCCCTCTTCAATAGAAAGGGAAACATCCGCCAGGGCCTGTGTCTCGCCATAGCGCTTGTCAAGATTCTGGATGCGGATTGCCGACATGTTGGGAGGCTTGGAAGAACGGGCGCGCATTATACCGACCTTCGATTGGCAACGTCATAACGGGCGCCTGTTATGATTCGGTCTGCGAATCACCTATTTATCTTCCGGAAGAAACACGGAACAATACATGCTCAACGTTTTAGCCATAGTGGGCGGTTTTGCCCTTCTGATCTGGTCTGCAGATCGCTTTATTGCTGGCGCAGCTGCCGTTGCAAAACGACTTGGGGCTCCACCACTTCTTATTGGCCTGACAATCGTGGCGCTGGGCACCTCTGCACCCGAAATACTGGTGTCAGCTGTCGCCTCCTGGCAGGGAAATCCAGGATTGGCTGTCGGTAATGCGCTGGGCTCCAACATAACCAACATTGGATTGATCCTGGGCATCGTAGCCCTCGTTAAACCTCTGCAGGCGAATTCAGCTGTCTTGCGTAGAGAATTCCCTATCCTCGTTCTGACAGGCGCCCTTACCTATTACCTTTGCATGGATCTTGATCTGAGCCTCAAGGATGGCATGGCCCTCATCGCAGGCGCCTGTGCCTTTGTTGGATTTCTGGCATGGCTTGCCAAAACTGGTGAAAAAGACCCGATTGAATCTGAATTCAGCGAAGAACTCAGCCATCCAATGCCCATGGGGCGTGCCATATTCTGGCTCACCGTGGGATTAATCATGTTGCCGCTCAGCTCGCGACTGCTGGTCTGGGGCTCGGTCAATATTGCCCAATTACTGGGAATAAGTGATCTTATCATCGGACTTACTATTATCGCGCTGGGTACCAGTCTGCCAGAACTCGCCGCTTCCCTGGCCGGTGTAATGAAAAACGAGCACGACATTGCGCTGGGTAACGTGCTTGGTTCCAATATGTTCAATATTCTTATCGTACTGGCTGTACCGGGTCTCATAGCACCCGGTGCGCTCAGCCCAGAGGTTATCAGCCGTGACATTCCCGTCATGCTCATGTTTACAGGTGCATTATTCCTGATGTGTTACCCCCTGCGCGGCGGGGGAAGAAGCGGCCAGATCAACCGTTTTGAAGCCGGCCTGTTAGTCGCTGGATTTGCCGGATATGAATTTCTGCTCATTCAATCGGTCTTAAGCGCGTAAAATAACCTGAGATTTCAATATTGAAGATTATGGAAAACCTCGACGCAGAAGAACTCATCAATATCGGCCAACGTGTTTTGACGGCAGAATCAGAAGCTATTCACGATCTGCATACACGCCTTAATGATGAATTCGTTGAAGCCTGCCGCATCATGTTCCGCTGTACAGGACGCGTGGTAGTCACCGGCATGGGGAAATCGGGTCATATTGCCGGCAAGGTCGCCGCAACGCTCGCAAGTACCGGCACACCGGCATTTTTTGTTCATCCGGGTGAAGCCAACCATGGCGACCTAGGCATGATTGTTGATCGTGATGTTGTGCTGGCGCTCTCCAATTCAGGCGAAACAGGCGAGGTCCTGACCATACTACCAGTCATTAAGCGTATGGCCGTTCCTATGATAGCCATGACAGGCCGTCCGGACTCCACACTGGCGCGTGCTGCAGATGTGCATCTTGATGTTTCCGTATCACGTGAGGCATGCCCACTTGATCTGGCACCCACATCAAGCACTACTGCCTGCCTTGCCATGGGCGATGCGTTGGCCATAGCCTTGCTGGAATCACGCAAATTTACCGAAGAAGATTTCGCACTCTCACACCCCGGGGGCGCATTGGGCCGTCGGCTGTTACTGAGAATTTCTGACATCATGCATACGGGCCCGAGAATTCCCAGAGTCGGACTAGGCAGCACCCTGCGCGAAGCCCTGATGGAAATGACCGACAAGGGCCTGGGCCTTACTACCATTATGGATGGCGATGCTTTCGCTGGAATTTTTACTGATGGTGATTTGCGTCGCGCTCTGGACGGGCCTGTCGATGTGCACCAGAAAATCATTGATGATGTCATGACACGAGGTGGCACCAAGGCCACGCCTGACATGCTGGCCTCTGAAGCACTGCATCTGATGGAAACCCAGAAGATCAACGCCATGCCCGTTCTGGACGACAACGGGAAACTGGTAGGTGTCTTCAATATGCACGACCTGTTACGTGCCGGGGTCGTATAGGAATTCAAATGAGCGCAATACTGCAACGAGCCATTGAATTGAAACTCGCCCTGTTTGATATCGATGGCGTATTGACTGATGGCAAGCTCTACATCGGCCCCGGTGGTCAGGAATTCAAGGCGGTGAACGTTAAGGACGGCCATGGTCTGAAACAGTTACAGCGATCCGGTGTACAGCTTGGCGTTATCAGCGGTCGCCCGTCAGAAGCCATGGAATACCGGCTGAAAGATCTTGGCTTTGATCATGTGTTTCTGGCAATAGAGAACAAATTGCCTGTTTTCGAGAAACTGCTTAATGACCTCGATATTACGGCTGATCAGTGCAGCTTTATGGGTGATGACGAGCCCGACCTGCCACTGATGTCACGGGCCGGACTGGCACTCGCACCGGTTGATGCCATGCCCGTAGTCATTGAAGCTGCCGACTGGACCAGCACCTTGCCGGCCGGCAGCGGCGCTGTACGGCAGGCATGTGACTGGATAGTCAAAGCACGTAACGGCAACACCTGAATTTATGTTTGACCGCCTGACGCTGATCCTGAACTGGTCTTTAATTCCACTACTGATAATAGGCATCACGGTCACCCTTAGCCTGCAACTCGAAGAAACAAGTGAAAAAAGCGAAAGAAGCGCCCCCCCTGAACGCGCGGATTACTTCATCAGGGGTGCAAGACTCAGCACACTGGGCCTGAACGGAAAGCTCCTTTACCAGATACAGGCCGAGGAAATCCTGCACTACCCTGACCGCTCTGCTGCCATGACTGATATGACCTTGCACTACCAGGGCGGCAGTGCCGGAATATGGCAACTACATGCGGGTAGTGGACGAATCCCTCCTGACGGTGGAAAACTTGAGCTTCAGGGCGATGTTGTCATCCGGGGTCAACGCCCTAACGAAGGTATTACGCAAATGAAAATGTCCGAAGTCCAACTCTTTCCGGAAAAAGGCATCCTGCTTACAGAATCTGCGGTATCCATCATTGAGCCGGGCTCATTAATCACCGCTGTCGGCATGGAGGCTGATATATTAAGGGATATAATTTCCCTTTCCAAGGATGTTCAGGTCCAATATGCCTGGTAAGAAACCACGCCTTAAAATGGCACAACTTTTTGTTTCCATTGCTGTTTTTGCACTGTGCAACCAGGCAATGGCCGTCAGCCGTGACGATCCAATTAATATTGAAGCCGACAGCGCAGAACTCAAGGAAGATTTCAGCGTTTACACTGGTAGCGTGCGCCTGACACAGGGCGGCATGCTGCTACAGGGCGACCGTCTTGTAGTGCGCAAGGGCAATGGCGGCAATTTTTCACTGAGCCTCAGCGGACATCCTGCCAGCATTTTCCAGCCACCGGAAGCAAAAGGCGGCGAACCCATACGCGGTCGTGCCAACAAGATTGACTACGGGTCCGGTCAGGAAATTCTTGAGCTACGGGGCAATGCCACAATTGATCGTGGTGGCGAAAAAATTTCGGGCGAAAGCATCCGCTACAACGTCAAGGCAAGACGCACCATGGTCAATAATGGCGGCTCCAAAAACGGCAGCGGGCGTGTAAAAATTACCTTGCAACCCGGCAAATAACTCTACAATCAATTGTCATCACGACGCCTTGGAAAACTCATTGGAGAATGGTTTGGGACTGACACTTAAAGCCGAAGGACTGGTTAAACGCTATAAGAAACGACCGGTTGTCAATGGCGTATCCCTGAGTGTCAGTAGCGGAGAAGTCGTCGGACTTCTGGGGCCAAACGGTGCCGGGAAAACCACTAGCTTTTACATGATCGTGGGGCTTATCCCTGCGGATGAAGGCCGCATAGAACTGGGCGACAAGGAACTGACCGCATTACCGATGCACCGACGTGCCAGACTGGGCCTGGGTTACCTTCCCCAGGAAGCATCGGTTTTTCGCAAACTGTCCGTAGAAGACAACATCCTGGCTGTTCTGGAAACCCGAAAGGATCTGGATCATGATGCCCGTCACAATACATTGCAGGAATTGCTGGGCGAATTGCATATAGATCACATTCGCAGAAACGAGGGCGTCAGCCTGTCAGGTGGGGAAAGAAGACGCGTGGAAATTGCGCGAGCACTGGCCTCCAACCCGAAATTTGTACTTCTGGATGAACCATTTGCTGGCGTAGACCCAATTGCTGTTGGCGATATCCAGGAGATTATCAATCACCTGACAGCACGCGATATTGGTGTGCTGATCACTGACCACAATGTTCGTGAGACCCTTGGCATATGCTCGCGCGCATACATCCTTAGTGAAGGCAAAGTCATAGCTGAAGGCGGACGTGAAGAAATTTTGAGCAATGAACATGCACGACGCGTTTATCTCGGCGAAGATTTTCGCATGTAAGCGCCAGCATTCGCATGGCATTCAAACAGTCTTTAAACCTTGGCCTTGGTCAGCATCTGACCATGACGCCTGCGTTACAGCAGGCAATTCGTCTTCTTCAGCTTTCCACCCTCGACCTGAAGCAGGAAATCACCGAAGCACTTGAAAGCAACATGATGCTTGAACGACCGGATGATGGTCTGGACAGCACCCCAGGGGATGAAGACGAGTCGTCAGAATTTGCAACTGAGAACAAAGATTCGGACGATATCCCAGAAGAATTGCCGGTCGATGCTGAATGGGATGACGTGTTCGACATGCCCTCTACTGCTGGCAAAAATGGCCCGGACCAGGAAGCCATCGATTTCAGACAGGCCAGCATGCATAACGAACCCAGCCTGCGCGAACATCTGCAATGGCAGGCTGACGTGCATGGTTTCACGGCAGAAGAAAAAGAAATTGCCGCCAATATTATTGATGCAATAAACGACGATGGCTACCTCGTAGACTGGCCATCCATAGACACCCGACTTCAGGAAATAGACGGCCTGAATGGCGATAACATTCAGAAAACATTAAAAGCCATCCAGGATTTTGACCCGCCCGGTATTGCGGCACGCAACCCTGCTGAGTGCCTGAGTATTCAATTACGGCAATTGCCTGCCAATATGCGCGGATGTGTGGATGCACTACTCATCATTGAAAACGGATTACTGCACTTTCTAGCCGAAAAAAAGCTGGGGGCTATCAAGCAGCAACTGGATATCGAGGATGACCAACTAGAATCCGCTATTCAGCTGATTCAATCCCTTAACCCCAGGCCCGGGAGCAGCTATGCGAATACTGACTCCAGTTATGTCGTACCCGAAGTATTTGTTACAAAGCGCCAGTCACGATGGATTGTCAGTCTTAATCCGGAAATCGCGCCAAAATTGCGCATCAACAATTATTACCAGGGATTAATCAAACGCGCAGATCAAAGCAAAGAACAGCAAACGCTAAAAAATCACCTGCAGGAAGCACGTTATTTCCTGAATAGCCTGAAAAGCCGTAATGAAACTTTATTACGTGTTGCGCAATCAATAGTTGAAGAACAGCGCGCTTTCATGGATTATGGAGATGAAGCTATGAAGCCAATGATATTGCGTGATATTGCAGAGCGGCTCGGGATGCACGAATCAACCGTATCCCGCGCGACTGCACACAAGTACATGCATACCCCCCGCGGGCTGTTCGAACTCAAATATTTCTTTTCAAGTCATGTATCTACGACCAGTGGCGGCACCTGCTCGGCCACGGCGATACAGGCCATGATCAAACGTCACATAAACAACGAAGCCTCGGGCAAACCGCTGAGTGACAGTCGTCTGGCTCAACTTCTGCTTGATGAAGGCGTACAGGTTGCGCGTCGCACTGTCGCAAAATATCGAGAAGCAATGAATATCCCACCTTCCCATGAACGGAAAAGGCTCGCATGAGCTAATTCCCCAACAATACCCAGGAGTGCCTAATGAACTTAAATATCCAAGGTCACCACATCGACATCACCGATGCACTTCGTAATTTTATTTCAGGTAAAATTGAACGACTTTCACGTCATATGGACGACCTGATAGACGTGAATGTGATCCTGTCGGTGAACAAACATGAACACAAGGCAGAAGCCCGAATTCATGTCAGTGGTGCTGATATGTTCGCAGAATGTATAGAACAGGATATGTATGTAGCGATCGACGGCCTGATAGACAAACTGGATCGCCAGATCAATAAGCACAATGGCAAACGGCATGACCACCATCAACAAGAGGCGCATAAGTCTGGTTTGTCATTGCAGCAGTAACATCGACTGACTTCAGGTCAGAGTATTACGCGGCGGGGATTTCCCCGCCGCATTTAGTTTAGGAAAGACAATGAACATCGTTGATTTAATTACCGCAGAACGCGTAGAACTACGCCATGACATACGTAGCAAGAAACGCGCACTGGAAGACCTTAGCAACCTGCTGGCCAAGGCCAGTGGCAACCAGCTTGATAATGTTATTTTTACCAGCCTGATCAATCGGGAAAAACTAGGGAGTACCGGCCTTGGTCAGGGCGTTGCCATCCCGCACGGACGGGTGCGAGGCATTGATTCAACAATAGGTGCATTTATGCGCCTCGGACAAGGCGTGGATTACGAAGCCAATGACGGCCAGCCTGCCGACCTCATTTTTGGCCTCATGGTGCCTGAAGACTGCACTGAAGAGCATCTTGAAATACTCAGAATGCTTGCCGAGATGTTTACCAACGACGAATTCATTGCCAAACTTCGCAAGGCTGAAAGCAGCGAGGAACTCTACAATCTGCTTGCCGGGTACACCCCGCCTACCGCTGACGCCGCTTAAGCTCAATCGCAACTGACCTACCGCACCATGCCCAAAAGACTGACCGTCAATGAATTAACGACGCGTCTGGGCGAATCCTGTTTACTGCACACGCTGGACAGCATTCCTGAATCTGATACCGGAATGAATAACCCGATTGGCGGCGCCCGACGTCAGGATCGCCCCATTCCTTTGACGGGTTATCTTAATTTCGTTCATCCACCCCAGGTACAGGTAGTCGGTGCTGCCGAAATCGAATACATCCATGATATGGATGAGTCTCGCATGGCGAGGAATCTGACCGCCATGAAAGAACATCAGACGGCAGTAGTCATTGTCGCTGAGAGCCTGAAACTGCCGGAGTCTTTTTTACATGGCCTGGGCTCAGCAGGCATTGCTGTGCTGGGTACAGACATTCCCGGTCATAAACTGCTCTATCGTCTACGCCACTTTTTAAGCGATTCTCTGGCGCCACAGATGACCTTGCATGGCGTTTTTCTCGAAATATTTGGCATAGGCATACTCATAACCGGCAAGAGCGGCATAGGCAAAAGCGAACTGGCACTGGAACTCATCAGTCGTGGGCACAGACTGGTTGCTGACGACGCCCCGGAATTTTCACGGCAGGCACCTGACTGGATCAGCGGCAGTTCTCCGGAAGTTCTGCGTAACTTCCTGGAAGTACGCGGCCTTGGCATACTGGATGTACGTGCCATGTTCGGCCAAAGCGCCGTTAGACAGCAAAAGAAACTCGAATTGGTCATTCAGCTTGTGCCGACCCGGGAAGGCCAGCACCTGCCTCATGCCGAGCGTCTGGCCGGTAGCCGAACGACCCAGGAAGTACTGGAAGTATTGATTCCAAAGATATCCATTCCGGTAGTCCCTGGTCATAATCTTGGCGTACTGGTTGAAGCCGCCTGTCGAGACCACATTCTACGGGAACAGGGATACGCGGCTGACGAGGTATTTTCCAAAAGACAGATGCAGGCCATGCAATCCGATTTAAAGGATCAAAAATGAAAATCATAGTTGTCAGCGGACTCTCTGGCTCAGGCAAGAGTGTGGCCCTGGCCATGCTTGAGGATCTCGATTACTACTGCATCGACAACCTTCCTTTACCCTTGCTTGCTTCAATTACACCCGAGACCTTGCAATTGCGAGATGAGGAATTCCCTCTATTGGCGGTCGGTATTGATGCACGTTCACGCTCCGGCGACATTGCCATCTTTCCCAAGCGTATTCAGGAGCTAAAAGATGCAGGTCTCGATATCGAAGTGGTCTACTTCGAGGCCGACCGTGATGTCATTCTTCGGCGTTATAGCGAAACGCGACGCAAACATCCGCTCACAGATGCTGACACCCCTCTGGCTGAAGCCATTGAGCGGGAACGCAAACTGCTAAAACCAATCGCCGATAATGCCGATCATATTGTCGACACCAGTCGAACAAATATTCATCAGTTACGCGAAATAATTCGCAACCACCTACAAGGGCGGGACAGTGATGGACTGTCATTATTATTTCAGTCCTTCGGGTTCAAATATGGAATGCCGGAAGGCGTTGATTTTGTCTTCGATGTGCGTTGCCTTCCCAACCCGCACTGGCAGGCAGGATTACGAGAACAAACCGGCCGTGACGAAGGTGTAAAGAAATTTCTGGAAGCCGAAGAAGACACCGGCAACATGCTTCATGACATCACAAGATTTCTGGAAACCTGGCTTCCTAAATATCAGGCCGAGAATCGTGCCTATGTTACCGTCGCCATTGGCTGTACCGGGGGCAAACACAGGTCCGTCTATCTCGTTGAAAAACTGGCAGAATACTTTCGTAAAAGGTATCCGCGAACCATTCTGCGGCATACTGAACTACCCTGACATTAAGGAAATAACGGAATCATGGCCGTAGCCGTCTTACTCGTTACCCACGGACAGTTGGGCAAACATCTGGTAGAAACCGTAACTGAAATGATCGGCAGCACACCGCTGGCTATAGATGTCGTCGATATACATCGCGGACAGGACCCTGATGAGATGGTTTCTGCAGCGATATCCAAAGCCAGCGCGATGGACGACGGAGACGGTGTCCTCATGATTACAGATGCATTTGGCTCAACCCCCAGCAATATCGCCATGCGTGCAGCCAGAGAAACCAATGCCCGTGTGGTTGCAGGCCTGAACCTGCCGATGCTGGTACGAATATTCAATTACCCGGATCTCGAACTTGAAGCCATGACCCAGGGTGTGGTCAAGGGTGGGCGTCAAGGCATCCTGGCCGCAGATTCCAACGAGTAATCAGAGATAAAAAATGGCTATAGAACGCGAAGTCAGCATCATCAATAAACTCGGGCTCCATGCCCGGGCTGCAGCCAAACTGGTGACAGAGGCTGCCCACTTCGAATGCGATATTCGTATCAGCAAAGGCTCACGTGAAGTGAGTGGCAAAAGCATCATGGGTGTGATGATGCTCGCCGCAGCCAAGGGCTCCACCCTTAAAATAACTGCCGAAGGTGATGATGCAGACGTCGCGCTCAATGCACTAGAAGCCCTCATTGCCAGACGCTTTGATGAAGATGAGTGACAATCCGGTTATCAAGGCAGCAGAAACGGGGTCAGACAGATGAGTCTATGGTTGTCCGGCATTGGCGTATCACGTGGCGTCATTATTGGCCGTGTACACAAAATCCATAGCGGCGACCTCGACATACCCGAATCAGAAATCAGCGCTGAACAGGTTGAGGCTGAATGCAGGCGGTTTAGAGACGGCCTGGATCAGGCAAAACAGCAACTGCGTGATATACGGGAACAAATACCCAAGAGCGCGCCTGCCGACATAGCCGCATTTATTGATACGCACCTGTTAATGATGCAGGACAGCGCCATGTCCGATGCAGTTGAGGTGCTGATTGCGGAAAGAAACTGTAATGCTGAATGGGCACTGAAATTACAACGTGACAGTCTTATCGCGGTATTCGATCAGATGGAAGACGCCTACCTGCGTACACGTCGTGACGATGTCGAGCACGTCACGCAGCGAATTCAACGCATCCTTTTAAAGCAGGATCGCCCGCTGAATGCTCCCAAGGGAAAGAATACTGTCCCTGCAGTGGTTGTCGCTGATGATATAACGCCGGCAGACATCATCATTCTTCATCAGCAAGGCGTTGCTGCCTATATAACCGAATTCGGCGGCCCACTTTCCCATACCGCCATTCTTGCGCGCAGCCTGGGTATTCCGGCAATTGTCGGACTGCACCACGCACGTCGACTTCTGACTGACGATGAAGAAATTATTCTCGACGGTGAACAGGGTCATGCCATTGCACAACCCGATGCAGAAGCACGCGCCTTCTACAAGCGTCGACAAGAAAGGGATGCCCGCTATCGGCGCATGTTGTCACGCCTCAAGAAAGAGGCGGCCATTTCCACGGATGGCCAGAAAATTACGCTGGTCGCCAATATTGAATTACCAGAAGACAGCAAGGCCGCCCATGAAGTCGGCGCCGAGGGTGTCGGCCTTTACCGTACTGAATTCCTCTACATGAACCGCGAGAAAATGCCGGATGAGGATGAACAATACGAGGCCTATCAACGCGTTGTGACAGCGGCCCACGGCCCGGTCACCATTCGTACGCTTGATCTGGGTGCAGACAAACAGATCGACAGCGGCCGCAGTCATACCGGCCCGACACCCAGCAATCCGGCCCTTGGGTTGAGAGCCATCCGTTTATGCCTGAAAGAAGTCGATATGTTTCGCGTGCAATTAAGGGCTCTGCTGCGTGCATCGGCTCTGGGCCCCATGCGCATAATGTTGCCAATGATTTCCAACCTTCAGGAATTACGTCAGGCAAGACATCTGATTGAGGAAATGAAATCCGAGCTAACCGCAGAAGGCATCGCATTTGATGCAGACGTCCCGGTGGGCGCCATGATTGAAGTGCCAGCGGCCGCATTGGCGGCGCCCATGCTGGCTCGTTATGCCGATTTCTTTTCCATCGGTACCAATGACCTTATCCAGTACAGCCTGGCAATCGACCGTGTCGATGATGAGGTCAACTACCTGTACGACCCATTACATCCTGCAGTACTGAACCTGATTCACATGAGTATTACCAGCGGTGCTGCAGCCAATATCCCGGTCTCGATGTGCGGTGAGATGGCCTCGGACCCACGCTACACGCGTTTACTGCTGGGGCTCGGGCTGACTGAATTCAGTATGCATCCTTCCAGCATTCTGGAAGTCAAGCGCATCATCATGCAAAGTGATATCAGCCAGTTGCGCACCCAGGCACAGGCCATACTTGGCAGCCATGATGCGGATGAAATTCATGAAATGATTACAGCACTGGGTAACGGCCAGCATTGATTGCGCTGAATATACTGGGACCATTCCCGAAAGCCCAATAAGAACAATAGCTTAAATTATATAAATGGACGTGCAGCCACTAAGCAGGTAACTTTGCTGCGATTCCAGACAGGACAGGCAGCATGACTGACAACGTCCAGCAACGTGACCCTGAAGACATCCTGGCGCATTTACATCATGCGCTGGAAAGCGGTCGCATGCGCCGCCTGCAGCCAATGTTGCAGGAACTCAATCCTGCTGAGGTCGCCACCCTGCTGGAAGGCATCCCACCCACCAAACGTAAAATTGTCTGGGGACTGGTCTCCGCTGAAGACCATGGCGAAATACTGCTCCACGTCAATGACGAGGTGCGAACCAATCTAATCGATCGTCTGGATGACGAGGTCTTGCTGGCAGCGACCGAAGGCCTCGATATCGATGACCTCGCCGACCTTCTAGAAGACCTCCCGGAAACCGTGACCCAGCAGGTTCTGAGGTCGATGGACTTCCAGAACCGGCAACGTCTCGAATCGATTCTTTCCTATCCGGCAGATAGCGCCGGCGGTCTGATGAATATCGATACAGTGACCATCCGCCCGGATGTCACAGTAGACGTGGTACTACGTTACCTTCGCCAGCGTGGCGAACTTCCACAGGGCACAGACAAACTATTCGTGGTTAATCGCTTTGGTCGTCATCTTGGTGCCGTATCGCTGGATAAATTATTAACCCTTGATCCCGACCAGCGTATTGGCGAGATCATGGATGATCAAATTGACCCGATTAACGTGAATACCGGCGAAAGCACGGTCGCCAAAACATTCGAGGATCTGGACCTGGTCTCCGCGCCGGTCACGGATGATCACGGCGTACTGCTCGGTCGAATCACGATTGATGACGTCGTGGATATCATTCGCGATGAGGCCGAGCACAACTTTATGAGTCGTGCCGGTCTGGATGAAGAAGAAGATCTGTTCGCGCCCATCATACCCAGTGCTCGTCGCAGGGCTGTCTGGCTAGGCATCAACCTGTTTACTGCATTTCTGGCCGCACGGGTAGTCGGACTCTTTGAAGCCACCATTGAAGAAGTCGTCGCACTTGCCGTACTCATGCCCATCGTCGCGAGCATGGGAGGCATTGGCGGGAGCCAGACGCTGACACTGATGATTCGCGGTCTGGCACTGGGACAGATCGGCATGGGCAACGCCAGATCGCTGCTCATCAAGGAAGTCTCGGTCGCCACCATAAATGGACTCGCCTGGGCCATTGTTGTCGCCTTGATCGTGCTTGTGTGGTTCCGCAACCCAATGATTTCAATGGTGATCGGACTGGCCATGGTGCTTAACCAGATTATCGCCGCAGCCGCGGGCGTTGGCCTGCCACTTTTATTACGCCGCCTGAGTATTGACCCTGCACTAGCAGGCAGCGTGGTGTTAACCACCATCACTGATATCGTCGGGTTCTTTGCTTTCCTGGGCCTGGGCGCGCTAATACTTCTCTAAACGATTACAACCTCTTCGTATTCTACGAAGTCGCAATATATTATCCCTGCCCTGCCACCGTCATGCGATTAACGAGTATCGACCCACATCGGGTGTTGCTGCGAATATCCACATCATTACCGACTGCGACAATTTCGCGGAACATATCTTTAAGATTTCCGGCAATGGTAATGTTCTCCACTGGGTAGGCAATCTCGCCATTTTCAACCCAGAAACCCGAGCCACCACGTGAGTAGTCCCCTGTTACCGGGTTTGCCCCCGACCCCATCAGTTCTGTGACCAGCAGGCCTTTACCCATCCGCCTGAGCAAGCCTGCCTGATCCAGTTCGCCAGGATCCAGAATCAGGTTATACACACCGCCGGCGTTGCCTGTGGATTCAAGCCCCAGACGTCGTGCTGCATAACTCCCCAGGACATAGCCCTGTAACACACCCTCTGTAATCAGGTCACGAGTCTCGGTAGCAACACCTTCGCGGTCGAACGAACTGCTGCCCATACCACCCGGAAGACACGGTTGTTGATGAATGCGAATGTGATCAGCAAACACCGGCTCGCCCACTTTATCTAACAGAAAACTCGCCTTCCGATACAGTGCGCCACCACTGATGGCTCCGATAAAGCTGCCAATAAGCCCACGGGCCAGTTGAGGCGGGAATAACACCGGCGCCTCGCATGTTTTCAAATCACGTGCACCCAGACGAGCCACAGCCCGGGCAGCCGCTTCTCGCCCTATGGACTCGGGACTCGCCATAAGTGATGGCACACGCACATTGTCATACCAATAATCACGCTGCATGTCAGCACTGTCCGCATCCTGCGCCAACATCACGCAGGACAGGCTGTGTTCAGTCGAACACTTACTGCCTATGAAACCATTACTGTTGCAATATATGGATATGCCCCGGCGCGTATCCAGACTCGCGCCATCGCTATTAATAATGCGTGGATCAAAATCAAAAGCCGCAGCTTCTGCCGCTTGTGCAAGCGCTACTGCCTCATCTACAGCCAGAGACCAGGGGTGGTCGAGGTCAAGATCTGGAAATTCCGTGGCCAGCCTTTCAGGGTCAGCCAGACCGGCATAGGGATCTTCAGCCATATGCCGCGCCATACTGCAGGCCATACCGACGGTTTCCCGCACAGCATCCAGTGCAAAATCAGCTGTGCTCGCCTGGGCCTTGCGCTTTCCGAAATACACGGTTATGCCCAGCTCGCGGTCATCCTGGAATTCGACAGTTTCAATTTCAGCCTTGCGTACCTGCACCGTCAAGGCCGTACTGACACCGATGTTTGCA
Source organism: Nevskiales bacterium (assembly GCA_041622995.1). Taxonomy (GTDB): domain Bacteria; phylum Pseudomonadota; class Gammaproteobacteria; order Nevskiales; family CAJXLF01; genus CAJXLF01. The sequence continues at coordinate 128,449 of JBFJXR010000001.1, forward strand.
GTCACATCCGAAGCGCCATGCGCCCGGGCTGCTTCCATGGCAGATTCGATAACCGGTATCAAATCGGAAACTTTCGGCAGGTTTTGCTCGATCCTTGCTGACGAGTCGTCGTGCCTGATTAAACTGTTTTGTGGTGTTTTCATGTCTGACTACTTAATTAACAGCGGCTATTGTGCCACGCTGACTTCAGGTTAGACTGCTCTTCAGGTTTTATTCCGGTTTTATACTTCTATGCATTCCACACGAAGAACTTTAATTCTGCTTTTTAGTACATGTGCACTTTTGGCCTGCGCCGGGCAAACGTCGTTATCTCCCCAGGGGGACGGCAGCTTCAGAGTCACCGCAGAGGAAAAAAGCGCCGTAGAAGCCACTGACTCAGCTAAAAAAGAAGCCAAACGCACCTGTGACAAAACTGATCAGAAAGTTTCCGTCTTGAGCCAGCGCACAGGCGTGATAGACAGCACAGAACCAGGCGGCACTAAATACCGGATTGTGCTGCATTTCAGTTGCATAGACAGTTCCCCGTAAACAAGTGGGCCCGAATTTCATCGGGCCCACCTATTTTCATAACTTACGCAATGCCGGGCGCATCATACCCTCCAACTGATAGATCGCCAGCGACGAAATAATCAAACCAGCCCCTTTCAGCGCCAAGTCGCTGAGCACCTCTCCTTCAAGCACGCTTCCCAGCATCAGGGCCAGCACCGGGGTGATTAACGGAATCAGCGCCACTGTTGCCGCCGTCAGTCGCTGCAATACATAGTAATAGGCTACAAAACCGACAACTGAGCCAAATATCCCAAGATACAAGGTAGCGGCAATCGCCTGTGTCTCCACATTCACCGGCAGCTCACCGTCCAGAAAATACCAGAGCAATGCATAGCCGGGTAATGAATACAGCAATGTTCCTGCCGTATGCACAAGGGGGTCGATACCGGTATCGAATTTTTTCACTAGAACAGCACTTAATGAAAACAACACCGTAGCCGTGGTCAGGCCCAACAGACCCTTCATTGCCTCGATATTGAACTCACCCAGGTCAAAAGCCTCGCCTCCAAACACCATTGCGAGTCCCGCCACGGCACAGAGCAGTGCAAGCACACGTAACGGCGTCAGTGCACGTTCATCAAGCAGCCAGTAGGCCAGGACCCCCGACAGGATTGGGCTCACACCAAACAATACCGAGATCAGACCGGAGGGTACATACTGACTGCTCCAGTACACGAGTGACATCGCCCCAAATACCCCGACACTTGCCAGCGCATAACCACGCTGCGCAGCTGCATGCCATGGAAAAGGTTTGCGCAGTATATAAACCAGCAATGTAGCCACCAGAGCGCCAAGCATCATGCGACTCAGGGCGGCACCGCTATAACCCAGGCCAACACTGCTCCACTTGATAGCAAGCGGCGTAGTGGCCCAGATTAGAACAACGGTTACGTAGGCTGACGGTATTGACATGGCTCCATCCTCAAAACACGAATGTATTTTCACATCCAGCTAAACGTACTGCGGCACCTCTGCTGCTCGATCCTTGCGATTCCCGCTTAAGTTAAGGTGGGGGAATTAAAGGAGGTTGTGGAAACAAAAAAGGCCGCAGGTCTGAAACGCTGCGGCCTTTTGCGAAATCGTTAAAATCTACGAACTGAACGATCAACTCTCCAAAGCAGGCAGCGCTGCAGGTTTGCACCATGAAAGGCGCACCTGGCTAATCTGCATTGGAAGTCGTTTGTTAAAAATATTCATAGCGCGCGCAGTTTGCCCTGCCTGAGAATTTCGGTCAAGCCAGCCGATCGAGAAGCTTGTCATGAACGCCAGCAAAGCCGCCATTACTCATCACAACTATGCGGTCTTCAGGTCGGGCGTAAGACACCACATCCTCCACCAGCACATCGAGATCAGAATAAACAGCTGCCTTTTCGCCCATCGATGCAAAAACACTTTGCACATCCCAGTCGACCCCCGGCCCCTGGTACACAAAACTCTGATCGGCGTCCTGCAGGGAATCCGCCAGACGTGCACTATGCACACCCATCTTCATAGTATTGGAGCGCGGCTCCAGAACAGCCAGAATACGGCCCTGAGAAGTTTGCGCCCGCACACCGGCAAGCGTCGTAAGTATTGCCGTTGGGTGATGTGCGAAATCATCGTATACACGGACTCCGCCCACTTCACCGCGAAATTCCATACGACGCTTCACACCCTTGAATCTGGATAATGCAGCGCAGGCATCCTCGGGTTTCACGCCCGCATGACGCGCCGCACCAATTGCGGTCAAGGCGTTATTTACGTTGTGCTGACCCAGCATTCCCCATCGCACTTCGCCCATTGGAACCCCGCCGAAACTGACCGCGAACTCGCTTCCATCAGCTTTATTCAATCCGGCCTGCCAGCCATCGGCATGCCCGAATGACTCGACCTGCGTCCAACAACCCATGTCCAGCGTGGTCGAGACTTCTTCTTCCTGATCATCTGCCAGGATAAGTCCCTGCCCGGGGACCGTACGTACAAGGTGGTGAAACTGTTTCCGGATGGCCTCGATATCAGGGAAGATATCGGCATGATCAAACTCGATATTATTAATCACCAGTGTTCGTGGCCGGTAATGCACAAACTTGGATCGTTTATCAAAAAAGGCCGTATCGTATTCATCGGCCTCCACGACAAAGAATGGCGCCTCCCCAAGACGGGCCGAGACACCAAAATCCGCCGCAACACCACCTATCAGGAATCCCGGCTTCAGGCCTGCATCTTCAAGTATCCATGCCAGCATACTGCTGGTAGTGGTCTTGCCATGCGTACCCGAAACAGCAAGCACCCATCGGTCATGCAATACATGTTCTGCCAGCCATTGCGGACCTGAGGTATACGACAAACCCTTGTCCAGTACATATTCAACAGCGGGATTGCCGCGTGTCATGACATTCCCGATCACCACAACATCAGGCTGCGGATCGAGTTGGGCCGGGTCAAAACCCTGCAGGACATCGACGCCCTGCTCCGCCAGCATGGTACTCATGGGCGGATAAACATTTTCATCCGAGCCGGTAACACGATGTCCGGCAGCTCGGGCCAACAATGCGATGCCGCCCATGAAAGTGCCGCAGATGCCGAGTATATGTACATGCATAAGCAGCTCCTGTTGCCTAACGCAAAACCAGCACTAAAAACATCACAGCTGTCGGGAACAATAATGTCACTGCCATTGCCCGGCCACGTGATATCTCCAACGCGTGATGGAATATATGCGCCATGACCAGCAATCGCCACATATAAACAAATAAAAGGAGCACCATCGACAATCCCGGGATCTGGATGGCCTCGATCTGTTCAGGGCTGATCTCGGAACCCGTATTCTGGGCCTGTTGGACTATTTCCTGCATTTTCAACAGATGGGGCATCAGGTCCAATAGCGGCCCGACCTCCAGAATATTGAATACCGCCGCCGTCATCGTAAAACCCATAAAGCTCTGCTGAAAGCGGGCTCGCTTACCAGCCACCATTAGAACGACCCATACGAAACCGGCAAGGTAAGCCAGACTACTGACTGCCTGCATGAACGACACAGGCACGTTCATATCCGTAACGCTGAGATAGGCAAATGTACTGATCAGCACATAGACCCCGATAATTGCCATCATTAACTCGCGGCGGGCAGGTAAATCCTGCGGGCCTTTCCTGAGCAGCAACATATCAAGCGTGGCACGTGTTATGTAATTAACCATAGGTTAGATAGCCAAACATGAAGTGATTTGAACGCGCATAATACCCGACTCAGCCGCCCCTTCCGACTGTCCTCCGAGATTCATTAACATGACGACCGAATACATCTTTATCGACACCAGTGAACAACTTGAAGAATATTGCGATAAAGCCGCCGCCTTCCCATGGCTAGCCGTGGATACCGAGTTCATACGTGAGAAGACCTATTTCCCACAGTGGTGCCTGTTACAGCTTGCCACCCCGGAGTCCATTGCCTGCATTGATGTGCTGGCAATTACAGATATGTCTCCGGCAATGGATCTCATGTACAACCCCGACATTGTGAAACTGTTTCATGCCGCAAGTCAGGATATGGAGATTTTTCATCTCGCTGGCGGGAAGCCACCTGCGCCCATATTTGATACCCAGCTGGCTGCCGCGCTATCCGGACATGGCGACCAGATCGGATATGCGAACCTGGTGCAACGTGTCATGGAAGTCAATCTGGAAAAAGGTCATTCCCGATGTGACTGGAGCCGACGTCCGCTCTCGAAGGGCGAGCTTGCCTATGCCGCTGATGACGTCGTTCATTTGGGCCCGATTTACAAAATCCTCACTGATGAATTACAGGCGCGTGGACGTCTCGAATGGCTGCAGGTCGATCTTGATTCTCTGACTGACCCCTCCCGTTACACACCTGATCCGGACAATGCCTGGCGCAGACTGAAAGGCCTCGGCAGACTGAAACCCCAACAGCAACAGCGGGCGGCCAAGCTCGCCAAATGGCGTGAAACAGAAGCTATCGAGCGTAATCGACCACGCAAATGGATACTCAGTGACGGCGCATTGAACGACCTGTCTCGCCGCCCTCCTCAGTCTCTCGACGATATGAGCCGGTTACGGGAAATGAGCGCTGAAACGATTAAACGTCATGGCGAAACCCTGTTGGAAATACTGGCTGAAACCGGTTTGCCCGAGGGTGCGCTGGTCGAAGACAAGCGCATTCTGCAGCCGGAACAGGAACCTGTCGTTGATTTGCTGATGGCCTGCCTGCGGCAGGCTGCGCAGAAGAACGAACTGGCCACTGCCGCTCTGGGTAAACGGGCTGATCTGGAAAAGCTCGTGGCTGGAGACCGGGAAACTGCACTGCTAAAAGGCTGGCGCAAAGTCGCTGTTGGCGACGATCTGCTAAAAATTCTGGATGGTAAAGTTCAGGCATCCGTGAATTCGGGACGCCTTCATTTCAAGTAATGAAAATAATACAAAAAAGCCGCGCATTGCGCGGCTTTTTTATTATTCAGCGGCAGCTCTATAACGCTGCAGTCAGGCGCGAATATATGTCTTCGATATCACCTTCGCCGGCAATACTGATCAACTTACCCTGTGCCTTGTAATAATTTACCAGAGGTGCCGTCTGATTCTCATAGACCTCCAGACGATTGGTAATGGTTTCTTCATTATCGTCAGCGCGATGCTGTAATTCTCCACCGCATTTGTCGCATGTGCCTTCCTGTGCCGGGGCACTGAAATAGACGTTGTACATCTGACCGCAGTCAGCACAGGTACGACGACCCGTCAGTCGCTTGAGCAGCGAATCAAAATCGACATCTATCAAGACACCTTTGTCCAGCGGCTGTCCTTCAGCTTCAAGCATGACATCCAGCGCTTCTGCCTGGGGAATGCTGCGCGGAAAACCGTCTAGAATAAAGCCATTGGCAGCATCCGCTTCAGCCAGTCGCTCACGGATCATGCCAATAACAATGTCATCCGCCACAAGCTCGCCAGCATCCATTGCGGTCTTGGCTTTCTGCCCCAACTCGGTACCCGCCTTAACTGCAGCGCGCAACAAATCACCCGTCGATATCTGTGGGATATTCTTGCGATCCATAAGAATCTTGGCCTGGGTACCCTTACCGGAACCCGGTGCACCTAATAGTACGAGTCGCATGTATTACTCCCTCCCAGGGAATGTGCGGTGAATGGCAATAACCGCATTGACTGCCAAACACGGATATTTGGCAATAAATAATGAACAAGGGGCGCAAAATTAGCCTCCAGCGCGCCTTAAGTCAATGCCAAACCCCCAGATAGCGCTCACTTTGCCGTAGTCTTCGATACACGATTTCCAGTATCCTATGCGGCTTGTCATGCCCATCTTTAAGTCACTCAGGCGCAAATGCCTGAACACAGGAATGCAATTATGGCCGTCAAGAATGCCTTTTATGCCCAGTCAGGCGGTGTTACCGCCGTCATCAACGCCACCGCCTGTGGTGTCATCGAAACAGCGCGCCAGCACAGCGACAAGATAGGTAAAGTCTACGCGGGCCGTAATGGCATCATTGGCGCACTCACAGAAGACCTGATTGATACAAGCCTGGAAAGTGCTGAAGACATTGCGGCACTCAAGAACACACCCGCCGGCGCATTTGGATCCTGCCGCTACAAGCTCAAGAGTCTGGAAGAAAACCGCGCTGAATATGAACGGCTCATTGAGGTTTTCAAAGCGCATGACATCGGCTACTTTTTCTATAATGGTGGCGGTGACTCTGCAGATACCTGCCACAAGGTAAGCCAACTCGGTGAGTCCATGGGCTACCCGATCCAGGCCATCCATGTACCTAAAACAATGGATAACGATCTGCCCCATACCGATTGTTGCCCCGGATTTGGCTCAGTTGCCAAATACACAGCTGTCTCCATAAAAGAGGCCGGCTTTGACCTCGCCAGCATGTCCAAGACCTCCACCAAGGTATTCATACTCGAGGTCATGGGGCGTCATGCAGGCTGGACGGCCGCTGCCGGCGGATTGGCCGCTGAACAGGAGGGTGATGACCCTCAGATCATCCTCTTCCCCGAGGTTGCATTTGATCAAGCTAAATTCCTTGCACGGGTGCAGGAAACTGTCGACAATTATGGCCACTGCACAATCGTCGCATCCGAAGGCATCAAAAATACCGAAGGAAAATTCGTAGCAGATGCCGGATCAGTCGATGCATTCGGTCATACACAACTGGGCGGAGTTGCCTCCACGCTGGCCAGCATTATCAAAGCCGAACTCGGACTCAAATACCACTACGCCATTGCCGACTATCTGATGCGTGCAGCCCGTCACATTGCATCCGGCACAGACCTGGAACAGGCCTATGCGGTAGGCAAGGGCGCAGTTGAGATGGCAGTTGCCGGCAAAGGGGGCATCATGGTGTCCATTGTACGTGAATCCGATGCGCCCTATGTCTGGTCGATCGGTGAGGCACCGCTGGACGAAGTGGCCAATGTAGAAAAGAAAATGCCCGCGGAATTCATTACTGACGATGGCTTCCATATCACCGAGGCCTGTCGTCGTTACCTTGCCCCACTGATTGCCGGCGAACATTATCCCGAGTACAAGAATGGCCTGCCGCAGTACGTCAAACTAAAGAACATCGCCGTGCCCAAGAAAACCGGCACCGAGTTTTCCCTGTAAATGCAGGTATAATGCGCGCCTTCCAAAGATTAAACCGAGCCTAGAGGAAACTACACATGGGTTATGAACTGATCGGCCCTGGCAAAAATGCCCCCGACGAAATTCACGTCATTATCGAAATTCCAGCCGGCGGTGCGCCGGTCAAATATGAAGTCGACAAGGATAGTAATTGTCTTTACGTAGACCGCTTCATGAATGTGGCCATGCATTACCCTGCCAACTACGGCTTCGTAAACAAGACTCTGTACGATGATGGCGATCCCGTAGACGTGCTGGTACTCACACCATATCCCGTCGTAGCCGGTTCTGTTATCAAGTGCCGTCCCGTGGCCTACCTGAACACGGAAGACGAAGGCGGGTTAGATGCCAAGATACTGGCTGTGCCCACAGACAAGGTGTCGACTGGCTACTACAAGGACATGAACGACCTTGCCGATATTCCTGACCGCCTCAAAAACGAAATCCAGCACTTCTTCGAACGTTATAAAGACAATGAAGAAGGCAAATGGGTCAAAGTTACCGGCTGGCATGGTGCTGCCGAAGCCAAAGTCGAGATCCAGCGCGCTATCGACGCTTACAAAGGTTAATCAACCGTTATTGACAATGCCCCGTCCGGTTCGCCTGGCGGGGCATTTTCTTGAGCCGCCGCTAATGACGCGGCTTCTTCGGCTGCGGCCTCTTCCTTCATCAGTTCACGCCAGAGGCTGTTAACAGCCTGCTCACTGAGTTGCGACTGCCTGACACAGTCCTCGTCCTGACATTCCGCGACAGCACATTGAACGGAAGTCTCTTCAAACATATAGCGTCCGTCGACCACATATTCATTCGGCGGCACACCATTGGCTTCAAACAGATCCGAGCCCTCTTTCAGGTTCAGCCAGAAATCATGCCACTTGTTTTTTCTGTGACGTGCAAGGTTTTCGTCGGTCAGCGGGAAAGGAAATACATGCACCTTGAACCTCTCCTGACCATTGAGCAGGGCAACTTCGGCCAGCGTATAGATTTCCTCGATACCCTCATCAGTCATGGCAAAACAGCCAGAAGAAGAGCAACCGCCATGCACCATGATGGCTGAACCGGTCCTGCCCAGCATGCGGTCATGATCGTTGGGATATCGGATGTTAAATGCCAGATGGAAATCACTGAACGGGTGCATCCAGTCCGCGATGACCGAGTAGAAGCCCTCCGGCGCCTGTTCATCGCCCTGACTGATTTTCGGCCCCAAATACCCCGAGCGCTCACATATCGGGTAGCTACGGAACAGCTCGAAGCGCTCGCCTTTCTTGAGCCAAAGCTCCAGCTGGTTACTTTGCTTGAAAATACGCACAAAAATTGGCGCACCCCATTCGAATCCGGCTTCCCGCAACTGCTCTTTAAGAATCGGGGTCTGCTGCTCTACTGCTTCACGGGAATCTTCGCTGAACAACAGCTCGGCCCTGGCCGGGGCTGTAATCAAGATTGTAAAAATAAGGGAAATGTTGAGTACTAATCGCATGTAAATCTCCTACGAACTCAGCATGCCCAATTCAGTGATATATTTCCACACATCTTATACTTCAACCATTGCCCGCAACACAGGCATTACTCGCTGTCGCAATTCGCCATCTTTTTTCCTAAGATGGGCAGCCAACAGACTATCGACACGCCATGCAAGACAAGAAAAATCTGGAACTGCTGCTGACTTCACACTTCCCTATCCTCGTTATCGAGACACACGAGGAAGAGCGTGCCCGTGAGAATCTGAAGCAGGTCATTCGTCCGATGGGTAAAAGCATGCTTACATGGAGTGCCGCACAGGGATTACAAAACAGCTTAGTCGGCGATATTCACGCCCTTGAACTGGTCGCGCCGGACGTACCTTCTATGGATGAAGAAGAATTACCCACTCCACGCGAGATGCTTGAACACCTGGATCGGAAAATAAAAAACTCCGTCATTGTGCTTCTGGACTTCCACCCCTACCTTGAAGATCCACGTACCTTGAGACAGCTCAAGGAAATTGCACAGAAGCTGTATTTACACAACAACAGCCTGGTTCTTATTAGTCACCAGCTGAATATACCCGCAGAAATTGAAAGACTTTGCACCCATTATCAATTAACCCTGCCCGATGCTGACCGGGTGAAAAAACTGGTGCATGACGAAGCTCGAAAATGGCAACTGAAAAACGACAACAGGAAAGTCAGTGCCGACACAAAAGCCATGGACTTGTTAATCCGCAATTTGCTGGGTCTAACGGTCAGCGATGCGCAGCGCCTGATCAGAAATGCCATTTATGATGATGGCGCAATTACCCACAGTGATATTGAAGCTGTCATGGATGCAAAATACCGTCTGGGTGGTCAGGACGGCATTCTTTCCTTCGAGTACGACACAGCCAGGTTTTCGGATATTGGTGGATTTGCCAATATGAAATCCTGGCTGAAAAAACGCAAGGCTTACTTTCTGAGAGCGGACATTAATAACACCATAGATATGCCCAAGGGTGTACTGCTGCTCGGGGTTCAGGGTTGCGGCAAAAGCCTGGCGGCCAAAACCATTGCCGGCGCCTGGGGAGTACCCCTGATTCGCATGGACTTCGGCGCGATTTACAGCAAATGGATCGGTGAAACAGAAAAAAATATTCGGGACGCATTGAAGTCAGCTGAATCACTTGCGCCATGTGTGCTCTGGGTCGACGAAATAGAAAAGGGTATTCAGTCCGGAGATGCCGATGGTGGCACTTCGGGTCGGGTACTTGGCACCTTGCTCACATGGATGGCCGAAAGGCAGGCGCCAGTATTTATGGTGGCAACCGCCAATGATGTTTCATCACTCCCCCCGGAACTGATGCGCAAGGGCCGAATCGATGAAATTTTCTTCGTTGACCTGCCAGATGCAGACACGCGGCAGGACATTCTGAGCGTGCATCTGAAGAAACGGGAAATGAATCCAGAAACGTTTAATCTCACCGTACTGGCTCAGCTCAGCGAGGGGTTTTCTGGCGCGGAACTGGAACAGGCCGTAGTCGCCGCACGGTTTTCTGCTACCTTTGATCACTGTGCGCTTTCCACAGAACACATTGCAGCAGAGCTAAAACAAACCAGACCCTTGTCGGTCGTTCGTCATGAAGACATCGCAAGACTAAGACATTGGGCAAAGGAACGAACCGTTCCCGCCAACTAGCCTGCACTTATTGACTCGTGAGTACGGTTCAGGGTTTAAGCTTCTTCTGACAAAACAACTTCACTCGACTAATCTATTCATATGCATGCCCACCATCACGGACCCCAGGAACACGACCACCATTTAGGCCACGCCCATGGGCATGGCCATCTTGGCTGGGCGCTGGTATTTACTCTTGGCTTCGCCGCCGTAGAAGCCGTGGCCGGCTGGTGGTCAGGCTCATTGGCATTGCTCGGTGATGCCGGACACATGGTGACCGATGCCAGCGCTCTGGGTCTGGCTGCATTGGCTGGCACAATTGCCCGGGGTGGCGTGACCCGTAAGCATTCGTTTGGACTGGGGCGGTTCGAGGTACTGGCTGCAGCCATCAACGCCCTGTTCATGCTCGCCATCGTCACAGGCATAATCTACGCAGCCGTGCAGCGATTCCAGCATCCCCAGCCCGTTGATGGCCCGGTAGTGGCTATTGTTGCGACGGTTGGCCTGATCATCAATCTGATCGTCCTGAAGACACTGAGTCACGGCCATCAGGACATGAACACTCGTGGCGCCGTATTGCATGTCATGGGAGACATGCTGGGCTCTGTGGCTGCACTGGCCTCCGGGCTCGTCATCATGGCAACTGGCTGGCTGATGATCGACCCCATACTCTCGCTGGTGATATGTGTCGTAATTCTGATCTCCAGTCTTCGCCTCCTATGGGAAGCGATGCATGTATTTATGGAAGGAGTTCCCAGGCATTTGAAGATAGAAGACGTTGGTAATGCGATGGCCGCAACTGATCAGGTGTGCTCCATCCATGACCTCCACATCTGGAATCTGTCATCCAGTGAAGTCGCACTTTCGGCACACGTCATACTGCGCAACATGGATGACTGGCAGAAAGCACTCGCTGATTTACAGGCCATGCTGATTGAGAAATTCGGCATTCACCACGCCACGCTTCAGCCGGAACTTCCACAGCAAATCAATATTCCCATTAGTGAAATCGGCAGGGCACCTTCGAACTCTGCACATGAATGAATTACTGACGAATATGCAAAGGGCGCAGTTGACGACTCGACTTAAGGAATATTGCCTGGAACTACGAAATACTCTGGAAAACGGTCAGGCCGCAGGTAAAACTGTTGAACTTGATCAGACTCGCCAGGGACGCCTTTCAAGAATGGATGCCATGCAAGGCCAGGCTATGGCCCAGGCAGCAACTGCCCGGACCCGGAAACAAATAAAGCTGGCGGAAACCCGCCTGAATCAGGTAAATGACTCACACTTTGGTTGCTGTGATGAATGCGGAGAACTCATTGTTTTTGCACGCCTGATGTCAAACCCGACTGCCTGTCTATGTATTCAGTGTGCACAAACCCTGGAAACCAACCACGCCCGTTAAGGCCTGCAGCCATCAGTTTGCAATTTCACAGGTGATGGCTTCGGCCCCATCCAGTTCCAGGGTCGCCGTATCGGAGGTAAACCTGAAGAGGGTTGCGCCATCCGCAAACACTGAAGAATCCCAACTGTCCTTCTCCTGGAGAACCAGTTCCCGACCATCTTCCAACTGCAGCAATAACTGGCTGCTATTGCCTTCCTGTACCAAGACAGTTGCAATTTCAGTGTCGTCATCACAGTCATAGATAACCGTGGGTTCGGATTTAATCTCCGAATCCATCTGACAACAACCTTTCAGGGTTTCTCCGGGGGTATCCATACGTACAGAATAATTAAAATACCTTTCATCATCCGATTCGGCTTTCCTGTCTTCACAGTGTCCGGGCAACACTCTCAGCTTGAGCTTATCGGCCTGCCCTGACTCACCTTCCCATTCATAAAACGCACCGCCATCCGGCCCGAACAATGCCGTATAGCCACCTGAGTACTCTATTTCCTTTGGCATGTCTCCCTGTGTTAGAAAATCGAGCGTTCCCTCGGCTACAGTTAACTGCCAGGCTGGCCGGTTTCCCCTGCAGGTAAATACCGGACCTTCGCCGCTTTCGGCTATTGCAGCTGCAACTGCATCTACAGTGATGCTGATTTCAACATTGCGTTCTGCCAGTGAAACACCCACAAGCTCGGTTGTGGTAAAACGTAGGCCGGTGCTGTCATGGATTTTGGCGGCCACCGCATAGCGATGGTTTTCTTTGACTTTTCTGTGGTCATAAACCAGTTTGAACTCAATCGGTACCTGCTGGCCGTTCAGCACGATTCGCTGTTCAGCCAGTACGACTGTGTCGACATCCTCCGCAGACACATCCTCCAGCGCTACCGTTAATACGGCATGATTCGGCAATTCCGTGGATTGCAGATAACTCACATCACCACTGACCACCCATTGATGGCGCTCAGGAATGCTGCTGTCACAGGCTGCCAGGCCCAACATGACAGCGATGGTCAATATTTTATTTAATTTCATTTACATTCCGTCGCTCTAACTTCGGCTCGAGTATCCAAGGGTAAAATGACCTTAATCCCGACATTAACCCAAGCATAGAATAAATTCAGTTATTGATGCCAATATGACAATATTGGTCGCTCACCAGAGACCTTTAAATGTATAAATCACTCCGCGCGCAAACATTGCACTATTTTGCCCGTCCACATGAATCCGTGCTGCGACACCCCCTGCATGGCCCATCCGCGTGGCTGGGAAAAACGCTGCGCGAGCAGGATGACTGGCAATACCGACTATGTGATGCCGAAATTGGCGAGCTCGAGGCAGCCCTGAGCCATGCAGAAAAGTCCGGCAAACCGCTTGAAAAACTTACAGGGGAAGATTTCCCCCTGCCAACACTAAAGCAACATATCAGGGAGTGGCGGCATGATATTCGTTTTGGTCGTGGCTTCATTCTGATTCGCGGCCTTCCTGTCCATAAATGGAGTGAAGCCCAGACATCGATGGTGTATTGGTGTCTCGGACATCACTTCGGAATACCGGGCGCCCAGAATCCCGAGGGCGATCTGCTCGGCCATGTCAGAGATCAGAATACAGGCAAGGATGTTCGTTACTACCGTACCAACAAAGCCATTGCACCACATTGTGATGCCGCCGATTTCGTCGGACTGCTTTGTCTGCAAAAGGCCAAGAGCGGAGGCCTGTCGCGTATTGCCAGCTCAATCTCAGTCTATAACGAACTGTTACGCCTCAAACCACATCTTGTTGACCGACTCTATCGACCCGTCTGGTTTGATACCAAAGGCGACGGCGATATTCGCGCCTTCCCCATCAGTCCCTGCGCCTATGCCGATGGAGAGCTGCGAACATTCTGGCAGAGCGACTACTATCGGCAGGCCCAGAAATTCAGCTTTGTGCCGGAGTTTTCGTCAGAAGAACAGGACCTGCTGGACAGCTACGACGCAATTGCCGGCCACCCTGATTTCTATCTGGACATGGATCTGGAACCAGGAGATATCCAGCTGATTTCCAATCATACAATTCTGCACGCACGCACCGGGTTCGAAGACTGGGATGATCCGGAAAAACTGCGGCACCTGCTCAGACTCTGGATATCAATTCCGGAAAAGAAATCACTGAAAACACGTTGGCTTACAACTAAAAGTCTGGTCAGTCTGCTCGCCACTTCCAGCCGGGAATTATTGCGTAATAAAATTACTGCCTGAAATTAGAAAAATAATTCTTCCTGTTCCAGTAATGTTCTGGCTTCACGAAGTAACAACAGATTCCAGGGCCTGTATCCTACCAACTCATCTAGCGGCTGAGCAGCCACCCACTGCAAATCTGACCTGTAGGAATCAACATCACCCATAGCCACTGCGAAATACTTGGCACGTCCCCAACGGGGCACAATATTTCGTTGACTCACAGCAGCTGCTTCAGCCAGATAAGCACGCGCCTTTTCACGGTCTCCGCCATAAAATTCAGGTTGCGCAAGGTAGTAAATCCCCCATGACATAAGGTTATTGCCCCACATTGCATTTCGATCCAGCGCTTCCTGACGCTCCATCACTGCCACAGCTTCTTTCAGGCGTGGGTAACGCCAAAGCTTGGCGATAGGGCCGGATGCCTCTCTGAACGAGTAAAACATGGCCGTCTTCCAGAACTCCATGGCCTCCATCTGACGTTCGTCGAGAAACGCCAGCCCTTCCTCAAAAGATTTGCCATTCATACGGGCAAGCTGGTACGTACCATCGGTATTAAAAGCTTCAAGCGCGTAGTCCATTGCCTGATCATAGGCTCGGGCCTTGGCGCTACCACCTTCTGTATACCCGGCACCGAGCAAGGTATAGGCATTGGCGAGCCGCGCACGACTGGCATAATCACCGGGGTGTGCTCTGGCATACCGTTCAAGTGCATCAATAGCGAGCAAAAGGCTTTCATGACTATCTGCTGCATCAAAAGCAGCCAGCGCCTGTGAATAAGTCACGGGGATGGAATCCACCACAACGACTCTTTGACCTTGATTACTGGGATTACTGGCACAGGCCGAGAGGATCACACCTGCGAGCAGGGCAGTTAAATATTTTAAAACCATAGGAACGTATTCTTTCATTGTTAACCTGCCTTTAGTTGGCGTAACTTGTTAGTCTTGTCCGACACCGTGATACCACTTGACCAGCTTATAGAAAATGAAACGATGCGCAATCTACACATACTAACAATACTGATCGTAATCACCGTAATGGGCAGCGGCTGTGTCAGCCTGTTTCAACCGAAAACAGAAGCCAGCCTGCCCTATGAAATATACGGCGATATCGGCTCAGCGAAGCATGTGACAGTCTTGTTGCCGGGAATTCGAGATCGCATTACGGACTTCACCGACAAGGGGTTTATCACCATTGCCGCACCCTTACTCGAGGAATTTCCTGATAATGCGCTGATCACGGTCGATGCACATTGGGGGTATTACCGCGAACGAGTCATTGACCAACGTTTGGCCGAAGATATACTTGCCCGCTACCCGGACAAGACGTTTACCTTTGTCGGCATTAGTCTGGGTGGCTTTGGTTCATTGCTGATGGCCACCAAACACAGCGAGCGCATTGACAAACTTATGCTGCTTTCACCCTTCATGGGCGACGATGATTACAAGTACCTTACGCGCCTGAAGAAGACGGGCCCCGTAGACAGGGATGGCGACGAGGATCTTGAGAGCGCATTGAATAATGCGTGGCGATTTATGTCAGATTCCAAGCGTAAAACCCCAATCTATCTTGGCTACGGGCAAGACGATGACTTTGTGCCTTACTACGACCATCTGCGTGCCATGAAACCCGAAAACATCCAATTTCTGGAGATCCGTGGTGACCATGACTGGGAAACCTGGCGTACGCTCTGGAAAACACTGGCACCCATGGCCATGATGTCCTACTAGCTACAGGAACGTCCCCAGATCAGGCAGCGGTTATTGGCTGGCATTTCGATATCATCCTTTAGCCTAAGACCTATCGACTCGGCTAAGTCATTCACCGCTTCAAAATCGCGAATTGCCCTATGCGGAGCCTGTGATTTCAGCCACGCATCAAACCGGGCATTGCTTTCGCTGGTATAGGCACCGTCGTAATTAAACGGCCCGTATATTACAAGCCTCGCATCAGGCAGTAACACAGCATCCAGTCCCGAAAAGAAACACTCCACTTCAGACCAGGACATGATATGCAGACAGTTTGCCGCGAACACTGCGTCCCTATTTTTGGCTGGCCATGGCTGGTCAGCCACATCCAGTACAAGTGGCACAGGCGTATTGGGCAATGCCGCCTCATCCAGCCATTGCTGAATTCCTTCAATATGCTCAGCCTGATCCGAACACTGCCAGGTAAGATGCGGCATTGCTGCGGCAAAATAGACTGCATGCTGCCCAGTGCCACTGGCCACCTCCAAAACATTTTCAATGCCAGAGAACTCCCGGCGTAATACCGCCAGTATCGGCTCACGATTACGCTCACAGGAAGCTGAGAAAGGCTTTGTGGCCGAAATGACTAATCCCCGAAATGCAGGTGGGCATTGATTAAGGCAGATGGCGGCATCTGCAGATAAAAACCGTCCACTTCCAGTTTCTCCAGCACCAGGGAAACCTTCGCCCGTGCCAATTTCGAATCCGGTGTCAGAGACAGCTCCATGACCTGTGTAAGCTCACCTACCTGCTTAAGCAGAGCTGCCGGCAGGTCATCAGTAGTCACACCCTCTCGCAGGTACAAGTACATTTCCGCCTGCTTCTTGCAACGGTATACAACACATTCCATGTTTTATACTTTGATGACGAGCTTGCCCATGTTTTCACCATGAAACAGCTTAAGTAGCGTTTCAGGGAAAGTCTCAAGGCCTTCAACGATATCCTCGCGCGTCTTCAATTTACCCTGCGCCATCCACTGCCCCATCTGCATGGCAGCCTCCATGTAGCGATCAGCATAATCAAACACCACAAAGCCCTGCATACGTGCCCGATTAACCAGCAAGGACATGTAATTGCTCGGACCCTTAACGGTTTCCATATTGTTGTACTGGGATATTGCCCCGCAGATGGCGATCCGGGCACCGGGTGCCAGACGGGTAAGCACTGTATCCAGAATATCCCCACCGACGTTATCGAAATAAACATCCACGCCTTTCGGGCAATGCTGCTTAAGTCCGTCTTTCAAGTCATCGTTCTTGTAATCAATACAGGCATGAAAGCCAAGTTCATCAACGACATAACGGCACTTCTCAGCACCACCGGCAATGCCGACCACCCGACAGCCCTTGATCTTCGCGACTTGCCCAACCACCTGGCCGACAGCACCTGCAGCACCGGACACCACCACAGTATCGCCCTCTTTGGCCTCACCGACTTCAAGCAATCCGAAATAGGCGGTCATGCCCGGCATGCCAAGCGTACCGAGGTAAACCGGCAAAGGTGCCAGGGCAGGGTCAACCTTGGTTACACCCTTGCCGTCCGACAGCGCGTACTCCTGAACACCAAACATGCCAAGCACGTGATCGCCTGCAGCGAACTTAGGATTCCTGGACTCCAGTACCTCACCCACCGTGCCGGCACGCATCACCTCACCAATCCCTACCGGGGGAATATAGGACTTACCTTCATTCATCCAGCCGCGCATGGCGGGATCCAGTGAAATGTACTCAATCTTCACCAGCAATTGACCTTCACCAACATCAGGAATCTCTTCTTCGGTGTATTCAAAATCATTGCGTTTGGGTTCACCCTGCGGACGGGCGATAAGACGAAATTGATGATTAGTCATAATTAATTATCCTAAAAACTTTTATGCAAATTCGCAGAATTTGCGTGGAAATTTCAGTGCGAGCCTAATCCGCAGAAACAACAAAGCCACCCGATTTGTCATCACGGGTAATCTTAAGCAGACCCGCCTTATTCATCGCCTCGACCAGCTCACTGAATGTACTGAAGCCGTGGTATGACTCGGTAAAACCCGGGCGGCGTCGCTTGATGGCCTGTTTAATCATGGACCCCCAGATCTTGTCATCTTCACGTTCAGAACGCAGAGCCTCGAAGGTTTCCAGCACCAGATCGAAGGCTTCCTGGGTTTTATCGTCAGGGGACTTTGCAGTCTTGGCTTTACTCTTGGCAGCAGGTTTACGCCGTGGTTTCTTGGTCGTACGTACCAGGTCATCGTAAAAGATGAATTCGTCGCAATTGGCCGTGAGCAGGTCTGAAGTGGAATTTTTCACACCCACCCCGATGACCATTTTGTTGTTTTCCCTGAGTTTGCTCACCAGCGGCGAGAAATCGGAATCGCCGGAAATAATCACGAAGGTATCCACATGCGCCTTGGTGTAGCAGAGGTCCAGAGCATCAACCACCATACGGATGTCGGCGGAATTCTTGCCAGACTGCCTGACATGCGGAATATCAATCAGTTCAAACGCCGCTTCATGCATTGTTTTCTTGAATTTACTGTAACGCTCCCAGTCGGAATAGGCCTTTTTGACCACGATAGACCCTTTCAGCAACAGGCGCTCAAGCACCTTATTGATATCAAAGTCGTCGTATTTGGCGTCACGCACACCCAGTGCGACATTTTCGAAATCGCAAAAGAGCGCCATATTTGGAGATTTTTCTTTGTTCATTTAGTTAGTATGGCAGGCCTCTGTGACAACCAGTACCCTTATCTTATAACCGCCCATCAGGCAGATAGATTTGTTCCCCTACAAACACAACTTTGTACTCAACCCGGAAATCCTAGATGACAGCCATGTCCGCTATGATCTGGATATAAATATCGAGCGCTGGCCCTGGCTGAAGCTTGCACCGGATCACCCGGTACTTATCGGGAAACACAGCTTTTTTATCGGCATAGGTTGTGGGTTCGACCTGCTCAAGCTCCCGGTTCAAACGGCTAGCGCCTTGACTAAAGTGATATGGAAAAACATGCCTGCATGCCTGCATCAAAAGCATGCAACCCGGGCCCTGGCAGAAATCTCCGACGAGGATGACAAGTTCTATTACGGCTGTGAACTGCTTAGTGCAGACGCGCAGGTCATGCAGACAATGCAGGCTTGGGGTGTCGTGTTTCGCAAGCGTGATTACGGCAGCTGGCGTGACAGGATAAAAAATGCGCTGGAACGCACCCGCCCGCAGGATTTCAACTTCGCTTCAGCAGAAACCGCCGGCGTAAATACTTCACAGGAATGTTTTGTCTCGCCGCTACATGAGAATCGCAAAGGCCTTTCCTGTTTCGCCTTGATAGATGCCAGAGCAGGGTTTGTGCCTTTGCATCCCTGGCATACAGGTACAGGTGACCATGCGACCGCCAGCCATTTACTGGACGTGGCTTATCAGGCGGCTCACATGGTGGGACATGCACAAGGCTGGTTATCAACCTCTCACACAGTGCATTGCATGGGCGGTGAGGCATTATTCAAAAAATATGTCGAACTGGGCACCCCATTTGAGATTACCTTGCGTAGCTGGAAGCCACTGGATAACGGGCGGGCACTGCGCTTTTCACTGTCACAGAACTCGGCTATCTGTGTGGATATCCTGCTGGAACTGAATCAATAACTTCAGTGCTTATCGACAAACGCCAGGTAATGAGCAGCAGTATCCGCAGGTCTTTCCAGCATCGGCACGTGACCGGTATCTTTCATGATAACCACTTCAGCATGTGGCAATAGCGGCCGCATGACATTGACTGAACTCACATCCAGCACACGATCGAATTCTCCCCACAAAATCAGTGCCGGATTATCAATATCGGCCAGCTTGCTTTCCAGCCCGGAGAAGCGGTCACTCTTATAAGAATCGAATATGTACTGATTGAATTCCGCATGATCCAGTGCCTTCTGTGCCAGCACGCCTTTCACCGGCCAGGGTACGAAGGGTTTCTTGTAAGAGACGAACTCTAAAAGGCCATCAAAATCCTCGACCGAGCCTACAACCAATGGATTACTTCCTTCATCCAGTGCCTTCTGCATATCGCTCTTGTCCGGTGCATTAATGCCGGCATTATTGAACAGCGCCATGGATAGCACCTGCCCCGGATATTTGTGTGTATACAGGGCTGCCAGATGCCCACCCATGGAATTACCCACAACGTGAAACTGCTCCAACTTCATCGCCGCCGCAAAACCATTCACACGACCACGTTGCGGTGGCAGGGAATAATCCCAGTCCGCATGCCGGGCGGACTCGCCAAAGCCAGGCAGGTCAGGCGCAATGACGCGATAGCTGCCCGTCAGTGATTTTGAAAACCGTGTCCAGTTGTCCTTGTCGCCACCAAAACCATGCAGTAATAGCACCACTTCAGCATCGGCAGGCCCGCCCTCAAGGTAGTGCCAGGTTTCATCACCAATTACGATTGTTTTGTGACTCAGCCCACTGGCAGCACGCTCGGCATTCATGCCCAGTTTTGCCGTTTCTTCGGGATACAGCGCCATCAATACGACCAGAATGGCGACAAGCCCCAACAGATGAAGAAATATTTTTTTCATTTCAAGTACTCAATAGGTTTTTCAAATACCAGCGGCGGTTTCCAGGTCCGCCAGCGCCTGCTCCGTGTAATCCAGCAAGCGCTGCATACCCGGCACGGTACGGCGGCAGGCGGTATACCCGAAGCAGATACGATCGATATAACTGGTCAGCGTGATATTCAATGCCTGCCCATCGACCGGGATGGAGACCGGGTACATCTCATCCATTCTTGCGCCATTCCAGTACAGAGGTTTGGTTGGGCCCGGCACATTGGAAATGACCAGATTGAATATAGGCCGCACCTTATCTATGCCCAGGAAACTGGCAACCGGCATCGGCGATGAAATTGCCGCCGCATAGGACAGCTGCTCGACCCGGGACATTTGTCCGAGCTTCTCTTTCGCATGTTTGGTGGAAGCCACAATCGTTTCCAGTCTCTTGCCCGGGTCAGCAATTTGCGTGGCCAGATTCGCGAGGATAATCGAAACCTGATTGCCTGCATCCGGGTTATCGGCAGAACGCACCGATACCGGCACCATGGAAATCAGGGGTTCATCCGGCAGTGCATTCTGCGAAATCAGGTACTCACGAAGTGCGCCAGCACACATCGCAAGCACTACATCATTCAGGGTTGCCCCGCTGGCCTTACCGACAGCCTTGATACGCGCCAGATCATAGGACTGTGCCGCAAAGCGACGCGGACTGGAAATCTTGACGTTGAACATAGTCGGCGGCGCCTGAAAGGGCGTGATATCAGTCGGATCTGACTTACTTGGCCTGACGATATCCCAGATTCCACGAGCCACACCTGGCACGATCCCGGAACTCTCCCGCAAGGAGTTTGCCATCATCACCAGGGGGTTGGCATCCTCAACCGGGGACAGGATACGTGGCGCTCTCGGTGGACGTTCCTTGGCCCAGAAGGGGGCATCGCCTCGCAGAGCAGGATCTTCACTCAGACCATTCATGGTGGCGCGCATCGCAGCCACACCATCAAACAGGGCATGATGGAGCTTGCCGTAAACGGCAATACGCCCATCCTCCAGCCCCTCGATAATATGCATCTCCCACATGGGGTGACTGCGATCCATCAGGGTGCCATGCAATCTCGACACCAGGGAAAGCAGCTCACGTATCCGGCCCGGCCGAGGCAGGGATGAATGGCGGAAATGGTGATCAAGGTCAAAGTGATCATCTTCAGCCCATTGCCAGCGTCCCATGCGAAACACCGGCCGCAGGTTATATGGCTCGACGGCCTGAGCATAACTGCGTGATTGCTCCACCAGTTCAGTCACAAAATCGGGGCCGGCATCCTCCGGCGGCGTGTACAAATGCAACCCTCCCACATGCATGGGCTGGCGTCTGCCTTCAATCCACAGAAATGCGGAGTCCTGCAAGGATAGTGATTTCATTCCGGCTCCCGTTGTCTTTATTTACTCGGAAACGATAATGATGGCACAGTCGATTTATTGTTGCTCAGGCCGCTTTCTGTTCGCGCTCTACTGCCCTGAGAAATCGCATGATTTCTGGCAGCATGCGTTCCGGGCGGGTTCGCAGTTCGAAAATGGAATTGGCCATCATGAATTCTGCATTCGGTAGTTCATTTGCAAGAATCTTTGCATCTTCCAGATCATGCAACCAGTCGCGACCGTGGCCGATCACCAATGTAGGCATTGTGAGCTTCACTCGTTCACGCTTGGGAGGCACGACAGACCCCACCAGAACACCATGCAACACGCTGGCTATGGATTCCGGCTCTTGCGACAGTGCATTCATGCCACTTTCAAACAAGCCATTTTTGGGTCGCGGCATCATTCGCATACCCCGCGCAAACAAACGATATACCGGCGCTGCATATCGCACGGCCCCTAACAATGGCACCAGCATCATGGCTGCCGCAGGTACGGCACGCTCCATCACAGGCATCTCCAGTATCATCGCCTTCACACGATGGGGTGCCTGCACGGCAAACTGCAATGAAGTAATGGCACCCAATGACATGCCGCCAATGACTGCGGACTCGACCCCGAAGTAATCCAGCGTTACACCCACCTGCTCGGCAAAGAACTCCACCCGTAACTCCTTGGCATGCCGCGGCTTGTCGCTTTTGCCGTGTCCCAGAAGGTCGAGCAGCACCACACGATATCCCTTGCTGGCAAAGGCCAGTGCAAGATCCCTATTACAGGCGGCATCCAGCAGAATGCCATGAATCAGAATCATCAACGGCCCATCGGTAGGGCCGTGCGCCTCATAAGCCAAGCGATAATCTTCATAAGGAATGGTGCCCTTGTTGGCGAGCAGTCGTGTCGTCATAGTTCAAATGTTGTGATGAATATCGGACAATGGTATCTATTGCTCCCCACCCTTGCCTACCTCAAAGAGCGGAAAAATGAATACAAAGCCAAACGTATTGATCACCGGCGCTGCTGCCGGCATTGGCAAGGCAACGGCCGAGCTTTTTGCCAGCAATGGATGGTACGTCGGGCTTTTTGATGTAGACGTTGATGGCGTCTCTGCCTTACAGAAGCAACTTGGAGACGACTCTGCTCTGGCGGGCAGACTGGACGTCACCAATCCGGATGACTGGCAATTGGCACTGGATGAATTCACTGCCTCGCACGGCGGAAAGCTTGACCTGCTGATCAACAATGCCGGGGTACTAACGACGGGGAATTTCGAAAGCATTGATCTTGGCAAACATCACGGCATGGTCGACATCAATTTCAAAGGCGTTATCAATGGCTGTTATCTGGCCTTTCCGTATTTGAAGCTGGCAGCAGGCGCTCGTGTCATCAATATTTCATCAGCCTCGGCTGTTTACGGCGCACCTATTTTTACGAGTTATTCAGCCACCAAGTTTGCAGTGCGCGGCCTCACCGAGGCTTTGAATCTGGAATGGCAAGACCACGACATCAGCGTCTCCGACATCATGCCGATTTTTGTGCAGTCCAATATGACCAGGGACATGCATACCAAGAGTTCGGATGAAATGGGCATTAAGCTCACGCCACAGGATATTGCAAATACCGCATGGAAGGCCGCAAACCACAAGGGCTTTGCCAAGGTACATTGGCCGGTAGGTGCAGGAACAATTCAACTCATGCTGGCGAGCCGCCTGCTGCCTACGTGGCTAATTCGCATAATTCTTCGAAAATTGAGTCTCTGAGTGATACACCGGTTTCAGACGCCAGACTCTGCGGCGCTGTCTTTTAATCCATCAACACGCATCACGGCGATTGGTCGGTGAAAACCTTTTATCTCTTTATCACCAAGCGACTCGTACTTTGCAATTTCTTCAACGCTGACGATGAACTTGAGCGGTGCCAGGATTTCGCCATGCTGGGCACTTGAACACATTCGCGCGGCCAGATTAGTGACGGCCCCTATTGCCGCATACTGCCACCTGCCCGCAAAGCCGATTGCGCCTATGGTTGCGTAGCCTTTGGATAAACCAATACCCAAACCCAAATCATACCCACGTTTTTTCCAGGTACTACATAGCAATTCAAAACGATCTCTCATTGCAATTGCAGTTAGCAACGCCTGCCTTTCAGGCTCATCAATTTCCAGCGGAGCATTAAAAAATATAGTCATGCTGTCCCCCGCAAAATGCTCGACCGTGCCCTGATGCGCTTCAACAATCTCACCCATTTCCGCATAAAACTCACCAAGCACACAGACGACGTCTTCAGGTTCAGCGGTTTCAGAAAAAGGCGTAAAACCCCGCAAATCAATCACACAAACAGTCACCTCCCTGCGCTTGGCTTTCAGTAGTGAATCTCCTCCTTCTGAAACAATCAATTCAGCTACTTTTTGTGGTAGAAAGTTTTTCAAGCTACCCAGACGCTGTAGTTCTGCAACCTGATCCTGTACACGTGATTCAAGTAGTTCATTCCACTCGACGTTTTCCCGATGCAAACGTTCAACGCGCAGTAAAGATCGTACTCGCGCCAACAATTCCTCACGATTAACAGGTTTGGTTAAAAATTCGTCAGCCCCTGCATCCAGCCCTTTAACACGCTCCTCTTCAGGACGTGCACCCGTCACAAGGATAATCGGTAACGCTCTGGTTTCCGTTCGCTCACGAATCCTTTGACAAACTTCATAGCCACTCAAACCTGGCATCACAACATCAAGCAACAATAAATTGGGTGGATTACTTTCGATTTGTTCCAGCGCCTCCTCACCACTGCGACTTACTGAAACATTAAATCCCTCTTCCGACAGCAAGGTACCCAGCAGGCGTAGATTTGAGGCCTCGTCATCAACTACCAATATACGACTCTTCTCAGTCATGATTCACCCTAGCTCAAACACTCGTTAAGCAGGTCAGCAGCGGTATCAAAATCAAATCCTCGAATAGCCACAGACAACTTCTCCAGTGACTCTGGAGAAATTTTTTCTGCCAACGTTGGCTTCAAAGCATCAAATTTCTCCTGTGCGGTGAAGTCACTACTCATAACCAATGCCATTAATTCTGCTATCTGGCTGGAATACGCCTCCTCTGACAACACATCAGCTTTCGTTGCAACAGGGGTTTCATTGGGCAGAGCAGCCACAGACTCCCTTACCTGTGATAATTGCCGCTCCATTTCAGCCAGCAATGGCATTAACTTATCCTCTTCGCCACTTTTCATGGCCATCTCAAGTAGCCGGGCAGTCTCAGATAACTGATTACAACCGATATTGGCAGCCATCCCTTTTAGGGAATGAGCTTCCCTGATTGCATCCTCGGTTTTCCCTGATGACCACATTACAGTGATGCGATCACTGGCATCTTTCTGGTCTTCGGCGAATTCAACCAGCAATTCCAGGAGCAATCGCTTTCTACCACCCAAGCGTAGCAGTGCCTCTTGCAACTCTATACCTGGAAGCTCGTCAGGCAACTCCGAAATCGCACCGTGGTCGACTTTTGTACTGACATCACTCATGTTTGCACCGTTTTCAGAAGGAGCCCACCTTGCAAGCAATTCAAATAAAAGAGTTGAATCAATGGGCTTTGGAAGGAAATCATTCATACCAGAGGCCAAGGCCGATTCTCGATCCTGCTGCATCGCATTTGCGGTCATGGCAATGATGGGTACGTTGCTAAACTGTTCCAATTGCCGGATGGCCCTGGTGGCCTGCAAACCATCCATTACAGGCATTTGCAGATCCATTAATACAGCGTCGAAAGTTTCTGACTGGACTTTTTCTACTGCTTGCTGGCCATCATTCGCCAATTCAACTTTAACCCCAACATCAGTCAGAACCTCTTTGGCCAGTCGCCGGTTAAGACCATTATCATCCACCACCAGCACATGCATTCCACGTAACTCAGGGGCATGTGTGTTTTCTGCCTGGCCTTCGGATAGCCCCTGTAATTGCTGATGCGCATTGTCAGCCAGCCCGAAATCCACTGTGAAGCTGAATTCACTGCCTTTGCCGGGCTCACTTTGGACATCAATCTGACTACCCATTAACTCTATCAGCCGTTTGCATATCACCAGCCCCAGACCTGAGCCACCATACTTGCGTGATAGTGACTGATCACCCTGTGAGAATGGCGAGAAAAGACGTGAGCGCTGCTCATCCGTAATGCCAATTCCAGTGTCCTGCACTGTGAACCTTATTGAAATACCGTTTTGATTAGCTTTCACTAGCTCAATAATAAATTTCACATAACCTGTATCCGTAAATTTCACGGAATTACCTATCAGGTTCATAAGCACCTGTTCGAGATGAGGCCCATCTCCAACCAGCAGGTCTGGAATGTCTTGTGCCCTTTCAACTTCCATTGAAATGCCTTTGTTTACGGCTTCCGCACTCACCAGACTTGTGACCTGATCAATTACTGTTGAAAGTGAAAATGGTTCATTAATGAGGTGGAGAGCACCTGTTTCTATTCGCGTCAGATTGAGCACATCATCAAGTACCTTGAGCATTGACTCGGATGCCTTTTCAATACGACCAAGATGAGTAAGCCGCTCATTCTCGGCACTACTTCCCAGTGCCAGTCTGGTAAATCCGGCAATGGCGTTCATTGGTGTCCTGAGCTCGTGACTCATTTTTGCCAGAAAATCAATTTTTGCCCTCGTTTCTGCCAACTCATGCCTATGTGCCAGACGTTCACGCTGACGACGTTCCCGATTGATCTGATCAGCCAGCCCCAGAGACACCAGCGTTACAAGAAAACACAAGCCAATATGTATGGCATAGGTCGTCAGGAATGTAATCGGCAACAAGCCATTAGTCTGCATCACCTTTGCCACAATGCCGACGACCAGAACTCCCCAGACAAGCACATAAAAACGTGCCGTTCTATGGCCGGTCAGTGCCTGTGTCAATATGACAGCAGCTATCAGGACGGTAGTGATTGCCGCCACCATGACCACCACAAAAATACTAATCTGAACAGACAGAAATATCGGCATAATGGCACACAGTACCGCTGCCGCCATTGCCATACCGAGCATCCTATCCAGTCTCGGTGAATATTTTTTCGTCTGTAATGACGTTCGTATGAATAAAGGGATAAACAAGCTACTCAGGGCTATAAATACCGTCAGGCTTTTGTTCACAAAGGCTGGTGATAGCCACCACATAAACGGAAAAGCAAAACCATCCAGACTCATTTGAGCCGCAGCGAGCCAAAAGATAAATATTATGTAATAAAGATAAGCGGCATCCCTTATGGTCAGGAAAATCAGAAAGTTGTAAATGATCATTACGGCAACAATGCCGTAAAACATGCCGTAGAGGAGATTCTCTATATTCGTCTTTTCGTAGAAAGCCTCCGCGGTCCATAATGCCAATGGCAACTGGTGCGAACCCTCAAGTTGAGCACGAATATATAATGTAATTTCGCTTCCAGGCTCAATATCAAGGGCAATTGCATAGTTACGATGGTTTATACCTGTTGAACCCGGTGGCCGGAGATCTCCACCACGCACGATTCGCAATCTCCCGGTAGCATCTGAAATATATACATCTACATAATCCAGTGGCGGCCATGATATTTCCAGTATCCAGTTATTCTGTTTACTGTGATGTGGATTTTTCAATGAAAATCGATACCAGTATGCTGCCTGGGTAAAACCAAAGTTAAGACCCGTCACCCCGCTGGAGATAAAACTATTACTTAATGGTGGCTGGCTAACTTCTTCATAAACCATCTTCCCGGAGTCATCCCTTAGTACTTGAACCTGACTGCTCAGAACCAGTGAATGTAGCTCGGGATTAATCTCTATCGTCTGTGGTGAGGCAGCACTTGCCTGCATTAAACTATTCAGCAAAACGAGTGTGAATAACATGGCCTTAGGCAAATAGTTGGCCCTAGGCAATAAGCACCTCCTTATACGGAACATTTCACTCAGGAAAAAGGCCATGAAATCATTCGCAATCAAGCATCGCCTTCTGACATCTCTGCCTGAACGTGATTATGCTCAGCTGATTTTGCCTTTAACCAATGCGAAATTGTCTCTATGAGCTTGGCTGCATCAATAGGCTTGGTCAGGAAGTCACTCATGCCCGCTTCCATACACTCATCCCGGTCACTCTGCATGGCATTGGCGGTCATCGCGATAACAGGGAGCAATTCACAGCCCGGCAGCTTTCTCAGGACACGGGTCGCCTCAAAACCGTCCATGACAGGCATTTGCACGTCCATTAACACCACGTCATACGTCTTCTGCTTAATGGCATCAATGGCTTCCTTGCCATTCTCCGCAGTATCCAGCAATACACCTACATCAGATAAGATTTCTCCCGCTAACCTTCGATTCAGTTCATTGTCCTCAACAAGCAAAACGCGTACGCCTGTCAAATCTCCATAACTCTTGCATTCAGTGACTACCTTGGCCGCACTACTGCTTTTCTCATCGAACGACAATATTGCTTCTTGCACAGTCTCCAGCAGCATAGACGGTTTAATGGGTTTTTCCAGATAGCTATTCGCTCCAGCAGCTACCGATGCCTCGACTAAATCCTCGCGCCCATGTGCCGTCATCAGGATAATCGCCAGATTCTGCTGGCTTAACTCGGCACGAATGAGCCGAGTTGCCTCAATGCCATCTAACTCGGGCATACGCCAATCCATCAGCACCGCATCAAAGGATTCGGATTTAAGCAATTCCAGTGCTTCTTTTGCACTGGAAACCATTGATGTTTTGAAACTCAACGACTCGAGCAGACGACTATAAACCTGGCGTGCGGCTGCATTGTCGTCGACCACTAACACACGCTTGCCACTTACTTCGCCCGCAAGTGGCTCTACCCCTTTGTTTTTACCCACACCAAGTTTGACTGAAAACCTGAAGGTACTCCCTACACCAGGCTGACTCTCCAGAGAAATTTCACCGCCCATCAATTCCACAAGTTGCTTGCAAATCGCCAGACCAAGACCGGTACCTCCATACTTTCTGGTCGTGGACTGATCCGCCTGATTGAATGGCCTGAACAGCTTCTGCTGCTGCTCCTCAGTCAGGCCTATCCCCGAATCCCTGACCATAAAACCAATAACTGCATGATCATTCTCAACTGCCAATTGCTCAATGCCGACCTCGACCTCACCACTCTCGGTAAACTTCAATGCATTACTGAGTAAATTCATGAGCACCTGTTCAAGCCTCAGCGGATCACCTACCAATGAAACAGGCAACTCGTAGGAACCAGGCACAATAAACTCAATACCTTTGCTTGCCGCCTGAGATGAGAACAGATCTACCAGTTTGTCCAGGATTTGCTGCATTGAGAACTCACGAGACTCAAGCGTTAATTTTCCAGCTTCAATCTTCGAAAGATCGAGAATGTCATTAATAATGTGTAGCAAGCTGTGCGAAGCAGTGGAGATATGCTGCAAATGCTCCTGTTTACGATCTACAGAATCACTCCTCAATGCAAGCTCGGTAAATCCGATAACAGCATTCATTGGTGTTCTTAGCTCATGGCTCATTTTGGCCAGAAACTCACTCTTGGTGGCCGTGGCTGCCTCAGCCACTTCGCGAGCACGCTCAAGCTTCTCTTTTTCCCGGCGTGCACTGATATCAGTCAGAATCCCGTCATTACCGATTGCACGACCATCCGCATCAAGAATTGTTCTTACTGACAAGGATCCCCAGAACACACTCCCATCCTTCCTGCGTAATTGCATCTGGTGGCTACTGATCTGACCATCTTCTCTGAGCGCCTCAACAATCGCTTCTCCATCCCTGGCATGCACTGATGTATCAAGTCTTAAATTGACTCCAGCAGCTATGAATTCCTCTGCTGAGGCGTAGCCAAGCATATTCGCCATAGCCGGATTGGCATTAATGCACTTACCCTTCCTGTCTGTCTGGAATATTCCTTCGAGAACGTTATTGACCATACGTTCATAACGCTCAAGATTGGTAATAGCCTGGCCACGGGCATTGAGTGCTTCCTCCTGTGCATCTATCTTTTCTTTGCGTTCAATATTAATCCTGTCTGCCAGCGCCAATGAAAGCAGAGTTACCGTCACCATTACGCCAATTTGCCATGCGTAAGCGGTTATAAAACTGGTCGGTAAAACACCGAATAACTCACTTACCTTTATCAGGATGCCAATGATAAACAAGGTCCAGGCCAGCACATAAAAACGTGCAATCCGGACACCTGCACGCAATGACATCAAACCACTGACAATAAACATGATTGCAGTCATTGCCCCCAGTCCCGCAATTGGCGGGACAACCGCGGCATAAGAAATAAAGAAGGCCGATACCCCCAGTAACCCTATCGCTGCAATCAATATATTGTTCACCCAATTTATCTTTGGGAGGTGCAGATGTGTATGCAGGAAGTTTTTCGAAAACAAAAGCGAAAATATCAGCGTGAGGCCGACATTAATTGGCACTCCCAGGTTCACCCCTTGAGGTGATCCCAGAATAAATTCATGCAGGTATAAATGTGTAAACCCATTCAGGTTCATTTGCAGCAAGGCAAAGCTAACCAAAGTTGCAATGTAATATATGTAGGCAACATCCCTGACAAAAGTAAATATACAAAGGTTGTACAACGCCATCACCAGCAACACGCCATAAAATATCCCGAAGCCGAGATTTTCACGTTCCGTTTTGTTGAAATAACTCTTTGCCGTCCACAATGAGATTGGAACCTGATGTGATCCTTCAGTTTTCACGCGTAAATGCAATTGAACCTGCTCACCGGGTTCAATTTTCAAAGGAAGTGCGTAATTTCTGTGGGAAAGAAGTGCTCTATTTGGCGACCTCTGATCACCTGTTCTGTAGAGCAGCGTTCTGCCCTTTTTACTCACATAAATATCGACAATATCCAAAGGGGGGTATCCGAGTTCCAGCACCCACTCCGAATTCTCGCTTTTCCTGATTCGTGGATGCTTTAACTGAAATCGATACCAATAAGTATCTGTCGTGAACCCGAAGTTAAGATTGTTTTCAGTATTTATCGAAAACTGATTGGCCTTACCTTTACGAATATCCTTATATTCATAATTGCCCTCAACATCACGCAACAATTCGACTTTTGAGTCAAGCCGTAATGACTCTATTGTGCTGTTAATGTTGATTAAATTGCCTGAAGCGGCAAGTAAATGACTGCTGTAGCCATAAATAATCATGGCCCAAATCATCAGTACACGTTTCCTGATCGCGGAACCCGACATACCTACACCCCCGTTCTCCAACGGATAGTGCGATGACTTGATTTTATTATTAACGAAACGTCAGCGCGCTTCCCATTTATTACTTCGTCTTATTGTCAAGCAGTGTATCAGAGAATATTAAAGAATGAATTTTAAGAATCATACAAAATTCATTTAATTATCACTAGTCCCCACCAGTGCCTTTTGAAGTCTTGCCAGACTCTAGCAGCAACTGTTCAATGCGCTGATCCTTTTCTTCCCAGAGATTCTGGATCCAGTCCTGAATTCGTTTCCTGAACACCATGTCCTCGCCATAGTTGCCATGAAAAAATTCGTCTGGAATTTCTATCTGTCTGACGTCGACGATCACACGAGCCACCCTGCCTGAAATCATATCCCAGAATTCCCGAGCCCCCTCAGGATAGACAACGGTAATATCAAGCAGCTTGTGCAGGCGCGAACCCATGACTGACATGGCGAATGCAAAACCGCCTGACTTCGGCAGCAGCAGATGCTTATAGGGCGATTCCTGCCGTTCATGTTTCGCCTGGGTAAAACGTGTGCCTTCCAGGTAGTTCAGAATCATGACGGGAATATGCTGAAACTTTTCACAGGCAGCCCGTGTCGTTGCCAGATCCTTGCCCTTGAGCTCCGGTTTCTTGGCCACCTGCTCCGGCGTATATCGCTTCATGAACGGGAAATCCAGACCCCACCAGGCGAGCCCCAGAATCGGCACCCATATCAGTTCCTGCTTCATAAAGAACTTGAAAAATGGCGCACGCATGTCGAAGGCCTTCATGACCGCAGGAATGTCGTTATAACTCTGGTGATTTGAAACGGCCATATACTGCCCATTGCGGTCCAGCTTATCGACACCGCGTATATCCCATTCCACTGCTACCATCACGTCTAGGATTTTCACATTTGCCGACGCCCATAGCTGAGCAAAAACGGCGATCCAGTGCGACACAGCAATACGTGCCCGTCCACGTGTAATCAACTTGATAAAAATCAGAAGATACACAGGTACTGCCCAGAGCATCAGGTTAATTAACATTATCGAAAATGTGATCACGCCCAACAGGGGCGCAGGCAGGAATTGCTTCATGGCACCGGGTAGAACTCGATCAGTGAATGACAGGGTCAAGATTATACGACCTGCCACAGAGGTGAAAGTCAGGCACAGGTAAAGTTTGTTACCTGAAACAGGATATTTAGATCGAGCAGTGGCAGACTACATAAAAATTTAAGGTCTTACATCCTATGCTCGCTGCCATTCTCAGAGTCGCACTCCGGCTATTTGCAAAACCCTTTCTGGCACCAAGGTTTTCAGTTGCCTTTCAGCGCTGGTGGACAAATATGCTCATGCTCCCCAACCTAAATGCCCGTGGTACCAGCTTTGACCCTGTTGTTCTGAATGGCATACCCGCACGACTGATCGCTAATAAAGGCTCTACTGAGAAAACAATTCTTTATCTGCACGGAGGCGCCTACATATTGGGCAACCCCAAGGGGCACCGTGGACTGTGCTCGCATCTGGCGAAGTTCAGCAATCAGAAAATTTATTCGCTCGATTACCGACTCGCACCCGAGCATGTCTATCCTGCAGCGTTGGAAGACGCACTTGCTGCCTATCAACATCTACTGGATCAGGGCATAGAAGCGAGCAACATTTCTCTGGCGGGTGACTCGGCAGGCGCTGGACTTGCATTAAGTACTACTTTGAATATTCGTGACCGCAGCCTGCCGATGCCCGCCAGACTCTTTTTAATTTCACCCTGGGCGGATATGACATTAAGCGGCGACAGCATCAAGACAAAAGCCAAGACTGATCCGATGATCCGGGAAGACTGGGCGCAGAGTTGCGGCGAGATGTATTTGGGAGCGACTGCAGCCAGTCACCCGGATTGTTCACCACTTTTTGCAAACCTGGACAATTTGCCGCCCACACTCATTCACGTCGGCAGCGAAGAAATATTACTGGATGACTCGCTACGGCTGACAGAAAAGCTCAAGGCAGGTGGTAATGAAGTAACGCTGAGGGTTTTCGAATCCTACTGGCACGATTTTCAGCTACAGGCGGGCACTTTGCCCATGGCCAATGAATCCCTGCAGGAGGCGGCTGTTTTTTTGAATCGCTAGATGTTCAGGCAGTAATATCTTCAGCGGCCCGTTGCTGCAAGGCACGCTTCACCGCTCGATCGGCTTCGCTCTCGACATGCTCACCTGATTTGGAGTCCGAGCGCTTACTGAGCCATTCAGAGCTCAACTTCCAAACAGCCTTCTCGGCTTTGCTGCCCAGAATTACACCCATATGCCCACCGGGTGAGATAACAAACTGCTTGTCCTTACTCGAAACCAGCTCAACAATCTTGTGCGCAATCTCCGGCGGCACAAGGATGTCCGTTTCCCCGGCAAAGGCGAGGAAATCTGAAGTGATGGCTGTGAGATCTGCAACCTCCCCTCCAATCTCGATCTGCCCTTCAGCCAGGTTGTTATCGACGGCCATCTTCACCACCATGTCCTGAATGACGCCGCCCGGATAGAGCAGCATATTGTTCAGATAATCCGAGGTGGTGGTGTAGCTCTCCACGAATTCTCTATCCCATAGTCGCGTCACCAAATCCCAGTAGGTAGTTACACTGCCGATGGGGTCGGTCATCTTGAAACTTAGCGTCGTCATCCAGCTTGGCGCTGAAAGCCAAGAAGGATTGAGGCTATGCAGCTTGAAGTTACTGAATTTGCGAATGAGCTTGGCGGGCGTATTGATCATGGCCGCTGAACGGGCCACGGCACCACCACCGCGTAAATCTATCGGGCTGGCGACCGTCACGATGTTTTTAATATCAGGATCTTTGGCAATACCGGCATGCATCAGAATCAGCAGGCCACCCATGCACCAACCCATAAGAGAGACCTCCCGGCTACCCGAATGCAACCGTACCTCTTCAATCGCCTTGCCCAGCATATCGTGAGCGTAATCCTTGAGATTAAGATGGGCATGACGTTTTTCCGGCTTGCCCCAATCCACCAGATAGGTGTGATATCCACTGGCCGCCATATAGCGAGCAAGACTGCGTGTAGGCATCAGATCGAATGTCTCGGTGGTCACGCCCAATGGTGGCACCAGAATAAGCGGCACGCTCTTTCTCTTGGTGACCACTGGCATCTGCGTGCCATCGCTCAAATCAATTGAAGTCTCGTGCGGCAAAGGATAAAACCGCAATGCCATCGGGTCGCCGGTATAGATAGTCTCGTAAGGAGTCATGCCGGACTTGACCAGAATCTCCCTCAGGAAAAGCCAGTCGAAGGCATTGCTTGCCGCCGAGGCGGCTCGCTCGTTAAGCGCCAAAGCCTGATCAATTACATTACGTGCCAGTCCGGAAGCCATATATTTGTCCTAGTAAAAAATTGAGAACCCCCCGCAAGATTTCGTATTTTACCCTTTCATTGACTCAGGCGTATTCAGCCTGAATACGTTCAATAAACCTGTCGATCAGTTTTGCGAAATACCCTCGAATGAAAGGCTTGGCGGGTGCCCGCAGCAGCATCGGCACATCCACTTCAATCGTGCCGGCGATGTCGAGTTTTAATACCGCCTTGTTACCGTCCTGTACAGCACAGAAATGCCCGCCAATCTCGGCATTGCCCTGTGTTGTGACAGGGAAAAGCGTCACCACACGGTTTGCAGCGTCGATTTCAAACCGCGTCACCACCTGCAGCTCATAAGTCATGCCCGCAACGTGAATTGGCTCGATATCCCATAGCCATTCTCCATCTCCCTGATCGGTAAAGGCCCTTAATTTGGGAAAATGCGACATGGTTGCAGGAAGATCACTCAACAACTCAAATAATTCAGATGCCTCCCCTTCTATGTGGGCATTACGTACCAGATCTACCTTTGCTTTCATACGCTCTCATTCCTGATTTCAGATGTGTCACTTTTATGTAAAAAGGCTAATTCACGGGCATTATTCCCTATCAGGCGAATAAAGACTATAATAGAGGAAAGATTTCTTTCCTGAATTCTACAATTGAAACCTCGACCCCGCATCCGCATAGGTCTACTCTGCATGTCTGCGGTCGTCTTCACATTATTAGGAGTGCTCTGGCATGCCAACATATAAAGCCCCTTTGCGCGATATGCGCTTTTTGCTGAATGAAGTTTTTGACTACCCGACGCATTACAGCAAACTGTCCAACGGTAAGGACGCCGACCCGGATACCGTTAACGCCATTCTTGAAGAATGTGCCCGTTATGCCGAAGAAGTGATCGCACCACTGAATCTTTCGGGCGACGAGGAAGGCTGCAAGCTGGAAGATGGCAAGGTCACCACGCCAAAAGGCTTCAAAGAAGCCTACAACCAGTTCGTAGAAGCGGGCTGGCAGGGGCTATCTCATCCGGAAGAATACGGCGGCCAGGGTCTGCCCATGTCGCTTGGACTGCTGAAGACTGAAATGCTGGGCAGTGCCAACTGGTCATTCAGTATGTATCCGGGCCTGTCGCTGGGTGCCATGAACACCATCCTGCAGCACGGCAGTGACGAAATTAAAAACACCTATATGCCTCCCCTGACCGAAGGTCGCTGGGGCGGCACCATGTGCCTCACCGAACCACAGTGCGGCACCGACCTTGGCCAGGTTAAGACCAAGGCCGAGCCACAAAAAGACGGCAGTTATAAGATAACCGGTACGAAAATATTTATTTCCTCTGGTGATCACGACCTTACCGAGAACATCGTGCATGTAGTGCTGGCACGCCTGCCTGGCGCGCCCGAAGGCACAAGAGGTATATCCCTGTTCGTGGTACCCAAGTTCCTGCCTGATGCACAGGGCGGCGTTGGCGAATTCAACAATGTGGTTTGCAGTTCACTTGAACACAAGATGGGCATCAAGGCCTCAGCTACTGCGGTACTGAATTTCGACAGTTCAACCGGTTACATGATCGCTGAAGAAAACAAGGGTCTTGAGGCCATGTTCACCTTCATGAACACAGCCCGGATCGGTACCGCGATTCAGGGTGTATGCCATGCTGAGCTGTCCTATCAAGGCGCTTTGGCATATGCCAAGGAGCGTCGCTCGATGCGTGCACTGTCTGGCAAGAAAGAGCCCGAAAAAGTTGCTGACGCACTGATTTATCATGCCGATGTCCGCCGCATGCTGATGACCCAGAAAGCGATTGCTGAAGGTGGTCGTGCGATGATCTACTTCGCCGCACAATATGCCGACCATATGGTCAATGGCATCATTGAGAATGATCAGGCCAAGTATGAAGAGTGGGACGACAAGCTCGGTTTCTATACGCCCATCCTCAAGGGCTTCCTGACAGAAATGGGACTCGAAGCCGCCAACCAGGGTATGCAGGTATTTGGTGGTCATGGCTATATCGGTGAACACGGCATGGAACAGATTGCCCGTGATGCCCGTATCTCGACCCTATATGAAGGTACCACCGGCATTCAGGGCCTGGACCTGCTGGGACGTAAAGTTCTGGTCATGACCCGTGGCAAGGCTGTACGTGAGTTCACCAGTACCATGGCCAAATTCGCCCTGGCACGACTAACGCATCCGAAAATGAATGGCTATGCACGCACCCTCACACGCTATGCTACCCAATGGAATGTGCTGACTACCCGTATCATGCTCAAGGCCAGAAAAGACCGTGATGTGGTTTCAAGCGCCAGCCATCACTTCCTGATGTATTCAGGCTACGTGACCATGGCCTACTTCTGGGCTCTGCAGGCTGAAGTAGCCTACGAGAAACTGGCCAAGGGTGATGGTGCAGAAACACCCGAGTTCTATAAGGCAAAAATTGCCATGGCACGTTTCTACTTTGATCACATGTTGCCACGTGCTAAAGGACATGCCACATCAATGACCAAGCCAAGTGGCACTTTGACACGTCTGCCTGTAGACAGCTTCGCATTCGAATAAGCACGCTCACAACAAACCAAGGCCTGCAATACCCTGTATTGCAGGCCTCTTTTACATGGGAAATACCCTGTGCCTGGCGTTTTACGCCCACCCTTTCCTATAAGCCAATCACTACAACAACTTACGCCAGCTGAGGACATCCAGATTGCCTGGGCTGTAATAGGATATTAATCGTAGTAACCACATAAAAACATGAGTACAGACCAAGGATGATCACATGAATGAGAGACTTAAGGACGTTGGTATATTCCTCATTGCCGTATCGCTCAGCCTAACTGGGTGTGCGACACCATTTGCCAAACAACTGGCAAACCAGAACAGCTTTATGGGCAATTCCTCACTGGGAGTCAGCTCTCAGTTCATGGATGAAGACCAAATGGTTCTTTCTCTCACTATTCCGCTTAAATAAACAACATAAAGAAAATATTACTAACCGTTTGTATTTATATCGACTATTCTCAAGTTAGTCTGGGCGAATACTCGCAGGGGTGTGCTCGCCCTGATAGTGGAGGATAGGTGTATGGATGCACGCAGGATAACGGGATTATTGCTGCTCACAATCACATTGCTATCAACAGGCTGTGCGGCACCTTATATTCACAGAAATGCTGTTCTCGGATTAAGCACAGCAGATATGATGGACTCACGCTTTGAACAGGAAGCCCTGATGTTTACTCTGAGTGTGCCAATGAAGCCCAAAATAAATAGCATTCACGAGCACTCAACGCTTACACCGGACGAACAGAGTAAGCCTGCAGACTATTAATCATTTTTAGGGTTCGCAGAGTTTAGTGAACACCAAACTCACTAAGCTTGCAATAAGGCAACATTCGACCAACCTTCCATAATCAAACGCTTGAATTCAGATTTGTCCGGGCAGGGCCGATTTTAAATGGTGGCCGGGGACGGAATCGAACCGCCGACACGAGGATTTTCAATCCTCTGCTCTACCAACTGAGCTACCCGGCCATGCCGCAACGTTATCCGCTGGGATCAAGAGAGCGCGTATTAAACAGGCACAGCCTTAAGGGGTCAAGGCCTGCCCCGCATTATTACCTTAATTCGGTTAAGAAATATCAGCTTTCATCTGGTGGAACATAGCTGGTTTTAGCCAGTTCGCCACCGCCGAAGAAATACTTATCCATTTCTTCAGCAAGGAAAGCACGGGCTTTCG
This sequence comes from Nevskiales bacterium, assembly GCA_041622995.1. Classification (GTDB taxonomy): domain Bacteria; phylum Pseudomonadota; class Gammaproteobacteria; order Nevskiales; family CAJXLF01; genus CAJXLF01. The sequence goes on from JBFJXR010000001.1 coordinate 166,383, forward strand.
GGTCTGCCAACTGCAATCGGTATTCATTGATCAGCCGAGTCTGATGCTCCAGCCATTCCTGCCAGGCCTGCTTGGATACGCTATTAAAAATGCGCTCTCCCAGTTCACCTGGATACGGTGCGCGCGCAAGGCCTTCCGCCGGCTCGCCCAGTTTTATGCAATTCACCATACGTGTCATTGATTCGCTACCTGAATTAATTCACTGGATAACATAACTTCTTACCCAAATTCCTGCTGCAATAATTTCGCTACCGGGGCAGGCATGCCCGGGGGTTGTCCACCTTCGCGAGTGGCGAGTTTATACCAAAGCTGATCAGCATCATCATTCACAGCAAAAAACCCTCCCGCCATTGCCCTGACTGGGTGGATATCCAATTCAAAATGGGTGAAGCCATGACGCAGGCCGGTAACTTCCTGCAGATCGATAATATCAACACCAAGTATTTCCCGGCAGTATTGCTGTGGCGGCATATCCTGCGGCATTTCCGGCAACGACCAGAGCCCACCCCATATTCCCGACGACGGGCGCTTCACCAACAATATTTCGTTTTCATTTCTCGACAAAATCAACATACGCACGCTTCGTAATGGGCGCTCACGTTTTGGCCTGGGAGATGGATACTCACTGACACTGTCTTGGGCAAATGCCTTGCAACCCGCCTGAAGTGGACACAGCGCGCATTGAGGACGCAAACGCTTACACACTGTCGCCCCCAAATCCATAATCGCCTGGGTGTAGTCCGCAATTTGCGCATCAGGAGTAAGTCTTTCTGCCAATGCCCACAACTTCTTTTCAACTGCAGGTGTGCCGGGCCAACCGGGCACCGCCTGATACCGACTCAGCACCCGCCTGACGTTGCCATCCAGTATGGCGTGCCGTTGCTCAAAAGCCTGCGCAAGAATTGCGCCCGCGGTAGAGCGTCCAATGCCTGGCAGTGCTAATACAGCATCATAATTTTCAGGAAATACGGCATCATGCTGCTCGCAGATGATCTTTGCGGCAGCATGCAAATTTCTTGCTCTTGTGTAATAGCCCAGACCTGCCCAGGCACCCATCACCTGATCTGCTTCGGCAGCAGCTAGGGATACGATATCCGGGAATTGCTGTATAAAATTTTCGAAGTAGGGAATGACAGTCGCAACCTGTGTCTGCTGCAACATGATTTCAGACAACCAAACCCGATAGGCCGAGCGGGGTTGTTGCCATGGCAGTGTATGTCGCCCCGCCTTTTTGTGCCAAGCAAGCAATCGTTCTGAGAAATCAGAATCCGTCACGAACCGCTCGCTCTATACCCTCTGAGGTCTGCAGTGCTTCCTGCCTTAAAACCTGCTTGATTGCCCAGTCCCCGATAACAGGCGGCACCCAGAATTTGGGATCAATCTCTGCGCGAAACAATAGGCAGGTTTCACCTGCGCAATCGCTGAAACGCCAATATGCATAGCCATAGGCGAGATCACTCACTTCCGGATGCACACTGGCATTCATCTCACCAAAACCAAAGGTGCGCATATCCTGTACTTGCTTGATTTCCTTGCATATTAGCAGAATACATAATTTCACTCGGGTGTGTAGCCTTGTGGTGCCAGGCATTAACTCAAGTACCGTGGCTTCCTGTACTGCCGGGTTAATCTTGTGGAGATTTTTAAAGTCCTGCATAACTGCAAAAGCTTCAACATGCGGCGCTGCCAGCCTGACATTTATTTTTGCAATGTAGCGGTCTTCTTTTTTATTGAAGTCGACCGACTGAATATCGGCAGCCAACGCACTGCATATACTCATCAATCCACACAAACTCAATATAAATGCGCAAGAACGCATACAGCCCCTTTCTGTTTTGCCCGCAGCCCTAGTTAGTCGCCAGATAGCTTCTCGAATAACTTGTTCCTGAGCTTGTCCTTTTGCTCCTGTTGCTTCTCTTCCATTTTCTCCCTGGCGGCGGCTTTGTCAGCAGCCATTTTTGCTTCCAACTCGGCTTTGGCCTTGTCCTTTTCTGCATCAAGTTTGGCTTTAGCCTGATCTTTTAGTGCGTCTCCAAGTTCAATCTTCCAGCTTGGAGAAGTCATACTCCCCATCAGGCGAATTGGAATGGTCAGGCCTTTCAATTCAGCCAGATCCTTACCACCCTGCCCTGTCCCTGAACCCACTATCGAAACTTTTGCCAGATAGTCTATTGCCTCGCTTGCAAGATTCACTTTGCCTTCTCCACCTACACGAAGGAAAGGGCTTTTGAAATTCAGGTCATTACTGGTCATCACACCATTCTGGATAATGCCTGAAAGGCTCAGCACTGCAAAATCTGTTTCCTGAGGTTCCTCCGGAGGTGCTGGCTGCCCCTTGAGCTTTGCCTTGGCAGCCCGAATCATTTGCACCAGATTAAAACCCTTGATTTTTCCTTCAAGGAACTCAACGTTCATTGTGCCATTCAGCGCCTGTCGTGCAGCACCGACTGTTTTCCCCTTACTGGTAAGATCAAGAGCAATATTAGCCAGACCTGACAGGCGGTCATCGCCCATCAGGTCTTTCAATAAAGGGCCTGATTGTACCGATCTCAAATTCGTTTTAAGGGCATAGGACGGCGTAGCAGAAGCGGCGTTAATACGGCCCCTGATATCGGCATTACCGTTATACAGACTGGCGTCAAGCGGCTTCACATCCAGAACGCCAGCCTTGCTCTCGACCAGCAAGGCAACGTTATCAATACTCATACCTTTGACTTTTAACGTCTTGACCTTGAGCGTGCCATCCAGATTCAACGTCTTGAGGAACTCGACGGGTATTTCGGTGTTATTAAGCTCACTACTATCAGCCTTTTTGGCAGCGGAGCCCTGCGAAGACGGTGCAGCCGCTACAGCACCACTGTCTTTCACCTTCTTTTCTTCAACAGGCGGAAGATAACGATCCAGGTCGATGCCATCAACATTAATATCGAAACCGATCACCAGCGGGCTATTCTTACGCAAGCTCGCAGAGCCGTTAATATTTGTATCATCCAGAACGATAGCGAGCGGCGAGATTGATAGGTCACTCAGCTTGCCATTAAATTTCATATTAATGGAAGCATTATTGAGCACCCCGGAATCTGCCGTTTCGGGTACGGTCATGCCGAGTGTTTTCAAAATGTCACGCGGCGACAACTTGTCGCCCTTCACAGAGCCCTTTAATACCGGATCACTCATTATCTGAGTAGCCTGCACTGAACCTTCGAGACGCCCACCTGCAGCCAGAACTACCAGGTTAGGCAGTGCCGCCGTCCCGGCGCCCAGATCAACATCCGCATCAGCAGTCAGCGAAATAGTCTGCTTCCCATTGGGAATGCCTTCGCCAATAGCTGTCAGGTCAATAACCAGTTCCTTTAGCCCGTATTTCTGTTTATCAACATCAATATTGGCGGTTGTTGCCAGCTTTACCTGTGTCGTAAGCGGTGGTGTCTGTTGATTCATGACGAAATCAACAGTGAGCGGGAATGGTGCACCCGGCTTTATCACGCCTGTTTCCAGATTTACGTCTTCAAGTTTGTAGTTGGCATTGGTGCTGGCATCAGACCAGTAAATTGCCGCATCACTTATGTCCACACCTTCGAGCTGCAGGGACTTCACTTCGAAGCCGGGTTTTTCTGCCGGGTCTGTACCCTTACTTTCTGCAGCTGGTTCCTCTTTTCCTGCTGCCTGCAGATCTTCCCAGTTGGATTTGCCCTGTGCATTCTTGGCCAGGCGCAATCGAAGCCCGTTCAACCCAATGCGTCCAACTTCGATATCACCTTTTAACAGTGGCATCAGTTTTAGCCTGACCGCTACCTGTTGAATTTCAGCGAAGGGCTCATCACCAAAGCCATCTGCGTTGCTCATTTTGGTTGAACCGATGTCCGCACCCAGCCAGGGAAAAACGGATAGACCTATATCGCCCGAGATTATCAGGTCTCGCCCTGTTTTATCCTTCACAGCGGCAGAAATCTCGTCCTTGTAATCATTTGGATCAAAGTACATAGGCAGGAACACGGCTAATGCCACGCCGGCGGCCACAACGAGCCCAAGCACTGCAAACAAAACTTTAATTAACTTACCCATTACTCACTCCAAACTGAATCATGATTCTCTCATCCCTGAGAGCAATTATTTTGAAATAGCAGCCGACCGTAACGAACGGCACCACAGCATACCAATAGACAATAGCAATAAAACCGGCAGCAGGGGGTCAACGCCAGAAGCGCCCCCCATTGAGCAACCCTTGAACCGTCCTTCCTCTTCCTCCGGGGTGTTCTCGGTTGGGGTTAAAGCACCTCCGGAATCGTTCCCAGGCTCACCGCCACCAGTGCCACCACCGCTACCATTTGTCGATGATGTGTATACCGGGCATGGCGTCGCCACTTCGTCAACCATACCGCCCCGGATATCCTCGCATTCCAGTAATGTTCCCGAACGGTCTTTAAATGAACGTGCTGAACGTGAGTAGAAACTCATGCGTTCAAACCAGTCTGCGTCTGCGGTCAAACGGGCATCTGCAGTATCGTAGCCGGTCTCACCTTCCAGCTTCATCCAGCGATCAAACCAGGCAAGCGTGTAATGCTCCGCAAGAGGCAGGCCCCAGCCACCGGTGCAATTACCCTCTACGATCTCGGGACACCATGATGTGGTCGGAAAGGTGGGGATCAGTGACCACTCGTAATGGGAGCTGCCCTGAATAGTAATCTGATACACCGGTAACCCGGCATCCTTCCAGGCCGCAAATGCTGTCTTATGACCTTCCGGGTCTGGGGGCTCCAGAAAGGGCACAGGCGTCAGACCGTATTCCGATGAATGGCCCATCGCAGGCACACGTGGCACAACCTCCGGCCCACCCATGGTCGCACCCGACGAAAGGCTATCCCAGGCAACGATCACGTCAACTGGATTACTTGCATCAATCACTCCCGGCCAGGGGTCGAGGCCCTGCACGATGCTTACACCTGTTGCACCTAATGAATGACCTGCCAGACCCAGTCGACCCGGGTCAGCCACAGCGACATAGGGATTAAATGCGGTCATCTCAGTGGGATAGGTTTCGGCACAGGTCTCGTTGTGCGGATACGGTTTAGTTTCTGAAGATCTGAAAAAATCAATGGCATCGACAAGCCCATCCCAGAAAACGACAGGATTGGCATTGCTGCCCTGATCCCCTGTTGGTGTCTGTTGATCTGATCGACCCTGTCCTCGAGGGTCGAATGTCATTACCGTATACCCCGACCTTACCAATAGTTGCGCTGCCCACCAGTACAATGGTTCTGGCGCCTGCACCGAACCATTTTCGATCACGACTGCAGGCAACCCATCTCCATCCAGGGCACCCTTGGGCTTCCAGACATGTCCGGATATTCTGGCGCAACCCCGATCATAAAAAAGTATCGGTTCTATCTCGGCTTCGTTTTCGTAGAAAGAATCAACACCAGGATAGCGGAAAGGGTCTCCCGCACATTGCGAAGACCAGCTTGTGCACAGCGGTGTGACCTGAGTGTTGGCACTGCGTGGGTCTACCCAGGAAGGGTCGGCTGCGATTCTTTCAGCCCAGGCCATCTCATTGGCCAGCCCCTGCTCGGTAAGTCGCTGCATAAATTCGGGATTACCGAGCTGTTCACCCGGAGCTTCATTAACTTTCGAAAAATTATCGAATTCTCTCTGCCCCCATTCAGCTGTATCGGGTTCCGGACCTTCCGGCACAGCAAATACAGACCCAATAAACATGAAACCTGCCAGGGCAATTAATACCTGTTGTAATCTCTTATCCACATGAACTCCGGGAACGATTCAAATTACGCTATTGCAGATCGACTCACTCTCGAACCACTTGCATATCTAGAGTATAGAGAGACCATATTGAAGCAGAAGAATTCAAACAACAACGCAATTTAATGCCATTTAAAGTCTGCTCTTCGTTGCAGACGGTGTTATGGATAAGCCATGAATCCCTGATACCCGCTTATTCCATCATGCTCACATCGGGAATATCGGCATCCTGCAATGAATTGAGTTCAATATTTTCCTGCTCTGTTGGATCAGCCTCAGGGCTTAATGACTCCTCCCCTGATAGCAGGCGTAATTGATCAATTTCACTCAATGTTGTTACGTAGCTCTCAAATGCTGTAAGTATTTTTTCTAGTATTACCTTCGGGATTTTGGCGCTTTCACTTCGCTGCCTTACAAGTTTCACCAGATGTCTCCTCAAAATAATGCGTCTTTTGAGTACAGTAATATTTTCTGCAGCTTGAATCGATTTGAAATACAGCTGCATATAGGCCAGTGACTCCAACCATGGGGCACTGTTACGTCCATATTTCAAATAACGCACTACCATCCATGGCCCCAATATTCGCAATACCCCCTGCCTTAGCTCATCCGGCAATACCTGATTAACCAATTGTTCTCTGAGTTCAAGCACAACCCTGCGTTTAGCTTCATTCAGACGTCTGTCCCGCAGACGTTTTGCACGTTCAATTTTAGTACGACTGACAAAATCATCGAGAATTTTTTCATTCAATTGGAAAATGGTATCGGCTGTCTGGGAAATCAGATTCGTATCGTTAGCATCATCCTCACAAACCTTTTGTACAAGGCGACTCACCTGGTCAATACAGGTCTGCACACCTTCTTTCTCGCCCTGACCAAATAGCGTGAGTTCTCGAACCAGCATGCGACCCGGATGATTGGGATTGCTGAATAGCTCCGCATCCTTAATCGCCAGCATCGTCAGCGGTAGCACCAAATCCTGAAATAAGGACCGCACCCCCTCATCAATGGTTTCATCCTGGACAAGGGGTGTAATAACTTTGTTAACGAAATCTATCTGCCTGCTATGGAACGAAGTTATGGATCTCGACAACGCAGTTTCGTTGGTAACTGAATTGCTTCCAAACTCTTCCGCCAGCACTTCCTGCAGTCTGGTACTGAGCCCCCCGTCCACGAGCGATCTTCTACTCATGCCCTTTTGATTACTATTTAACCTGGAAAGAGCCGTCATTAACTCCTCGGCCAGATAGGCATTTTTCGCATCTTCGGGCGCTCGCATAAACTTCTGCCGGCTTTTGATGCTTGTCAGTTCCAGCTCCAGTTCAACCCCGTTCTCGGCCATGATCTGATCGGCCAATTCATAACCCTCAAACATTCTTGGCGAAAACTGTTCGTTAAAAAAGTCATACAGAAGGTCAAAGACCTTATTAGTCAGTCCGTATTTCTCCAGACAGGTTTCCAGGGATGTATATAACTTAGCTGGAGAAAGCGCCTTGGGGTTAACCTTTGCGCCATAAGCCTCCAAAGTCGCCAGTCTTGCTTCTACGCCTTTAATCACTGCCCTATGGTCATGCAGAACCTTAGTGACGATTCGGGACCTGCGAACATAGCGTTCCACTTCAAGATCATCGATTAACGCCAAATCTTCGAAAGAAGTATTAGATACAGCTTCCTGCTGGCTAAAAAAGAGAATATTCAGTTGTGTCGCAATACAATCGATGACTTCCGATTGTCTGGACAAAAAATAACCCTGCGCTCTTACCAACTCACTGAATAAAACAGGATCAGTCGTATCCTGAGTAAGCTTTATAAAATACTGTTCGGCTTGAACACTAAAATCCGCGAATATTTTAATCAGCCAGGTCTTGTACGACGTTATTACTGATTGAACAACAGCCTCTGCGTCAGCAGCTTTCATCAGGCTCTCCAAAAATAGACGTTCATCCGTTTACATCGGCCTGCACTGCTGGCTCAACATTGGACAAATACGTTGGCAACATCAATTCTAAGTGATTTTCTGAATAACTTCAGCGTATTATTAATATTGGCTGATCACTGAAACCTTTTTGACTTCTGAGCATATTCATATAGATTGAAGCTATCAAGTTCATGATAAGCACCTCCAATAAGCCCACCGCCCAGTATCAGCAAGCAATTAACCACTCAATTTAACGTGAATAATTTTCGAAACATGGAATTTGTGGCGGAGGAAAAAATATTTCTCTTCGCCGCGTTTCTAACAGTTTTTTTATTAGTTGGAAGCATGAAGATCATTTTGACTCTTCGACCGGGCAATCAGGACTCTGGCACGTTATGGGTAACATGGATTGGGGTCATGCTCGTTGCACTTTTCTCCGCATTCACTTTAAGCGGCAGCGCGATCACCACAATGACAGGCAATCATTCAGCCTTTCTCCTGTTACAGGCTTTATTCAGCATTTCAACAGGCGGCTGTGCATTATTCGGACTGATCATGCTTGCAAACACAATTCGTAGTGTTCGTGAACAATTAGAAAAACGCCGTGAACTGGAAGCCATCAATGCCGAGCAGCATGCCGGTATGGAAAAAATGATTCTTAAAAGAACAGAAACATTAAGAAAGGAAATCACCGAGAAACAGAATCTAACCAAAAAACTTCTGGAACATTCAGAAAATTTTGAATCCGAAATGCGCGTTGCAGGCAACTTACAGCGCGCATTAATGCCTGAAAACATTACATTCAGGAACCTCAAGGGCGCGATTCAATATCACCCCAAAGGCATAGTCTCTGGCGATGTATATGACAGGTTTAACAATGAAAACGGAGATGTGTATATATTCTGCGGAGATGCCATGGGGCATGGCACGGCCGCAGCATTATTTACCTTTCTGCTGAGCGCGGCAATTCGCTCTGCCGACCGTTATGAGCCCCCCTCAAAGATTCTCAGCAATATTAATAAATTGCTCATTTCCAGAAAATCAGACCTATACGCAACTGGTGTATTGGCTCGAATTTCAACGGCTGGCCAGCTTACCATCTGTCATGCAGGCCATGAATCCGTCATATTACTCAAAGCATCAGGTGAAATCGCCCCACCGTTTAAACATTCCGGCTTTGCGTTAGGCATGTTTGATGACGACATCTCTCCTTATATAGATGAAGAAGTGGAATTAAAAACCGGAGACCGAGTGTTCTTCTATACCGACGGTATTACAGAATCGACGAATGAAGCTGGCGCCTATTTCGGCCTTGAGAACCTGACCGGCACTCTCGTGAACCACCAGACCGATACTATCGAACACACCGCTGCCGCTGTGATTGAAGCCCTGTACGACCATATTGATAACCAGCCATTGCGCGATGACCTGACCTTGTTGGGTATAGAATTTGGACAATACGATGAGTGACCATTTATTAGCTGACTTTGGCAAATCCTATACCGGGATCCTCGATCGCAACCTCGGGTTACAAAGAAAAACCCTCATGGCAGGTGCATTACTGGGCGGAATATCAGCATTTCCGGCTCTGCCCTACCTGTTTAGTCACCCTGCCTATCCGTTTTATGACAGCCTGTTGCAGCTATGCAACGGCATAATTTTACTATTCGCCACACTGGCTTTAATCACGTTCCCGGTGTCTTACACCAGGCGTATCGCATTAGTGAGTGTCAGTCTGGTCATGCTCGATATGACAATCAGGGTCATACTTGCGCATCACGGACCAGCTGTGGTCGACGGTCTTGCTTCAAACGAAATCATCAATCAATTCGCATCCATGATGCCAGCCGTTCTCATTGGCTGTTTTCTCTTTCTTGATGCAAGGCATGCCATCACATTGTGCTGGCTTCAGACCACGATTACTGCCACTTCTGTACTTATTTACCAAATCTCCATAGGAGATGATGCGTGGAATGATTTCGGAAACCTGGGTGTCGCTCTGCAGTTTATATTTGCCCATCCTGTGATTATTATTCTGCTTACAATGATTTCACGCCTGAACAGTGAGTTTCAGAAATATTCGGAGTACGCACTCCTAAGAAGCTCCGAGATTGAATCCGAACTCCTCAGAGATGAGACAGGCGAATTACTCACTCGCCCTGCGATTCTGAAGATAATTAAAAACAAGCTGGAGACGATGAACTATGAAGGCAGAATCATTCAGGCCAAATTCGAACTGGAAGAACACATAAATGACCAAAAAGTTGCGGAATTACGCAACAACTTGTGCACTATAATGAAAAATGCGTTACCTGAATCAGCTGATGTAGGGCTAATCGAGTCTAACCAATTAATTGCTGTTTATTCCGAAGACACCGATTTCTCATCTGAAGACGCCCTTATCCATACTCAATGGCGTCAAAAAAGTAATATTGAATTAAATCTTTATACACAGAAAATGTGTACCGGCATGACCTGGGCAATTTTAAGCAAAGACATGGAATTACCTGATTAGTGTTTTCTGGCGCCGCTTATAAATCGATATTAAATACAGTCTCGTTTAAGCCAGAAGAATTTTGGGCTGAAGGCCTGTAAATCATATCCGGAAAATAATTAAGTATGAGGTAACACCCTGCACCTCTGCTATCGTCAAATGATGCAGGGTCGGGGTCATTCCAGAAATTGGGATTCACGCCATCATGCGGATTAAAACTCTGGCCGTTATCACTAATAATCACCTCAAGAGAATTTGCTTTTAACTGGCAGACCAATTTGAACCGGCTCGGCGTAGGATCTGCGTACTCGCAGGCATTATTACAAAGCTCGGTAATCACGAGCACCAGGCCATTCAATTTTCCATGCGGTAAATTGTGGCGCTTCCAGGCGTCGCCCAACTCCTTACGAAAAGCAGCTACGTTCTCGAGCGATGCCGCCAATTCCAGGTCACATAATTTTTCCGACATTAATTCATCCTTGAATTTATTGGCAGGCCGTTTCTGTATCAGGGAACACTTCAATCACCTTGTCCACCTTTAAAATATCAATCAGCTCTGCAGGCTGCCCCACTGGCCCGGCGATTCGCAGGATTCCACCACCCGCCTTGAGGCGTTTATAGATATACACAATCAGGCCAATGCCGGTCGAATCAATGAAATTCAGATTTTTCAGGTTGAAAACAACCTTTTCACTGCCATCATTAATCAACTCTTCCAGTTCTGATCTGAACCCTGAAACCACATTGGCATCAAAATCCTCAGATAAATTAATGACCACAAAACCGGAGTTAACTTCTTTTTGTACTGCCACAACGTCTCCTTCTCATGTAATTTGGTTTCCTGCCAAACACCAGCTTATCAGATGAAAATAATATCCTTAGTAAAATAACCGTTACTTCTCATCTCAATCCTGTCACGATTCTATATACTCAGAAATCAGGAGGAATCTGAATACCGACATGAAGAATCAGGAAAAAGAAAATATTTATTCAACCGGTGAAATCGCTCTGGGGCTATCTTCCTATCGCCTCCTGTTCCATATCATTATGCTGCTTGCTGCCGGCATGACAACCATTGCAGCCATTGCCACAATCTTCTCCGGAAGAAATGACTCAATAGCCATAGTGATCTACTTTGCGCTTTCGATTGTCTTCTCTTTCTGCCTCTTTGTTTCAATAATAGCCAACTCTCCGAGAGTTACACATATTACAGGCTGTGTAGCTGCAATTTGCGGGGCCAGCTTTACCGCTCTTCACATTATCAACGATCTATTTGGTGAAAATGCGAGCCAATTGGCTGAGGGTATATACCCTTTTTCTATTGGCTGGCTACCTATTGCGCTGGTCGCAGCCTTTATCTATTTGCCCTCGAAAGTCGCTATTCGCTTTACTCTTTTCGTGAATAGCGTGGTGGCTATATTTGCCTTGATCTATGCATCACAGCATTGGCCAGGAAACAACAACTCAATTGTATTTTTTGTTGGCCAAATCCTACTGGTCAACAATCTGGGTATCGCATTGCTGATGCTGCATTCTCTTACACAGAACAGAACTGCAGCGATACTGGATGAAGTTGCCCAGAAAAAAGCCAGATATCAAGAAATCGCGCTGGTTGAGTGCCTGACTGATCCTGGCACTGGCCTGAAGAACCAGATTGGAACCTTCAATTCCATTCAAAAAACGATGGATCTGGCGAATTCGGAAAACCTGGCCACGCACATACTCGCGTTTCAATTTGAAACCGGTAACCCCGACGGACCTTCAGATGATCTAATTAAAGAAATCATCTCGATTGTGTCCGCTTACACACCGGAAAACGCTCAAATAGGCCACTATGAACCCAGCATTTTCATGCTATGGCTCAGTGCCGATAAATCTTTTGATCTTGGCTCTCTTGCAAAACAGATTGATGCTTCATTCGCCTTACATTTCACCTCAAGCATGAAAATTAGCTGGCATATAGGCGGACTCTCTACCAGCAGCCTCCGTGAAGCACCATATCTGGTCGACCAATGCCTCTACGAACTACAAAACTCAGTGTTACAAACTTCTGAACACAATATCTGTATCGCTGACTTTAGTAACAGTTCTGCATAACTGACGGGCTTGCAGGAAAACAACCCTAATAAAGAAGCCGGGCGAGATGTCCTTTGACCGCGAAACAAAGTGGAGCGGGTGAAGGGGATCGAACCCTCATCTAGAGCTTGGGAAGCTCCCGTTCTGCCATTGAACTACACCCGCGTCAGTCGGAGGATTGTAGTTCAATACAGGATAGGTGGAAACGATTACGTTACCATTAGCGTTTCGTATGGCTTCAACGTTTTCTTCAACGATGCAAATCCTGCTAAATGGTGAGCACCATTCAATTTCTGCTCGCACAACGGTCACTCAACTTATTGAGGACCTTAAACTTACTGAACGCCGTCTCGCGGTTGAATTAAATGGCGAAATTCTCCCCAGAAGCAAATATGCGCATAGTGTGCTCGTAGAAAATGACAACCTTGAAATTGTAAATGCCATTGGCGGTGGCCAAAGTAGAAAATATATATGAACAATACTGATCTCTTAACGATTGCCGGAAAAGAGTATAAATCCAGACTACTGCTGGGAACGGGCAAGTATAAAAACCTGAAAGAAACCGGCCAGGCGATTGCTGCGGGGGGTGCCGAAATTGTGACGGTGGCGATTCGCCGTACGAATATCGGGCAAAATGCCGACGAACCTAATTTACTTGATGTCATCTCGCCTGATCGTTACACACTGCTCCCCAATACTGCAGGCTGCTATACAGCAGAGGATGCCGTGCGCACCTGCCGCCTGGCTCGTGAATTACTGGACGGTCATAAGCTGGTAAAACTGGAGGTGCTTGGTGATGCCCAGACGCTCTATCCGGATATGCCCGCCACACTCGAAGCGGCGGACATCCTGATCAAGGACGGCTTTGAGGTCATGGTTTACACGACAGACGATCCCATATTGGCAAAGCGACTCGAAGATATGGGCTGTGTGGCAGTCATGCCGCTAGCCGCACCGATCGGCTCGGGCCTTGGAATTCAGAACCGTTACAACATCCTCACGATAGTAGAAAATGCCAGCGTCCCGATCATCGTAGATGCAGGGGTAGGCACGGCTTCTGACGCCGCAATTGCCATGGAACTGGGTTGCGATGGCGTGCTCATGAATACCGCTGTGGCAGAAGCCCGGAATCCTGTGCTCATGGCCAGCGCCATGAAAAAAGGCATAGAAGCCGGTCGTGAGGCATTTCTGGCGGGGCGCATGCCACGTCGCCGTTTTGCCAGCGCCTCTTCTCCAATCGAAGGCGTGATCTAGTTAGCGACCCAACCCTCACATGACAGAAGAAATTCAGCAACGAAAGATTCGTAGCTTTGTGCGCCGGGAAGGCCGCATGACGGATGGGCAAAAGCAGGCTTTGGACGAACTGTGGCCTGTATATGGCCTGAACAGGGAAGACGGAGTGCTGGATTTAAACACCAGCTTCCCTTCCAGCCAGCCGGTCACACTGGAAATCGGCTTTGGCAATGGTGACAGTCTCTACACACAGGCGGCCAGCAGTCCGGATCAAAACTATCTGGGTATCGAAGTCTACAGGACAGGCGTTGCCAGATTGTTGCGATCCTCTGCTGCGTCTGGCCTTGGCAATATTCGCTGTTATTGTGATGATGCCGTCGAGGTTATTGATCAATGCATTCCTGAGGCCTGCATTGATACCGTACAACTCTATTTCCCGGATCCCTGGCATAAAAAACGTCATCATAAACGTCGAATTGTGCGTGCTGCATTTGCTGACAGGATTGCGCGCATTCTCAAGCCCGGTGGTCGATGGTTACTGGCCACTGACTGGCAAAATTACGCCGAGCAAATGCTGGAAGTCCTTAATAACCACCCTGCCTTTGAAAATTTATCCACTGACAAGACTTATATGCCCAGACCGGACGAACGACCACATACGCGATTTGAGGAACGCGGAATTAAACGGGGTCATGGTGTCTGGGACCTCGCCTTTAGCAAAAAATAAGGCATTAGGCCGCCAGCCTGCTAAAATTCCGCTTCTATGTCTGAATTACATCCAATAGTCGCAGTCACTGGTTCCTCCGGATCGGGCACAAGTACTGTCCGGGCGGCCTTTGAGCACATGTTCCACCGCCTGTCTGCAAATGCGGTCTACGTCGAAGGTGATGCCTTTCACAGCCTGGACCGTACCGAAATGCAGGCTGCCCTGCAGAAGGCCAGTATCCGGGGTGAAAACTTCAGTCACTTCGGCCCCGCTGCCAATCACTTCGACAAGCTGGAAGCCCTGTTTCGGGATTACTCTGCGAATGGTGAGGGACAATTTCGCCGGTATCTGCATACCGAGGACGATGCTGTGCCTCTCGGACAGACCGCAGGCACATTTACCCCGTGGGAACCAATTCAGCCGGACACTGACATCATGCTTTATGAAGGCTTGCATGGCGGTGTACAGACTGAGCGCGTAGACGTATCCAAATATGTTGACCTACTGGTTGGTGTTGTACCCACTTTGAATCTCGAATGGATACAGAAAATTCATCGCGATACAGCCGAACGCGGCTATACGCCGGAAGATGTCACTGCGACCGTGTTGCGTCGTATGCACGATTACGTGCATTACATTACCCCGCAGTTCTCAATCACTGATATTAACTTCCAGCGTGTGCCACTTGTGGATACATCCAACCCGTTTATTGCCCGTGATGTGCCATCTGATGATGAAAGCCTGGTTATTATCCGCTTTCGTCATCCCCGCAAGTTGAAAGTGGATTTTCCGTATGCATTGGCCATGATCAAGGATTCTTTCATGACCCGCCCCAATACCCTTTGCGTTCCGGGCAGCCGCATGCGTATGGCGATGGAAATCATCCTGCGTCCTCTGCTGGAAGAAATGCTGGCCAAACGACGTGCATTAATCGATAACAAGAAACCAGTCAAAAAGAAGAAGCCATGGAATACCGCGAGTTAGGCGAGACCGGCCTCAAGGTCAGCGCAATCTGTCTGGGCACCATGACATGGGGCCAGCAGAACACTGAAGCCCAGGCCCACGAACAACTGGATTACGCTCTGGAAGCGGATATCAATTTTATCGACACCGCTGAAATGTACCCTGTGCCACCTATGGCAGAAACCCAGGGACGTACCGAATCCTATATCGGAAGCTGGCTTCAATCCCGGGGCGTTCGCGACCAAGTCATCCTTGCTACCAAAGCGGTAGGCCCGGCTGACTGGACGGCACATATTCAAAATGGCGAGGTGCCCCGTTTCCACAGGCGCCATCTGGAATCAGCACTGAATAACAGCCTGCAACGACTGAAAACCGATTATGTAGATCTCTATCAACTTCACTGGCCTGACCGCAATACCAACTATTTTGGCGTACTGGGTTACAGCCACCAGGAAGAAGAGCAGGCAACACCTATTGAAGAAACCCTGGAAGTCCTTGACGATATGGTGCGCAGTGGCAAGGTGCGTCATATCGGACTCTCGAATGAAACACCCTGGGGCCTGATGCAATTTACCCGGATTGCCAAAGAACGAGGCTGGTCCAAAATTGTGAGTATCCAGAACCCATACAGCCTGCTGAATCGAAGCTTCGAGATTGGTCTGGCTGAATGTGCTCACCGTGAAAAAGTTGGCTTGCTAGCCTATTCTCCACTGGCATTTGGCGTACTCAGTGGCAAGTATCTGGGTGGCGCACGACCTGAAGGTGCCCGTATCACGCTATTTAGCCGATTCTCGCGATACACAAATGAATATGCAGAACGCGCAGTTCAAAGCTATGCAGACCTTGCTGCAAAAAACGGGCTCGATCTGGCCCAGATGGCACTTGCTTATGTCACAAGTCGAAGCTTCGTTACCAGTAACATTATTGGTGCGACGAGCATGGATCAGTTAAAAACCAATATAGATAGTGTAAATGTAACACTGAGTGATGAAATATTGAGTGAAATTGAACTCATTCACCAACAGCACCCATGCCCATGCCCATAGCAACTTACTAGTCAGAGAGAACAGTCATGTCCAGACAAACCAATATCATCGGTGCACTCGGATTACTGCTTGTTTTGGTAGGCGTAATCGCTGGCCTGTATTTTTTCACTGACAGGGGACGTGAATTCGTAGATGGGTTATTTGATAAAAGCATGCCCACAGCAAAAACGCCCCCTGTAACACTCATGCCTCCATTGAGGAGTCAGATGACAATTGAGCAGGTTCTGGATTTTCTCGACAAACAATCCTATACCGCAGCCTCTAGCAGCAATCGCGTACCCAAACTGGCAAATGTACCCGCAAAAGAACTGGATACTCTGACCGTGGAATCATTCAAGCACTTTGAAGTATCCGGGGTTTTAACACTTGAGTTCCTAAATGGCTCGCTATATGAAGTTGTATTTAACCCTTATATAGCAAGCACATACACCAAAGTCGCTCGTGATCGATTGGGCCTGAGGCCCGATCCCAAGAAGAACGGGCGAAGCGAAAAAATTACAGGCCGCCAGAGAATTTCGTCTAATGTATTTCTCGCTGCAAGTAAGGTCGGCGAATCACTGGATACGAAAGCTTATGTCATCTGGCAGGATCTGAATTTACTGGCCTTGAGGCGCCAATAAGTCGCAGCATGCCATCACCGACGTTTCACCTGGCTTTCCCGGTAATTGACCTGGAACTCACCCGACATTTCTACATGAATATTCTTGGTTGTAACGAGGGTAGATCTGCGAATCGATGGATAGATTTCAATTTCCATGGCCACCAGATATCTGCTCACCTAGTTAATGAAATGCCCATCGATGCATTCAATGAAGTGGATGGCAAGTCAATTCCCGTGCACCACTTCGGGCTGATTCTGGAGTGGCGAAACTGGATGAGACTAAGCGATAGCTTACGATCCCAAGATATTGATTTTCTGATCGAACCTTACGTCAGATTCCAGGGCCAGACCGGAGAACAGGCAACACTCTTCATACTGGACCCTAGCGGTAACGGCTTGGAATTTAAGGCTTTTCGCAATCCTGAGTCAGTTTTCGACAGCTGACACCTGCCGGGAATTTACATTCCTTAGAAATCAATCACTTAAAAAGTAAGCATATTCTGACTTGCAGGAATTGCAGAATATGCCTATAGCTATACCCAACAAACCTCTTTTTCATGTCCATTGGTGGAGGTGCCTATGACAAGGCTAATGCGGGACGTAACTATCGGC
>JBFJXR010000002.1:0-150988 GCA_041622995.1 Nevskiales bacterium
GGCATTGCCGGTTTGATAAATGACAATGTGCGTGAGTTCGTCGACAAGCTACCCGGCTTGGGCGACATTCCGGGATTGGGTGTCCTGTTTCGCAGCCAAGAGTACCTGTCAGGTCAGACTGAACTCGTGATTTTTGTAACCCCGCATTTGGCTCAACCCATTGCTGCTAATGATATCCGTTTGCCAACGGACAGTTTTGTGCCCCCTAGTGACAAGGAGTTTTATCTCATGGGTCGCATGGAATCGAAGGATGGTAAGCGTTCCCGTGTACAGAGTTCTAAAGGGGGTGCAGAAGGTGCCCGCTTTGGCCATGAACTATAGGAGTGCGTCATGAGAATCATAAATAATTCTTCAACCCGGCTGACTTTCCTGATTGCTGTGAGTATTACGATGGCTGCATGTGCCAGTACGGACCCCACCAGGGTTGAGGATGACTTTGGTAATTCTGTCAGGCATATGGTGCAGTCCCAGATTTATGACAAGGAAGCCGCTAATAATCCAGCCAGGAAGCCTCCTATGGGCATTGATGGGGTACAGGCCGAATCGGTACTGGATGTATACAGAGAACACGTCGGGAATCCGAAGAAAGTTTCTGACTCCTTGAGAATTGATATCAGTGAGTAATCTCGCTGAGCGGATAAATCTGAAGGAGCCACGTCATGGATAAGCACATAATTCTCATTTCCAGTCCGAGTGGAGCCGGCTGCGATGCAATCAAGGATGTATTGCAGCGGCAAGGCAATCTGAAGCTGCGAACCCATGTCATGGCTGATAGCGGATTTGTGGAAGTGCCCTCGTCAGATGAGAGCCATGTTCAGCTCATGGTGCTTGACCTTGGCGACAATGGCGAGCAATTGCTTATGGACTGGTCGTCCCGAAATGGGGGGCAGCGCCTACCAATGATTGTGATCGGGCCTAAGGACAATGGTCAGCTCATGCGCCGTGCCATGCAGGCCGGCGCGAGAGATTATCTGATGCACCCGATAGCTGAAGATGATTTGCTGGCCTCTGTCAACCAAGTGCTAATGAACACTGAAGAGAGTTCTGAAAGCCGCCATGATGGGGGCAGGCTAACTGCTGTTATCAATGCAAAAGGCGGTTCGGGCGCCTCTGTTGTTGCCTGTAATCTTGCCCATATACTTTCTTCATATCTGAATCGCAGAACTGCCTTGTTTGATATGGATTTGCAGTTCGGTGCCCTGCCATCTTCATTTGATCTGAATACACGTGAAAACGTTACTGATGTTCTGGCTTCCATTGATCAACTGGATCCCGTGGCATTACGCGGATACATGACCCGACATCAAAGTGAGCTGGAAATCCTGGGGGCAATGTCGGAACAACTGGTAATGCCCTGGGAAGTTTCAGTTGATGCGCTGCGAAAATTACTGGATTTATCCATCCAGACTTATGAACACGTAGTTGTGGACTTGCCCAGAGAAATTGGACCTGTCAGTGGCGTGGTGCTGGGCTCTGCTGATCGAATTCTCGTTGTCATGCAACAGAGCTTCGCTCACCTGAGAGATGCAAAGCGAATGTTTGGGCTGCTCAACAACTATCTAGGTGTGCCGAATAGCAAAATTACGCTGGTGATAAATCGGCATACCGATAAAAACCCCATCACGATTGATGATGTTCGTGATGCCGTTAACCCTACTGAAGTCATGTTCATGCCAAATGATTTCATGAACGTTACCGAATCACTGAATCTGGGTGAACCGCTGTACCAGAAAGCACGTAATGCCCCAATCACCAAGTCATTGTGCAGGATGGCCGAGCGGGTGGATGCCGGCACAGAAACCAAGAAGGAAGAGAAAAAAGAGCAGCACCGATGGACCCTCCCTCGCATGCTGGGTATGCAGAGCTAGCGGGTCCGAAAGGGAATAAATAATGTCGCTATTCAGAAAATCAGCAGCTGCAATCGTCCCGAAGGATACGGCGCATCCAAAACCCTGGGTGCCCAATATCCAGGAGATGGAGTGGTTGCAAAAGATACATCAAATGCTGATGGCGCAACTTGACCTTTCCCGACTGGGTAACATGGATGAGCTACCTGCCAGACAGGAAATTCACGAGCAGGCCCAGCGTCTGATGAATAGCGAGTCGGTGCCATTATCAGCCCCGATTCGCACAAAACTGGCCAAGCGTATTGAAGACGAAATTCTTGGCCTTGGGCCACTTGAACCCTTGCTTGCAGATCCTGACATTTCGGACATTCTTGTAAATGGCCCGCATAAGGTGTTCATCGAAAAAAAGGGCAAGCTGGAAAGCAGTGAAGTCGTTTTTCGGGATGATGCGCATTTGATGATGATTATCGAAAGGATAGTCAGTCGAGTTGGGCGAAGAATCGACGAGGCTTCACCAACCGTGGATGCAAGGCTGGCTGATGGGTCTCGGGTTAACGCCATAATTCCACCACTTGCTCTTGATGGCGCCATGCTTTCAATACGGCGCTTTGCCGTCGACAAGATGACGGTCGAGGATTACATACGCATTGGCAGTCTGGCAGAGAGTATTGCCGAAGTGCTGAAGACTGTCGTGCGCGGCCGGTTGAATGTACTGATATCGGGCGGCACAGGTACTGGTAAAACAACATTGCTTAATTTGTTGTCCAGTTTTATTCCCGTGAACGAGCGAATTCTGACGATTGAGGATTCCGCTGAACTTCAGTTACAACAACCGCATGTAGGCAGAATGGAAACACGTCCTGCGAATATTGAAGGGCGGGGCGAGATTACTATGCGTGATCTGGTCAGAAATGCCCTGCGTATGCGCCCGGATCGCATTATTGTTGGTGAAGTCAGGTCAAGTGAAGCTCTGGATATGTTGCAGGCCATGAATACAGGCCACGACGGATCCCTGACAACCGTTCATGCCAATACCCCTAGGGATGCACTTTCCAGGATTGAAAACATGGTGGCTATGGCCGGTGTGGATTTACCTGCACGTGCCGTTCGTACACAAATTGCCTCGGCTATTGATGTTGTTATTCAGTTGGAGCGCATGGAGGATGGCAAACGACGTCTGGTCAGCGTACAGGAAATCCAGGGCATGGAAAGCGACGTCATTACCATGTCAGAGATATTCAGATTTGAAAGGCACGGACTCGATGATGATGGAGGGGTTGTAGGTGCCTATCAGGCAACAGGTCTGGTACCACATTTTCATGATCATCTAATGCGTCGAGGCCTGGAACTTGACCTTGATCTGTTTCAGCCGGGCAGGGAACTGTAGGAGGGTGTGATGCAAGTATATTCCTGGTTAATTCCTGTTTTGGTGTTTCTGGCAGTGGTTATGTTTGTGCTGCTGATTCTGGGTATGAGCTCCGGTCACAATGAGAAAAAATTGCGTGAGCGCATGCGGCGCATAAATCAAAAGGATAAAAAAGAACTGCCGCAATCATTATTACGGGAGCAATATCTACGTAAATTGACACCTCTGGAACGGCTATTGGAGAGTCTTCCTGGCATGGAGCATGTCGAAAAGCTTTGTGAGCAAAGTGGTCACCATATTCCTGCTTATAGGGTTGTCATGCTTTCTATTGTCCTTGCCATTCTGGCTGCATTGATGCTGCTCGTGTTTGGAAGGCCTTTGCTCGCCTTTTTGGCTTTCGTCTGCGTTTTACCATTGCCAATTGTAAAACTGATGAAGGATCGCGATGAGCGGATGGAAAAATTTGAAGAACAACTACCCGATGCACTTGATGTGATGAGTCGCGCACTTCGGGCAGGTAATCCATTCAGCGGGACTTTACAGGTCGTCTCGGAAGAAATGGACGACCCGATTGCCACTGAGTTCGGGATTACTTTTTCTGATCTCAATTACGGGGTCAACGTGAAGTCCAGTTTTTTGGCCTTACTGCAAAGAGTACCTAGTGTCAGTCTCTCGGCAATGGTGACGGCTGTGATGGTGCAACGTGAGACTGGCGGTAACATGGCTGAAATCATGGACCGCATAGCCAGTATTCTTCGTCAACGTCATAGATTTCGTCGGCGTGTGCGTACCCTCACCGCAGAGGGTCGCATGTCTGCCTGGATATTGATTTTGATGCCGTTCATGTTGAGCCTGTTATTGACAGTGGTTTCTCCAGACTATCTGCCCATGCTTACCGAGGATCCCTTTGGTATCAAGCTGATATGTATCGCGCTGGTGGTAATGACTTTCGGCGTCTGGTGGATCCGGCGCATCATCCAGATTAAATACTAGGAGTGATTATGGACGCTGTATTAACCTGGACCCAGAGTGAATATTTTGTATTTGCACTGGCTATGGGCGCCGGTATTTTAGTGATGCTGGTGAGTTATGCCGGTATTACTATCGTGAATAACCAGAATAACCCCTTACAGCGAAGGATTTCCAAGTTAGTCAAAGGCGACAAACCCAAAGTCAAAATCAGGAGCAATAAATTCGGCGAAGCCCTGCGCCCGTTGGCTCCTTATCTCCTTCCAAAGCGTGAAGTCGAGCGTGAGACACTTCGCCTGCAATTGATTCGCGCCGGTTATCCTTCTGATTATGCTGCAATTTTTTTCTATAGCCTGAAAGTACTGCTGATAGTTGTCGTGCCGATTGCAGTCGTCATTTGGGTGCTAAACAGTTATCAGATGCACTGGTCATATGTAATGATTTGCGGATTTGGATCAGCTTTTTTGGGCATGATGCTGCCGAATATTTATATCAGAAGGAAAATCGCAGGGCGTCACCGAGAGATGCTAAACGCACTTCCTGATGCTCTTGACCTGCTGGTGTCATGTACTGAGGCCGGGCTGGGGCTAAATGCTGCCTTTCAGCGCGTAGCGAGTCAGCTCGACATCAGTAGTCCGCTACTTGCCGGTGAATTTGAGCAGGTCAATGGTGAGATTCGAGGTGGCGTAGATCGGATTGTGGCCTTGCGACAAATGGCATATCGAACAGGACTTGATGAAATTCGGGGACTGGTGTCTCTTCTTTCGCAAAGTCTTCGGTTCGGCAGTTCGGTAGCCGATATCCTGAGAATTTATGCTGAAGAATTCCGTGACAGGCGCAGCCAGCGAGCAGAGGAGCAGGCTGCACTTGTGGGGACCAAGCTAATTTTCCCCCTGGTTTTGTGTATATTTCCGGCGTTTTTCATAGTCACAGTCGGACCTGCTGTTATTGGTGTGATTCGTGCCATGGCAGAGAGTAATTTTTAAACATATGACTATTGAATGATAGGCAAGGAGGCTTGTCATGATGAATACCATTAAAGTTTTATCAATCGCAGGATTATTGTTTATTGCTGCATTAAATAGTGGGTGTGCAGCAATGGCATCCAGGCCCGCCATGCAGGAGAGTACACCTGCCATGGAAGCTGCAAAAGCCAGCCAACTGATCAGTAATGCTGATAGTGCCTATCGTTCAGGCAATGAAGACAAGGCGTTAATGGAATACGTGGCGGCGCTGCAATTTTCTCCGGATAATCCGGCAGTTCTTTACAGGGTTGCAGTCTTGCAGGAGCGCCGGGGTGACAGTAACGCCGCATTGCAGGCCTATCTGGACGTTCTGAAAAACGAACCCGAGCATGCTGGTGCGCTGGAAGGTGCAGGAATTTCCTTAATTAAAATCCAGCAACATGAGCAGGCACAGCAATATCTGGAAAAAGCAGTCGCTAATGATAGTCAAAGATGGCGGGCACATAATGCACTGGGTGTGCTGGCTGACTTACGTCGTGATTCTGAAAGTGCCCGTGAGCATTATCAACTGGCACTTGCCCAGGAACAGACGCGCTCGATGCTGCACAATAATTTTGGTTACTCACGTTATCTGGCAGGGGATTACCGTTCGGCCATCATCCACTTTGAACGTGCATTAGTGGCAGATCCTGATAATAAAACCGCATGGGCCAATCTTGGTTTGGTGAGTGTCCGTTTGGGTGATGCCATGGGCGGGGTGGAAGCCTTTACAGAAATAATGGAACCACATCGTGCTCATAACAATGTGGGATATATATCATATAAAAATGGTAATTATGAAATTGCCAGAACGCATCTTGAGCAGGCGATTGCACTTTCTCCTGCCTATTACGCCATGGCTCACCAGAACATGCAGAGGCTGGATGTTGTTGCCCAGAAGTAAGTTGGTTTGTTTTCTACTTACTTTTCATATTGCTTTTGAATTAACTAATGGGGTGCATGCACCCCATTTTCGTTGCTAATTAGGTAGTATTAAATATTCATAGATACTAAATTAGTGCCTTTAATCAATAATAAGGGCAGGTAGAGTCCAATGAATTTAATCAAACTTATCAATGCAGGCGTAGTTGTTATTTTATCCAGCCTGTCATTTCCCGGGTTCGCGGCAGATGAAGCTGCCCAGGCAATTTATGACCGAAGTTGCAAGGCATGTCATAACACGGCGGCATCGGGCGCACCGCAGATGGGCGATAGCGAGGCATGGGCGCCACGAATTGCACAGGGTCTGGATACCTTGCTGGATCACACCATTGAAGGTTACAAAGGCATGCCACCTATGGGCATGTGTATGGATTGCAGCGAAGACCAGTTTATTGTCCTGATTGAATTAATGTCTGGCACCAAACTCGAATAGCTATTTAGGTCTGGGGAGACTTTTATGGGAATGACACGCCGACAGTTGATTGCGCGCCTGAGTGCCCTGGCGGCATTAAGCGCTGGAACAGGCCTGCCGGGGTTGGCATCAGCACGCAGAAAACGCCTCATTCCATGGCGAAACTGGTCCGGTGCGCAACAGTGTCTTCCGGAACAGCGGTTCGCCCCCGCTGATGAACAGGAGCTGGCCGAATGGCTGGCAAAGACTCTCCTGAACGTTCGACCGGTAGGCGCAGGGCACTCATTTAGCCCGGTTGTACCTACGGATGGCGCGATTCTTACCTTGGCACGCATGCAGGGCATGATCGCTCATGATGCTGAAAGCCAACAGGCAGAATTCTGGGGCGGTACAGCCATGACGACAATGGGGCCAGAACTGAAGGCAATTGGTCAGGCATTGCCTAATATGGCTGATATTGATTACCAGACGCTGGCTGGTGCGTTAGCCACATCCACACATGGCACGGGCGTTAATTTTGGTTCTTATTCCAGCAATATTACCGGTATGCGGCTTATCACCGCCCAGGGGGTGGTCATTGACTGCGATGCCGTTAATAATCCGGAGATATTTTCGGCTGCCCGGGTATCCATGGGGTCACTGGGTGTAATTACACGCGTGAAGCTGCAGAATCGCAGTGCTTTTCGCTTGCATGAAACGATGTCAGTCGAGAAAACCGAGGATTTGCTGGAGAATATTCCGTCTCTGGTAGCTGATAACCAGCATTGGGAAATGCAGGTGGTCACGAACTCAGACTATGCCGCTTCCATCACCCTGAATGAAACCGATGCGCCGATAACGCCAGTTGAAGAAGGTGCCAGCGAAGGGGGTAATGAATTCCTGTACTGGATTGAGAAACTGGACAAATATGGCAGTGATTTTCCGGCAGCTCGTCATGCCTTGATGAATATGATTGCAAAATTTGCAAGCTTTGAAGAGAGGGTAGGGGAGTCTTACGAAATATATGCCAATGTAAGAGATGTACGTTTCAACGAAATGGAGTATTCAGTCCCTGCAGAAGATGGTCCTGCATGTCTTAGGGAAATACTCAAATTAATCCATGAGAAGCAGTTGCCGACGTGGTTCCCGATTGAGTATCGATATGTAAAGGCCGATGACATTCCGCTTAGCATGTTCGAGGGGCGCGACAGTTGTTCGATATCGATACACCAGCACTACACTATGTCTCACCATGAATACTTTAGCGCGGTAGAAAAGATTTTCTGGAAGTATAATGGACGACCACATTGGGGCAAATTACACAACCTGAATGCCCAGCATTTATCTGCTTTGTATCCCCGCTGGAAAGAGTTTACTAATGTCAGAGCTGAGCTTGACCCACAAGGCAAATTTTTGAATGCACATTTGCGCAGTGTATTTGGTGTTGCCTGACCCTGGAGCAAGTAATGAAACGCCGTAATTTTCTTCTGGGTGCTGGTGTTGCCGCACTTGGTGGTGCCTGGGCGTTGAGGCCCGGTGATGAAGGTGCCCCGCATGATGCATATTTCGCCGCATTAAACGAAGAACTCAGGAATCATGGACCAATGACACCCAGTATGGTCATTGATCTGGATCGTCTTGATCATAATATTGATCTCATCGTGAAGTCGATGCAGTCTACCGAGGTGCATAAAGGGTATCGTGTGGTGGCAAAGTCAGTACCCTCGGGAAAGATGATTGATTATGTGATGAAGCGGGCCAGTACTAAACGTTTAATGGCCTTTCACCAGCCATTTCTGAACACGCATACCCATTTGTATCCCAAGGCAGATATTTTGCTTGGCAAACCGATGCCGGTCAGGGCAGCATCCTTGTTTTATGAGCAGCACAAGGGGGAGTTTGATCCTGCCAGACAGTGTCAGTGGCTAATTGATACGCCAGAGCGATTAAATGAGTATCTCGACCTTGCACAGGGACGCGTGTTGAAGATCCGCGTGAATATCGAACTGGATGTAGGACTACATCGTGGTGGCGTAGAGGCGGGCAAGGCATTGGCCATGATGTGTGAGGTAATAAAGCAGAACCCGAATCATCTGGTTTTTGCGGGCTTTATGGGTTACGACCCTCATGTGGTCAAGGTGCCTGGCATATTGGGTTCGGTTGACAGCCTGCTGGCTAAAGCAATGACCATTTATGAGGCGGCAGTCGATCAGGTAAAAACCGATTTCCCTGAACTGTGGAATTCCGGACTGGGTAGCGATGGCCTTGGTTTGACCTTGAACACTGCGGGAAGCCCGACTTATAGACTTCATGAAGCAGAAAGCCTGTCCAATGACATTGCGGTGGGTTCGGCCCTTGTAAAGGCTACTGATTTTGATATAGATAGTTTAAGTGAGCATAAACCCGCAGCTTTTATTGCAGCTCCGGTTTTAAAGTCGACTGGAGAAATTCGAATTCCCGGACTTGACGGAAAATCGAAAATTTTATCCTGGTGGGATATTAACCAGCGCAAGACATATTTCACATATGGTGGCTTCTGGAAAGCCAGGCTGAGATCGCCTGAAGGATTGAGAAACAGCGGTTTGTTTGGCCGCAGTACAAATCAGGAAATGGTGACAGGTTCGCCAGCGACCGGACTTGAAGTCAATGATCAGGTATTTCTCAGGCCTACGCAAAGCGAATTCGTTTTTCTGCAGTTCGGCGATCTGCTGGCAGTACGTGATGGGAAGATTGTTGATCAATGGCCTGTATTTGAGCAAAAGGCCTGACATTTGCCTGTTCAGGCTGCTCCCACCAGGTCGGAGACTTTAAGGCAGCGTTCGCATGCCAGGGTCTGTGGGAATGTTTTTCTGGCTTCCCTGACGGCAAAATCCACATGGCTGAAATTCCCAAGTGCCAGAACATCCTCAAAATCTGGAAATTGACTGCAGTTGCCGGTGTGCACTTCGTGCTCGCCGTTCGTATTTGTTAGCAAACTCACGTAATAATTAGTCATGATGCCTCCTGTTTTTTTTGAATATAAGCCGCGCTAGTCTGGGCCGTCTGTAATCCCTGATTTATATTGCAGTTTTTTCAGGCTTGTCGCTATTAGCCATTGGTCTAATTGGTCGCAATACTAATGTCTAATGCCACAGGCTTTATAGCGCGAGATATATTCAGCATTTACTTACAAATCAAAGGGAAACAAAAGGCTACGCTACGTGCTAGATTTCACTATGATGTCCATAAGAGATAGTTTTTTCTGTTAATCAGAATGCAATTAATAGTCTGAAGATTTCCGCACAGGATATAACGAAGTATGCTTGAGGATTTAACTACAAGAGACCTGGTTGCTGGTGAAACTCTTTTTAGGGAGGGAGATTCAGGTGATTGTGGCTATTTGATCCAAAGTGGCAGTATCGGGTTATATACTGCAGGAGAAAGTATCCAGCAACTCAGGGGGATACAATATACAGGGGACTTTCTTGGGGAATTGGCGTTGGTGGGGCAGAGGATAAGAACAACTTCGGCAGTTGCCCGTGAACCAACCACAGTGTTAATCGTAAGAAGAAATGATATTGATCGCAGGTTATCTGATTCAGATCCTATAGTTAAAGAATTCCTGATATCGATTCTGGGCGTATTACGCAATATGCTGCTATCCAATTGGGATATTAATAAATCTTCAATTGAAGGTATGACTTTAGCGGCTAAAAAAATTGATGAAATCCAAAGCATGACGCAGGCTTTGCATCATAACGAGTTTTTGCTTTACTACCAGCCTATTCTTCGACTCAGTGATAGAAAAATTGCAGGATTTGAAGCACTCATACGCTGGAACAGGCCCGACTACGGGTTGGTTCCTCCTGCTGAGTTCATTCCTCTGGCGGAGAGTTCAGGGGCAATTGTAGATATCGGGCGCTGGGTCATCGCTCAAGCATGTGGCGATATGAAGAGATTGGGATTACCGCCGAATTCAGGTTCGGGGAATACGGTTGTTCCGTATATCAGTATCAACTTATCGGGCAGGCAGTTAACTGATCAGGATCTTATAGATCTAGTAGATCAAGCCATTCAAGAGAATGGTCTTGGAGCGAAACAAGTTAAACTGGAAGTGACTGAATCTGAATTGGCACAGAATATCAAGGCTGCGAATGAGCTTTTGCTGCAATTCAAATTGCTGGGGGTCACTGTCGCATTAGATGATTTTGGTACCGGGCAAAGTTCTCTTGAGTACTTGCACCAGTTTCCCGCGGATACGTTAAAACTGGACAGAAGTTTTGTTGCCGCAATTCATGAAGATAGAACTGCCATGACAATTGTCAGTAACATCACTCGAATGGCTAAAGAACTCGACATGGATGTTATTGCAGAGGGAATCGAAATTGCCGAGGTGGCAGATACCCTGACAGAATTAGGAGTCGATTATGGGCAAGGCTATATATTTGCACGCCCCATGCCGTTCGAGGATTTGATCGAGTTTATGGAAAATCACAGTTTTTGTTAGTTTATTGTATTGAACTCATTCTTTTTTGTTTTCATACATTCTCTGATCTGCAATTCTCAGTAAGGCCTCTTCTTCGTCGGCATCATCCGGATATATGGCAAGCCCCATGCTTCCGCCGATATTGACTGTTATTTCACTCTCATTTTCCGTCGGCCTAATGATAAATTCAGTGTTCAAGGCCTGAGTTAACTTATCGACGACCTGATGGGCTGTGTTCTCGTCCTGAATATTCTCAAGCACAACGGCGAATTCGTCTCCGCCAAGTCGGGCGATCGTATCTGCTTCTCGCAGATTTTCACGCAATCTTTGGGCAATGCTGATTAATAATTCATCTCCTGCATGATGACCATAGGTATCATTGACAGGCTTGAATCTGTCTATATCGATATATAAAAGTCCCATACGACCCTTTTCACGCTTGGCACGACTGATAGCTGTTTCAAGCCTGTCCATAAACAGCATTCTGTTGGGCAAATCAGTCAGGGGGTCATGGCTTGCCTGATGTCGGGCACTCTCCTCTGCCTTCTTGCGTTCATTGACTTCGATTTCAAGTTGGTCATTACGTTTATGCACAAGCTTGAGCAGTTGCATCTGAGATAAACGAGCATGATGAAGGTCAAGAAAAACTTTAATTTTTGATTGAAAAATAAAGTTATCAACCGGCTTCACCAAAAAGTCTACTGCACCAAATTTGTAGCTATTCAAACGACTTGTTTCATCTGTAAAAACATCTGAAATAAAGATCAGAGGAGTTTCCCGTTTGCGAGAATCGTGCGAGAGGATTTCCGCCACTTCAAATCCGTCAATATCAGGCAGTTGTATATCAAGAAGTATGAGAGCAAATGTGTGTTTCTCAATTGCCCTGAGTGCGTCACGACCCGTAGTGGCCTCGATTACTATGCAATCCTGCTTATTGAGTAATGCACGCATTATTGCAAGATTCGTAGGATTATCTTCAACCAGAAGAACCAGCGGTTTATTTTCCAGTTTAGTTTCCATTTGAAACATATATTTCTTCACTAACCAAGTTGGTCAAGTATAGTGCAATATGAGTTTTCATCTCTTAAGCTTGGCATTTAACGGTTCTGCAACTATGGGCATGGATTTCAATTACTACTGCGAGAGTGATGCCCTTACCGATATGTTATGAGGTTATGATGAATGCCTTCGAAGGCACTGTGTTCGTTCAAACTGGAAAGATAGATGCCTTTTTCTGAGTAGATAATTTTTGTAATGCCGCAATTGGCGAGTGTCCAGTTCAGTTGAAATATATTCGCACTTGGAATATTCATCATTTCCTGACAGATCGCAGTGATTGGGCCCCCTGAAGTAAATACCAAAGCGGTTTTCGACTTTCCAAGCGTTTTTACGAGCTTTTTCAGGGAGTCAACTCTACGCTTTTCGAATTCGGGCCAGCTTTCGCGGTATTCATGGTCAAATTTTCCAGACATCCAGCGATCAATGGCTTTAGCAAACATATCCTGAAAAGCCTGACGTGGTTTAAGGGTACGGGCCATGTCTGCCATCATTAGAGTCTGGCTTTTGTAGAGGGGGTTGTAGCGTTGGATAATGTCATTGTGATCATACTCATTCCAACAAGCATCTTCATTTCTTTCTGTACTGTTTTTCATCGCTTTAAGGCAGTGAGCGGCAGTTTGTCGATGGCGTTTCATGCTGCCTGATACAACATGGTCTACATGCGGAATACGTAATCGCAGTGAAGCACCGAGAACTTTTGCCTGCTCGATGCCTGTTGCTGAAAGGGCGTCATAATTACGTTTACCGAATGATGCCTGACCATGACGTATAAGATAAATCGCAGCCATTAGCCACCCCGCCGATGTTGTCTGATTAATTGTTTGCATCGACGGTGGAGATAATGAACAAATATCCAGATCTTCTGGAATTCCGGATTTGTCGTTTGTTTATGGTGGTAACGGAAATAAAGCTGTTGGCCAATTACCGATAACCGGAAAAGTCCGTACACTTCATAAAAGGCCCAGTTACCTGGGTGGATTTTCATTTTTTTGCAATAGTAATCTACAACTTCCTCACGGCTTAACATGCCGGGCAGGTGGGTAGGCTGACGTCTGACGCTACGGGCAAGAAAGTCGTCCTCTGCCTCTACCCAATAGGCCAGGGTGTTGCCCAGTTCCATCAATGGGTCGCCTATAGTAGCCAGTTCCCAGTCAAGAACACCGATAACACGGGTTGGGTTTTTGGCATCCAGCACCAGGTTGTCGAATCGGAAATCGTTATGGGTGATACATAGGCGCTCCCTTTCGGGAATGTTTTCCTGTAGCCATTGCATGATCCTTTTTCCATTAGGCACGTTCCATGTACGTGCTTTTTCGTATCGATTACTCCAGCCATCAATTTGTCTTTGTATATATCCCTTGCCTTTACCCAGATGGCTCAGTCCAACTTTTTCGTAATCCACTTTATGCAGTGCGATCAGGGTATCAAGTGCATTGGTACAGAGACGACGGATATCCTGTTCAGGCATTTCCACATCCTGAGGAAGATTCCTTCGCGGGATTATTCCCTGAAGCCGTTCCATAATATAAAAATCTGTGCCGATGATTGTTGAGTCTTCACAGTAGGCAATCATTTTCGGGACATAGGGAAATGACTTTTTGAGATCCCGCTGAACATTAAATTCCCGGGCCATGTCATGTGCGCCCTTGGCTTTAGTGCCAGAAGGAGGGCGGCGGAGTATCCAGTCGTGCCCCGGATAGGCGAGACGATATGTCCAGTTGGATGCACCGCCCGGGTACTGGCTGACTTCAGGAAATCCTGTCACTTCGTCGCCAAGCGTTTTTTTGAGCCAGCCATCGACAGCGGCTATATCAAGTTCTTCGCCCGGTCGTACATCTCCGGCAACGTCAATAATTTCACTCATGCTCTTAGTCTTATACTAATATTGACTGTAGGTGGTTAACGGTTTTCTTCGCGTAGCTTGCTGTATTTAGCCAGTTCGACACGCGCGACCATGCCTCGATGCACCTCATCCGGGCCGTCTGCAAGCCTCAGAGCCCGGGATAGCGCAAATAGCGCGGCCAGGGGCGTGTCGTGAGATACACCACAGCCACCGTGAATCTGGATCGCATCATCAACGACAGACTGCAACATATTGGCGGCAACGACCTTGATAGCTGAAATCTCGGTCAGTGCGCCCATTGGTCCCATTTTGTCGATCTTCCAGGCTGCATAAAGAGTGAGTAGCCGTGCCTGATCTATAGCCATACGGTGGTTTGCCAGTCTTTCCTGATTTCCGCCCAGGTTTATGAGTGGCTTGCCAAAGGCCTTGCGTGTTATGCCACGCTCAACTAACAGCTGTAGAGCTCGTTCGGCAGCTCCTATGGCACGCATGCAATGATGAATGCGACCTGGACCTAATCTTCCCTGGGCAATTGCGAAACCCTTGCCTGGGCCGTCTATGATGGCACTGGCCGGCAAGGTTACATTTTCAAACCAGACCTCGCCATGACCATGTGGTTCATCATACTCGCCGAAAACGGGCAACATTCGTTTGATGGTAATTCCAGGTGCATCCATGGGTACAAGTACCATGCTGTGTTGTCCATGCCGGTGTGCCGAGTCGTCTGTCAATGCCATGAAGATGCCGACTTTACAACGTGGGTCACCAACCCCGGATGACCACCACTTTCTACCATTCAGTACGACCTCATCTCCCTTGAGCAGGGCAGTAGCCTGCATGTTGGTGGCATCCGAGGAGGCCACATCAGGTTCAGTCATGAAAAATACGGAGCGTATCTCACCATTCAGTAGAGGGGTGAGCCACTGTGCTTTCTGTTCTTCACTTCCATATTTGTAAAGCACTTCCATGTTGCCTGTGTCAGGTGCGCTGCAATTGAAAATTTCCGATGCAAAAAAGCTCTTGCCCATTTCTTCTGCAAGCGGAGCATAGTCAATATTAGACAGGCCGCCGCCAAGCTCGGGATCAGGTAGAAAAAGGTTCCATAAGCCTTCGGATCTGGCCTTGGTCTTGAGTTCGTCTATACCGGGTAGAACCTGCCATTGCGTCCAATCAGCACCATTCCGGCTGTTCCTGAGTTCCTCCAGCCTTTCAGTTTCCCATGGAGAAATTTCAGTTTTCATAAATGCCTGAATGCGTTTCAGGTAGTCCTGCGTTTCTGTGCTGTGGCTGAAGTCCATTAATATTCTCCGTATCAGATGTGCACATCATAATATTCAAATAGTTTGTATGTGCGGAAAGTAGTTGCTTACTCTTATACTGCATAATTTAAGCGGCAACAGGAACAGTGCCGGATGAACGCAATGCACAGGATGCTCGGGATGCAATTTCTAATAAAAGTCTGGGTTGTCAATTTGATTCTGTTCATGGTACCGGCTTGCCAGCAATCAGAAGAATCTGCTCAGCTTATTGATTCACAGATTAAATCAACATCGCTTGATATTCAGGTGCCTGTACAAAAAAGAAATGAATTCCCCAACAAAATTGTAAAGCTTGTATTGCCATTATCAGGCAACCAGAATAAGGATAATCTGCGCATTCCATATTCAGAAGGATTGATTCCACAGATTGGTGACCGGGTTCACCTGGAGAATCAGGTTGATGGTGACTGGCAAATTGTCAGTCATGCCCGAATTTTTCAGATTAATGATGAAGAGCTTTTATTAAAGCGAACTTCCGGTGAATCATCAGCTGCTGCACGTGCCACGATTCTGGCTAACCCGGTTCATCGTTGTGATGTAAAAGCCGCTTCTCCACTGGATAACAGAGCTGTTATGCCGGGCGTGGAGTTTTTCAGTATTAATATTGGCGCCATTGAGTTTTGTGGGCATGCGGTTGGTCGGTATTCTTCAACTGCGCGTTTTCATTTTCAACTGGGCCGAGCACTGGACGCACATCATCAGGAGGTACAAGCGGTTGCCCGCTATCGTAGCGCTTTGGCTCTGGATTCGGAATATGCAGCAGCAATGCTTGCTCTTGGGGGTAAGTATCTGAATGGTGATGGCGTAGACCGGAATTTACCCGTGGCACTATCCATGCTTGAGCAGGCGCATAAATTGGGGCTGGCAAGGGCTACCTATCTACTTGGGGAAATTCACGAGCAGGATTTGCCGGATTTTCCTGCCAAAAGTGATGTCGCAGCAGGCTATTACCTTGCTGCGGCACTGGCTGAAGACCTGCCTGCACAAATCAGGGTCGCTGATATGTATGAACACGGGCAGTTACTCGAAATAAATCTTGTTGAGGCAATGAACTGGCGTGAGAAAGCAGCACAACAGGGACATCTGGAGTCACAGTTGAAGCTGGCAAAGGCCTATGCAGAAGGCGTAGGCAGAGAGCAGAACTGGTCGCAGTCGTTTACCTGGTGGGAGAAGGCGGCACATCAGGGACTACCAGAGGCGCAGCTGGAAGTGGCAAATATTTATGAGCAGGGGTATGTATCCGGGCGTCCCGAATTAAATAAGGCGATGTACTGGTATCGTCAGGCTGCGGAACAGAAATATGCTCTCGGACAATATCATCTTGGTCGAATGTATGCCGAGGGTATCGGCGTAGAGAAAAATATGGCCATTGCTCGTGAATGGTTATTGTTGGCCCGAGCCCAGGGAGTTTTAGAAGCAAGCCGTTGGTTGGCACCAGAAATGGGAGTGCTTCCGTTGGCGACGGTTTCAGATTCTCCTGATGTCATAAAATCCGAGACGTTAATTATTAAGCGGGAAAATTTACGTGATGTTAAACGCTGGCGGTTGGAAACCCAGGGGTATATGGATGCGGAGTGTCGAGAGGAGCTCCTCGAAGAGCTTGAGGATTTTGGCATTGTAATTGTTGGACCTGGCGAAGAGGCGGCCATTACCCTCATTGTCACTATGAATACTCCGGAATTTTATACCACTCTGGTAGGACCTTTCAGGTTTACTGGTTTTAATATTCAGTATCGGGCTGAGGCCATTAGAAAGCGTGACAATATTCGGCTTTTCTACACCAGTGGTGAGGAAGCAGCGGATGATCGTAGTGAATCCTGTGTTGATGCTGTAGATGAAATCGGTGACGAGCTAGACGATGCGATTGATTAAATGAAGCTGGAAGTATCCTTCGGCGTAGAAAACAGGATTTCATAGTCATCATCAAAAAGAGAGTGGTGACTTGTTACAACTTCTACTCATTTAAGGCCAATCGCTGATGGCAATGCCAACACTGAATCTCTGGTTGTCATGGTTGTAGTCAATCATGCTCTCACCATAGCCTCTGAAGTATTCCATATAGCCACGTAATGAATCACTCAGCGGAAATGAATAGCCTAGTTGTAACGCGCCAAAATTTTCCTCAGTGCGTAGATTGTTGCGTAGCATCAGGCTGAAAGTGCGATGTGCATTTACCCTGCTGACTTCAAGTTCAAAATGCCCCATGAATTTCTCGATATCAGGATTGTCATCTCCGCGAGGGTCATTGGGGAATTCCTTGGGCCGGTCTTCAATGCGATTCCAGAGCTTCAGCCCGAGATAATAGTTTTCGTATTGCAGCAGGGTAGAGAGATAGAGCCTGTTCCAGCTGCGTGAAAGGTCATCGCTGCGTCCATTTGACTGATGCGAAAAGCCTAAAGAATACTGGGCATGATCCATCCAGATGGGAATCCAGGGGTCTGTCCAGGTGAAGAATAGTTCCGGTTCATGATTGGTTTCGCGGAATGGGCGGGAAGTCGACCCATTAAAGGCCTGCCAGTAAGACTGGTTGGTATAGGCAAAGTGCAGATCAATCGCCTTACTCATGATTTGTTTCATCAAGGGCACCTTGTAGCTGAACTGAAATTTCACTTCAGCCTGATCCAGTTCCCGATCGGCGATACCGAACGGCGCACCATTCGGGCGGCGATTGTATGTAATCGGCATCATGTAATTACGTTTATGGGGACTGATGCCGTAGGGGTTCTCTGCCGCCATGAATTCCAGTTTACGTTTGTCGTCGACCGCGATGGCTTTGGATGCCTGCTTGCTACCCTCTGATTCGGGATTTTCGAGATTCTGCTCGAGTGGATAGCTGTCCGGGTTTTGCTGGCATTGCAGACGTATCTCGCCCAGAGTTGTCTGGTTGGACGCAACCGTGAGTGCTCTGCGTATGCAGTCATCAGAGTCACTGGCAAGCACATTGCAGGTAGCTAGTGAGAGTATAAATGCGAATAACGGCCTGTAAAACATGTATCGGGTCCTGTTATACCTTTGCTTCTTTCCAGCGTTGAATGCGAATTTCTGATTTAACGACTTCCAGCAAATCTGCAATGGCATCAGTGACTACCCCGGTTGGTTGATCGTCATCCTTGCCTGCACTTTCGAGCAGCGCGTCAGCCACTTCGGAAACGATGCGTTTGAATTGCGGGTGGTCAAGGCTGTCCACGGCATTTTCTATACTCTTGCAGACAATATCGGTCACGGTATGGTCAAGTAATTTACCTATACCCGTGCCAAACATGGGTAATTTCTCAATCAGCCCGATTTCCGTATTTTCGTGCATGGCCTGGCCTACGATCTGCTTGATATAGGTTTCAAGGTCAGATTTGGTATCGGCGTAAATATCTTTTGTTGTGACCGCCAGCTTTTCCGAGAGACTGTCTATCAACATATCCTTGCGTGGCATGACAACCTGTGCAATGACCTTGCGCTCCAGGTCGTCGCCTTCATAGAGCTCTTTCTGCACACCTTCCAGTATCTTGACGGCAATACGGTCAGAGAGCTCTTCAAGGGCAATGTTGTACCAGCCCTGGAAGAGCTGATAAAGGCTCCATTGTGTGTAATCAATGACGCCCATTTTTTGCAGACGAACCAGTACGGCAAATAATCGCAGTATGCGTAGGGCGCGTAATGAACCTACCGGTATACAGCCGAGTACGTCATACCAGTGAATAAAGGGATAGGCCATCCAGTGGCTATAGGTTTTATGTCGAATCGCATAGGCCCAGCTAGCCAGCAGTTCGGTTAGAAATATTGCAACGAAACCCAGATCATAGAAAATGAACCACTGATGGATGGTTTCGTCGTACCAGCTGACAAAGGCAGGGCCAATTGACAGGCTGAGCAGGGACTGCACGCCTTCAAACTCGAACAGGCTATCGAATACCAGCCAGATCAGATTGATGATCACCAGAGCAACCATGCTCAGATCAATAATAAGACCGAGGCGCTGCATGCGATCAGACCAGGATTGTGAAGTTGCTGTCGTTGAATTCATAGTGCTAGCTTAACATTGACCGTTCTATAACTAATCACTTGTTCCGCGCCTGATCTGCTCTCAGCTCTGTTAAAATGCGCCGCCTATCCGCTACGCCGCATGAGTAACGACAGATGTCAGTGACAACCCGTTTTGCCCCCAGTCCAACCGGTTTTCTTCATATAGGCGGAGCCCGCACTGCGCTGTTCTCCTGGCTGTACGCGCGTCGCCATGGCGGAAAATTTGTTCTGCGAATTGAAGACACGGATCGTGAGCGCTCCACGCCGGAATCCATTCAGGCAATTCTTGATGGCATGCAATGGCTTGAGCTTGAGCATGACGAAGGTCCGATCTATCAGACGGATCGTTTCGATCGTTATAAAGAAGTCATCGATAGCATGATGGCTAATGATCAGGCCTATCACTGCTACTGCAGCCGTGACGAACTGGACGCCATGCGTGAAGAGCAGAAGGCACAGAAGCTCAAACCACGTTACGACGGTCGTTGCCGGCATCGTACCGAGCCGGTGCAGGGCGTTAATCCCGTAGTGCGATTCAAGAACCCTACTGATGGCAATGTGGTTTTTGATGATCTGATACGCGGCAGTATTACTGTCAGTAATGACGAACTCGATGATCTGATCATTGCCCGTTCTGACGGCACACCGACTTATAACTTCGTGGTTGTTGTCGATGATATGGACATGGGTATGACGCATATCATTCGCGGTGATGACCATATCAACAACACACCGCGCCAGATCAACATATTCAAGGTGCTGGGTGCCGAGCCGCCAAAATATGCACATGTGCCAATGATTCTAGGGGTCGATGGCAAACGACTGTCCAAGCGTCACGGTGCGGTGAGCGTAATGCAGTATCGCGATGAAGGTTACTTGCCGCACGCCTTGCTGAATTACCTGGTGCGACTTGGCTGGTCACATGGTGATCAGGAAATATTCAGCCGTGAGGAATTGATAGAAAAATTTGATCTGGCTGCGGTTCAGAAGTCCGCGGCCAGCTTTGATCCTGAAAAGCTGTTGTGGATCAATCAACAGTACCTCATGGAGTTGCCTGCGGCGGAAATTGTTGAACATATGCAATGGCATTGTGAGCGCATGGGGCTGGATGTTTCGCAGGGTCCCGATCTGATCGATTTGATTCCGGAACAGGTGGGTCGTTGCAAAACACTGGTCGAGATGGTCGAGCGCAGCCGCTATTTCTATGAGGAACCTGCTCAATACGACGAAAAAGCGGCTCGTAAAAACCTCACGGCTGATGCGGTCGCTGCGCTTGAAGCCATGAAAGCAAAATTTTCTGAGCTGGTTGATTGGTCCGCCGAACCGATTCACGACATCGTAAAGCAAGTGTCTGAAACGCTGGAACTCAAGATGGGGAAGGTTGCCCAGCCTTTACGCGTAGCGGTTACCGGTAACACCGTATCACCGTCAATCGATGTGACTCTGGTTTTGCTCGGCCGTGAAAAGACAATAGCCCGTATTGAACGGGCTATTGCGTATATTGCTGACTTAGCTAACTGACTGGCGGCCCCGGTGGGGGCGGCGGAGAGCTACTGGTGATTGGCGTAACTGCCGGTGGTTCGTTGGAATCGCTCGCAGCGGGCACCACGTCCTCATCCTTTTTACCCCCTAGCAGGCGGCGCAGAGCGCCAAATACTTTCTTGATACCCAGCCAGATTTTGGGCAAAAGCCAGATCATAAGGGCGATAAAGACAATCAGACCAATCAGGAAAAGGACCGGGTGATTGAGCGCAGTCCATAGACCACCGATGACGATGAGGTCTTCCGTAATTGAGGCGGTCCAATTGGATACGGGTTCGGGGGAGGTGTTGATCAGAACCCGGGAGCCTGCCTTGGTAACATGGCTGCCGGCAGCCATGCCGCCACCTACGATCGCTGCTGCCAGTTCTACGCCCGGTCCCAGTTCGCCAACCGCACCGGCTGCCAGCATGGCGCCTGCAGGGATGCGAATGAAGGTATGTATTCCATCCCAGCCGGTATCCAGCCCGGGCACCTTGTCAGCAAAAAATTCGACACAGTACATAAAGGCTGCAGCAGTCATTACCAGCGGGTTTTGTAGTATTTGTAATTCTTCCGGCAACACGATATTGCCGGTAATACCCATATAGCCAAGCATGGCCATGGTCGCATACAGGTTGATGCCACTGGCCCAGGCCGCACCCAT
Organism: Nevskiales bacterium; assembly: GCA_041622995.1. Lineage (GTDB taxonomy): Bacteria > Pseudomonadota > Gammaproteobacteria > Nevskiales > CAJXLF01 > CAJXLF01. The sequence goes on from JBFJXR010000002.1 coordinate 21,408, forward strand.
GGTAAGCGCGAGCAAGGCACTGATTTCGTTGAACTGTTCCATAGTTGTCCCTTTCGGTTACAAGGATAGGACAGCGGCAAGACCCTGCCGGTTCATCCTGAATATTCAGATCAATATTGTCAGACTCTAGCTTAACAGCAGATGAACGACTAACTTAGCCCTATGAAAGAGAAAAATGAGTCATTACGAATCGGCGTGGATCTGGGTGGTACCAAGATAGAAGCCGTGGTTCTGGGGGGCAATGGGGATATTGTCCTGCGTGAGCGACTTTCCACACCACAGGGTGATTATCTGCAGACATTGGCGGTCATCGTCAAAATTATCCATTTGCTTGAGGCAGAAATTGGCGCTAGCGAACTGCCGGTAGGTATCTGTACACCGGGGTCACTGTCGCCGGCAACGGGCCTTCTCAGGAATGCCAATTCAACCTGCCTGAACGGGCAGGCCTTCAAACAGGATATTGAAACACGGCTGGGTCGGGAAGTTCGCATCGCCAATGATGCGGATTGTCTGGCGGTCTCGGAAGCCACCGACGGTGCGGCAGCAGGTGCAAAGTCGGTATTCGCCGTGATCCTGGGTACAGGCGTGGGGGGTGGGCTGGTAATTCAGGGTCAGTTGCTACGGGGCTCTAATGCTGTCGCCGGTGAATGGGGGCACAATCCCTTGCCCTGGATGCGACCTGAATGGGATGAGTATCCGGGTGATCTATGCTGGTGTGGGCAGCACGGCTGTATCGAGACATGGCTTAGCGGGCCAGGGCTGGAGCGCGATTATCCAGAAGAGAATCTCGCTGTTCTGGACATACTTGAGCGTGAACAACAAAACGATTTCCAGGCCAAGGCAACATTGGCCAGATATGAAGACCGTCTCGCCAGATCACTGGCACATGTGATTAACCTGTTTGATCCGGAAGTCATCGTGCTCGGAGGCGGGGTTTCGAATGTTGAGCGTATCTATCAGTACGTACCCGCATTGTGGGATCAGTGGGTATTTTCTGATGTGGTGAATACCAGGCTGGTTCGTGCAAAGCATGGGGATTCAAGTGGGGTGAGGGGGGCTGCCTGGCTCTGGTAAAAGAAAGGGGCCTTACGGCCCCTTTGTATTGCTTGATAGGTGAATTGTTATAGATGCGACCCACGTAGAAGATAGGCCAGCGCCATACCTTCACGACTGAGTTTCTCGTCTAATTTCTTGCCTTTCGCCGCAGCCGAGGACGGGAACAGCGTAAAGGCCCGACCCAGCAAGTTGTCATTCAAACGGGGCCAGAGTGCATAGCTGATTTCTGCCGCCTGCCCAAGCACGGTCTTCACGCGCTTGGTTTTGTTGACTGCAGTATCCAGCACCATATCGGTGGCCGCATCTACCGACCAGGCCGGAGCATAGTCGTATAGCTTGGTTGGAGAAATCATTGGTGTGCGTACCAGCGGCATATAAATAGTACTGACTTCGATATTGTGCAATTTTACCTCAGCTGATAGACAACGCGAGAACGCATCCAGTGCGGATTTGCTGGCTACGTAGGCTGAAAAGCGCGGTGCATTGGATAGGCAACCGATGCTGGAGATATTGATGATCTGCCCGCCTTTGTGTTCAACCATCGAAGGCAGAAGGGCATTGATCAGGCGTACACAACCGAAATAGTTCAGTTGCATGGTGCGTTCGTAATCGTGGAAGCGATCCAGAGACTCCAGTACAGCGCGCCTTATTGAACGCCCGGCATTGTTGACCAGGATATCGACACGCCCGAGGTCAGCAAGAACTTTTTCCGCCATTTTGTCGATGGATTCATAATCACTGATATCACAGGCGTAGGCATGCGCATCTCCACCTTTCTCCCGGATGGTTTCAGCCAGTGCTTCCAGTTTGTCGAGGCTACGTGCGACGAGGATGACGGTAGCGCCATTGGCTGCAAATTTCTTGGCAGACTCGAGACCGATGCCGCTTGAAGAGCCCGTCACCATGACCACTTTGCCTGTCAGGCGAGCAGTGGCCTTACGGTCACGCTTGGGATAATCCATATTGGTTTCCCAATACTCCCATAGCTTCTCGGCGTAGTCCTTGAGCTGCGGGCACTTGATATCAGTGTCTTTTAGCGCCGCCTTGGTCTGACGATCATCAAAGGTGGCCTGATTACGTATATAGCCCATGGCGGAAACCGGAATGCCTATGGCACGTGACATCTGGCGCTTGGCCGCCTCCATTGGCAGCACCTTGGCTGTCTGGCTCAGACCGTCCTCAACGATTTGTGGCAATTGCGGCACATGAAACTTTTTGGCAAAGCCGGGGCCGTGTGCTGCGTCAAACAGAATTTCTATAATACGGCCCACGGAATCCTGGGGTTTCTGAACCAGGTGGAAGGCCTTGCCGTCATGGCCGTCCTGGTGGGCAATTTCGACCATGGCGTCGGCGACAAAGTCGACCGGTGCAACCGGGATATTACCGCCATCAATACCCAGCAACGGTAACCATTTGGGCACCTTGTTCCGTATCTGCTTGATCAGTGGGAAGAAGTAATAAGGTCCGTCGATCTTGTCCATTTCACCGGTTTCAGAATGACCAACCACTGCGCCCGGGCGGTATACGCGCCAGGGCACTTTGCATTCTTCACGCACGATCTGCTCCGACTGGAACTTGGTGCGGAAGTAGGGGTGACTGGTGTCCTGGCCTTCATCAAACATCTCTTCATTGAAAGTGCCGACCCATTCTCCCCCCGCTACAGCAACAGAACTCACATGCTGCAGTGATACCTTGCCACCCAGTGTGTTGGTGAAATCAACGAGGTTGCGGGTGCCTTCATTGTTAATGCGATCACCCGTGGCATCGTCCATGTTGAGGTCGTAGACGGCGGCAAGATGAAAGACATGGTCAATTTTGCCTTTCAGTTTTTTCTGTGTCGCGGTATCTGTCAGTCCGGGTTGGGTAATATCACCCCAGACCGGCACAAGCTGCTTTTTCGTGGCGCCGAGTTCTTTGAGCAGTACTTCGTATTTACTTTTTGAAGCATCGCGTATCAATACGTATACGGTTGCGTTTTCACGCTGAAGCAATCGTTCTACAACAAATCGGCCAATAAAGCCGGTTGCGCCTGTAACGAAATAATTCATGTTGATCCTCCGGTCTGTGTCTGGTACCAAGGGTGCCAAATTCTGGATTATTAGTGTTTAAAGGTAGCTCAAGAAATCGATCCTGGCGACATTTCAATCTGATAATGCGTGATGATAGTTTATTCTATCTGGCAGATTCACGATGATTTGACTCAATGCTGTCTGATTTTCGAATGAAACCCGATTCGATAATCTCGTTATTCTTCGCTGTAACGCTGTGCACCGATCATCAATGCGCGATAGATCAACACCATTTCCTGTGCCAGTTCTTCTGCAGTGAGGGTGCTGTCTGAAACCAGCCATTCGACAATGAGTTCGATGGTGGCGCCGACCATGGCAATAGCGGGCAGATAGTAGTCGCGCTCAGGTAGCAAACCCGATGCAGACAGTGATTCTGAATACTGTTTCACAATGCCGGCAAAACCGTGCGTGACCTTGCGCCGCTGTTGCTCCATTTCATGCGAGACACCCACCGTTTCCAAGCATAGAATGCGGGCTTTGCGGGTATCTCGTAGCAAGGCCAGCACGCCAGTGCGGATTGCATGAGTAACCCGCTGCGTCATGTCCAGATTACTTTCCATTAGAGCCGCACTGACCTCCGCGCCCATTTCCGCAACGATATCCTGAAAGAGGGTGGCGAGCAGGGCTTCACGGCCTTTGAACTGCTCATAAAAATGGCGCGTGGTGACTTTAGCCGTCGAGCAGATGAGTTCGATCGGGGTATTGGCGTAACCGCGGTCAGCAAACAGTTCCAAGCCCGCTTCCATTAATCGCTCGCGTCTTTCGGCGCGCAATTGCTCAGGCGTTAATCCTTTATACCGTCTCGGTTTATCGCTGCTCATATCCAAAAACTGGTTCTGATTCAATGCTGATATTACATGATAAGCAAAATAAGGAAAGATATCTTTCCTTATTGTTGACATTCCCGGGAGGGCCGTATTAGATTGGGAAAGATATCTTTTCTAACGCACTTTCATCGAATACCTGGCGACCGTCAGAACGGCGAACAGGTAACAGGCTTTGTGGAGAGACCTATGAGTGATTTGAAGAAAGAATTTGAAGCAGCTGTGGAGCAGGTGGCCAATGCGCCTGAGGATGGCAACTTCAAGCCGTCCAACGATTACAAGCTGCGCATGTATGCACTTTATCGTCAGGCAACCAGTGGTGATGCCTCTGGTAAACGTCCGGGCATGCTCGACCCGATTGGCCGATTCAAGTTCGATGCTTGGGCCAAGCTCAAGGGCATGTCAGCTGACGATGCCATGCAGCAGTACATCGATGAAGTTAAAAAGGTTGAAGCGCAATACGGCTAGTTCATGGTATCCAGTCCGTGTTTTTAAAAACAACACCGCTCATTTAATAAACGAGGCATCTCATGGCGAGAGATATGCAGGGCAGGGGTTTGGCTTGGCTGAACTGGTTTGCCGGAAATAAATTCGTACAGCGTACCAAGCTGGATAAGTCGGCAGAGAAGCTGATTTATCAGGGCAGCAAGACTGGCTTTAAAACAGCCACTGCTGTCAATCGGGCTTTCAAGTCTGTGCAGAACAGGGTCAAGCCCGCACGTCTGGACAAGAGTAAGCCGAATGATCTGTTTGATCTGACGCCGACTGATGAACAGGCCATGATCACCGACACGATGCTACGCTTTGCAGAAGATCGCTTGCGTCCTGCCGCCTACGAAGCGGATAACGCCTGTGAGGCGCCTGCAGAAATATTGCAGGAGGCGAATGAGCTTGGCGTGACCATGATGGCCGTGCCCGAGGAACTGGGTGGCGCTGCCGTGGAGCAATCAGCTGTTGGTGGCGTATTACAAACAGCTGCATTGGCGCAGGGCGATATGGGGCTGGCGATTGCCTGCCTGGCACCTGTTTCAGTGGCTAATGCCCTGACACGCTGGGGTACGGCAGAGCAGCAGGCGAAATATCTGCCCGCTTTCCTTGAGGAAGCACCGCCTGCCGCCGCATTGGCTGTGCAGGAGGCACGTCCGCTGTTTGATCCATTTGACTTGAATACTTCGGCCAAACTGACGAGTGACGGTTTCGTGCTTAATGGTGAAAAGTCCATGGTGCCATTGGCAGCAAAGGCCGAGTTGTTTTTGGTAGCAGCTCGCATGGAAGATCAGCGACATGCACTTTTCATCATTGAGTCCTCGACCAAGGGTCTGGAAGTGTCTGCAGAACCCGGCATGGGCGTACGCGCTGCCGGTATGGGACGCCTAAGTCTGAAGAACGTCAACGTCGGCAGCCATGCCCAACTGGGCGGCGCCGAGGGTCTGGATTATGCACAGATGATTGCGCTTTCGCGTCTTGGCTGGTGTGCGCTTGCTGTCGGTACATCCCAGGCCGTGCAGGAGTATGTGATTCCCTATGCTAATGAACGCAAGGCCTTCGGCGAGCCCATCAGTCATCGCCAGGCAGTGGCCTTCATGATTGCCAATATCGGGATTGAGTCACAGGGCATGCGCCTGTTGACCTTGCGTGCTGCCGCACGTGCAGATCAGGGCAAGAGCTTCATCCGTGAAGCGAGCCTCGCCCGTCGCATGACGGCCGAGAAAGCCGTCATTATCGGTAACGATGGTGTGCAGGTGCTCGGCGGACATGGTTTCGTCAAAGAGCATCCGGTAGAACGCTGGTATCGCGATTTACGTGCCGTGGGTGTCATGGAAGGCAGCATGCTGCTCTAAAGGGGATAAAAAATGATTAATCTTGAAACACCGAAAAGATTTGGCGTACTGGTTAACCAGGCGCATCAGGTTGCCAAAGAAATTTTTCGTACCAACTCACGTAAGTACGATCTGGCTGAGCATGCCTATCCGAAAGAACTGGACATGCTCGGCGCGCTGCTGGATGGCATGAATGACGGCAGTGATCGCGGTGCGGGTGCCGGCGGCGTGCGTCGTGATGCGGACGTGGATCCAAATGAAGTACGTAACGGCACCAATATGTCGACCCTGCTGGGTGTCATTGAAATGTGCTGGGGTGATGTTGGTCTGTTACTGACCATGCCGCGTCAGGGACTCGGCAACTCGGCTATTGCTTCTGTCGCCAGTGACGAGCAGCTCAAACGCTTTGAAGGTCGCTGGGCAGCCATGGCGATTACCGAACCGGGTACTGGTTCGGACTCCGCCAATATCCGCACTACAGCGACAGAAGATGGCGATCACTATGTACTGAATGGCGAAAAGATCTTTGTGACCTCCGGTGAGCGTGCTGACCTGGTCGTGGTCTGGGCAACACTGGACCGTGATGCAGGACGTGCCGCGATCAAGTCTTTTGTGGTTGAAAAGGGCACACCCGGTATGGAAGTGGTGCGTCTTGAGCACAAGCTCGGCATCCGGGCCTCGGACACAGCAGTCATCAGTTTCAGTAACTGTCGTGTTCCGAAGGAAAACCTGATGGGTAGTCCGGAAGTGGACACCAAGAAGGGCTTCGGCGGTGTTATGCAGACCTTTGACAATACCCGTCCGCTGGTGGCCGCGATGGCGATCGGTGTGGCGCGTGCTGCACTTGAAGAAACGCGCAAGCACCTTGAAGCTGCTGGCATCAAGATCAGCTATGACACACCTGCAAATAACCAGTCGGCCGCTGCTGCAGAGTTCCTGCGTATGGAAGCTGACTGGGAAGCAGCTCGTTTATTGACCATGCAGGCAGCCTGGATGGCCGACAACTCGAAGCCTAATTCACTGGAAGCCTCGATGGCTAAAGCCAAGGCCGGGCGTGTGGTGGTGGATGTCACCAGTAAATGTGTCGAGCTATGTGGTTCGGTGGGCTATGGTGAAACCGAGTTGCTGGAGAAATGGGTGCGTGATGCGAAGATTCTGGATATCTTTGAAGGCACGCAGCAGATTCAGTTGTTGATTGTTGCTCGTCGTCTTCTAGGACTGTCTTCGTCAGAGCTTAAGTAGGTTTTGCTAATGTAGTCCGGTTGCTCGCCCCGTGACCTTTGGCCGCATGGGTGAGTAGCACTGCTACGAACGCCATGCCATGGATGGCATGTCCGGACTTGCCGGCAGAGCAGGAGCGCAGCCGAGCAAGCGGCCATCGAGCCCTCATGGATGGGTTCACGGCGAGTCATGGGGCGAGTAATCGGACAACTACCACTTTTCAATAATTGAATGCCAGATTGATTAATCTGACTATTCAGGGTCATAACCACCGTGTTCGCCGAGGTATGCCCAGCGTTTGAGGCACTGGTAGTCTCTACCTGATTTATCCCTGATGCCTAACTTATAGAGCAATTTAACTATGGGGTTGGGTGCGTACAGGTATTGCGGCATAAGGTTGAAGTCATAGACAGTAAGCCGCCAGTCATCGCCTTTTTTACGCACCATAATGTTGCTGTCATTCATGTCGAGATCATGCAGACCGGCCGCGTTGGCAGTATCAATGATTTGGCGGCCCAACTCCAGTATGCGTGGTGGAAGATGCCCGAGTCCCCGCATTAACTCGACCAGAGGCTGACCCTGTACGAATTCCTGTACGAATGCTGGAGAGTATCCATCTTTTGCTTCAAGTACCCTGATAGGCTCAACAGTGAACTTTTCAAGGCCAGGCACTGCCCGAAAGGCCGCGTTACGGTCAAATTCGAACTGGGCGATATCGACGCCATAACGGTCACGAAATTTGTCAATGAACTTGGGACGATAGAATTTAACTGCAACTTTTTTGCCGTCAAGACTGGCCTCGTATCCCATCGAGCGAGCACCACGACCCAGAAGTCTTCCAAGTTTCAGTTCATCAGGAACTTTGATTTCAATTTCTTCGTCTTGATGGTATTTAAAGCGTTCGCGCTTAAGTCGCATTTATGCCTCTACAAATAAAGAAGCCGCTGAAAAACAGCGGCATCTAAAAGTACTATTCAGCTAATATTTACTTCATGCAAATTAACTCAATCTCGTAAATCTTCACTATTGTGTATGCACACTACGTTTCAAACGTTTTTATTGCGAGTGATACCAGTTATTAACGTAAGATTTACGCTGTTGAATGTCGATGTCAAGGACTTCAGTGAATAAATTCAACTTTTCAAGCAATTTTGAAGAATTTTAGGCTGTTATTCGTTGTTTGCTCTGCAAGTTTATCTGGTGAAATAGACAGTATTTTCGAAATGGTGGCAACGACGGCAGAGAGATACATGGGTTCATTTCTACGGCCTTCGGGTTTTGGGCTCAGGTTTCGCGGCAACAGATAGGGGGCATCGCTTTCTATCATCAGGCGATTTGCCGGGATGTCGGGTATAAGATCCCAGAGATGTTTTCCACGTCGTTCATCACATATCCAGCCAGTAATGCCAATGTGTAAATCAAGGTCAATGTAGTCATGAAGATCTCGACCATTGCCCGTAAAGCAGTGCACGACAACATTGGAGAGTTGGGGCAGGTATTCCTTCAGAATATCAAGAAATCGATCATGTGCATCGCGTTGGTGCAGGAAAAGCGGCTTGCCAATTTCTACTGCAAGTTCGAGTTGTTGGTGGAAAGCACGCTCCTGAACATTATGTGGACAAAAGTCACGAAAGAAATCGAGCCCCATTTCCCCGGTAGCAACCACTTCAGGATTTTCGCACGCGCTTCGTAGCAGGGCGATTGCATCCTCATTGACTGTTTCTGCGTGATGAGGATGTATACCTGCTGTTGTGTAGAGAAATCCCGGATGGTTCTTTGCAAGTTGAATGGCTGCAGGAACGCTGTCCAGGCAGCTCCCGGTTACAATGATTTTTTCGACGCCAGAATTGAACGCGCGCTGTAAAACCTCATCTCTATCCGGGTTAAAACTGTCGTGGCAAAGGTTTGCACCAATATCAATCATAAGTACTTTATCCAACAAATAAATGCTCAGGACGTTGAGGATGAGAACTGTAACAGCAGGTGAATGCAAACCGCGATAATTAGTCAACGACGTAAAGTCTGTCTTTGCTACAATCGCCGCTGGAGTTTTTTTGTTCTTAGTGATTTTTATCAAATGATGTCCAGCTTACAAACTATGTCTTCGCTTAAACGCGTGATCGTACTGTTCATTTTAGCTTTCAGTTTACCTGCCTGGGCTGATACCCGGTATGTGATTGATGAGTTGTCTGTGAATATGCGTAAAGGCATGGGCACAGACTTTGCAATCAATGCAATTTTGACCAGTGGTGATAGTGTCTCGGTACTTTCAGATGATTCCGATGGTTATAGCAAGGTTCGAACAGCTGACGGCAAGGTTGGTTATGTTCTAAGCCGCTTTCTAAGTAAACAACCCACGGGTCATGTTCGCGTTGAAAGAATGCAAACCAGATTGGAGGCGTTGGAGAAAAAGAATTCAGAACTGGAAGCTGCATTGGTGTTAGCCAGAAGTAAGGCAGAAAAATCCATTGAGCAGTCAGGCAAACTTGGCAGTGAAAGAGACAGGTTAATAAGGCGCCTTGAGTGGATAGAAGATGCATCAGCAAACAGTGTGAAGATTGCTGAAGAGAATCTGAAGCTTCGGGAGCAGCTGCTCGCAATTGATTCTGAGATCAGTACCCTGCGTCAGGAAAACAGGGAAATAAAAACCTGGCAAAAAGGACAGAAAATGGGTGCAATTATTCTGGCATTTGGAATATTTGTAGGATGGCTCATCGGGCGTTTCCGCAAGCCTGGCAGTGCCTGGAGCAGTGACCGTCTCTAATCAGGTCGCTGCAATTTTAATTTAAACGGCAGGGATAATGGAATCAGATTTATCACAGGTATTGGTGCTGGTTGTTGCCCTGGGTGTGGCTGCGCAGTGGATTGCATGGCGATACAAGGTTTCAGCAATTATCCTGCTGGCAATGGCGGGCCTAACAGCAGGGCCTTTACTTGGCTGGGTTAACCCAAGCGAAGATATAGGCCCATTGCTCAGGCCCATTATCGGGTTGTGTGTCGCGGTGATTCTTTTTGAGGGAGGATTGAGCCTTCGCTTTCATGAACTAAAAGAAGCAGCAAGCGGTATAAAGCGTTTATGCAGTATCGGTGCTGCATTTGCCTGGATAATGGGCACATTATGTGCGCACAGTATTGGGCAACTCTCCTGGCCTGTATCTCTGGTATTTGGTGCCATTATCGTTGTCACGGGTCCAACCGTTATCATTCCAATGTTACGGCAGGCTGGATTGAATCGTCGTACTGCCTCTTATCTGAAATGGGAAGGCATTCTCAACGATCCAGTGGGCGCGCTGCTTACAGTCCTGGTCGTACAGTATTTTGTGTTTCTTGAAGTGGCGACTACACCTGATCAGGTATTTGTCACTATGGGCTGGGGCGTGATGTCGGCGTTGCTTCTGGGTGGTCTCGGTGCCTGGTTCCTTGGTCAAACCTACAGGCATAGCTGGGCACCGGACTATCTTAAGGCGCCCCTTACACTTGCACTGGTTCTGGTGGTGTATGTCGTGGCAAATATGGTTCAGCATGAAGCTGGGCTACTGGCGACGACTGTTATGGGTGTGGTTCTGGGCAATATGGATTTGCCCCACATGGATTCGATGCGGCGTTTCAAGGAATATATCACCATATTGCTGGTGTCCTCTGTATTCGTCCTACTTACCGCCGATTTACAACCCGAGGTCCTGCTCCATCTGGATTGGCACTCTGCGGCTCTGGTGGTTTCTGTTTTGTTCGTGGTGAGGCCTATGGCTGTGCTTCTGGCAACCAGTTTTACGGATATGCCCTGGAGAGACAGGATATTGGTTTCCTGGATTGCGCCCCGAGGTATTGTGGCTGCGGCTGTGGCGGGTGTATTTGGGCCCGTGATGATGGATGCCGGATACGAGCAGGGAGAATTACTGGTCCCGTTAATTTTTGCTGTCATATTTTCGACCGTTATTTTGCATGGTTTAACTATTGGCCATCTTTCACGCTGGCTTGGTCTGGCGAATGACCCCCATGGTGTGCTGATAGTAGGCGCATCCCCATGGTCGACAGAGTTGGCGAGATCACTACATAAAGACCTTGAAATAGACGTACTGCTGGTTGATTCCTCCTGGCACCGTTTGCGGGAAGCACGACTCGCGGGTGTGAAGGTTTTATACGGGGAAATTCTCTCTGAAAACGTGCAGCAGTCATTGGAATTGAACGAAATTGCCTGTGTGCTGACAGCAACGAGTAATGATGCTTATAACTCCCTTGTTTGTGGACACTTTGCAACGGAACTGGAACGCGATCAGGTATACCAGTTGCCCATGTATAGTGATGACACCAATGGGGCAAAAGGTCTCACACGGCCATTGGTCGGGGTGTCTGCGTTCAGTGACGGCGCCCAATATGAAGAATTGTGGCGTTGCCATTTTCAGGCGTGGAAGTTTTTCAAGACCAGAATCACTGAAAGTTACAATTATGAGAACTTTCAGCGCGATTGCCCGACCGGGGCCATGATTATTGGTAATCTGAGAGAAGATGGCAGATTTGAGTTCCATTCGGCTTTGAGCCCTTACAGACCACGTGCAGGGGATACCGTTGTTTATTACTCCAAGAGCAAATTAATGAGTAAAGATGGTGGACGTCCCAGTCACAAACCGGTTGATGTTGTGATTGCCGATGACGATCCCATTCCTCATGGCTGACTGGCCCGGGGAAGACAGCTCGGTTCGTACCGCTTGGCAGGGTCCGGAAGGAAATGTTGAATGTCTTATTGAACGGCCTAATGGTCGATCCAAAGGCATTATGCTGATTTGCCATCCGCATCCTCAGTTTGGTGGCACCATGGATAACAAGGTTGTTTACAGTTTATCCAGAAGCGGTTTGGCCAATGGCTGGACGACTGTTCGCTTTAATTTCCGGGGTGTTGGTAAAAGCGAAGGCTCGTATGGTGAGGGCATAGGCGAGCTTGAAGATGCCGAATTTGTTTTGAATAAGGCGCTCAGTCATCAGCCCGGCCTTGTCATGCTTGCGGGATTTTCGTTTGGCACTGCAGTTGTTTTGTGATTAAGCGAAAGTGTATCTTCAAAGGGATTGATTCTGATTGCACCACCTCTGCATTATTTTGATGCTGAAACTATGCCTCAGCCCGGTTGTCCATGTCTGGTAGTACACGGAGATAAGGACGAAGTAGTGAGTTGTGAAGATACAATGGCAAGGCTGGGACAGTTTCGTGATAAACCCGAGGTGTCTGTAATGAAAGATGCGGGTCACTTTTTTCACGGACGCTTGACCGAGTTACGTGTAATAGTGGACTCATTTCTTAATGCCTGACTCATTCCAAGCAATGTAATGAATACTTATAGCGTAATACTCGCATCAGTGGTGTTGGCGGCAAGTTCGCTTTCAACTCATGCCAGTTCTGAAGCTGGCGAGGGCGCAACTCTACATGATGGTACGCAATTGCTTGGGCGTTTTTCACAGGGACTTATAGAAGACTGGGGAATCCATAGATTCAATGGCAAGACGAAATACGCGATTGTTCGTGACCATGGACGTCAGGTTCTGCACGCGCAGTGTGATGATAGTGCGTCGGGTCTGGTCAAGAAGCAGCAAATCAGCTTGCAGGATACGCCTGTATTAAGTTGGTCCTGGCGTGTCAGAGAAGTTTATCAGGATATCGATGAAACCCGGAAAGAGGGTGATGACTATCCAGCGGGATTGTATGTCGCTGTTAAAACAGGACTTACCATGTTGAGTGCCAAGGTGATTCACTATGTATGGTCCAGTTCCCAACCTCAGGGCACAAGCTGGGATAGTGCGTTTACCGGCAAAGTGAAGCAGGTCGCAATACGATCCGGGCTCAATGACCAAAGTGGCCAGTGGCATATGGAAAAGCGCAATCTCGTAGCTGATTTCAAAAAGTACTTTGGTCTCGACATTAAAAAGATAGATTCCATATCACTAATGACAGACTGCGATAATACCGATGGTCAGGGCGAGGCATGGTATGGCGATATTCGTCTGGTGCCGGACAGCGAATCACTCATAACTATGGATAAATCCGTACCTCATTAATTTATTTTCCATTTACTTGAAAGGGTCAGTATGAAAAAAATCAGCCAAGTTGCTCGTCTATCGAGTCTCATTTTCTGCAGCCTGTTTGTAAATATTGCCCAGGCTGATGACCTTAAGTTAATTGGTGGTCTTACTCTGACCCAGACTGACTTTAAAGCCATGTCTGAAGACATGGCCGCAGCATTTAACTATAAGCCAGTGCAGCCCACGGAAGCATCAGGGGTAATGGGGTTTAACATTGGAATTGTGGCTACCTATACGCCTATAGAAAACAAGGATGCCTGGAAGCGTGCATCTGGTGAGGATATTGGTGAGTTGGGACTGATTGCTCTACATGCAGCCAAGGGCCTGCCATTTGGAATTGATCTGGGTGGATACTATGCGAAGGTTCCCGGTACGCAGGCTGAAATCTGGGGCGCTGAGGTGCGTTATTCATTCCTTGAAGGCGGGCCAGCGAGTCCGGCTGTGGCTATACGCGGGGCGATGACCGGACTGAGCGGCGTGGATGATTTTGATTTCGATACGCGTAGTGTTGATCTTTCTATATCAAAAGGATTTGCCATGCTGACGCCTTATGCAGGTGTCGGTTATGTCGATGCGGATAGCGATCCGAAATCCAGTTTTAATCTTCAGGCCGAAAACATTGCGGATGTGAAGTTATTCGCAGGGGCACGCTTTAGCCTTGGGCCTGTAAATTTAACGGCTGAAGTTGACCAGTTTGGTGACAATACTTCATTGAACATGCGTCTGGCATTTGGAATATGACTGAATGAATCTGCTTAAGTCACTTAAAGCGGCTATAGACATTAGTAGTACAGGCCAGAATAACAATAAAAACGCATCATTGAATCCTGAAATGGCAGCAGCAGTTTTATTGATTGCCATGGAAAGGGCTGATTTTGAAGCGTCGCCAGATGAAAGATCCGAGATTGAAAGATTGCTGGCAAAATATTTTGCCCTGGATGCCGGAGAAGTCGAGTCGATACTGGTTAGGGCAGAAGAGGAAGCAGGGCAGTCAGTATCGTTTTTTGATTATGTTGAACATCTGAATGCTGCATTGGCATACGAAGAAAAGTGTCAGGTACTGAAAATGCTTTGGCAGGTTGCCTATGCGGATGGGCAGTTGGATCCCTTCGAGGAACAACTTATGCGTCGTCTTGCAGACATGTTGTATTTATCCCATAGCGACTACGTGCGAACAAAATTACAGGTTATTGAGTAACTCTAATCGGTGTAAAACTGTTGTTTAAATTCCAGCGGTAGACTAACCAGAGAGTTTTCCGGTTTTACGGTGATTTTGAAATTTGCCCATTCCCGGTTAGTGATAGGAAAGTGGCTCAGGCTATAGATGCTTTTTTCCTCAATAACCTGTTGCCATTTCATTACGCGGGACTGCCCCAACATATTGCTGACCCGACCCTCAATCAGGATAGGTACACTGGCTGTTCCATTTGCGAGCTTCTTGCGCGCATGGATCATGACAAAGGCGCGTTTTCCGCTGCGAGGAATGTTGTAGGCTCTGGCGACTTCCGCAGTCAAATCTGATGTGAGCATTGCGGCGTAATGGACTTCGTAATCAGCAAAAACTTTTTTCTGCTCAGCGAATGCTGTGGTGGTTGTGAGAAGTAAAAGTAGTGTCAGGCACTTTAGGATATTGATCATCAGACTGTAGTTCCGGGCTTACGCAGTTCATAAAGTGCAACTTCACCCATTAGGTTGGGCCATAACCTGGCACCCAGAGTTGCCTGGTGCTGGTTGTCGACAACACTGCGACGCGTGATTTCTATTCCCTTCTGTTTACAGAGTTGCTCGAAATCACGAACGGTACAAAGATGAATGTTTGGGGTGTTATACCATTGCTCTGGGAGTGATCGTGATATCGGCATTTGACCACGCAAGCCAAGCCCCAGGCGGCAGCGCCAGTGTCCAAAATTCGGAAATGTGATGAGTGCACGTTTCCCAACACGCAGCATATCGTCAAGTAATTCATCTGGTCGGCGTAATACCTGAAGGGCCTCGGTCATGACAACATAATCGAAGGCAGCCGAATCGAAATTGCTTAGACCTTCATCCAGATCGACCTGAATTACGTTGACATCTTTTTCTATGCAGGCAATGACTTCGTCTATGTCGATTTCCAGTCCATAGCCGCTGACATCAAGCGTGGTTTGCAGATGCTTCATCAGGCTGCCGTCGCCACACCCCAGATCAAGCACCCTGGAACCCCTCTCTATCCAGCCACTGATAATGGAAAAATCTGTACGCAGACTCATACTATAGCTCCTGTCTCTGCGTAAATCCGATTGAAATATCTGGCCAGTAATTCAATGTATTTTGGTTGTGTAAGCAGGAAGTCGTCGTGTCCGAGATTGGATTCAATTTCGGCGTAACTTACATCTTTGCCTGCAGTAATGAGTGCGTCGACAATCTCACGTGATCTTTCAGAAGAGAAGCGCCAGTCACTGGAAAAAGAGGCAACCATGCAGCGTGCTTTTATAGCTGCAAATGCAGCGGCAAGATCGTCATTGTATTCCCGGGCTGGATCGAAATAATCCAGAGCCTTGGTCATGAGTAGATAGGTATTTGCATCAAAGCGATCGACGAAGCTTTTTCCCTGATGCCGCAGATAGCTTTCGACCTGAAATTCGGCATCAAAACCGAAATTTATCTTGCCATCGCGTAGATCGCGTCCGAATTTGGCGCGCATTGCACTGTCAGAAAGATAAGTGATATGTCCGAGCATGCGTGCAAGCATGAGTCCGCGTTTGGGTGCCGTATTGGCCTCTTCATATCTTCCTTCTCTGAAGTCTGGGTCAGAGACGATGGACTGTCGGGCGATTTCGTTAAATGCAATGTTCTGGGCGGAGAGCTTGGGTGCCGCTGCGATTATTACAGCATGTCTAATCTGGTCAGGGAAATCGATTGCCCATTGCAGAGCCTGCATGCCGCCAAGGCTGCCACCAACGACTGCAGCCCATTGAGTAATACCCAAAGATTTGCCGAGCAGGTTTTGCACCCGAACCCAGTCCCGTACGGTGACTATCGGGAAATCTGGTCCATAGGGTTTGCCGGACGCCGGGTTGATACTGCTGGGCCCTGTTGAACCTTTGTATCCACCCAGATTACTGGTGCAGACAACAAAAAAACGGTTGGTATCCATGGGCTTGCCGGGGCCAATACAGTTTTCCCACCAGCCCGGTTTTTTGCTTTCAGGGCTGTGGTAACCCGCAGCATGATGGTCGCCGGATAGTGCGGGGCAAATCAGCAACGCATTACTGGCGTCATTATTCAGTTGGCCATAGGTTTCGTATACAACTTCACATTTGGAAAGCTCGCGACCACATTCCAGTGCCAGCGGTTGATCAATACTAAAGCGCTGCGGACTTACAAGGCCGACTGAATCAGCAGGGTATTGTTCTGACATTGATTGCCTTTAATACAGGGCGAGAGTGATTGGAATCAGGCGTCTTACTACCTGAAGTGCAAGTATGACGAATAACGGAGACAGATCCAGCCCACCGATAGGTGGCAAAAAATTTCTTACCGGCCGGAGTAATGGCTCATTAAGACTCCACAATAGACTGCTGGCCGGGCTATGCGCACCCTGGTTTACCCAACTCATGATGGCCTGAACAAATATGGATATGGTGAATATGTTGAGTACCAGCACCATCAGGTTCATTACAGAGTTTGCCAAGATCGAACCAAAAGACACATTTGCGCCTGATAACGAGAGTGCGAGCTGCAAGTTGATGAGCACAAGCACCCAGGCAAGCAATAAGGCTGCTATATCCAGATTTCGCCAGCGTGGTATGAATTTTAAAGTGTCTAATGGTGGGTGCGTGATTTGCCAAATGAATTGTGCGAGGGGGTTGTAAAAATCAGCTCTCACCCACTGCAAAATTACACGGAGTAGTAAAGCAGCGCAATAAAGTCCGAATAATGTGTTCAGAAGAAACAGCAGGGCGTCGTACGTTTGGTTTGCCATTGGTTTTTCCAGATACCTGTCTATGAACTGCCAAGCTCGTCTGCGAGTGTTTCGGCCCGCTGAGCGGCTGCTTCTATTGCCCTGTTTACTATGCCGGACAGGTCTTCATTTTGAAATTGATTCAGGGCCATTTCAGTGGTGCCGCCAGGGGAGGTTACGCGCTGACGCAGTATGCCAACGGCTTCGTGACTTTCCAAGGCCATACGGGCTGCGCCCAGCGCGGTTTGAAGTGTAAGCAATCGGGCGTCTTTTTCACTCAAACCAAGTGATTCGCCGGCATTCTGCATGGCTTCCATAAACAAAAAGAAATACGCAGGACCACTACCTGAAATTGCCGTTATGCTATCGATCAGTTTTTCGTCATCAACCCACAAAGTAATGCCGGCTGATCGTAGTACTGATTCGGCCATTTCACGACCTTGTGCTGACACTTCCGGACAGGCATAGATTCCAGTAGCTCCGGCCTGTATTAATGCGGGCGTATTGGGCATGGCGCGAACCACCGCAGCATAGTCACCCAGCCAGGCAGCTAAATCTTTGGTTCTGATTCCGGCTGCGATACTTAATACCACGGGTTTGTATTGCTGAACGTAATTTTTCCAATCATTAGCGACGGCTGACATCACCTGAGGCTTGACTGCCAGAACCAATATATCGTTTGTCCCGTCTATCGATTCCTGATTTTCAATACAGTTGATGTTGAATTCGTTTTTTAGCCAGTCGCGACGTGTGGCGTCAGGCTCAGCCACAATAATATTTTCTCGTGGGTGACCACCAGCGAGCAATCCACCGATCAGGCTGGCGGCCATGTTGCCACCGCCTACAAATATCACTTTACTTTGCATTCAGTTGATCCGATTGGTAGTTACGACAGATGAACTTAAGTTCATTTAAATATCTGCCTATGATACGAAATACCTGTCAGAACTGCTTGTCTAAGATCAGCATTTCTATTCTGAATTACGTATTTAATTGTTTGGTTGGCATGCCACACGTAGAATCCCCGCCTGTAAAGACAAGTATAGGACAGGCATGCTGCTCGAAAGGTTTGATCTCAACAAGCTGGGTCGAATGGAAAATCAGGATCCCGCGCTTCAGCTGTTACTGAATGAATACGCTGAGGCAATAGAACGTGCAAGGGTGTACGACGTGGCTGTGCGTACGCCATTAGAGTCAGCGCCGGTACTTTCCAGGCGTATCAATAATCAGCTTTATATCAAGCGCGAGGACCTGCAGTCCGTCTATTCATTCAAATTACGAGGTGCCTATAACAAGATATCCGGCTTGTCCAAGGCAGAGCTTTCCAAGGGAGTTATTTGCGCTTCCGCGGGGAATCATGCCCAGGGTGTGGCTTTGTCGGGTAGTCGATTGGGAATTCCTGCAACCATTGTGATGCCGGTCACTACACCGGCCATCAAGGTTGAAGCTGTGCGCGTTTTGGGTGGCACCATTATCTTGCATGGTGATAGTTATGACGAAGCCAGTGTTTATGCACATGAACTCGCGGAGACGCAGTCACTAACGTATGTGCCGCCTTATGACGACTTTGAAGTCATCGCCGGACAAGGCACGGTTGGCGTGGAAATACTTGAGCAATGTCGAGAACTGAACCTTGAGTCCGTAGATGCAATTTTTATCCCGGTGGGCGGAGGTGGTCTATTGGCGGGTGTCGCGAGCTGGGTCAAAAAGTATCGTCCTGAAATTAAAGTCATTGCTGTTGAGTCTGAAGATTCTGCATGTCTATACCGCGCGATGGAGGCGGGGGAGCGTGTAGTGCTGGATCAGGTGGGTTTGTTCGCAGATGGGGTGGCGGTGCGTCAGATCGGTGAGGAGCCATTTGAATTGGCAAGACATCTGGTGGACGCTGTAGTGCTCGTGACTGTGGATGAGATCTGCGCAGCTATCAGTGACATCTTCAGAGATAACCGTTCACTGGCCGAACCGGCGGGAGCGCTTTCAATCGCTGGCGCTAAACGTTATGCCGAATTGACAGGTATGGCCGGACAGTACTTCGTCGCTATTGAAAGTGGCGCAAATGTGAATTTCGATCGTTTGCGTCATATTGCAGAGCGGGCTGAACTGGGTGAGCAACGCGAGGCGTTGTTGGCGGTCACCATTCCGGAGCGTCCGGGTAGTTTCAGGCATTTCTGTGAATTACTGGGACGTCGCGGGATTACCGAGTTCAATTATCGTTATGCAGATGCGCAGCAGGCTCATATCTTTGCTGGTGTGCAGTTGAGTGAAGGAAACGCGGAAAAGCAGATGCTGATTGATAGTCTGCAGGCGCATGACTTTAACGTCGTGGATATGAGTGATAATGAAACGGCCAAAGTGCACGTACGCTATATGGTCGGTGGCCGTTCAATGCATGTCAGCGATGAGGTTCTGTTTCGCTTTGAGTTTCCCGAGCGTCCCGGCGCCCTGCTGGATTTTCTGAACAGTATCGGTAATCGCTGGAATATTTCACTTTTCCATTATCGTAATCATGGTTCTGCATACGGACGGGTGCTGGTGGGCATGCAGGTGCCTGCGCCTGAGCGGGCAGATTGCAAGGCTTTATTTGATGCCTTGCATTACGAATATGCAGAAGAGACTGATAACCCTGCATACCGGTACTTCCTGGATGCAGCCGGCTGAAAATAATCTAGAAATTATAGATTACGCTAAACCCAAGGTTATCCCGATCGCGACGTAGGTTGGTCCTGTCTCCATCGTGGTACTGGTAGATAATATTTCCGGAAAAATCACTTCCGAGTTCAAATAACAGGGCTGGCACTATCATCCGGGTATTTTCTACATAATTCTGCATGGGAGAGGGTGATATACCCTCTATATCCTCAAACCATATTAGTGTCGGGAAGAGGTTTACGTCGCGGCCAAAAAGATTGAAGACATTGCTGTACTGAAGTCTGAGCAGGCTGCGCATACCCCATGAGAAATCATCTGCCAGACCTTCTGTTTGCTGGGTTGGATTGATCGACAAGGTATTAATAGGTTGGCCACTGGGTTGTCCAGTTCCGTCAGCACCCGGTGTGGGGTGGGTAAAATCACCTGCACCCTGAAAAGGCAGTTCGTTAATCTCAGGCATATCACGAACATGTGTCAGTCCGGCTTCTACTAGCCAGAGAATCTGGTCTGCCTTAATCGGGTTGCTTGATGAAAAGATTCGAATCCCGTTAAGGACCAGTTGCCCTACACCGAAACGTTCGAATCCGGGTATGTAGTCACCTGGTTGCGGGTCAATATTTCTGTATTCTGTCAGGAATGCGGGAAACACTGATCGCGCCCCAGGAATGGTGAATTGTGTGCCGCCTGGAATTACACCCACGCCTACCGGAATGTCCTCTGCCGGTACTGCCTGTTGTGCTGCAGTGAAAATCAGGTCGCTCTGCAGAACCTGTAACGGCAGGTTTTCACGATAGGTGTATTCGCCAGCAACCGACCATTTACCAACTGTGGTGTTAAAACTGATGCCATAGAGACGGATATCTTCAGGGTAATCAAAGAATATTCTGGTGGTATCAACAGGGGTAGGTTCACGACCCATCGGGTTCATCGGGCTATTAAATCCCTGACAGGCAAGCAGTGCCGAGGCGAAGTCACCGGGTATAGCAGCATCACGGGTGCAGGATGCATCCGATTCAAAAGCACTGCCGTAGGGTAGGCGGCTATGATAATTGGCAAAGTGAAAACCAAATTCCGTGCCGTCAAGTACATTTTCAGCAAACCAGCTGAGTTTTAATCCGTACTGCCCTCCATCATCTGGTGCACCGAAATATTCATGCTCGGGGTATACGGTTCGCGTTGCCTGGCTAATCAGCCTCGCATTGCCTTCCGATACATAAAGTTTGTCTGGGTCTTCAGCGAACTGTCCCAAGCCCAGAATTGCGTACTCACCTCCCGCGACAACATCATTCGTTGACATGAAGCTGCCGGAAGGGTCGGGCCTTGCCTCTGTCCATTCGTATTGATAGAACGCTTCCAATGACATGGATTCTGCAATGTCAGTGGATACGACCACCAAACCGGTCGGCACATTAATTTCACCCACCTGAAATCCCGGCTGACGGGCCAGTGAGGCATCGAGAGGGTTGATGAAATCAAGTGTGTTGAAAAGGTGCAGATTCGCTTCTCCCCAACGTAAGCGCTGCTTGCCGACCGTAAATGTGAAGTCCTGATCCCATAAGGTCACCAGCCCATTTATGAAGGCTTCGCGGATTTCTATATCTTTTGCGAAGCGGTCTTCCACATCCTTGCTTCGCTTGGTTGATACGGGTTGCATCCTTGTGTTGTTGTGAATCTGGTCAAAATCAGTATTTGTTCTGTCGTAGTAGGCGATTCCGGAGATTTTTACAATGTAATTGTCCCAGGTCGCAGTAAAGTCGGTTGAAATTTTCGACACTGCTGATACGAGGTCATGCTTGTCATAATTCATGTTGCCATTATCTGTATTGTGAAGGGCAAAACCGCCTTCAGCATTGACCAGGCGACGTATGGGGCCCGGGTCACCATCCAGACCGAGGCAATCTTCAGGGGCGCATAGGTCCTGTTGCCCTGGCACGTTGAGTTTGCCGAGCAGGCTGTTATCCCGATCCTCCATGCGCCATGCAGCACCGATTGATATACGATTATCGAGAGAAAATGTAATGTCTTTCCACTCGTACTCCAGAGCCTGTGCTGGCAATGAAATAAGAATGCTGAAAAAACACAACAATAGTACCCTGAATTCCAATACAAAATATTGCACGACGCCTCCTCCTGGCATGTCCTCTATTTCTGGCAGTCTTTGCTGTCAGTATCATTTTAGGAGCCTTTACATAAGGCTCTCTTATAGCTCAATATTTTTTTATAGTATGCGGGGGTAATGCCAAAAGCACTACCCCGTAAATTTTTAAGTTTTACCTGGCTTTATTACTTTCAGGGAGTGCCGGCCTTTTTTAATTCCTCATGTGAAAGGAAGTGGGCCAGTGCAGGTAGTACGAAAATGGCGCCAAACATGTTCGCTGTGAACATGAATACCAGCATGATACCCATGTCTGCCTGGAACTGCAGTTCAGACCAGAGCCATGTGCAAACACTCAGCCCCAACGCAATGCCGGTGAAAATTACCGCCTTACCGGTTCGGTGCAGGGTCTCATAAAAGGCAACTTCCAGAGTTTTTCCTTTTCTGAGTCCCTCAGCCAGATCGCTGTAAATATAGATGCCATAGTCAACACCTATACCTGCAGCCAAAGCCACAACGGGTAGCGTAGCTACCTTCATGCCAATACCCAGACTGGCCATCACGGCATACGCCATGAATGACACAAGTGATAACGGTAATACCACGCATAGCACACCTGAAATTGTGCGGAATGACAGGAAGATGAATGTGATGATTACGGCATATACCCACATTACCACCCGGACTTCCTCGGCTTCTACCACTTCATTTGTTGCAGCCATGACACCTGCATTACCCGAGGCAAGTCGAAAAGTAACTTCGGTGCCCTGATTAGCTTCCTCGAATTTCTTCACTTCATTGACGATATGCTTCAGAGTATCTGCCTTGTGATCTTCAATGAAGATAAACAGGGCAAGGGCGTCACAGTCATCATTCAACATGCCTGTTGTGGTGGGGACCAGTGCAGTGGCCTGTGCCAGTGCAAACCGGTTGCGCGGTATCAGTTCTGCATTCAGCCGGCCTTCGCTCAGGCCGCTATAAACCAGCTTGGCCAATACCTGCAATGACATTACAGATTGCACACCTGCGGTATTAGTCATATGCCATGAGAAGCGGTCAATTTCTTCCATGACCGGGTAATCGATACAGGCATCGGGTTTGGTCTCTGCTATGACCTTGAATACATCTACACCCAGGGTGTAGTTATCGACAATTGTGTATGAGTCCATGTTGTAACGGGAATCTGGTCGCAGCTCTGGAACGCCTGGGAGCGTATCGCCCGTTTGTAGTTCGGGGTATTTGTACGCAGACCAACCAATCAGTACAGAGCAGATCAGTAAGGTAATAATTGCCGGTTTTCTATGTGTGATTTTGGCAATTACCTTCCACAGTCCATCTCCCATCTCCTCGCGTTTGAGTTGTTTCTTGCGAAACTCTTCTATGTTGCCGATCTTCATATAGGTGAGCCAGATTGGCATCAATACCTTGTTGGTTATAATGATTGCGGCCACGCCATAAGCGGCGTTCAGAGACATTTCCTGAATACTGTCAATCTCGATCAGATAGATCGTGGCAAAGCCTGCAACGTCAGTTATCAGTGCAACGGTGCCAGGAATGGCGAGTCGCCGGAATGTGTTAAGTGAAGCATCGAAGCTGGACTTGCCCTGGTCCACCTCGCCGACCCAGGCATTCACATACTGCACCCCGTGACTGACACTGACTGATAGCACCAGGAAAGGCACAAGTATGGCGAAGGGGTCTACACCAAAGCCGGATAG
Organism: Nevskiales bacterium; assembly: GCA_041622995.1. Classification (GTDB taxonomy): domain Bacteria; phylum Pseudomonadota; class Gammaproteobacteria; order Nevskiales; family CAJXLF01; genus CAJXLF01. Next base: position 44,872 of record JBFJXR010000002.1, read on the forward strand.
GGTGAGTAGTCCGAATTCCCAGATCACGGCAACTATCGAGCAGCCCATGGGAAGTAGTGAAAGTTTGAAGGTGCCGGTATAACCCCACAGCAGGAGTGTGGTCATCACCAGTGCCAGACCGAAGAAGCCAACCACTTCGGTGGCGGCATCTGTCATTTCGCCCACGACTTTGGCAAAGCCAATGATATGGACGGTAGTGTTTTCGTCCTCGTATTTTTCACGAATCAATTCGAGTTTGGCAGCGACATCCGGGTATTCGAGTTTCTTGTTGGTGACAGGATCAAACTCGAGCAGTTCCGCCATGACCATGGCGCCGTTTTGATCCTCAGAGACCAGGCGCCCGATAATTTGAGCCTTGCCGACATTGGATTTAATACGCTCAAACATCTCCGGGGTGGGGGCAAAGTCAGCCGGAATCACATTGGCGCCCGATAGACCACCCTCTATAACTTCCACATAAGTCACATTAGGGGTGAATATCGACATCACCCTGGCACGGTCGACGCCCGGAATGAAGAAGACATCATCTGTTGCCTTCTGCATTTTCTCCATGAATTCCTTGTTGTAGATGTCGCCGTTTTTATTCTGTAAGGCGACAATAATCGTATTCGCACCACCGAAATCCTTGTAATACTCGGTGAAGGTCTGCATATAAGGGTGCTGCAAAGGCACCATTTTTAACCAACCCGCATCTACTTTGGTTTGGGAAGCTTCAAATGCAAACCAGCCGGTCAGAGCGATGAGTACTGCCAGCGTGACGAGGCGTTTACCGAAGACAATGGGTTCAACGATTTTAAGTATTAACTGGGTCGCAGTTGAGTTGTTGTCTGATGCCTTGGCCATGTTGGTATCCCCTTACCAGTTGATGGTGTCAACGCCATTGCGTCCCACCACATATAGTTTGTTATTTACGAGCACAGCATCCGACAGGGGTGCATCTACGCCGCTATTTACGACACTCAGTTTTCCTGACTCTAATCTGCCTTTTACGACGGTGCCATTGACACCGACCAATACAAGATTGCCATCATAGGTAATGCCCCCGAAGAGACTTTGAACAACGGGGTTATCGACAATGCGCCACCCCATTGCAGACAGTGCTTCACTATCAGTTTGGGTGACAATGCCGTATTCGTCCCATTCATCGAGATTTTCAGTTGTGAGTATCGATACGTCTTCGGCAATGTAGGTGTTGCCACGTAATCCGAAGGTAACGATGCCATTGTCTCCGTAGGGGAGGACGCCGAAAAACGAACCGCTGTAGGGAGAGGATATAAGATCCCAGTTTTCACCATTATCTGTTGATCTGGCTAACAGACTACGCTCGCCAACGATGAACAGTGTTCCGCTACCGAGTTTAATGATGCCGTTCATATGCAGGCCAAGGTCGAATATTGAGCCCTCAGGTTCAGTCCAGCTTTCTCCGCCGTCGGTCGTATGAATTGCTCTGCCATTCGATCCGATGACAAATCCGCGATTTTCATCCAGGAACAGTACATCGTAAAAGGGTTTTCCCCATTCTGCGTCAAAGTGAAGAAGTTTCCAGCTTAGACCGCCATCTCGTGTGCCTAGTACTGTCGCATCGTGCCCGACAATCCAGCCGATTTTATTATCCAGCATCCGAATCCTGGTCAACATGGCACGTACCGGAATATTGACCTGATTCCATTCGTTGCCATCAGTAGAAGTCAGGACATGCCCACGATCGCCAGCGACTATAAATCGTTCGCCTGTGTATTCGATATCAAGCAATGTAGATGAAATTGCTTTCGGCATAAATTCGGACGGGTATGGCTGCAGTGTTCTGTCTTCAGCAATCGTAGTTGTTGAAATTGCGACAGCAACGACTAGAACTGCCACATTCATTGCGAATGAATTTGAGTATGAACTCCTCATAATGCCCCCCGGCTATCGTTTGTTTTATACATATCCATTTTTACATGGCTACAGGATTATCCAGGTATTGGATACGATGAACTTTTTAATCAATTTGACGTGGCAGACTAGCACAGTCTCCAATGATAATAAAAAATTTACGGTGCAGTTTAACTTAACACTATGATTATGTTTGGTTATTTTCTGTTTATGGTGAATAAAAATATCCAGTAAGCCGATGGTATTCAGCGTAAAAGTAGGTTAAAGTGTCGCGACTACTTATGTAGTTACCGGTTAATAAGAACGAGTCGATCTAATGTGCGGGATATTTAAAGACTAAAGGGCCGGGCTTATACTAGATTGGGGGAAGACGATGAAGTTGCGGCATTTTTTGCTGGCCATATCGGTTGGTATTGCTATTGGGGCCTTATTATTTCTGGTGCGTGGCACACAGAGCGTAAATCTTGAAAGGTTTGCGAATATTCAACAGCAATTGCGTGACCTGAAACAGCTGGACGGTAAGTTCAACGAAGAAATTGTTAAGGCGCGTCTGTTTGTAGACGTTGAGTCTGAAGCATTGCTGAACATGATTGCTGTTGTGCAAGACGCGCCAAAAGTTCTGATTGGGGGCGAAAGCAATATCCGGGGGGTGACCCCAGATGTGGATGTAGCACTTGATGCCTACCTGCAGGCAATGGAAGAAAAAGTAACAACGGCAGCAGACTATGAATTAGAGAACCTGCGTCTTGTGAATAGTCTGGAAATACTTCCCCGTGTTTCAAACGAATTGCTGAAAGGACTGTCTGGCGAGGAGTTTCTTCAGGAAAGGATACTGATTCTAAGCCTGCTTAAAGAGGCAATGATTTACGGAGTGTTGCCTGAGCCACCGAATGAGGCTGAATTTGAAGAACTGGTTTATCAATCCAGTAAGGTGGGCAATAACATTCCTGATAATTATCGTGAAAGCTTCGTCCAGCTATCATCTGTGAGTAACTATCTGCTTTCTGGAAAGAGAAAAGTAGATACAGCCTTGAAGCAGCTGACGAGCTACCCGACTGATAAAAAACTGGAAGAACTCCAGGCTGTATACGGCGAGTACCATGAAGCGGTATTGGCAAAGTCACAGCGTTATCGCCAGATTTTGGTGATATATGCGGTCGTGCTTCTGCTTGTGCTGGGCATTGTGGGTCTGAGACTTCGTAAGAGTTATCAGGATCTCGACAAAGCTAATGATGAACTCAAGGAAACCAATGAGCATCTGGAAGATATGGTGGCTGTTCGCACCAAGGACTTACAAAGTGCTCTAGGTGACCTGAAGGAATCACAGTCGCAGCTTATCCAATCAGAAAAAATGGCGTCGCTGGGCCAGATGATCGCCGGCGTTGCACATGAGATTAATACGCCATTGGGCTATGTGCGAAGTAATAATGAAATTTTCGGTACCTCATTGCAGGAACTCAGTGAAGTGCTGCGCTGTTATGCGGACTTGTTCCGACTGATGAATGACCCAACCGCCACTGATGAAGAAGTTGCGGCCAGTATGCAGGAGTTGGCGGAAGTCCAGAATGACGTGAATTCGACAGACTTGCTGGTCGAATTGCATCAGTTACTGGGCGATAACGATCACGGCCTGAAGCAAATTACGGAATTGGTTGCTAACCTTAAGGACTTTAGCCGTCTTGATCGTTCCAGGGATGCACATTTCCATGTGAATGACGGCATTGAAGCAACACTGAAAATAAGTCAGAACGTATTGAAGACAGGCGTTGAAGTAATTCGGAATTATGGTGAATTACCTGATATTGAATGCGCACCCTCCCAGCTCAACCAGGTCTTCCTGAATATGGTGACCAATGCCGCACAGGCAATGGATGGCGTCGGGCAATTGTTTATATCTACAAAGGCTGTAGGCGATAAGGTTGCCATAAGTTTCCGGGATACCGGGTGCGGTATGGATGAGGAAACGCGTAAGAAGATATTTGATCCATTTTTTACCACCAAGCCGATTGGCGAGGGTACGGGTCTTGGGCTTTCTATTGTGTTCAAGATCATTGAAGAGCACGGGGGACATATAACAGCCAAATCCCAGGTAGGGGTGGGCACAGAATTTACAGTAGTGCTGCCGCAGAAGCAGCCAAAAGGCGCATCTCAGCAGGCGGAGTCTGGAATGAAAATGGCTGATGCAGTATCAGCCTGATGTCATCGCGCACAGATATATAAAAGATTTTATGGGGAAGTTGAATGGACGCTGAGAAAACGCAGAGTACAAAAGCGAGAATACTTTTTGTTGATGACGAGCAGCGCATATTGACGACAATGCGCATGCTGTTTCGTCGAGACTATGATGTGGTACTGGCCAATGGTGCAGAAGAAGCGCTTGAAAAGCTCCGGCATGAAAAAATGGATGTGATCGTTAGCGATCAACGCATGCCGGGAATGACAGGTTATGAATTACTTCGCACTGCTTTAAATATTCAGCCCAATGCCATGCGTATCCTGCTCACCGGGTACGCTGATCTGAATGCAATTATTGGCTCAATCAATGAAGGGGAAATATTCCGTTTCGTCAGCAAGCCATGGTCAAACGAGGATCTCAAATCGACTTTGGCAAAAGCAGTTGAGGCTTCCAGAACCGAGGCAGCAGCAACAGGCCGATTACCGGTAGGTGATGAGGAGGAGGTTGATCTGGTTGATGACAAGCCAGGGATTCTCTTACTTGACAACGATCCGGAAAATCGCAGCTTTATGAAAGATATGCTGGGTGGAGACTTCAATATTTTTGAGGCCGAAACCATTTCTGCAGGCCTGGATTTTCTGGAAAAGGAGAATATCGGGGTTCTTATTTCTGATCTTCGTATTGAAAATACGCCTGTCGTTGAAATACTCAGTACCCTCAAGAAGTATCAGCCACATCTGGTCTCAATCATCGTGACCAATCGTGCCGATGCGCATGACGCTATTGACCTGATTAATCATGGTCAGGTTTATCGATTCCTGATGAAGCCGGTTAGAGAGGCGATGGCTAAAATCAATGTGCGTTCAGCCGTACGCAGACATTCGGCGCTATTGGAAAGTCCCGATGAATCTGCCCGATACGAGGTTGAAGAGATCAAGGAGCCAACCGCGGTGACGCCTGGTTTACTGGACAGGATTCGTGGTATGCGTTCCATGTTCCGGGCCAATGAAGGATAGTAAATCAGCAATGCAAAGCGCCTCCGAAAGGGGGCGTTTTTGTTTGTGTAAGAACTATTACCAAATGGTATTGTAACTATGGTTATTAACCCCTAGTATGATTCGTTGTTAAATTACGTATTTATAAGGACTCAGGATTGAAAACTGTTCGCATTGGCTGCGCCTCGGCGTTTTGGGGTGATACCACGACTGCCGCTGCCCAATTGGTAGAAAAAGGCAATATTGATTACCTCGTTTTCGACTATCTGGCTGAAGTCACAATGTCGATATTGGCCGTGAAGCGCATGCGTGATCCTGAGGCCGGCTACGCCCCCGATTTTGTTAATGTACTTGAGCCTTTATTGGCAGAGATTAAACGACAGGGCATCAAGGTTGTTTGCAATGCCGGAGGCGTCAACCCAGCAGCCTGTCGTGATGCCCTAAATGCGGTTGCTGCGAAGCAGGGTATCGAGCTTAGTGTTGGCCTGGTGCTTGGTGATGATCTGGCACCACGACAGCAGGAATTCCGTGATGCGGATGTCCGCGATCTGGACGGCAATGAAGCCTTGCCAGGGCAGGTAGTCAGCATGAATGCCTATCTTGGCGCTCTCCCTGTCAAACAGGCGCTCGATGCTGGGGCAGAGATTGTACTAACCGGGCGAGGTGTCGATAGCGCCGTGGTCGTCGGTCCCCTGATGCACGAACTTGGCTGGAAGGCAGATGACTATGATCTGCTTTCCGCGGGTTCCCTGGTGGGTCATGTAATCGAATGTGGCACCCAGTGCACCGGTGGTAACTTCACGGATTGGGAGTCTGTGCCGGGTTACGAGGACATGGGCTTTCCGATTGTGGAAGTCTCCGAAGATGGCAGCTTTGATGTCAGCAAGCCTGAGGGTACGGGTGGCCTGGTGACGCCGTTCACTGTTGGTGAGCAGATGCTTTATGAGATCCACGACCCACGCGCCTATATCTTGCCTGATGTGGTTTGTGACTTTACCCAGGTCAAAATGGAGCAGGTCGGTGAAAACGTGGTACGGGTAACCGGCGCCAAGGGGTTGCCACCTACAGATAGCTATAAGGTTTCTGCCACTTATCCCGCAGGCTTCCGGGCCACAGCCATGTTTGTAATTGGCGGTATTGATGCCGTTCGCAAGGGTGAGCGTGTGGCTGAGTCCATCCTGACCAAGGTGCGCAACATTTATAAGAAGGAAGGCTTTGCTGATTTCCTGGCTACCGATGTAGAAATACTCGGTGGTGAAGCCATGTACGGCCCTCATGCCAGTGCAGCCGCCCGTGGCACGCGTGAGGTTATGATCAAGATCGGTGTGAAGCATGCTGACAAGAAGGCGCTGGTGATTTTCTCCAAGGAAATCGCACCGGCTGCGACGGCAACAACACCGGGCGTGACTGGTTACTTTGGTGGACGGCCGAATATTACGCCCATGCCAAATCTGTTCTCCTGCCTGGTCAAGAAAGACCTGGTGCCTGTAACGGTGGATGTGGATGGCGATGTGCAGTCAACTGTAATCCCTGCCGAGGGCGGTTTTGAGCCCTCCCTGGTTCCTGAAGATGTACCGGGTGAGTTACCCGGTGATATTGATGATCCGGTAGAGGTGCCGCTGGTTAAGCTCGCCGTTGGTCGCAGTGGTGACAAGGGTGATCATTCCAATATTGGATTAATCGCCAGAAAACCTGAATTCATGCCTTATATCAGGGCGGCGATGACTGCCGATACAGTTGCAAAGCATTTTGCCTATCTGTTGGAAGGTGATGTACAGCGTTGGGAGTTACCTGGCACGAACAGCTTTAATTTCCTGCTCAGACATTCACTGGGTGGTGGCGGAGTGGCCTCACTGAGGGCAGACCCGCAGGGTAAATGCCATGCGCAGATGTTGCTTGATCATCCGGTTACTGTGCCCAAAGATTTGGCCGATACTTTATAAATTAAATCAATAAGGCAGAGATTAATATTAATCTTTATTCTTAATCAGGAGAGTCATCATGGAATTCACCTCAGAACACGAAGAGATTCGCCGCACCACACGAAAATTCATTGAAAATGAGATCAACCCTCATGTCGATGAATGGGAGAAGGCCCAAAGCTTCCCCGCCCATGAGCTATTCAAGAAGATGGGAGATCTTGGTCTGTTGGGTATCAGTAAACCCGAGCAGTTCGGTGGCATGGGGCTGGACTATTCATATTCCATGGTTTTTGCCGAAGAATTGGGACGAATCAATTGTGGCGGCGTACCCATGGCGATTGGCGTGCAGACCGATATGGCCACGCCAGCTCTGGCACGTTATGGCTCGGATGAACTGCGTGAAGAATTCCTGGTGCCCGCCATTGCCGGTGAAAAGGTGGCTTCCATCGGTGTTTCAGAGCCGGGCGCAGGTTCGGATGTCTCTGGCCTGAAAACCACGGCTGTAAAAGATGGTGACGATTACATCATCAATGGCACCAAGATGTGGATCACTAATGGTATGCAGTCAGACTTCATCTGCTTACTGGCGAATACCTCAGATGGCAAGCCGCATCAGAACAAGTCTCTGATCATCGTGCCGATGGACGCTCCTGGCGTAGAGCGGGCGAAGAAGATTGAAAAGATCGGCATGTATTCCTCGGATACCGCCCAGTTGTTCTTCGACAACGTGCGTGTGCCGCAGCGTAACCGCATCGGCATGGAAGGCATGGGCTTCATGATCCAGATGCAGCAATTCCAGGAAGAGCGCATGTTTGCAGGTGCGTCGGGTCTGCTGGGTCTGGAGTCGATCATTCAGTCAACGATTGAATATACCAGTCAGCGCCAGACCTTCGGGCAGCCCATTATTGATAATCAGACGGTGCACTTCCGCCTTGCGGAACTGCAGTCCGAGATTGAAGCGTTGCGTGCCCTGGTTTATCGCACCTGCGAGCTGTATATCAAGGATCAGAACAGCATGGAGGTCGTGAAGCTGGCTTCGATGGCCAAGCTGAAAGTCGGGCGCCTGAGCCGTGAAGTCGCTGATAGTTGCCTGCAGTACTGGGGTGGTATGGGCTTCACCCTGGAAAACCCGGTTTCACGTGCCTATCGTGATACGCGTTTGATCTCCATCGGCGGTGGCGCAGACGAGATTATGCTGGGCATTATCTGCAAGCTGATGGGGACGTTGCCAGGCAAGAAAAAGTCTGCTGATTCTTCCGAGAAAGCAGCCTGAACTGGTAATGAGGAAGGGAAACTGACAAGAAATATTGTTCGATAGGAGTAATTTTTCTCTGAAACAGCTAAAATCGCGCCTTCGAATTCACTTCCGGATAGAGATATAGAACGTATGACGGAGAATGAAGCCATAGAGCGCGACGTCATGGACTATGACGTGGTCATCGTCGGTGCAGGCCCAGCCGGGCTTTCTGCTGCGATCCGCCTCAAACAGGCCAATGAAGACTTGGCGGTCTGTGTTGTCGAGAAAGGTTCAGAAGTCGGTGCGCATATTTTATCGGGCGCCATTTTTGAGCCCCGTGCCCTGAATGAACTTATTCCAGACTGGAAAGAGAAAGGCGCCCCGCTCAAGACAGAAGTCAGCCGTGATGATATTTATTTTCTCACTGGCGAGAAAAGTGCCTTCAAGATGCCGAACCTGTTTGTGCCAAAAACCATGCATAATCACGGCAACTACATTATTTCCCTGGGCAAGCTGTGCCGCTGGTTAGGCGATCAGGCCGAAGCGCTGGGTGTTGAGATCTATCCCGGATTTGCTGCACAGGAAGCCATAATCGAAGACGGTGCCGTGCGCGGAATCGTGACTGGCGATATGGGTATCGACAAGGCCGGCAACCACAAGGGTGAATATGCACCAGGCATGGAACTGCGTGGCAAGTACACCCTGTTTGCTGAAGGGTGCCGTGGTCATATCGGTAAGCAATTGATCAGCAAATATGAACTGGACAAGGATTCCGACCCGCAACATTACGGTCTGGGTATCAAGGAAGTCTGGGAAGTCGATCCTGCTAAATTCCAGGAAGGTCTGGTGGTACATACCGCAGGCTGGCCTCTGGACAATGCGAACCCCGGTGGCTCCTTTCTTTATCACCTCGAAGACAACAAGGTTGCAGTGGGTCTGATCGTAGATCTTTCCTACAGCAATGCGTACCTGTCACCTTACGATGAATTCCAGCGTTTCAAACACCACCCAAAAATCGCCCAGTATCTGGAAGGCGGTAAACGCCTGTCCTATGGTGCCCGTGCTATCTGTAAGGGCGGCTTTAATTCGCTGCCCAAGGTGGTATTTCCGGGTGGCGCACTGATTGGCTGTGATGCCGGTACGCTGAATTTTGCCAAGATCAAGGGCAGTCACACGGCCATGAAGTCCGGCATGCTGGCCGCCGATGCACTTGTGGAAGCATTCAAGTCAGGCGCGGAAGGTGCTGATGAGCTTGCCGGCTATCCCGAGAAGTTCAAGGCCAGCTGGCTATATGATGAACTGTTTCGTAGCCGTAATTTTGGCGCGGCTCTGCATAAGTTCGGTGCGGTCGTCGGTGGCGGTATCAACTTCATTGATCAGAATATCTTTGGTGGCAAGCTGCCTATCAACTTCCGTGATTTGAAGCCGGATCATGAGTGCACCAAGCCGGCAGCGGAATGCACGCCGATTGAGTATCCGAAACCTGATGGCAAGCTGAGTTTCGACAAACTGTCTTCAGTATTTCTGTCCAGCACCTCGCATGAAGAAGATCAGCCGTCTCATCTGCGTTTGGCTGACGAAAGTATTCCAATCGGGCAAAATCTGCCAAAGTATGCCGAACCGGCACAGCGATATTGTCCCGCTGGTGTGTACGAGGTTGTTGAAGAGAAGGATGGCGGTAAACGCTTCCAGATTAATGCAGCCAACTGTGTGCATTGCAAGACCTGTGATATCAAGGATCCTGCCCAGAATATTACCTGGGTGGCGCCGGAAGGCAGTGGTGGTCCGAATTACGCTGCAATGTAAATTGCTCGGGGATTTTTTCTAAAACACCTAACTCATGAGTTATAAGTAATGAAAGTATTAGTAAGTGTTAAACGTGTGGTGGACTATAACGTCCGCATTCAGGTCAAGGGTGACGGTTCCGGCGTGAATCTCGACGGCGTCAAGATGAGCATGAACCCCTTTGATGAAATCGCCATGGAAGAAGCTGTGCGTCTGAAGGAAGCCGGAACGGCGACCGAAGTGATCGCAGTCACTATTGGCGGCGATAAGGCAGAAGAGCAGCTGCGTAGTGCGCTGGCTTTTGGTGCTGATCGTGCCATTCATGTGAAAGTCGATGAAGACATCCAGCCTTTGACGGCTGCCCGCATACTGGCGGCTGTATTTGAAAAAGAACAACCCGGTCTGTTGCTGACAGGCAAGCAGGCGATTGATGACGATAACAATCAGACGGGTCAGATGACTGCTGCCCTGTTGGGTCGTCCTCAGGCAACTTTTGCCGGTGAACTGACCGTTGCCGGCGATAAGGCCACCGTCGTACGCGAAGTGGATGCCGGTCTGGAAACACTGGAAGTGGATCTGCCTGCGGTAGTTACCGTTGACTTGCGTTTGAACGAACCACGTTATCTCAAGCTGCCGGACATCATGAAGGCCAAGCGTAAGCCGGTTGATGCCACTACCATGGCTGAGTTGGGGGTTGAGCCTGCACCAGGCCTGACCGTAACTAAAACCAGCCCTCCACCAGCACGCGCTGCCGGTGTGAAGGTCAAGTCGGTTGACGAACTCGTCGCTGCACTTAAAGACAAGGGCTTGGTTTAGGCCATTAGGGGAATATAGAAATGAGTAAAGTATTAGTAATTGCCCAGCATGACGACGGGCAACTTAATCTCTCCACTTCACGTGCGGTGAACTGCGCTGCGGGTATCGGTGGTGAAATCGATGTGTTGGTGCTGTCTGACAGTGGCCAGTCGATTGCCGAAGCCGCCGCACAGATTGCCGGCGTGGCTAAAGTGCTGGTTGCAGATAACGCGGCCAACAAAGACCCCGTTGCTGTGATCCTGGCACCCCAGATCGCCAAACTGGCACAGGACGGTGGTTACACACACGTGCTAGGGCCAAACACGACTTACGGCAAGGATCTGATGCCTCAGGTGGCTGCGATTCTGGGTGTGGCGATGGTGACCGATATCATGAATGTGCATGGCGCACATGAATTCGATCGCCCGATCTATGCAGGTAATGCAGTTGTAACGGTACAAGCCGATGCGAGTCAGACTTTGGTCGCTTCGGTACGTTGCGCATCCTACAAAACAGCCGATGCCGGTGGCAGTGCTGCCATTGAAGCAGTAACCATTGATGCCGAACTTCCAACGCATACACGTTACATGGGCCTGAAGAAAGAAGGCGGTGATCGCCCTGATCTGCAGTCTGCTCCTCGTGTTGTATCCGGTGGTCGTGGTGTAGGTTCTGAAGAAAACTTCAAGATCATCTACGATCTGGCTGACAAGCTGGGTGCAGGCGTGGGCGCCTCTCGCGCTGCGGTGGATTCCGGTTATGTACCGAATGATATGCAGGTCGGTCAGACCGGCAAGATCATTGCGCCGGAACTGTATATTGCCGTGGGTATCTCGGGTGCGATTCAGCATCTGGCCGGCATCAAGGATGCCGGGACGATTGTTGCCATCAACTCCGATGAAGACGCGCCGATTTTTGAAGTGGCTGATTTCGGTCTGGTGGGCGACCTGTTCCAGGTATTGCCAGAGTTACAGGGCAAGCTCTAAGAGGCAGGAGGTCATTACTTCCTCCCTATGAAATAAACGCCAGGCGGGCTACATCGTCTGGCGTTTTTATTTGAGGCATTAGAAAAATCAATCAGGAGAAATGAATGGGTTATCAATCCCTGTTCAGAGAAGGCGCGTTTAAAGGCCGGACTATCATCGTAACCGGTGGCGGCAGTGGCATTGGTCGCTGCACAGCCCACGAACTCGCAAGCCTAGGCGCCACCGTTATTCTGGTTGGTCGTACCCAGACGAAACTCGACAAGGTGAAAGCTGAAATCGTCGAAGATGGTGGGCAGGCAGACACCCAGAGTTTTGATATCCGTGACGAAGCGGCCGTGAGTGCTGGCATCGCGTCAATTCTGGAACGGAATACGCAGGTAGACGGACTCGTTAATAATGCCGGCGGCCAGTTCCCGGCACCTCTGGCCAAGCTTTCCAAGAATGGATTCGAAGCTGTGGTGGCTAATAATCTGACTGGTGGCTTTCTGGTTGCCCGTGAAGTTTACAACCAATGTATGGCTGAACATGGTGGTTCGATTGTAAATATCGTTGCTGATATGTGGAACGGTATGCCGGGCATGGGTCATTCAGGTGCTGCACGTGCAGGCATGCTGAATTTCACACATACAGCAGCCGTTGAATGGGCCTGCTCAGGTGTAAGGGTGAATGCAGTCGCCCCAGGCTGGATCATGTCCAGTGGCCTGGACACTTATGAAGATCCACAAATGAAAGCCATCTTCCCGGTATTGAAAAAGAAAGTACCGCTGAAGCGTCTTGGTGAAGAAGCTGAGGTTAGCAGCGCTATATGCTTCCTGTTATCCGATGCAGCGGCCTTTATCTCTGGTGATTGTATCAAGGTAGATGGTGCAGCATCCTGCAATACAGAGTTGGCAACGATGCCTGAGCACGAAAACTCCAGGCCCTTCGAAGGCTTTCATAGGGCTGTTAGACCCGAGATTATGGGATAGAAAAAGGTTCATATGATTACTCAGTAATCTTATGGCGTAAAAGTAGGAGATCGCGGCGCCTGGCAGGCTCGCGGTGACAGTACAGCAGAGAGAAAGTTATGCCAGTCATAGAATCTAAAGTCGATGTTCACGCCGAGTCTTTTGCCCAGAATCGCCAGGATATGCTCGGGTGTATCAGTGAGTTTCGGGCAGTAGAGCAGAAGGTTCGGGATAGCGAGCTTTCCAAGAAAGCCAAATTCGAGAAGCGAGGGCAATTACTGCCACGTGATCGCCTGAACCTGATGCTGGATCGGGGTTCACCCTTCCTCGAGCTTTCCACGCTCTGTGGCTATAAATATCACGATGATAAAGATGGCTCCCTGGCGGGCGGAAACAGTATTTATGGGATCGGTTACGTAGCCGGTACTCGCTGTATGATCACAGCTTCCAACAGTGCCATCAAGGGTGGCACGATGACGCCCTATGGCGTGCAGAAAACGCTTCGGGTACAGGAAATCGCCATGCAGCAGAAACTGCCTGTCGTGGCCATGATCGAGTCAGGTGGTGCCAACCTGCTGTATCAGGAAGACCTGTTTATTGCCGGCGGTAAAACCTTCTGCAATCAGGCGCGCCTTTCCGCTGCTGGTATTCCACAGGTCACAGTCGTACATGGTTCATCAACTGCTGGTGGTGCCTATATGCCTGGCCTTTCAGATTACGTGATCATGGTTCGTGGCAAGGCCAAGGTTTTTCTTGCCGGGCCACCGCTGCTGCGTGCGGCTACAGGTGAGATTGCTGAGGATGAGGAACTGGGTGGGGCGGACATGCACGCCACAGTGGCGGGTACCTGTGAATATCTTGCTGAAGACGATGCTGATGGTATTCGCATAGCAAGGGAAGTTATGCAGAATATCGCCTGGAATAATCACTTGCCGGTGATGTCGCCCAGAGAATTTTCCGAGCCGCTGTATGATATTGACGATCTTTGCGGCATCGTGCCGGTGGATTATCGAAAGCCATATGATTGTCGTGAAGTGATTGCAAGGCTGGTGGACAGTTCAGAGTTTCTGGAATTCAAGGCAGACTGGGATCAGCAAACCATTTGTGGTCAGGCCAGCATTGAAGGTCAGCCTGTCGGCATTATTGGCAATAACGGTCCAATCACGACCAAAGGCGCCAACAAAGCCGGGCAATTCATACAGCTCTGTTGCCAGTCGGATATGCCCATCATCTATCTGCAGAACATTACCGGCTTCATGGTGGGCACGGACGCGGAGCAGGGTGGTATCGTCAAGCATGGATCCAAGATGATTCAGGCCGTGGCCAATGCTACCGTGCCGCAGATCACGATTGTGATTGGTGGCTCATTCGGTGCCGGTAACTACGGCATGTGTGGTCGCGGTTTCGATCCTGATTTTATTTTTGCCTGGCCAAATAGTCGCACGGCTGTGATGGGCGGTGAGCAGGCCGCCAAGGTGATGTCGATAGTCACCGAGGCCAAGATGAAGCTTGCAGGGCAGGACGTACCTGAAGAGATGCTGCAACAGATGGAGCAGCAGATTATCGATAAGTTCAATGAGCAGTCGCACCCATTCAATGGTACAGCACGCCTATGGGATGACGGCCTGATTGACCCGCGTGATACACGCCGCGTATTGGCAATGACATTGTCCGTATGCCGTGAAGCGAGAATCAGGAGCCTGAAGCCCAGTACCTTTGGTGCTGCAAGACTATAAATCAGGACAAACTATGAGCATTTTTACTCACGAACATGATGAAATTCGGCGAACCACAGAACGCTTTGTGGAAGACCATATCAATCCTTCAGTCGAGCAATGGGAACGCGAAGGCATCTTTCCTGCGCATCAGGTTTTTAAAGGACTGGGTGAGTTGGGTCTGCTTGGCATCACAAAGCCAGAGGCACAGGGCGGTCTGGGGCTGGATTATTCCTACCAGATGGCCTTTGCCGAGGCGATCGGCAGTTGTACCTGCGGCGGCATTCCCATGGCCATTGGCGTGCAGACGGACATGGCCACGCCTGCTTTGGCCCGCTTTGGTTCTGAAGAACTGAAGGATGAGTATCTCGCGCCTGCCATCGCCGGCGAGATGGTGGCCTGTGTAGCGGTGAGCGAACCGGGTGCCGGCTCGGATGTCGCCAGCATTAAAACTACGGCTACACGTGAAGGTGATGATTACGTGGTTAATGGTCAGAAAATGTGGATCACCAATGGCACACAGGGCGACTGGGCCTGCACTCTGGTGAATACAGGGGAGGGTGATCGACACGGGAATAAATCATTGATTGTCATACCCCTGGATGCCAAGGGCATCACCCGGGATACAAAACTCGACAAGCTGGGGCAGCGGTCTTCAGATACGGCCATCATCTTCTTTGACAACGTCAGGGTGCCGGCGCGTAACCTGATTGGTCAGGAAGGCAAAGGCTTCACCTACCAGATGCAGCAGTTTCAGGAAGAGCGTCTCTTTCTTGCCGTCAGCATTTTAAGAGCGATGGAACGTGTATTCGACGATACGGTGGAATATACGCGGCAGCGGCAGGTATTCAATAAATCAGTGCTCGACAATCAGTATGTGCATTTCACGTTGGCCGAGCTTAAAACCGAACTGGAAGCTTCACGCGCCCTGATCTATCGAGCCACAGAAGAAATGCTCGAAGGCCGTGATGTGACTCTGATGGCATCCATGGCCAAGCTTAAAACCACACGTCTTTCCAGGCAGCTGACGGATGTCTGCATGCAGTTCTGGGGTGGTCAGGGCTATATGTGGGAAAGTTCACCAGCCCAGTTCTATCGAGACCTGCGCCTGCATTCCATTGGCGGTGGTGCCGATGAGGTCATGATGCAGATTATTGCCAAAAACCTTGGCATTTTACCAAGCAGAAAATAGCCGGTAACTATTATGAGTCTGCCTGTAACCCAACACCTGAATCTCGAACTCAAAGAGGGCGTGCTTTACGCCACGATTAATCGTCCGGAAGTGCGTAACGCCATGAACAATGCGTTGCTGGATGATATCAACAATACTTTTGATGCGATTGCTGAAGACCGCAATGTGAGAGCGGTAGTGATTCGAGGCGCTGGTGGTCATTTCTGCGCCGGTGGTGATATCAAGGAAATGGCCCAGGTGCGATTCGCGCCGGTTTCTGAAGATGGTTCAGACCCCATTGTTGAATTCAGCCGCCGTTTCGGCTACCTGATACGCAAGGTCAATATGGCCCCACAGGTGGTAATCACCGTGCTGGAGGGTGCAGTAATGGGAGGCGGCTTCGGGTTGGCCTGTGTGTCCGACATCGGCATAGCCCATGAGAACGCCAACATGGGCATGCCTGAAACCACGCGGGGTATTCCTCCGGCGCAGATTGCCCCCTTTGTGGTGGAGCGAATTGGACTGACCCAGGCCAGACGAATGGGGATCAGTGGCAGTGTCGTGGATGGCAAGCAGGCTCTGGCGCTCGGTCTGGTACATCACCTCGCCAGTGATGAGGCGGGCATCAGCGAGATATTGGAAGCAGAACTTGCCCTCATCAGACGCTGTGCTCCCGGTGCCAATGCTGTGACCAAGGACATTATGCTGAGTGTCGGTCGCCAGTCGATGGATGAAATCCTGAATGACGGCGCGAAACAATTTGCAGCCTGTATTCGCGGAGAAGAGGGTGTTGAAGGCACCACAGCATTTGTAGAAAAACGTAAACCCAGTTGGTGTGAATAACTCCGCGGTTGCTGATTTTGATATTAAAAAGAGTTACAGATGAGTAAATTTAAGAAAGTCCTGATTGCCAATCGCGGTGAAATTGCACTGCGTGTCATACGCGGCGCTAAGCGCATGGGCTACGGCACAGTGGCTGTGTATTCCGATGCCGATCGGGACGCAGCCCATGTCTGGGAAGCTGATGAGGCGGTTTGGCTTGGTCCGGCACAGGTGAGCGAGTCCTATCTGGTGATCGAGAAGATTATCGATGCGGCAAAGGCATCAGGCGCCGATGCCATACATCCCGGATACGGCTTTCTGGCAGAGAACGCAGACTTTGCCCGTGCCTGTGAAGCAGCTGACATCACATTTATCGGCCCTACGCCGGATGCGATTGACCTCATGGGTAATAAGCGTGCGGCGAAAGTGCGCATGATCGAGGCGAAAGTGCCCTGTGTGCCGGGTTATGAAGGCGAAGATCAGACAGATGAAGTATTCATTGCAGAAGCCATGAAGATGGGGTTCCCAATCATGGTGAAGGCTTCTGCCGGTGGCGGTGGTCGCGGTATGCGGTTGGTTGAAAATGAGGCCTCGCTCGCGGACTCAATTAAATCAGCACGTTCAGAAGCCGAGAACGCCTTTGGTTCCGGCGAGCTGATTTTGGAAAAGGCTGTAATCAATGCGCGGCATGTTGAGATACAGGTGTTTGCCGATACCCATGGGAATGTCATTCATCTGGGGGAACGTGATTGCTCTGTGCAACGCCGAAACCAGAAAGTTGTGGAAGAAGCACCTTCGCCTGCTGTGGATGAGGCCCTGCGTCAGAAAATGGGCAGTGCAGCCGTAGAAGCCGCAAGAACAATCGGTTATCGCGGAGCGGGCACGGTTGAGTTCCTGCTGGATAAATCCGGTGAATTCTATTTCATGGAAATGAATACACGCCTGCAGGTTGAGCATCCGGTTACCGAAATGGTGACGGGCTTTGACCTGGTCGAATGGCAATTGAGTGTGGCTGAGGGTGAGCCACTGGCTGCTTCCCAGGCTGATGTGCAAATGAAGGGTCACGCTATTGAGGTTCGCCTGTGTGCAGAAGATCCTGAGCAGGACTTTCTGCCGCAGACCGGTAATGTATTGCGTTGGTTAGAGCCGAAGGGGGACGGCATACGTGTCGATCACTGCCTGGTAGAAGGCGGCGTTATTAGCCCATTCTACGATTCCATGCAGGGCAAGTTGATTGCCTGGGGCGCGAGCCGCGATATAGCCCGTAGCAGGCTGATCAAGGCGCTGTCGCAATGTATCCTGCTGGGTGTTGAAAGTAATAAGGACTTCCTGGTCAAGATTCTTGAGCATGAGGCATTTGCAGGCGGGGAATTTGATACCAAATTTATCGATAAGCATTTCCCTCGGGATGCGATCGAGGCCGTGGTTCCCGGCGACAGGCATAAATCACTGGCTGCCGTGGCGCTTTACCATGCTGATGCCGTCAAGCTGGCGGCTACTCAAAATCTCGACTCTGGCTTCCTGAATTGGCGCAGTGCCAATGCAGTGCCTACGCGTGTTCATCTCAAGCATAAAGAGCAGGAATGGATATGTGCATTACAGGCTACTGACACATGTAACTATAAAGTTCAGATCGATGATGACAGTGTTGTACAACATATAACCATCACCAGCTTTACTGACAACGATTTTCATTATGTCTGTGAAAGGGTGCAGGGCCGTGCTGACTATGCACGAAATGGCCATCAGATCTGGCTAGCCTGTGAGGGCGAAACCTGGGCCTATGAAGATGCGACGCTCGTGCCACCAGCGGCAGGTATTGAAGGTGGTGATGGCCGGATAATGGCATCCATGGACGGCAAGATACTGGCCGTTGATGTGTCTGTGGGCGATGAGGTTACGAAGGGACAGAACATTCTGGTTCTGGAAGCCATGAAAATGGAATTCCAGGTGCAGTCAGCTGTGGATGGGGTAGTTGAAGAGGTGAATGTGGCAATGGGGGATCAGGTCAAGGCAAGACAACTGATGGTGGCTATTACACCGGACGAATAATATTCATAAGTTATCAATCAGCCGATTTACCTAAATAATCCACTCAATTATCGAAAATCCTGTTTCGACGTACCGGGCTTGATCCGGTATCTTCCATTAGACGTCGAAGGGTTATTCTTTATCCCCAAGCTTCCTGAGTATTTTGTTCGAAACCCATGTGCTGAACATCGGTGAAAGCATCAGAAAGAGCAGAGCGCCGCCGGCAAAAGTCAGGGCTGATGCTTTCTTCTTTTTATAGGCATGGGCTTCAGTAATATCACGACGAATAGCCTGCTTGTGCATGGCTTCACGTTCAGGGCTTAATTCAATGGGTCGAGAGGCCTGCATAAGGATAATGGCCTTCTCCTCATCACTCATAGTGCCTATCTCGTCTTTCATTTTGCCCAGTTTATTAATCTGGGCCTGCTCCATTCGATACAATTCCTGCTGATACATTGTTTCAACACCAGCCTGTATTTCTGCTTCAGTCGGATTACCTGTCTCCACAAGCTTTTGAATGCCCCAGGCGAGTAATACGGCACCGACGATCATCAATACACGATTCAGGGTATTTGGGGAATTGGAGGCAGCAAACATTGCAGGATTCTCTGTAAATAACTGGCAGCTATCTTAACAGTCTGATTAACTCGATGGGCGTATCTGCTTACCAGAATGTGAAGTAATTATTATTTGTTCAGCCTAGGTTCATAAATTGGCTTGATAATGAACAAAGATTGATTAAAATCTGGCATTAATCCTGCATTGTTGCGGTGCAACCGTTACAATTCACACAGGAATAACCTAAAAGGCAGATTAGGTGGCAAACGTATTACTTTTACAGGGTCCATTCGGACCATTTTTTCGCCGTCTGGCTCGAGACATGGAAGCCGATGGGGTTAATGTCCATAAAGTGAACTTCAATGCAGGTGATGCATTGTTTTTCCGTCATAAAAATTCCGTCAACTATCGTGGTAAGGTAGAAAACTGGCCTGTATTTCTTGAACGCCTGTTGGATGAGCGCGAAATCGACCAGATTTATTTATTTGGTGATTACCGCATCTATCACAAGCTGGCGATCAAACTTGCCAAGGCAAAAAACATTAAAGTCTATGTAATGGAAGAAGGGTATCTACGTCCTGATTACATTACTGTGGAAGAGGGAGGCATGCACTGCAATTCCAGTATGCCTCGTGATGCAAATTTTTATTTAAACACTAAACTGCCTGAATTACCCAAAGAGAAATCAGTTGGACGATGGATCAGCAAGGCCGTAATTTATGGGGGTACCTATTACTTGGTAAGTAATGTATTCAGTTTTGCTTTTCCGCACTACAGGCATCACCGCGGCTTTAACTTCATCAAGCAGGGCTCGATCACGATAGTGAAGGGCGTCCTCTATTTATGGAATAGATTCTGGGATCGCCGCAAGGAACATATCTTCAGCACCTGGTTATCTGGCAAATACTTTTTAGTGGCATTGCAGGTCAGAGATGACAGTTCAATTCTGCAGAACTCGGAATACAAAACAGTATCCTGCTTTATTAAAGAAGTAATACGTTCTTTCGCCGAGAATGCTGATTCAAAGGATTTTCTGGTAATTAAACACCATCCATTCGATACCAGTTTCCGAGGCTACGCAAAGTTAATACAAGAACTAAAGGATATGTATGAACTCGGTGAAAGGGTAATCTATATTCATCACATTTCTGTGCCTATGCTGCTAAAGAATGCCAAGGGAACCGTAGTCGTTAATAGTACTGTGGGTATGTCATCGATTCATCACGGCACACCAGTAAAAGTGTTAGGTCAGGCTATCTATAATTTTGAGCCATTAAGCTACGCGCCACCACTGGATAAATTTTGGCAAGATCCAGGGGAAGTTAATGAAGACCTATATGAGGCATTCAGAAGTTATATTTGTTGGCACAATCAGGTGAATGGGAATTTTTATAATCGCGTGATTCCTGATGAGTTTGCGACCGGTTGTGTTTGGCGTGAGCGGCCATGGGTCGCCAAGTCTACCGTTTCTGAGTCATCATTAACTATTCCTGAAGTATCAAGTTCAATAAGAACTGCCTAAGGAATAGAAATTCGTCTGCTCATTCGCATTATCGTTCTCCTGAATCGAGCATAATTAGATAAAGTTTTTCTATCATCAGTAGATAAACGAACAATTAAAAGTTCTGGCGTACAGAGTTGCTCAGTGATTGGGTCGAAATATATCGGATACTGAATTAGTACTCCGGCAATCAGTTGTTTTAAATTCAGTTTTCTAGTCCGTTTTTCGAAGTGGAGCTTATCTAGAGTTAGACCCCAGCCAGCATAGAAAGGTCGGCCATACGTCACCACCTTCTTCTCTTGGCACAATGCTTCGAAGCCCAGAGTAGATGTCATCGTGTGCACTTCGTCCACTTGCTCAAGAAGGGATTGAGCAGAAATATGCTTCGCAATTTCATCGGCAAATTTTTGAGTTTGTTCAGTATTAATAATTCCGATGCGAAGTCCTGTCTCTACATCAGGATGCGGTTTGTAAATGATATAAGCATCAGGGTTTGTTTCACGCACATGTTTCAGAAGTTGTAGGTTGTTGCTGATGTTCTCGGTTCCAAGTCGAATTGAGGCGTCATCTTCGACTTGTCCTGGCACGAGGATAATCCTGCTGTTTTCTGGAATATTTAATTTAACACTATGAGTGCCAACATTATATTTACTGATTTTTGTCTTATTGATGAGCGTGATGAGTCGTTGGGCTCTATCCTCCAGTCCTTGGTCAAAATTACCTGATTGAAGATATTTTTCCAGATCGCTTGATGATGTAGGGTCGAAGTATATGCCACTCGTGTCAAAAACCAGAGAATTTGGTGGCGTAAGTTCGGCCCCCAAACCTTTCGATCGTATAAAACCATCCTCAATATAGGTTAGCTTTATACGCCTTTGATTACTAGCTGCTATTAATTCTTTTGGAGTTTTCCGAGGCCAACAGATTATTTCTGTCTCATTTCGTTGAGATAAGGATTCAATTTTTTTCAGGTTATTGGTAAATTTTACCTGAATACCGCCAAATTCGAGCACCTTCCGAATTCTAGGCTGCTTCCATTTTGATATGCCCACACATACTGCATTTGCTTTTCGTTTACTGAAGCAACGCTTCCAATCACCGAGAATTTCGGCCACATTCTCAAATTCTGTTTTTTCACCTGTATATGGATCAACGTACTTTGGATAAAGCAGGTAGGCCGCAGCAAATAATTCTTCAAGAGTTAGTTTGCGTTTACGGCGGCTAAACGTCATTTCATCTTCCGTAAGTCCCCAGCCCGCGTAAAAGGGGCCACCAAAACATCTGACTTTACTGCCTGAGATCAATGCTTCCAGCCCCAGCTGACTGCTGACGGTATACACGACAGGTTTGTTTTTCAGTAGGCTCCATGGGTCCAACGCCTGATCGATAATAATTGCATCGTCTGGCCAATGGCCGTGTAAGCAGCTTTTTTTCTTGCCGCTGGTCACATCCGGGTGTGTCTTGATAACAATGGTTTTTCCAGGGTTTTCTTTCTGTGCGGCGGAAATAAGACGCGAAGCCATGGCAGCATCAAACCCGGAAGCCTTGACGGAGGCATCGTCCGCAACCTGATCCACGACTAAAACATAAGGGGTTTGCAGGTGCCGTGAAAGAGTTTCATCAGGCTGTTGCCAGAGATTATATTTGGACAATCTCTGGGTTTGCATCGTGATGATGCCTTGTTGAGCGCGATCCCTGAGTTCGGTAGTTGAAAGGTCGGCATTGTTAAGTAGATGCTCGATTCTTGATTCATTATTCGGGTCGTAATGAAGCCCAAGGTCATCGATGACAATACTCAGGGCTGGCTTTCCATGAACGCCGAGTCCGAATGAACGTAAAAAGCCATCTTCAACTCGAATCAGTGGCAGATTGAGGTGCCTGGCAATGCGTTCGGACAGTGGGCTCCACCTCTTTGATCCCCAGGTAATGACGGCATCTGGACGAAATAGTGGAGAGCAGGGCCAGTAGGTAGTGTCTCCATCTAAAAAATGCCAGTTGGCAAGCAGATGGGAAAGTTTCCACGAAAGACATGCATTAGCAGTTAAATCTTGTTTGTCTGCGTTATTCACAGCAATAACCTGTCAGCCAGCCTGTTGTTCAATACGTAAAACTACCTGATCATAGTCCTCAAATAGTTGCTGCCAATTATTGCCTTTATCTGAACCGCTGATGAGTTGATTAAATGTTTGCCAGTACTGTAGGCCCTTGGCGAGCGTAGCGCGATTGTCGCTACCTGATTTTTTGCATTTGTTGCTCCACTGCAACTTGCGTTGGCTAAGCCGAAATAACGCCAGGGCAATGAAAAAACGATGATGCTTTGTCCAGATCAAGTGATCCTCTTTGGTGCAATGTTGAAGATAACTCTCAACCAGGCGCTCACGACGTCGCATATCTCCTCTGCAATAATTCTGGAGTAATGCAGTGGCAATTTCCATGGCACCAAATCCGTAGTTAATATGGTCGCAGTCAATGAGATAGACAGTGCCGTCAGGTTGATGAAGGAAGTTGCCCCCGGCAGGGTCCCCATGGCAAAGGTTGAACTGTTTAAAGTGTTTGAGAAATTCACCGTGGCGCTGCAGCCAATACATAATTTCCGATTTGGGCAAATATAACGCTGTGTCCCCAGTTTGAGATATCTGATCTATAGATTGGCGCCAATAACGTGACAGTGCGCCCCAGTGACTACCTAGAATAGGCAGATTTGTCATCAGTGGCCCGTATTTCGAGCTGCGTTTGGCATGAAGCCGGGCCAATTGAATGCCGAGGTTGCCTAGATGCTCAATCGGGGTATCGAGTTCGAATATTTCTCCCTCAATATAATTGCTGACCAGATTAACTGATGCGTGTTGGAGGTAATACGGCCATGTCGTGTTGGAAGTAAGGACTTTCGGTGTATTTACCCCCAGATTAGGCGCCTGGGCAAGAAAACACGCCAGGTTACGCAAGCCTCTGGGGGTGTAATGTATATATACAATACACCTGCCTGCATATGTGTCGAGCATGAGTTTGCGGAATTTGTAGTTTCTTCTGATCCGCTCAATGCGGAATTCAGCTGTATCGTACCCCGCTTCTTTGAGAACTCCATTCAGGTACCCCTTGGATTCAAGGGAAGATTGCAGCGTGATAAGAAACCCGGGAAGCGAATTTCTTATGGATGTTTCCTTGCTAATGGGTTCAAGTGGCACGAAATAAGATTCTCTATTGAAAATTTCATGGCTGGAAATCATTGCCCCTACATCAGAGATATGGAACCGGACGCTGCCTGCCACAAGAGACTGCTACGGAGAGTATTCTACTTTACCCGGTCATTGAAAGTATTATTTATGGGGCATTAATATGGATACTTTCTCCCTTACTCTCTGACTGTAGTAGAATTTCGCCCTCATTAATTACATTTTACTGAGTTCCGAATGCTGAAGAAGAAATTGCCTGTTATGACCGTTATGGCATTGGTTATTGCTGGCTGCGCCAATCTTCCCTCTCAAGGGCCCCGGGTTGCTGATATTCAGCAGGAATATCAATCGGCTAAAGAGCGAAAGTTTGAACTCGTCGAAGTGAATGAGAAAACGATCACCGTGCTTAAGCGACAGTCCTCGGAAGGGCTGTATGCCCGTTTCGGTGATTACCGTCCTTCGCCAAGCCCGACAATCGGCATAGGAGACGGACTGGCAATAACAATCTGGGAGACCGGCCAGAACAGCATGTTTGGTGGGGGAGGCGGTAAGTTCTCAGGTATAGAGGGCTTGAAAAGCCCAGGCAATAACGACTCTTCACTGCCAATTCTTACAGTTAATAGAGAAGGCCGGATCACCGTGCCCTATGTTGGGCAGGTAAGTGTTGTGGATCGTACGCCATTTGAAGTTCAATCTGTGATCCAGGAAGGCCTGGCTGGCAAGTCCGTTGAGCCTCAGGTGCTTGTGACTATTGCTAGGCGTGCATCGTCCGCGGTAACTATTGTTGGTGAGGTGGTTTCCGGTGCGCGTATTCCCCTTGATGAATATAGTTATCGATTGCTTGATGTGATCGCAACGACAGGCGGCATTAAGGTGCCTTTGCATGAGGCTTACGTACAGATAACGCGTTCTGGTAATACGGAAGTCGTACCGTTTAAGGATATTCTTGAAAATCCTATGGAAAACATACAGATGCACCCGGGGGATGTGGTTGCGGTTTTACGCCGACCACAAACCTATACGGTGTTTGGCGCAACGGGACGTAACTCACAGATTACGTTTGATACTCCAAAACTAAACTTGCTTGAGGCTCTGGCAAAATCAGGTGGTCTGTTAGACCCATTGGCAGACCCTAAGGGTGTTTATTTGCTCAGACATGAGCCAGTAGAGGTGGTTAACGAGCTTGTGGATGACCGACAGGCACCCTCGAGACAGGATGGCGTTCCAGTCATATATCAGATAGATATGAGCAAGGCCGGGAGTTACTTTACCGCGCAATCTCTTGAGGTAGAAAATAGAGATGTGCTCTATGTTTCCAGCGCTTCTGCAACAGAGCTGCAAAAATTCCTGTTATTGGTTGGTCTGATTTCCCAGCCGATTATTACCGGTGCAACGGTTACCAGTGTGGCTGATAACTAACTTAATAACTATAAGTGCCAATTTGTTTGTACATTCACCTAATAACCCGATGATTTAGTCTATGACTTTTATTTCTTATGCACAGAATTATGAAGACGTAACACTTTGGCGTGCGTTGAAGCATGTCAAAAATGGCACTTATATTGATGTGGGTGCGCAACATCCTGAGGAGTGTTCAGTAACAAAAGCGTTTTACGATTCTGGTTGGACCGGTATAAATGTAGAGCCAGTAAAGCAGTGGTTTAAACTTATAAAGGAGAGCAGGCCTAAAGACATAAATTTAAATATTGCCTTAGCAGATAAAGTTGAAGCTAAAAGAACTTTATTTGAAGTTGAAGGCACAGGCATGTCAACGTGCAATCGTAAATACGCAGATATGCACGAAAAAGATGGTTTTAAAGTCAAAAAAATATTAGTGCCTACCTCAACTTTATCCGAATTGTGCGAAAAGTATATCTCGGATGAAATTCATTTCCTGAAAATAGACGTAGAAGGCGCTGAGAAAGCAGTGCTCGAAGGAGCGGACTTCTCAAAGTATCGACCATGGGTGATTTTAATTGAAGCAACTGAACCAAATAGCCCAATTAGTGCACATAAAAATTGGGAAGATATTTTGCTTAAGAATAATTATAAATTCGT
Source organism: Nevskiales bacterium (assembly GCA_041622995.1). Lineage (GTDB taxonomy): Bacteria > Pseudomonadota > Gammaproteobacteria > Nevskiales > CAJXLF01 > CAJXLF01. The sequence goes on from JBFJXR010000002.1 coordinate 70,616, forward strand.
ATGGTTTGATGGGTTGAATCGCTTTTATGTGTCTGGCGAAAAAAGAAAAGAATTGGCGAAGCTGATTGCGCAGCCGCCCAACATTTACGATGAATTTACGCCTAATACCCAAAATGTCTATTTAAAAAATATAAAAGAATTAACTAATAAAATCGAAAGTCTTTCATGTGAGCTTACCGCACTTGAAAGCCAGAAAATTAGTATTTCAGATGAATTAGAATTGACCCACCAAACAAGTCATAGACTGTTATTAGAAAAGCAGCAGCTCGAGGCTGATTTATCCCAAGTTAATACTGTGCTTAATAACTATATTGCACTTTGGGAAAATTCTCAGAATGAAGTTAAAGGGCTTTATGAAACGAGAGGGGAATTAAGTACTCATATTTCTTACCTCGAAAATGAAAAAAATGAATTGATTAGAAAAACTAAAAAAACTGCAATTGAAATTTCGCAATTAGTAGAAAATTTAGAGGTTGCAAAGAATGAGGGGGATAAAGCTAAGTTGAAATGCGAGGAACTGAGTTCGCAGCTTTCAATATTAGAAGGTCAGCATTCTGAGTTAATACAGCAAAATAATTTAAATCGACAGCATATTGAGTACATAGACCCAAAGTATTCTTTATTGGAAGATGAGCATGTAAGGCAAGTTGCACAAGAGCAACTCTATAAAAGACATATTGCTTATATCGAAGCCAAACTATTAAAAATTGAAAATAGCAGTTCCTGGAAGTTAGTTAAGCCGTTCAGAGCAGGGAAACGTCGTTATAGAAAGGACACTAAGAAAATACGTAAGGCGCTGAAAAGGTTTTATGTAAAAGTATTCAGGCCGTTAAGTAAAAACGATGGTGTGAAGAGGACTGAATTTAAAGTAATTGATCGAGGAAATCTGAATCTGCCGAACACTGATACGGATTCGATACAATACGCGTTATCCGTAGGGCAAAGAATTATTTACTACTATGTGGATCACACTTTAGATTGCCCGGTTAATACAGGTGTACAACGAGTAACGCGTAATCTGGCAACTAAGTTGATCGATAGTGGTGAGAAAATAGTATTTGTGAAGTGGGATGCGGAACTTAATAAAATAATTCTTCTAAATAGAAATGACCTAGATAATCTTGAAAAATGGCAAGGTCCTAAACTTGGATTTGAAGATAAAGCAATATATCCGGCTAAAGGTGAAAAAGTAGAGATATCACAAGAGCATATTTATGACGAGGGACATTGGCTTTTAGTGCCAGAAGTACCATTCATAACCTTTCATCCTGAGCCGGTAACTTTAAACTTAATATTGGCTGCTAAGGTAGCAGGGCTACGCTCGGCATTTGTTTTTTACGATGCTATACCTCTTAAACGCCCAGAGTTTGTTGATATCGCTCCTGTTCACGAGGAGTATATGCAGCACTTGCTCCTGGCCGACCTTATCTTTCCAATTTCTGACTTTTCAGCAAACGACCTCCATGCGTTCTTTAAATATAGACTGGGAGCCGATAATTCGTCAGTTCCAAAGATAAAAAGTATACGGCTACCCGCGGAATCATTGTTTGCTAAAAGAGTAAGTGAGCCACTTCCTAAGCGGGAAAAGTTGATTCTATCTGTAGGCACTCTGGATAGACGTAAAAATCAACTCGCACTGGTTAGAGCCTTTTTGCATTGCATGGATAAAGGACCAGATATGGGTTGGAAACTCATATTGGTTGGGAGTGTTCATGATGATATTAAGGATGAATTGCATAACCTTATAAAGGACAACAAAGCAATAGAACTGCGCAAAGATGTGGGAGATGATGAGTTAGAGAATCTGTATGAAGATTGTTCATTTACCGTCTTCCCTTCTGTTGAAGAGGGTTTTGGATTGCCAATTCTTGAAAGTCTTTGGCATGGCAAACCTTGTATTTGTGCAAGCTTTGGCGCAATGGCTGAAGTCGCAGTGGGTGGGGGTTGTATTCAGGTTGACGTTAATAATGAAAGTAAAATTGCAAACGCCGTGGGACAATTGATTAATAATCCTAAGAAGCTTGAAAAGCTTTCTATAGAAGCAGTAGAAAGGCAGCTTTCAAGTTGGGCTGACTATGCTAAAGAGGTGTCTCAGCTGCTTGATACCACTTCTGATGCACGCTCCAGGATTGGAACAATATATTATTTGGTGGAGCATACTTTTAGTTTTGCTCATAACACAGGGATTCAACGTGTAGTAAGGAGTTTGGCTAAAGGATTGCTTGAATCTGGTTACCAATTACAAGCTGTTAAATGGAATAGCGAAACTGGTAAATTCTATTCGCCGACTATAGATGAGTTATCCCATTTATCAAAGTGGAATGGTCCTGATGTAAACCTCTGGAAAATCGGTGAGCTGCCAGAAAGATTTTCAATAAAAGATTGGCTTTTGATACCAGAGCTTACGGTTTATTCTGGAGCACATGATCTTAAGAAGCTTAAGGCCTCTACAGATGAAGTAGGGCTTCGAGTCGCATGGATATTTTATGATGCGATTCCATGGAAAATGTCTGATATTTATCCCCAACACTGGGGCGATGCTCACGCAGAATACATGAGGGCATTGAATACTTTTGATCTGGTTCTGGCAATTTCACGACACAGCAGAAATGATCTGAAGGAATACTTGAAAACTACCGGTTGTAGAATGCCAGAAGTTGATCGCAGAATCCTTGCTTGTCAGCTTCCAGGCGAATTTTCACACATTAAAAGAATTACTGAAGTTAAAAATGATGTTGATGACAAGGTTAGAATATTGTGCGTAGGATCTGTGGAGTTAAGGAAAAACCAGACCACATTAATAAACGCATTTGACTTGGTTAACAAGAGCACGAAAAAAAATATTGAATTAGTAATAGCAGGTGGGTGTTACCTTCCAGAAGAATATATACAACCATTTAGGGATCTCGTGTCATCGACTGCCGGAGTGACTTGGATCGAATCCCCTGATGACAAGCAACTAAGTGAGTTATATGAATGTAGTGATTTTAGCGTTTATCCGTCCGTTGAAGAAGGTTTTGGTTTGCCAATTCTTGAGAGTCTTTGGCATTGTCGTCCTTCAATTTGTCATAACAAAGGGGCAATGGCAGAAGTAGCAGAAGGTGGTGGATGTCTCACTGCGGACGTCACTGACGTTGACGCACTAGCAGAAGCTATTTCGACTCTAGTTGACAATAAAAGTAAAAGACTGGAACTTGCAAAGCATGCCAGCAAGATGACATTCCGTAGTTGGAAAGAGTATGCGAACGATGTCGTCTATAGGATGACCAATTCTGCTGTATTTAAAGTACCCAATAATGATCTGACCAACGTTTCTCTACCTGCTACAGCTTCTGCATTCAGCAAGAAATTTATCAATACTGATCAAATGCCATTGTTGTCAATTTGCATATCTACATATAACCGTGCTCCTTGGTTGAAAGTAAGCTTGAGAAACTTGGAAAGGCTAATAGGTGAGGGCGAAGATGGTATTGAAGTAGTTGTTTGTGACAATGCCTCAACTGACAACACTTCTGAAATTGTAAAGCCTTACCTGTCACGTAAGGATTTTCATTACCATAGAAATAAAGTCAATGTTGGAATGTTGGGTAATTTAAGTGTTACAGCAAATAAAGCCAGAGGTAAATATGTCTGGATTCTCGGAGATGATGATTTGGTTTTACCAGGTGCTATCGAAAGGATTTTGCACACAATTAAGAGAAACAAAGACTTAGCACTCGTATATTTGAATTATTCGTATACACGAGAAGATGCGCCAGATTCTGTCGAGAACCTGGATAGCTTTCTACAAAAAGGAATTCCAATAGTTGCACCAGAGGAAGATTTCTATGGGTCAGTTGCTGAATGTTCAGTTAGATCAGAAAACTTCTTCACGGCAATATATTGTTTGGTATTTAGGCGAGATCACGCGATAAAAGCCTATTCGCAGAATACGGATGGACGACCATTCAGCACTATGCTTACCTGTATACCAACAACTTATCACGTACTTAATGAAATGATGGACTTGCCTGCTGCTTGGATAGGTGAGCCGCAAGTTGTTATTAATATGAATGTTTCCTGGCTTAAATATGCGTCTCTTTGGATATTGGAGAGATTCCCGGAAGTTTATGATCGAGCTGAGATTATGGGCGCAGACCCCAAGAGTGTGGATAAATGGCGAATAAATTACATACCTCACATAAAAGACCAGTTTGCAGGAATATTTGAGAATGACCCTGAAGAAAACGCTATTTACTTCAATCCAAAAAAACTGGTTACAAGATATAAGCACCTTGAGGAATTCAGAGCGGAGTTTCCTTATTTAATAGATATATATAAGCGTGCCCATCAGGCTGGAAAGATAGGGGCGGAACTTCCTGTCTCACAAGTATTTCCCGCACTCAACGTTGAATCCAGAAGCGAGGGTTAAAATGGATAATTATTGGAAAATTGATGGATGCCGGATCAGTGGTAGCAAAAATCTGGTTTCTGTACTTGATCTCGGGAAGCAGGCATTAACCGGTGTTTTTCCTACTCATCAGGATGAACATGTGACCGAGGGGCCGCTGGAGTTAGTTTGGTGTCCAGATAGTGGTTTATTACAGTTAAATCATTCATACGAGCCTACGGAAATGTATGGTGATAACTATGGATACCGTTCAGGTTTAAACCAGTCCATGGTGGATCATCTCACTAGCAAAGTGGCATATCTTGAACGTCTTGCTTCACCTCAGGCAGGTGATGTCATTGTTGACATAGGAAGTAATGACTGCACCACTTTAAAAGCCTATAGAACTCAGGGGCTTAGACGCATAGGTATAGACCCAACTGGTAAGAAGTTTCTTCAGTATTATCCGAAAGAAATTACACTTGTTGCAGATTTCTTTTCAAGTGGCGCTTATCGAACTGTGGAGTCTTCAAAAGCGAAAATAGTCACTTCAATTGCGATGTTCTATGACCTGGAGTCTCCAGTAGAATTTGCCCGGCAGATCGCATCAATATTAGCGGACGATGGTATTTGGCATTTTGAACAAAGTTATATGCCCTCTATGCTCCGGACAAATTCGTATGACACCATTTGCCATGAGCACCTGGAGTATTACTCACTTGGCGCAGTTAAATACATTCTGGAAGAGGCAGGCTTGAGAATTGCTGACGTAGTTATGAATGGGGTAAATGGGGGAAGCTTCGCGGTGACTGCGGCGAAAAAAGAGAATCAAACCATCCCGACCAATAGTGCTGTGATTGATTGGCTACTTGAGCAGGAAGAACGAATGGGTTTGGGGACGGATCAACCACTTCGTGAATTTAAAGAGCGTGTTTTCAGACATCGTGACGACCTGACAAGACTAATTCGTGCACTCAATGCTGACGGCAAAAAAGTCTTGGGCTACGGCGCATCCACCAAAGGTAATGTTCTATTACAGTTTTGTGGATTTACCGAGAAAGATATACCAGCAATAGCAGAGGTGAATCCTGATAAATTTGAATGTTTCACCCCGGGTTCACGCATCCCTATAATTTCAGAAGATGATGCGAAGGCCATGAATCCTGATTACTTCCTAGTGCTGCCCTGGCATTTTAAGAGTGGAATCCTGGAAAGAGAGAAGGATTATCTGGCTTCGGGTGGCAAGATGATTTTCCCGTTCCCTGAAATCGAGATAGTTTAAGGATAAACATATAAATGAGTAAACGTGCACTAGTAACTGGAATAACAGGGCAGGATGGGGCGTATTTGGCTGAACTCTTGTTGGAGCTTGGCTATGAAGTATTCGGAACTTATCGCCGTACAAGTTCAATTAATTTCTGGCGTATTGAAGAGTTAGGGATTTCGCAGCATCCGAACCTGAAATTGGTCGAGTATGATTTAACTGACCTCTCTGCATCAATTCGCCTTCTACAAAAGACTGAGGTAGCAGAAGTTTATAATTTGGCAGCACAAAGTTTTGTCGGTGTTTCATTCGATCAACCTGTTACCACTGCGGAAATTACTGGTTTAGGTGCGTTAAATTTGCTCGAGGCCATTAGGATCGTGGAACCTAAGACCCGTTTTTATCAGGCAAGTACCTCTGAAATGTTTGGTAAGGTGCAGGCGATCCCACAAACGGAAAGTACGCCTTTCTACCCACGCAGCCCGTATGCAGTTGCTAAATTATTTGCTCATTGGAGCACGATTAACTACCGAGAGAGCTACAATATTTTTGGTGCTAGCGGTATTTTGTTCAATCATGAATCGCCTTTACGTGGACGAGAATTTGTTACCAGAAAAATCACTAACGCGGTAGCCAAAATCAAACTAAATAAACTTGATGTGCTTGAGCTTGGCAATCTGGATGCGAAGCGTGACTGGGGTTACGCAAAAGATTATGTTTATGGTATGTATCGCATGCTACAGGTAGATCAGCCTGATACTTATGTATTAGCAACTAATAGAACTGAAACAGTCAGAGACTTTGTTTCCATGTCTTTTAATGCAGTTGGAATAGATCTTGACTGGGAAGGTGAGGGCGTTGAAGAGAAGGCAGTTAACAGAAATTCAGGCAAAACCATGGTTAAGGTGAATCCTGCATTCTATCGTCCTGCTGAAGTTGAATTACTCATCGGCGACCCTTCGAAGGCAAAAAATGAACTTGACTGGATGCCACAAACAACATTGGAGCAATTGTGTCGAATGATGGTCGAAGCTGATCTCCGAAGAAATGAGTCTGGTTCTTCATTCTAATGCGATTACTCATAACAGGAGCTGCAGGATTTACAGGTAGTTATGTTTCCAAGTCAGCAAAAGAGAATAACTACAAAGTGTACGAGCTTAAATCTAATCTATGCAATTCTACAGAAGTTGAAGATGAGATCGCTAACTTTAGGCCTACTCATGTTATACATTTGGCATCAATTAGTGCAGTTACTCACGCGGAAGAATTGGCTTTTTATCAGGTAAACCTATTTGGCTCCCTTAATTTGCTTAAGGCATTGACTAAGCTTGTCGTGCCGCCTGAAAAAATTATTCTTGCTAGTAGTGCTAATGTATATGGGAACACAGCTGTATCGCCCATATCTGAGGCTCAGATTCCTTGCCCGAATAATCATTATGCCGTCAGTAAATTATCAATGGAGTATCTCTCGCAGACATACATGGGTGCGTTGCCAATTGTCTTGGCACGACCGTTTAATTACACTGGGGTAGGTCATGATCAACGGTTCATAATTCCAAAGTTGATTAAGCATTTCACATCTAAAGAGGCCACTATCGAGCTAGGTAACATTAATGTAGAACGGGAATTTAATGATGTTCGTTTTGTGTGTGAGGCCTACATGTCGCTCTTGGAGTCTGGCAGAGCTGGCGAAATTTATAATATATGTAGTGGCAAACCAACAAGTTTACGATCTGTTATAGACATACTAAGAAATATGACTAATCACGATATTGAGATAGTAACAAACAAAAAGTTTATGCGCGATAATGAAGTTTACAGCTTATGCGGCGACCCCAGTAAGTTAATTTCTTGTATTGGGGAAGTAAACTCAATTTCTCTAGAAGACACCTTAGGATGGATGCTTGATAGTTTTTCTCGTGGTGACTCGATCTAGCTAGAAAATTTCAGGTACTCTGAGGTTACATGCTCCGAGAATATACTTCGATTGCCTCATGTATATTGCCAAAGTAACGAACGCCTTTATTCTCCACAATTAAGGCGGAGTCACAAGTTTGTGCAAGAAGCCCAAGTTCGTGAGATGCGACTATTAGGGCTTTATTCTGTGATCTATCAAACAGTGCCTCCATGCATTTTGAGTGGAACCTTTGGTCTCCCACGAGCATAACTTCGTCAATTAAATAACAATCAAAGTCGATAGCTATGGACAGTGCGAAGGCTAATCGTGCTCGCATGCCAGAGGAATACGTTTTTACAGGCTTGTACAAATGAGCACCTAGTTCTGAGAAATCGTCAACATATTCGTATAAATCATCAAATTTTGTATCGTAAATTCTGGCAATAAAACGAATATTGTCAATCCCGGTGAGGCTTCCCTGAAATCCGCCAGAAAAACCTAAGGGCCACGATACTGACATTTTGTGGTGGATATAACCACTACTTGGCAATTCAACCTTGCCAAGCATACGGATCAGAGTTGATTTCCCAGCGCCGTTTCGGCCAATGAGTGCCAGATGATGCCCCTTAGGAACCTGGAAGTTAATATTTTCGAGTATTGAATATTTTTTACCGTGTATAAAATAATGCTTATACAGTTCGTTTACTTCTATCATTCCATCTCAATATACTTTCTAACATTAACCGAGAGAATCAGGCCAATTAGGATCAAAAAAAGACAGGTATATGTCACATAAGGAATGTCATAGTGCATATGTAGAGCCGGGCCAAATTGTCCGGCTCGTATGAGTTCAAATCCATGCACGCTGGGAAGTAATAAGGCTACCTTCTGTGCGGGATAAGGAAGCCAGTCCACAAGATAAAATGCACCAGATAGGGGAGCCATGATATATAGCAATGGTGACGTAAGTTTTTCTATCCAATCAAACTGCTCACTTAAACATGAAACTATTAATGCAGTGCCTATACTAAATAGAATCAGATATATCCAACCGAGGTAGAACAAGCCGTAATTGACTGGTGGATCGTAAATTCCAACCAGATAAAACCCGGAACAGATGACAATGAATGCCATAATCGTTCCGTAGACCTCCAGCATTATTCTTGCTACAAGTATATCCATCAGGCCAATTTGCTTATGGTAGAGCAGTCCGGCATTTGCCTGAAAGCAATTTGTGGAGCGGGAAACGGAATGCCTCCACATGGTTAACGGTGCATAGCCAGTTAAGACAAACGCAGCGACAGGCACACTATTGTCATTAGGAGATCTTACTGAATACCACAGAAAGACAACTATAAGCGTAAATAGAAATGGTTCCCCTACTACCCAAAGTGCCCCGATATTATCCCTACCGAATCGTGTGTGCACTTCACGAATCATTAGCGCACTAATGATTTTTATTCGATACCTTAAGTCCAGAATCAAAGATAATGGGGCAATAAATACGTTACTCATTAGATTATTTTGACGCTATCTCTGAGAATGTTCACGTAAGCCAGTCATTAATAATCGGGAAATTGAATACATCAGAAATAGACTCATAAAAATGATGCAGATAGATTTGAATTTTTGAGGGTATTTGGCTTCATCTGGAACGTTGGGTTCAACTACTCGATCGAGATAAATTAATTGTCTCCGGGCTTCCGCTTTGGCGGAAGCTAACGATCCGACCGCAGATGCCAGCTGCTTCGCTGCAAACTCCTGGCGCAGGACTAATTCTTCGTACATCCCAACTTTTGGCGCAAGTGATTTTTCATCGCCAGTGAGTTTAGCCATTTCATTATTATATTGACGTTCTATAGAGTTTATGTGAGCTTTTAAACCCCGTATCATCGGATTAGATGGAGAGGACTGCTGCATTTCACTCAAACGAGCCCGGCTCATGATCAGTTCTACTCGAAGTTTTGCCAATGATTCGGCAAATGCTTCTGTGGCTGATTTGGGGTCGAGCACCTCTTCCCTGTTTCTATAATTCAGCATTTTTAACTGAATCTCTGTAACTTTCTCTTCTGCAATTTGAACGTCTTTTTCAGCATCGCCTATTGCATTATTTCTGGATCTTTCATTTAGCCTGTTAACAAGCCCCTCACTCTCGTCAAGTAAAATATTTACAATCAATTGTGCGTCATCGGGAGAGAAGGCCCTTGCCGTTAAAGTTGTAATGCCCGTGGCTGAATCAAATACTATGGATATATTTTTCGAATAATATTCATATAAACCTTCAAATGAATTATCGTTAAGAATATTTGGATATTGCGAGAGAAAGTCAGCATCCTTGTTGCCATAAATATTTTTTAAATCAATGTGTTTCTGTAATGATTTAATGCCGTCTCGAGAAGTAATGAATTCATGAACAATAAAGAGACTGTCATGAGTTGGCGAAAGGCCTGCTTGCTGAAAAAAATTGGCGAACATGCTCATCTGTCGCTGCTGTGAACTGCGAACAATAAACCGGCCTTCAGACTCGTACATGTCAGTGGCAATAAAAGAATAATAAATTATGGCAAGTAGTGTGGGCAGTATTAAGAACAGGATTGCCCCAGAATTTTCGGTAATTGCTTTTAATAATGCGTTAGGCCGCTTTGGTTTTGCGGGTACAATCGTGTGAACTTCTAGGTTTTCTGTCGTCTGAATATCTATAGTATCTGTGTTCACTATATGTAATGGCCTGTGATGTGCTGCAAAATAGCAGCTAGTTTCAGTTTAAATGGATTACGAGTTAATGGTTGATTCGTTGGAAGCTCATTATAATGTATAAATAAAAGTAAGATGACGGTAGTTTGTATTGTAAGCTACAGACTTTTACGACAATACCCATTTCAGGCTCATTATCTGCGCTTGTAATTAATGAACCTTAGACATTTTGATGGCAAACAATAAACCAATTATATTTTTTGACGCTAGTCGGCTATTCAATCGTTTGCTTTCATCTACACCAGCTGGAATTGATCGTGTGGATTTGGCATATGCAAAAAAATTCTTGCATGATCAAGAATACACAGTGGCATATATTGTTTATGGGAAAAAAGGACACTTTATATTTCCCAGATTAATAGTCATATTATTTTTGTGGGTTGCAGAATTCTCTTCAAGAAACCGGGATGCCAAGTTTAGTAGTAGGGTTGCCTTTCCACTAGTAACATCACTCGTTGCTTATTTCCTTCGCCCAAGTAATTTTCTCTGGATACTTAAGTTTTTTAGATGGATGAGTGTATTGGGTCTGCCACGTCATCCCGAAAGCATCATTTCAAAATCTACTCTCGTTGCGGTCTATATTAATGTTTCTCACGGAAAGTTAACAAAATACAGGCGCTTTTCCTGGTTAAAAGATAATAATGTATCGGGTGTTTTTTTTGTACATGACCTGATTCCAATACTAAATCCAGAGTTTTGTACTGATAAGCAGGCTGAGAGACACCGTGCCCGTTTGGAAATGATTTCTCAGCATGCCGATTTGATTATTTCAATATCTGAAAACACAAAAGAAGAATTAGTGAGATATTTTTCGAAGGAAAAACTGTCATTGCCTGAAATTCAAGTGCTTCCACTTGCAGTTGATGGTATTTGTCATGCAAATGAAGTGAAGCCGGTAATTGAAAATCCAACTACGTATTTTGTAATTTTATCTACTATTGAGCCTCGAAAAAATCACCTAATGTTGCTGAAAATCTGGAAAAGGTTGGTTAAGGATTTTGGGCTTGCAGCGCCAAAATTAGTAATCATTGGTCGACGCGGGTGGAAGAATGACAAGGTATTCAGGTTGTTGGAGGATAAGGAGCTAGAGCCATATGTACATGAATACAATGACCTATCCGACGGCCAGGTTAAAAGTCTTTTGCTGGGTTCAAGGGCACTGATCTCGCCTTCTTTTGTTGAAGGATACGGGCTTCCTGTTGTTGAGGCATTAAGCTTAAAAGTGCCGGTTATCGCATCTGATATTCCTTCGCATCGTGAAATAGGAAAATCTGTTCCAGATTTCATTGATCCATATGATGCAGAATCTTGGTACGCTCATATCGTAGCTTATACAGATTCTGAGAATACGATGAGGGCTTCTCAACTGGAGCGCATGAGTGATTTCAGCATCATAAGTTGGAAGGAGCATATGCTGACATTTGATAAGCTCTTGAAAGAACTTGTAGTCAAAAAATCAGTAGTTTCTAAAGCATGAAAAGCCTGACGCCGGAAATCAGGGCAGAGTTAGAGGCTGTTATTGGTAATATTCAGCAGGTTACACTTTTGCACAAACGCTGGATTCGACGTCGCGAATCCTACAGACCAGTGTCTAAAAGATCTCCCAAGGTTTACTTGTTGTCGTCAGAGTCTGGTGTGCGGTATAAATTATTGATCGGTAATGAGGGCGGCAGTCGTATCAGCCGAATCAGGCATTATTCAGAACAATGTGCTGGTTTCTCATTCTTCCCTGAGTTGGCTTCAAGCGGTGATGACTGGTTACTGATTGAATATATTGAAGGAAGTGAGCCCGATTTTTCTTCGAAAGGCTTTGCCTATGATATAGGCATCTCACTTGCACAAATGCATCTCCTAAATAGGAGGCCATGTGATGCTTCTAAGATTCAAGAGCATTTGCGAAAGGATATCCATCAGCTTCAAAAATACGGGCACCTGACTACTAATAAAGATGTGGCTCTTGTATGGAACGTTTTTGAGAGGCTGAATTTGGGAGTCTGTCCCACCAGCCTGGATTATTTTGATGTCAAGCCGAGCAACTTTATACGCGCCACCAATGGACAGATATATTTTGTCGACCTGGGTGCGATAGGAGAAAACTGGCCTACGGGCCAATTTCTATTCGGTAGCTTGCATTACGATAAACTGAAAATGAGGTCGTTTGCTGAAGGATACCTTTCAGGTGGTGGAGATCAGGCTATATTAGATCGTGGCTTACCGTTCAGGGTTCTTCACTGCTTATGGTTGGCTGCACACTATTACAGAAGGGCTGCTGAAATACCGTTCTACGTAGCACCGATGAAATATGGTTTTCAGATAATGGGTAGAAGACTGATTAATAAAAGTCTTCACCTTGCTTCGGATTGTATGTAGATATAATAGAATCAGAATGAGTGCGCGCTGGCTCTTTACTATTAAACGCATCCTTTAAGGGAAAAACATGCAAGAACAACCACGGGTATTTGTTGCTGGCCATCGTGGGATGGTTGGATCTGGAATTGTCCGTGCATTGAAGAGTCGAGGTTATGAATCAATTTTAACGGCTCCTCATTCCGAACTGGATCTTCAAGACCAACGTCAAGTTCAAAATTATTTTGCAAAGGAAAAACCAGACCAGGTATATATTGCGGCTGCTAGGGTAGGTGGCATATATGCAAATAATACTTTCCCAGCACAATTCATTTATGAAAACCTGATGATTCAGTGCAATATTGTCGATGCGGCATGGCGTGAAGGGGTAGAGAAATTGCTTTTTCTTGGCTCCAGTTGCATTTATCCCAGAGAAGCATCCCAGCCCATTACCGAAGATTCGCTACTTACGGGAAAACTAGAGCCTACAAATGAGCCCTATGCCGTGGCCAAGATAGCCGGTATTAAACTTTGTGAGTCCTATAACCGCCAGTATGGATGCGATTTTCGGAGCGTTATGCCTACAAATTTATATGGTCCTGGTGATAACTATGACCCGGAATACTCGCATGTCATCCCGGCATTATTGCGTCGGTTCCATGAGGCAAAAGTAGAAGATAAGGATGAAGTGGTTATTTGGGGTACTGGCAAGGCAAGGCGTGAATTTCTACATGTTGATGATATGGTTGATGCATCCGTATTTACAATGGAACTGGATTGCGAAAAATACAAAGACCATACCTTAGAGATGCAATCGCATATTAATGTTGGTACAGGTACGGATACTACTATTGCTGATCTTGCCAATTTATTGAAGTCCACAGTAGGTTATGAAGGTGAGATCAAGTTTGATACATCAAAACCGGACGGACCACCCCGTAAACTACTGGATGTGAGTCGCTTGAGTTCTTTAGGTTGGCAATCCCGAATCAATCTTGAAGAGGGGTTGAAACTGGCCTATCAGGATTATATTAATGAGCATGTTTAAATCAGCCTGAATTCACTGATTATAAGTATTAATGAGTAGTTTTTAGGTCGACAAGAAATCGTCCTTATCTAATTTATTTACTTTAATTGAAGCGTCTGGAAGTTCTATAGACTAGTCTTTAGCTATCCAAATCGCCAACAAATTGCTTTAGCATTATGAATGCAGAAAAATTTATTAATTTCCTCTATCTACTAATTTTTGAAAGAGAAGCCGATGCGGATGGCTTGAAAAATTGGAGTAATGAATTGCGGGCGGGGAAGCTCCCCATTGAGATTTTTAATATATTTTTGAATTCGGAAGAGTTTAAACAAAAATCAGTTACTCATCGCTACTTTAGAAATAATGTGGATGAGAATCAATTACTTTTTAAAGGACGCAACCGAACAGAGATACAAAAAGAATTCGATGACAGTGTTGATTTGCTTGATTTGATAAATTTGGAGGATGATTGGGCTCGTTTTGCCGAAATAATCAGAAAAGACCATTTGCGGGCTAAATCAGATTCAGAATTTGCTTATTTTTTAGAGACCCTCTACCTGGAAGAAGATCGAGTTAAATCATTTGACCGGTTCCTTAAAAGCTATGAGTTGAAATATTCGATTGAAGTATTAAGGGCGATGAATGTTGAGAACGATGCTGCTATCTGTGAGGTAGGAGGGGGGAACGGCGCATTTTCCTGGGGGCTGATGAAAAAGGGTTTCAATAATTTACATTTATTCGAGCCGAACGGCGATTTTATTACAGGTACTGGATACCTGAAATCCAGAGAAGATAGTCAATCGCTCAAAGTTTATAACGATTTGCATGCTTGGCACGACGACTCATTATTGTATGAAACCATTATTAGTAAGGCGTGTATTCACCATTTCGGCAATATAAGTATGGTTGCCGGCTCCATCAGGCAAAAAATGAAGATGGGTGGTTTGTGGTTTGCATTTAGAGAGTGGTTCGCTGACAGCCCCAGTGAGTTGGCAAACCTAATGACGAATCACCCCTATTGCCAGCAGTACAAATTGTATGAATGGCCCTCTCCGGCGTCAATCTATGTGGAATCTTTTGAAATGGTGGGATTAGAATTAATAGCAATTGTTCCTGAGGGATATGCAGATAATTCCATTGCTACGCATCATGAAATAGAACCATCTGAGGTCGCCAAGAGTTTTACTGAAGAAATTAACGATACATTACGAAATAATCCCGAGGAAACAGTTAATAAATTCTGGAAAGAGTATTTTTCTAGTAAAACAGGTTCTTCATTTGATGAAAAATATTCAAAGCCCCAGGTGATGATATTTCGTAAGGTGCCAGTTTCTATTTAATCAGAATAGGTAGTCAACCGAAACTAATCTTTATGTAGAGCATCTAGATATGGCAGGGCGGTGTTCTCGCCAGTTTGGTAATCGTGAATTTTGAGCTTTCCAAATGTGAGGTCATTCCAGCCGAACACAAAATGAGCTATAGCCGCTTGTTTTAGTAGTTGCTGTTTATTGACGCACTCGTCTGATTTGAAGTAAACCGCATCACCCCACATCAGTTTGCTTCCTTTTTCTGGCCCAGCTAAACGCGAAAATTCTTCTGGCGCCAGCCTTCTTTGGAATAGCAAGTCGTGAAAATCAAAATTATTATCACGGAGCAAGCAGTCAACATCAGAAAATAGAGGTTGCCTTGAATAAATTTCCTGAAATTCAACTTCAGTAAAAATACATAATGTTTTATTTAAGGCATTAATGCCGTTCTCTAATATTTTGTATTCAAAGCCCTGTACATCAAGTTTTAGAAAATCAATACTTTCAGGTAAATCTATTTCATCTAGACGAGTTGTTTTCATGTCTATTTCGTCAACGGTATACAGATTTATTAGCCCTTCGGTAACGCCCATTATTTTTTTGTTTATAGGGTACATTGATGATGTCGCATCAATATTATTTACATAAAGTGTTTGTGTTGTGCCATCACCTAATGCCGAAGGTCTTATGGATACATTATTTTCGCTATTATTTCGCTGAGTAGCTTTTTCTTCCAGAGGTTCAAAACCGATTGTAGTGCCAATTAGACTATGCTCATTTAATGGCGCGTAGATATGTCTTTCTTCATCAAGTATTTGTGCGCCTATATCGACTACATTTATTGGTTCCAAACCTGCGTCGATTAAGATTGTTTTTATACGTTCGTGGTTGATTTGCGATTGGTTTTTAGTTTGCTCGAATTCTTTGCATTCTTCCGATCTTGAAATTTCAATATAGATATCTTCAATATTCATACCACTCGTATAAAGAGACTCCCAGTGATCTAAGCCATTCTGGTCAATATTTCGACCAAGTAGCTGCAAATAAATTGCGTTCAGAACATGTTGTATTTTCATGAAGACATCAATAATTCTGCAAGTTCATTAGTCTTGCTTCTTACTAATGCAGAATTATTTTTACTTTCTATGTTCAGACGGAGAAGTGGCTCAGTATTAGAAGCCCGGATATTGAAGCGCCAGTCAAGAAACTCCATGCTAATGCCATCCGTTTTATCTTCAGTTGGATTGTCAGAATGATAGTGCTGTCTGATTCTTTCGATTGATTCTGTTGAGTTTTCTACAGTGAAATTGATTTCCCCACTGCACGGGTATGCTTCTATTCGTTCTCTAACTAAAGTAGAGAGTGGAAGGCCAGTACCAGACAATAGCTCAGCTACCAGTAACCAGGGAATCATACCGCTATCACAGTAGGCGAAATCACGAAAATAATGATGAGCGCTCATTTCGCCGCCATATATGGCATTTTCCTTTCGCATGCGTTCTTTGATGAAAGCGTGCCCGGTTCTAGTTTGAATCGCCTGCCCACCTGCCTGCTTCACTATATCTATAGTGTTCCATGTCAGGCGTGGATCATGGATGATTTTCTCACCTGGTGATTTGTCAAGAAAGGCTTTTGCAAGAAGTCCAACTATGTAATAACCCTCGATAAACTCACCGTGTTCATCGAACAGAAAACAGCGATCAAAGTCGCCGTCCCATGCAATCCCCATATCAGCCTTGTGCTCTACGACAGCATTAGCGGTATCGATACGATTAGCAGGGATAAGTGGGTTGGGTATACCATGCGGGAAGTCCCCATCCGGCTCATGGTGAATCTTGATGAACTCTAATGGTACGCCGAGTTCTTTGAGGCGGTTCTCCATGGCGTCTATGACGTGACCCGCAGCTCCATTACCCGCATTGGTTACAACACGTAAAGGTTTGATTTTTTGCGGGTCAATATAACTCAGTAAGTGTTCTACATAGGGTTGAAGAATTGAGGCTTGAGAATAATTACCGGCCTTCTTCCCGGATTCCGAAAATTGATTAGCTTCGACTAATGCCTCAATATCACGTAAGCCACTGTCACCGCTTATCGGCACGGCACCTTTTTTGACCAGTTTCATACCGTTGTAGTCGACCGGGTTATGGCTGGCTGTGACCTCTATACCCCCATCAACATCCAGGTGGAACGCAGCAAAATAGATTTCCTCAGTGCCTGTCATGCCAATGTCAATTACATCGACACCTGCCTCCATTAAACCTCTGGCGATCGCTTTTTTTAGAGGTTCACTGCTGTGACGAATGTCTGAGCCCAGAACCATCCTGCGTGGCGCAAAATGTTGTGCGTAAGCACGACCGATGCGATAGGAGAGTTCCTCATTGAGCTCATCACCTAACTTCCCACGTATGTCATAGGCCTTAAAACAGGAGAGCGACATTACGCGCGACCATAGATGTCATCAAACCGGACGATGTCGTCCTCACCCAGATAATCACCGCTTTGTACTTCGATCATGACAAGGTCGACTACACCAGGGTTTTCCAGACGATGTTTGTGGCCAGCGGGGATGTAAGTAGATTCATTGGTATTTACCATCAATTCTTTTTCGCCATTAATTACTCGTGCCATACCTTTGACGATAATCCAGTGCTCGCTGCGATGATGATGCATCTGCAGTGAGAGGGATGCGCCTGGTTTGACGACGATGCGCTTGATTTTGAAACGTTTTCTTTCTTCGAGAACCGTATAAGTCCCCCAGGGGCGATGGACTTCGTTATGTATCTTATGGGCATCGTGACCATTTTTCTTAAGTTGCCCGACTATCTTCTTTACATCCTGTGTACGCTTGCTGTCGACGACGAGGAGAGCATCAGCTGTATCGATGATGATCAGGTTCTCTACGCCGACAACACCAATCATTCTGTTTTCACTTTGGACATAGCAGTTGGATACATCATGTAATAGCGCCTGTCCTACAACTCTGTTTCCGGAGGCGTCAGCTGACTGCAAGTCACTCATGGCATTCCACGAGCCAATGTCGTTCCATCCTATGTCACAGGCTACGACACCGACATGATCGGATTTTTCCATAACTGCATAATCAATGGAGATATCTGGAACATTCTGAAAATCAGCGGGTTTGACTTCAATTTGTGTGAAGCCATCGCCGTTCGACTTTAGAGCATGGTCGTAGCAGTTTTGACTTTCCCTGAGCACATCGGGAGCATGTTTTTCCAGTTCAGATAAATACTGTTTCGCCTTAAAGCAAAACATTCCAGCATTCCAAAGATAGTTTCCGGATTGAAGGAATACTTCGGCCTTTTCGATCGATGGTTTTTCAATGAATTGCTTAACTAAATGCCCTGAGGATTCGATATAACCATAGCCCGTTTCTGCATGGCTTGGTCGAATGCCAAAAGTCACTATTAAGTCTTTCTCGGCAAGCACCACTGCCTCTGACACAGCTTCATTAAAGGCTGCCTGGTTGGATATCAGGTGGTCAGAAGGCAGGATGAGCAGGATGGCATCTTTGTCGTTATTCGCCGCATGGATTGCAGCCAGTGCTATTGCCGGTGCCGTATTACGCCCAAATGGCTCAAGAATATAAGAGACAGGTAGATGCTGGTTGTTAACCGATTTGTATTCTTCTTCAGTTTTAAAAAACAACTCACGATTGGTGACTGTGAGCACCTCCCCAACGCCGGGTAATTCAGAGGCGCGGTTAAAGGCCTTTTGTAAAAGGCTTTGTCCGTCGCTCATACGCATGAAGGGCTTGGGGTGCATTTCTCTGGATACAGGCCATAAACGTGTGCCGGCGCCGCCTGAGAGAATGACAGGGTATAGAGTGTGTTTAGTTTGGGGCATGTTTTCTACTAGCGAGTAACGTAAATAATGCTCATTGTATCAATTTGGTCGTTCCAGAGTTGATCTGAAGTTATTGCGAATCTGGGGCGTCGCATGACGTGTACGTGTAATTTGCAATTGAAATACAGTTTGACTCACGGTTTCAAATGCTACACGGCAAAGTGCGAGGTAGAACTCCCACATACGGAGAAACTGTTCGTCATACATGTTGAGTATGGTATCGCGATGAATCTGTAATCGGTCAAACCAGTCTCTTAAAGTATAGACATAATGCATGCGCCAGACTTCTACATCAGATACCCACAGCCCGGCTTCTTCTATGGCTGCAATGGTTTCCGACAGAGAGGGTGTGTACCCCCCGGGAAATATGTATTTATTGAGCCAGGGGTCGGGAGCACCGGGTTTGCTTTTGCGGCCACTGAATTGCAGCACGCAAATACCATCAATATGCAGGTTTGAACGAATCTTTTTAAAGTAATCAACGAAATGGCTCGGGCCTACATGCTCAAACATTTCAATCGACGCAATACGGTCGTATAAGCCCTCGGTGTGCCTGTAGTCCTGCAATCGATAATTGGTGCTTTCCTTTAGGTTACATTCAAGCTGTTCGGTTTGGCATATCTGCAATTGTTCCTGGGATAGGGTAATCCCATCAACTTTTGCACCATACTCTTTGGCAAAAAAACGGCTCAGCCCGCCCCAGCCGCATCCGATGTCCAAAACATTCAATCCGGGTTTGTCCAGAACGAGTTTCCTGGCCAGATAGTGCATTTTATTCTGCTGGGCTGTTTCTAGGTCATCGTCAGGCGACAGGTAATAGCCACAGGAATACTGGAGATAACTGTCCAGAAATAACTTGAAGAATGGCTCAGCCGTATCGTAATGGGCCGCATTCTTATGTGACTTGGCCGGCGGGTTATAAGTGGACAGGCGACGCATCAGCATGCGGCCTATATGAAGGAATTTGGCTGATTGGCTATATTTCCTGAGTGCAGAGCGATTATTGGCAACCACCGTCAGGAATTCGTACAGCGAGCCCTCAAGTAACTCGATGCGGCCATCCATGTAGGCTTCTCCCAGCCCCAGACGCGGATGCCTGAGCAGTTGCCACTCAACGGCTGGGTCAGGTAGACGGATAATTACCGGCCTTAAATTTTCTGGTCCAAAACGATGTGTCCGTCCTTCCCAGTCAACCACGTGGAGCGCATTTTTTCTTATGACTCCGTCGAGTAAGTCAAATAATGGTGAGCGCTTTATCTCACACAATTTTGAATCCTTTACATATGTTCTTAAGCATCATGGAGGGTGTCGCGGCTTTTTTGAAAATCGGAGAAAAGTGAGAGGCAGTATGCCTTGCAAGAAGAAGATGACAATTACATAGAAAATGCTTGGCAATGGCAAATTTTAAGTGTGGGATACAGCAACCAACAGCCTCGTGACATGTAAATCAGGTGAAAACCTGATTAGATATTATTGTAACGTTCGTATTATAGAATTCTGTTAATAGAGGAATGATAGTGAGATTAAGGTGGAAGTTAGCACGACAGGCCAGAAAGGCTGCAAGATTCAAGAGCAAACTTGGCGCTCATGTGACCGCACTTTTGGTTGAGTCTGAAAATGGTGTCTTTGCTGTCGATCCGGAAGATTTCGTTGTCGGTCGGCGTTTGCGTCGTAAAGGTAAATATGGTGCAGATGAAATCAGTCGACTAAAGAAATTTGTTTCTCCACAAAGCCGGGTGCTGGTTGTAGGCGCGCATATTGGCAGTGTTGCCATTCCATTGGCCAGGGTTTGTAAAGAAGTTATCGCCATTGAGGCAAATCCGCTTACTTTTGGGTTGCTGGAAAAGAATTTAGCGCTTAACAAAGTTGAAAATTGCCAAACAATTCAGATTGCAGCCAGTAGCAAGGAGGAAGAAATTGAATTTCTTCTGAGTCGGGCAAACTCAGGTGGAAGCAAGCGCGTTCCATTGATCACGGAGTACATGTACTACTACGACAACCCCGAGTCGGTAATGGTTAAGGCCAAAAAACTGGATGATGTTCTTGAGGATAAGAAATTCGATTTGGTGATTATGGATATTGAAGGTTCCGAGTATTTTGCGCTGCAGGGAATGCCGGATGTGTTGGCACATGTAGATACTTTAGCTGTTGAGTTTTTACCCCATCATCTGCGCAATGTAGGTGGTATAGGGGTCGAAGAATTCCTGGCCGTCATCCCGGAGCACCTATCCATGCTCTTTATTCCATCCAAGGATACGACCTTGGAAAGGAAAGATTTCCAAGCATATCTGACAGATATGTACCAGAAAGACGAGGGAGATGATGGGATTATTTTCCAGCGGTCAGGATAGACCGCGTCAGGCATAACAAAGAATGAAATTAACTGGGTTGACTATTTTCACTTAAACATCGGGCCAAAGCCGTTTTCCAGTCGAGAGGCTGCTTGCTCCAAGCCAACTCTGCTTTAGAGTTATTTAGTGTAGATCGTTTGGGACGCTTGGCTGGTGTTGGGAATGACTCGGTCGTTATTGGCTCGAGTTTTGGTGCCATGTTCAATATTCCGTTTTTTACACTTAATTGGAATATCTCCTTGGCAAAGTCGTGCCATGTTGTTTCCCCGTCACAGGTTAGATGGTAAATGCCTGATTCAGGGGCGCGACCATTAATAATCCTGTCAATAAGTTTCGTGGTCTCTTCTGCGATGTGCTCTGCGGTGGTTGGGCTGCCATATTGATCATCAACAACACTCAAGCTGTCCCGTTCACGTGCAAGTCGAAGCATGGTGTTCAGGAAATTCTTGCCTTTTGCGTCGTAGACCCAGCTGGTTCGCAAGATATAGTGCTGGCAGCCCGAGTTCATTATTTCATTTTCACCCGCTAATTTGGTTTGTCCATAAATATTGATAGGACAGGGTGGGTCATCTTCGGTATAGGCAGAATGTTTACTGCCATCAAAAACATAGTCCGTAGAATAATGAATAAAGGGAATATTTAGTCTGGCGCAGGTCATAGCGATTACAGACGGCGCTTTTGCATTAATCAATTCGGCCAAATCAGGCTCGGACTCGGCCTTATCTACCGCCGTGTAAGCTGCAGCGTTGACTACAATATCGGGCTTGATGTTTTCTATTATCGACTGAAGTTTATCGGGTAAGCCAAGGTCGCCTGAGGGTGAGGAATGACGGGTAAGCGCGGTAATATTTGCTTTGTCTTTTAGTGCTTTAACCAGTGCACTTCCCACCTGTCCATTCGCGCCAAATACAAGAACTGCAGGTTTTTCCTTTTGAGACATAGGTTAGATCTTGTACTGAGGCAGTTGATCTGCAGGCACATCCTTCAGGAAAGGTGTATGCGAATCCTTCTCCGAAATGGAGGCTTCTTCAATGGGCCACTGAATTCCCAGCTCAGGGTCATCCCAGCGAATGCCCGTGTCGCCTGCCGGGTTGTAGTAGTCAGTACATTTATAACAGAACAGGGCTTCTTTACTCGTCACGCAGAAGCCGTGTGCAAATCCAGGAGGGATATAGAGTTGATTGCCTGCTTCTGATGAAAGTGTAACACCCACCCATTGTCCGAATGCAGGTGAACCGTAACGAATATCTACGGCCACATCATAGACTTGCCCAATCGGGCAGTAGACCAGTTTCCCCTGGGGGTTGGGTAATTGAAAATGCAGACCTCTTAATACGCCTTGCTGGGAAAAAGACATATTGTCCTGTACAAAACTTTCAGCCAATCCTGCTTCGTTGTAGTTCAATTCACGCCAGGTTTCCACGAAATAGCCACGGCTATCTCCGAATTTTCTCGGCCGAATCATTAAGACACCCGGTAATGAGGTTTCAGTGACCTCCATATCAGTCAACCTTGATCAGGTTATACAGGTACTCACCGTATTGATTCTTTTTCAGGTTGTCGGCCATCTTCAGTACATCCTCATCGCTGATCCATTTCTTTCGCCAGGCGATTTCTTCGAGGCAGCCTATTTTTAGGCCTTGCCTGCGTTCCAGGGTTTCGATGAATGTGGCGGCTTCAAGCAGGGAGTCATGTGTTCCTGTATCCAGCCAGGCGGAACCGCGGCCTAGTAAAGTGACTGATAGTTTGCCGTTATTGAGATAACGCCTGTTTACGTCAGTAATTTCCAACTCGCCGCGAGGTGAAGGCTGGATGTTTTTTGCTATCTCTACGACATCATTGTCGTAAAAGTACAGGCCGGTGACTGCATAATTGGAAGGGGGTTTGACCGGTTTTTCGATGATCTCTGTGACCGTGCCATTTTCATCGAAGTCAATGACACCGTAACGCTCCGGATCTCTGACACGATAGGCGAAAATATGGGCGCCATGGCTAAGTTCTGCACCATTCTCAAGCTGTCGGGCTAACTCATAGCCATAAAAGAGGTTATCGCCTAAAACAAGAGAGCAGGCATCGTTGCCGATAAATTCCTCGCCGATAATGAATGCCTGGGCAAGGCCATCAGGCGAGGGCTGTACAGCGTAGCTCAGATTGATGCCCCACTGGTTGCCATCGCCAAGTGTGGTCTGAAAACGCGGGGTGTCTTGCGGTGTGGATATGATGAGCATATCGCGTATTCCAGCGAGCATTAAAGTGCTGATCGGGTAAAAAATCATGGGTTTGTCATAAACGGGTAAAAGTTGTTTTGAGACGCCCAGAGTGAGGGGGTAGAGTCGAGTGCCGCTACCACCTGCGAGAATTATCCCTTTCATGCTGTTTCCTTTGTGCCCAGTCCGAGCCTTTGCCCCTGTTGGTGACTTTCCTGAATATTTTCATTCCATTCGGGGTTGCTTAAGTACCAATCCACCGTTTTCGCAATACCGGTTTCAAAAGATTCCTCGGGAACCCACCCTAAATCATCTGCAATTTTACTGGCATCAATAGCATATCGCCTGTCATGACCGGGGCGGTCATCCACATAAGTGATCTGATCTGCATACACCCCGTTATCCTTGGGTAGCTTTTGATCAAGGCAGGCGCATATTGTCTGCACAACTTCCAGATTGGTTTTTTCGTTATGTCCGCCGATATTGTAGGTCTCACCGACTTTTGCCTCGGTCAGTACTTTTAGCAGGGCTTTGGCATGATCATCCACAAAGAGCCAATCCCTGATTTGCAGGCCGTCACCATAAATAGGCAGAGGCTTATCTGTCAGTGCATTCATAATCATCAGTGGAATCAGCTTTTCCGGAAATTGATAAGGCCCGTAATTATTTGAACAATTGGATACAAGAACCGGGAGACCATAGGTGTTTTCCCAGGCTCGTACCAGATGATCGGATCCAGCCTTGCTTGATGAATAGGGTGATCTTGGGTCGTAAGGAGTATCCTCGGTGAACAAGCCTGTATTGCCCAGACTTCCGTATACCTCATCCGTGGAAATATGATGAAAACGAAATTCAGACTTTTCTGTTTCAGGCAATCCAGACCAGTATTCACGGCTAACTTCAAGCAGATTAGCGGTGCCCATGATATTGGTTTGCAAGAAAACCATCGGGCCATCAATTGACCGGTCAACATGCGATTCAGCGGCAAGGTGCATAATGGCATCCGGGGCGAATTCCTCGAAGGCAGAGGTCATAGCCTGTGTGTCACAAATATCCGCTTGTAGAAAATCATAACTTGGTGAATCGGAAATCCCGCCCAATGTGGCCAGATTTCCGGCGTAGGTAAGTTTGTCCACATTCAGAACCTGATGTTCTGTATGAGTAATGATGTGTCTTATAACTGCCGAGCCAATGAAGCCAGCGCCGCCCGTAACAATAATTTTCATGTTTTGACTAAGTAACTGGTGGAATTAATCTGGGTATTCTACAGGTCAGGGCAGTGTACGTAACAGAGTTACTGGGTGATCACTATATGGCGATTAATACTGGAGTTTTCAATTGTGGTCTCTGAGCCATCTGGCCATCGGACATGCACGTCGGCTGTGGCTGCATCCTCAAGGCCAAAGTGCACTTCTGTAGGATTTTGTGAGAGGTAATTGTTGCCTGCTTTAATTTCCCTCATCTGTCTGCCTTCAGGGGTAGTGACATATATTCGTGCACCAATCGCATCTGTATTGGGCGCCTTACCCTTCAATTTGATACTGAGATAGTGCTTTTGATTCCCTGATTCATTTCTGTATGCACGGGCTGGCTGGTTGTTGTTGGCTATGAAAATATCAACGTCGCCATCGCGATCATAATCAAAGCAACTTATGCCGCGACCCTGTCGGTCATCATTGATACCGGCTTCGACTGCGTATTCAGTGAATGTGCCGTTTTTATTTGATATAAACAGGCGAGATAGATCCTTGCCATATTCCGAGCCTGAAAGGTTTGTGGCGAAACCGTTCACATGGAAAATGTCGAGCCATCCATCATTATTGAAATCTGCGAAACAACTTCCCCAACCCCAGGAGCCATCGCGTACGCCAGATTCAGCAGTGGCATCAGTAACCCCGCAACCGTTATCGTTTTTGTAGAGACGATTACCCGATGTGCCCCAGTTTTCAGGTGATTGTACTTTTCCGTCGGGATCAAGAATGCTGGATACGAACCAGTCCAGATCGCCATCATTGTCGTAGTCTTCTACCGCTGCACCCATGCCGTTTTCATCTGAGATGACATCCGGCGTGACATCGACAAAGGTGCCGTTTCTGGCATTTAGGAGTATCTGGCTTGTTCCGAAGTCGGATGCGATCAACAAGTCAGGCCAGCCATCGTTATTTACATCTGCGAAATTCGGGGTAAAAGTAAAGTCCGTGCTGTTTTCATCTCCGGCAATATTCGAAACCTGAGGATAGGTTGCAGATATCCCGCTGGGTACACTTGTATCGGTAAATGTGCCATTGCCTTCATTGCGCCATAAGTGTTGGGTGGATACGTCTTTAGTGACCTCAGAACCCCAGTGCGCCAGAAACAGATCCAGGTCACCATCACGGTCATAATCTGCGGCACTGGCGGATAGTGACAGGTTTCGATCGGTGAACAGGGCAGAGGATGTGGTGACGTTCTGGAAGCTGCCATCGCCCTTATTGCGGAATAATTGGCTGGAATACCCGTTGATGGCATTAACGAGCAGATCGAGATGGCCATCCCCATCATAGTCAAAGAACAGGGGGGCAGCCGAGCAACCATTAGCGGGGTCTTCAGGCGGCAAGCCAACACCGGCAGGATCTGCGACATCTGTAAATGTGCCATCGCCATTGTTTCTGTATAAGCGATTGATTGAGCGATTGCCGGTGGGGAAGTAGAGGTCTACGTCTCCATCGGAATCATAATCGCCTGCCGCCACACCTGCGACCATGTGCTCGTAACCCGTGCGGCAGGTAGCACTTTGGTCAAAAGAGTGGCCATGGAAAATTCCGGTAGATTCTGTTGCGTCTGTGAATTGCACATTGTTTACTGGCGCCGACGTATCGGGGTCATCTTCTCCCGTTGACGTTGGCGGTGTATCGACGTTTTCCGGGTGTTCAGGAATTGGGCTGCCATCTGTATCCGATCCGCCAGAATCTTCTGGGGGTGGCTCCTGAGGTGGGTCTTCCACTGGGGATCCCCCATCTGTCCCGCCATCTGTATCAACAGTGCTTGCAACGAAAGTAGAGCCGGTGAGTGTTATATCACCGAATTTATTCACACATTCGCCAGTTTGTTCATTCAAATTGGGCGCGCCTTGTTCAACTGTTGAAAGTGTAACATCGTCGCTTCCGCCACCACCTGGGCATCCACTGAGGGTAAATGACAGTATGACAACAACGGAACTCACTCTGATTTTGCGCATGACTATTTTCTGCTTCATTTCTGACGTTAAAACTATTGTCTGAGCATAGCGCAATATGCCAATTGTGGGTCGCGAATTTATAGGGATGCAATTTTAATCTGTTAGGCTACACTACAAGGGTATTTACAAGCCAAGAACCGACCTTAGGTCAGAGAGGGTAGTATGCGTCAATCTCAATTTATACTGGCAAGTCAGAGGAAAAGGATTTCAAAATTCAGTCTGATGGTTCTGGGGGCGTTCATGACCTGCAATGCTGGTACTGCTCTCTCAGATGAAAACGCAATTCCTGCTTTGATCTCGATAGACGGGAATTCATTGCAAACATCTTCCTATGTACATGACGCTGTTGTTACTGTTTCTCATCCCGGTGGCTCAGTCAGCGAGCACAGCATTCGAGGTGGCGAATCGCTCGGGCTGCATAATTTGGCATCAAATAAGAAGCATGCGAAATCAAGATGGGGGGCGGGCGGTTCCAGTCTGGAAGATGGTGTTTATAAGTATGAATTGACTAGCCTGCCGGATTATTTGCACACAAGAACAGCAGAAGAATTTGAAAGCAATCAATATGAAAATGTCTCAGCAGTAACTGATACAGTTTCCGGTTCTTTTCGTGTTCTCAATGGTCAGGTCGTTTCTGATCAGCTTGTTGAACCTGAAGCCTTTGAGTAGGGGTGCATTATGAATATCAATAAATACGTTACTTCTCATAAGAGGCAGGCATTCATTTTTTGTGCATCAGCTTCAATTATTCTTTACGCAACACTCGCACGTGCCGATCAGGTGATTCTGGATGATTTGATTGTTGATGGCAGTATTTGCGTAGGTCTGGACTGCGTCAATGGTGAAAGCTTTGGTTTTGATACCCTGCGCTTAAAGGAAAATAATCTTCGCATTAAATTTCAGGACACCTCCACTTCTGCAAGCTTTCCTACAAATGACTGGCAGATCACAGCTAATGACTCTTCCAATGGAGGCGCAAATAAATTTTCAATAGATGATATTGATGGAGGCCGTACCCCATTTACTTTGGAGGCAGGCGCGCCCAGCCATTCTTTGTATGTGGATGATGGAGGAAGGCTTGGTCTGGGCACGTCAACGCCAGTTGTTGATGTGCATGTTAAATCAGGCAATACGCCTACATTACGTCTGGAGCAGGATGGCACTTCCGGGTTTTCGCCTCAAACCTGGGATGTGGCTGGAAACGAAGCGAATTTCTTTATCAGGGATACGACTAACGGTTCAAAATTGCCATTCAGGTTATTTCCAAATGCGCCTTCAAATGCTTTGACAATTGAAGGCGTGACTGGTGATATTGGACTGGGGACTACATCACCGGATAGCGTGCTTCATTTACGACGGACAAATGTAAATGAACCTAAGATAAAAGTTCATAATGCTGGTGGATTGGGAGGAGCTTCAATTGACCTGGTAAATGATTTTTCAGGTGACGCTTGGAAAATAACGTCCAAGGAACAGGGGGGGTTTAAAATTCGGGATGATGCTAATAGCTTTGATGCTTTGGTGATTAATCGGGCTGAAGTAGCTGGTCAAAATAGACCATTTGTAGGTTTTAATGTTGAGCCACCCGTTCAGGCAATTGATACTTGGACAGGAGCGCAACTAACGATTGGTGGTGTGTGGACAAACGCTTCTGATGTCGCATTAAAACAGGGATTTGAGAATGTCGATGCAAGAATTATCCTGGCAACTGTCAGTGAACTTCCAATAAGCAGTTGGAGCTATAAGAGCGAGGACTCAAGCATTAAGCATATTGGCCCAACCGCGCAGGATTTTCACGCGGCCTTTGGATTAGGTGCCAGTTCAAAGAATATAGGTACAGTAGATGCTGATGGCATTGCCCTACTTTCTATCCAAGCATTACATGACCTTGTGAAATCTCTCGAAGCGGCGAATGCATCTCTTCGTGAGGATCAAGCAAAAATGGATGAGCGAAATAGACTATTAGAGGCTAAGGTTTCAGAAATGGAGCGAAGTAATGCCAAGCTGGCTGGTTTGCAAATCTCAGCCTCTGAGATAATGCGTCGACTGGAAAGTCTTGAAGCTTTAAGTTCGGAGTAGAGTTGAAAGTAAGACATGGGAGATAATGCCCATAAAAAGCCCCCGATAGGGGGCTTTTTATTAAGTTGGTAGGCGCGATTGGACTCGAACCAACGACCCCCACCATGTCAAGGTGGTGCTCTAACCAGCTGAGCTACGCGCCTGTTGAGGCCGCGAAGATTATACAATTTGTATCAAGACAGCAAGCATTAGACTGTAGGCAATCTCGCTTGATGATTTTTTTAGTGTTACAGCTTGCCGGTTTTCAGGGCATCCTCTAGCTGTTTAATCTGATCACGTGTTTTCGCAGCTTCCTCAAATTCCAGATCCCGGGCATGCTGATACATTTGCTTTTCCAGTTTCTCGAGTTCCTTGCCAAGCTTTGAAGCAGACATGCTGCTGTAATCGATGGTGGGTTCGGCGACTTTCTGCTGCTTCCCTTTACCTGGTCGGTAGTTCTCGAAACCCTGATGCATGACATCAGCGACGGCTTTCTGGATACTTTTGGGCGTGATGCCGTGTTCAAGATTATGGGCGACCTGTTTTTGGCGCCTGCGGTCGGTTTCATCTATGGCGCGACGCATGGAGCCTGTAATGCGGTCTGCGTAGAGTATGGCCTTACCGTTGAGGTTACGCGCAGCACGTCCTATGGTCTGGATCAGGGAGCGATCTGAGCGAAGGAAGCCTTCCTTGTCGGCATCCAGAATGGCGACAAGTGAAACTTCCGGTATATCCAGGCCTTCGCGCAGCAGGTTTATGCCGACCAGCACATCAAATTCACCCAGCCTCAGGTCACGCAGAATCTCGGCACGCTCAACGGTATCAATATCTGAATGCAGGTAACGCACGCGTACGCCGTTCTCGTGCAGATAGTCGGTCAAGTCTTCTGCCATACGCTTGGTCAGTGTGGTGACCAGTACCCGTTCCTGCTTGGCAGTGCGCTCATTGACTTCACTTAGTAAATCGTCAACCTGTGTGCCTGCAGGTCGTATTTCTACTTCCGGATCGACGAGGCCGGTAGGTCGTACAACCTGATCGATGATTTGTCCGGAATGCTCCATTTCATAGGTGCTGGGTGTTGCTGATATGAACAATGTCTGTGGGATGATGCGCTCGAACTCTTCAAATTTGAGCGGGCGATTATCCAGCGCAGACGGCAATCGGAAGCCATATTCAACCAGTGTGGTTTTACGTGAGCGGTCGCCTTTATACATTGCGCCGATTTGCGGTGTGGTCACGTGACTTTCATCGATCACAAGCAAAGCGTCAGCGGGTAGGTAGTCCAGCAGGCAGGGGGGGGGTTGACCGGGGCCACGACCCGAAAGATAACGTGAGTAGTTCTCAATGCCCGAGCAGTAGCCGAGTTCCTGGATCATCTCCATATCAAATATCGTGCGCTGCTCCAGGCGTTGCATCTCCACCAGTTTGTTCAGGCCTTTCAACTCTGCCAAACGTTCATGCAGCTCTTCCTTGATGGCATCCATCGCGCCCATCATGCGTTCACGCGGTGTGACGTAATGCGTCTTGGGAAAGATGGTGTAGCGCGGTAATTTGCGCCGAATCTCGCCAGTCAAAGGATCAAACAGGCTGAGTGACTCGATTTCGTCGTCAAATAATTCTATGCGGACGGCTTCGTCGTCAGTATCGGCCGGGTGAATGTCAATAATGTCCCCACGCACTCGAAACGTACCGCGTCGGAGTTCGACGTCGTTACGTGTGTATTGCAGTTCTGCCAAACGACGCAGAATTTCCCGCTGATCAATACGATCGCCCTTGTCCAGGTGCATGACCATTTCAAAATAAAGCTCGGGGTCACCCAGTCCATAAATGGCCGAGACGGATGCAACAATAATCACATCCGGTCGAGAGAGCAGGGCCTTGGTCGCTGACAGGCGCATCTGCTCGATGTGCTCGTTGATGGAGCTGTCTTTGTCTATAAAGGTATCGCTTGAAGGTATATAGGCTTCAGGCTGGTAGTAGTCGTAATAGGAAACAAAGTATTCCACTGCGTTGTGCGGGAAAAAATCACGGAATTCGCCGTAGAGCTGTGCAGCCAGCGTCTTGTTTGGGGCCATGACAAGGGTAGGGCGCTGCACCTGCTGTATGACATTGGCCACACTGAAGGTCTTTCCCGAGCCAGTCACACCGAGCAGTGTCTGATGGCTCAAGCCGCTTTCCAGACCTTCCACCATCTTTTCGATGGCAGCGGGCTGGTCACCCGCAGGTGCCCAGTCGGCCACTAATTTGAATCCTGCTTCTTCCATTCCTGCTTCGGTTTTAGTCGTGGTCATTGGTTTGGGCATCCAGTATCATACCGCCCGTTTTCTATTCGGTCTTCAGACCTTTTGTTTTTGCAACAAACAGCAGAGTGCCCAGATGCAACTTTCAGATCGTGTTCAACGAATCAAACCCTCTCCAACGCTGGCTGTCACCGCCCGCGCAGCTGAACTGCGCGCTGCCGGTAAGGATATTATTGGCCTGGGTGCCGGTGAGCCGGATTTTGATACGCCTGAGCACATAAAAGCAGCCGCTACTGCCGCTATCGCGGAAGGTTTTACCAAATACACGCCTGTTGGCGGTACGCCCGGACTCAAGCAGGCGGTTATAGATAAATTCCAGCGCGATAACGGTTTGACCTACAGCGCTGCTCAACTACTCGTTTCCTGTGGGGGAAAGCAGAGCTTCTTTAATCTATGCCAGGCGCTGCTGAATGATGGCGACGAGGTTGTGATACCGGCGCCTTTCTGGGTCTCCTATCCCGATATGGCGCTGCTGGCCGGTGGTGAGCCGGTCATAGTACCGACGACGATCGATGAGCATTTCAAACTGACGCCTGCGAAACTGGAAGCCGCGCTGACTGATAAAACCCGCCTGATGGTGATCAATAGCCCGTCAAATCCGACGGGTAAGGCTTACAGCCGTGCTGAACTGGAAGCCCTGGGTGAGGTGCTGCGTAAGTATCCTGATGTCATCATCGCGACGGATGACATGTACGAACATATCCTGTGGACGGAAGAGGGCTTCGTAAACATTCTTAATGCCTGTCCTGATCTATATGATCGTACGATGGTGCTGAACGGGGTGTCCAAGGCCTATTCGATGACCGGTTGGCGAATTGGCTATGCTGCAGGGCCGGAAAAACTGATCAAGGCGATGACCAATATTCAGTCGCAGAGCACCTCCAACCCGACATCGATTTCGCAGCGTGCAGCAGAGGCCGCGCTGAATGGTGAGCAGGCATGTGTTGCCGAGATGGTCGTGGCCTTCAAGGCGCGGCATGACTATGTGCTGGAAACCCTGAATGCCATGCCGGGTGTTCGTTGTCTACCATCAGAAGGTACCTTTTACTCTTTCCCGGATTTCTCGGACGTCATTGAGCGTCTCGAAGGCATTGAAGACGATCTTCAGTTCGGTGAATTCCTGATTGAAAAGGCAGGCGTGGCGATGGTGCCGGGCTCAGCATTTGGCGCGCCAGGTGCTATGCGTATCTCATTTGCTACCAGTCAGGACAACTTGGAAAAGGCGCTGGAAAGAGTCGCAAGGGCGATTGCATAGGTTTAAAGGCAAGTAGCGCTTGCCTCGGATGGCGTGTTTCTCTAAGATACGCGCCCTCTTCC
This sequence comes from Nevskiales bacterium, assembly GCA_041622995.1. Classification (GTDB taxonomy): domain Bacteria; phylum Pseudomonadota; class Gammaproteobacteria; order Nevskiales; family CAJXLF01; genus CAJXLF01. The sequence continues at coordinate 102,897 of JBFJXR010000002.1, forward strand.
CGAGTAGCTCAGTTGGTAGAGCAAGTGACTGTTAATCACTGGGTCGGCGGTTCGAGCCCGTCCTCGGGAGCCAAAAAAACAAGGGGTGGCAGAAATGCCACCCCTTTTTTTTGGATCGAGTAAGGCTCACCTCCACAGGCGGCTGACGGATGCCGTCCATGGCATCCGCCCTTCGGGCGCGCTGTGCGCGTCCCATTCTGATCCAGTCAGAATGGTCGAGCCCGTAACTAACGTTGACAGTGATCCCCCGTCTACGGACAATTGCGCCCCAATTGATGCCTATATGGTTTCTTTGTCTTTTTACAGCTTAACCACGCGGCCTTTCGTAGGGGTCGCCACTGGAGGAAAAATGCCTGTTATTACATTACCCGATGGTTCCCAACGTGCTTTTGACGCGCCTGTCACTGTTTACCAGGTAGCAGAAGATATCGGCCCCGGTCTCGCCAAGGCTGCCTTGGCTGGCAAGGTCAACGGTACAGAGGTTGATACCAGCTTTCTGATTGAAGAAGACGCCGAGATTGCGATCATTACGGGTCGTGATGACGAAGGGCTAGAGATCATTCGCCACTCAACTGCGCATCTGCTCGCTCAAGCGGTTAAAGAGGTGTATCCGGAAGCGCAGGTTACAATCGGGCCCGTAATCGAAGACGGTTTTTATTACGACTTTGCTTACGAACGCCCGTTCACACCCGATGATCTGGAAAAGATCGAAGCACGCATGGCCGAGCTCGCGGCCGCTGATCATCAGGTTCAGCGTCAGGTGATGCCCCGCGATGAGGCGGTTGAGTTTTTCCGTAAGCAGGGCGAGGAATACAAAGCTGAAATCATTGAAAGCATTCCATCCAACGAAGATATCTCGCTCTATGGTCAGGGTGATTTCGTTGATCTTTGTCGTGGCCCGCACGTACCCGCTACAGGCAAGCTGGCGCATTTCAAATTGATGAAGGTTGCCGGTGCCTATTGGCGCGGTGATTCAAACAACGAGATGCTGCAGCGTATTTACGGCACAGCCTGGAGCGACAAGAAGCAGCTCAAGCAGTATCTGCACCGTCTGGAAGAGGCGGGCAAGCGTGATCATCGTGTCATCGGCAAGAAGTTGGACCTGTTCCACATGCAGGAAGAAGCGCCCGGCATGGTGTTCTGGCATGACTCAGGCTGGACGGTTTATCGCGAGGTTGAGAACTACATACGTGATTTGCTGAGAAACAACGGCTACGAGGAAGTGCGCACACCACAGGTGATCGACAAGGTCCTGTGGGAAAAATCCGGCCACATGGCCAAGTTCTCGGACGACATGTTCATGACGGCTTCCGAGAATCGTGAATATGCCATCAAGCCGATGAACTGTCCGGCGCATTTGCAGATTTATAATCAGGGTCTGAAAAGCTATCGTGACCTGCCTTTACGCATGGCGGAATTTGGCTGTTGCCATCGAAATGAGCTTTCTGGCGCTTTGCATGGTTTGATGCGCGTGCGCGGATTTGTGCAGGATGATGCGCATATCTTCTGTACCGAGGACCAAATCGAGTCAGAAGTGTCAGCTTTTATCGATTTGACCTTTCAGGCCTATAAAGACTTTGGATTTGAGGACGTAAAGCTGGCGTTATCGCTGCGTCCCGAGCAGCGTGTGGGCTCGGATGAGCTCTGGGACAAGGCTGAAGCTGACCTGAAATCCTGTCTGGATAACAAGGATCTGGAATACAAAGTACAGCCGGGTGAGGGCGCATTTTACGGGCCTAAAATAGAATTCACACTGCTGGATTGTCTGGGGCGTGAATGGCAGTGTGGCACGGTACAGCTGGATTTCTCCATGCCTGAGCGCCTAGATGCCCAGTATGTTTCCGAGGAGGGTGAACGTCGTACACCGGTCATGATTCACCGTGCAATCCTGGGTTCTCTGGAGCGATTCATTGGCATATTGATCGAGCAATATGCGGGATCACTGCCTTTATGGCTGTCACCGGTGCAGATTATGGTCATGAATATCACTGACCGACAGGCTGATTACGCCCGTGAAATCACAGAAACCCTGAAAAATAGAGGGCTTAGAGCATCTTTCGACTTGAGAAACGAGAAGATCGGCTTTAAAATCCGCGAGCACACGATTCAGCGTATCCCTTATTTACTGGTAGTTGGTGATAAGGAACAAGAATCAAATACTGTGGCCGTACGAGCGCGAAACGGTGATGATCTGGGCACTATGGGCCTTGATGAACTCACTGAACGGTTAAATACCGAGCGCGCACGTCGCGGCCGTTAATATTTTTTACGTCCCGTATTTTAGCGGAGGAACTGGATATTTCAGATCGTCAAGACCGTCGTAACGAAGAAATTACGGCGCCCGAACTCAGATTGATTTCTGATGACGGAGAGCAACTCGGAATTTTGAGCCTGGCTGATGCATTAGCTAAAGCTGCAGAAATGGGAATGGATCTGGTTGAGGTGTCTCCAAATGCGACACCGCCTGTGGCCAAGGTTATGGATCATGGCAAGTACCAGTTTCAGAAGAGCAAATCCCAGCAGGCTGCCCGAAAGAAGCAGAAACAGATTCAGGTTAAGGAAATCAAGTTTCGTCCGGGCACCGATATAGGCGATTACAAGACCAAACTGAACAAACTGACTCAGTTTCTTGAGGATGGCGACAAGATCAAGGTGACTTTACGTTTCCGTGGTCGTGAAATGGCGCATCAGGAACTGGGTCGTGATTTGTTGATACGTGTGCGTGATGATTTATCCGAGCTCGGTGTAGTCGAGCAGGAACCAAAGAGTGAAGGGCGCCTGATGGTGATGGTCATGGCGCCGAAGAAATCCAGTAAATCGGATTGAGTAGAGTTTTTAGGAGTTAGATATGCCGAAGATGAAGTCAAACCGTGGGGCCGCCAAGCGCTTTACGGCTACAGCAAATGGCTTTAAACGCAAGAAAGCGTTTAAAAACCATATCCTGACCAAAAAATCGCCGAAGACAATACGTCAGCTGCGTACAAGTGGTCAGGTTAACGAAAGCGATAAGGCTGCCGTTAAGAAGATGCTGCCATACGCCTAAGGCCCCGGTCTTAGAGTTAGCAGTTGTAACGGGCGCGTTCGGGCCATTAGGCATTGCCTGGCCGCCCATGAAACCACTCACTTAGGAGAAGAAAATGCCAAGAGTAAAGAGAGGCGTCACCAGCCACGCCAAGCACAAGAAGGTGCTCAAAAAGGCGAAAGGTTATTACGGCGCACGTAGCCGTACCTTTAAAGTTGCCAATCAGGCCGTCACCAAAGCCGGGCAGTATGCCTACCGTGACCGCCGTCAGCGCAAGCGTCAGTTCCGCGCGCTCTGGATAGTGCGTATTAACGCGGCTTCCAAGGAACTGGGACTTTCCTATAGCCGATTTATGAACGGGCTTAAGCTCGCCGACATTGAACTCGATCGCAAGGTGCTTGCTGATCTGGCAGTCAATGACAAGCCGGCCTTTACGGCATTGGTAGAGCAAGCCAAGCAAGCGCTGGCCTAGTCCGCTTCAGGACCCGTTCTGTTCGGCATTACCGAACCAGAATAAACTGTTGATCCAAGGGGAAAGGCCGCCCGCCTTTCCCCTTTATTTTTTGGAACAGTAAATAATGCAGGATCTAGAAAATCTAGTTCAACAAGCAGAAAAAGATGTAGCAGCGGCGACAGACCTGAAAGCCCTGGATGATATTCGTGTTCATCTGTTGGGCAAGAAGGGTGCTGTCACAGAGCAACTTAAGGCGCTAGGCGGAATGTCGCCAGAAGAACGCAAGAGTGCCGGTCAGGCAATCAATCAGATCAAACAGAAAATCCAGTCTTTAATTCAATCTCGTAAAGATGAACTGGAAAATGCTGTCATTGAGGCAAAACTTGCTGATGAGCGTATTGATGTCACCTTGCCAGGCCGTGGACAGCAAAGTGGCGGGCAGCATCCGATTATTCGAACCATGCATCGAATCGAATCATTATTTCAGCAGGCTGGATTCTCCGTCGCTGAAGGACCTGAAATCGAAGACGATTACCATAATTTCGAAGCCCTGAATATTCCGCCGGAACATCCTGCGCGTGCCATGCACGATACTTTCTATGTGCGTGATGGTGGTTACGTGCTGCGTACACATACCTCGCCTGTGCAGGTGCGTGTGATGCAGGAGACCCAGCCGCCGATACGCATAATCGCACCGGGTCGCGTTTATCGCTGTGATTCAGACCGTACGCACAGTCCCATGTTTCATCAGATTGAAGGATTGTATGTGGCCGAAAACGTCAGCTTTGCTGATTTGAAGGCTGACTTGCAGGCCTTCGTGAACGCATTCTTTGAAAGTGATGTGAAGCTGCGTTTCCGTCCGTCTTATTTCCCGTTTACCGAGCCTTCAGCAGAAGTGGATATTGACTGGGGTTCGGTCGGTGATGGCAGTAATGACAGTGGCTGGATGGAAGTTCTTGGCTGCGGCATGGTGCATCCCAGTGTATTCGAAGCAGTTGGCATCGATCCCGAGCGTTACACCGGCTATGCCTTTGGCCTGGGTGTTGAGCGTTTTGCCATGCTGCGTTATGGCGTGGATGATTTGCGGTTGTTCTATGAGAACGATCTGCGTTTCCTCAAACAGTTCGCCTAGGGGAAGGAACAATGAAATTCAGTGAACAATGGCTGCGTGAATGGGTCAACCCCGAGCTGGATACGCAGGCTCTCTGTGATCAGCTCAGTATGGCGGGTCTTGAAGTTGACTCAGTTGAGCCGGCTGCGCCGGACTTTGATCATGTTGTGGTCGCGAAGGTCTTGTCAGTTGATGCGCATCCTGATGCCGACAAGTTGCGTGTCTGCAAGGTAGATGGCGGCGATGGCGTATCTGTACAAATTGTCTGTGGCGCCAGCAACGTGACAGCGGGAATGAAAGTACCTCTGGCAAAACTGGGCGCAGTGTTGCCTGGTGGTATGAAAATCAAGCAGGCGAAGCTGCGTGGCGTCGAATCCAGTGGCATGCTTTGTTCTGCGGTTGAGATTGGTATGGCCGAAGAGGCGGACGGTTTGATGCCGTTGCCGGAAGATGCGCCCGTCGGTACAGATATCCGGGAATATCTGGGTCTGAATGACAATATTATCGATATTGATCTCACGCCGAACCGCGGAGACTGCCTCAGCATCATCGGTGTTGCACGGGAAGTTGCGGCACTTAATGGTATTGCGCTCGTCAACCGGAAAATTGATGCGGTTAAGGCCCGGCATGACGAGACTCTTTCCGTGGCCATCAAAGATGAGCAGGACTGTTCGCGTTATGTCGGACGCATCATTAAGGGTCTGGACACAAATGCAACATCACCGCAGTGGATGGTTGAGCGGTTACGTCGTGCAGAAATAAGAAGTATTCACCCGGTCGTAGATGTTACCAATCTTGTCATGCTCGAGTTGGGGCAGCCGATGCACGCTTTTGATCTGGCAAAATTGAGCGGTGGCGTACAGGTGCGTCGTGCACAGAACGGTGAAACCTTAAAAGCGCTTACAGAAGAAATGCTTTCTTTGAGTGCTGACGACCTGGTGATTGCTGACGACAACGGACCGATTGCATTGGCTGGTGTGATGGGCGGGCTTGATAGCGGTGTTACAGCGCTGACTCAGGATATTCTGTTGGAAAGCGCCTGCTTCCATCCACTCGCAGTAGCGGGTACCGGAAGGCGTCACAAGTTACATACCGATTCATCGCATCGCTTTGAACGTGGTGTAGATCCTGAGTTGCAGGAAAAAGCCATTGAACGTGCAACGTCTCTGATCGTTGAGATATGTGGGGGACAGGCGGGCAGCTTGTTGAGTGCAGGAAAGGGGGCTGGAAAGCGTGCTCCCATTACTTTACGCAGTGCTCGCATCAATCGATTGTTAGGGTTTGAAGTACCAGCAGATCAGGTTGTCACAATTCTCAAGAGTCTGTTTATGAAGGTAGAGCCTGATGGTGATGGCCAATGGCAGGTCACGGCTCCCGGCTTTCGTTACGACATCCGGATTGAAGCAGATCTGATAGAAGAAGTCGTCAGGATATACGGTTACGAGCAGCTTCCAGATCGCCCCCAGCAGGTCGCACTCCCCGCAATGGAGTCCAGTGAGAAAAAGTTAGCGGTTACCCGGTTACGTGAGGCCATGATTCATCGTGGTTATCAGGAAGTGGTGACGTACAGTTTCGTCGACCCTGATAAGCAGGCAGCACTGATTCCGGATATCGAGGCTATTGATCTTGATAACCCCATCGCCAGACAACTGGGTCAGATGCGTACAAGTCTTTGGCCGGGATTACTAGAAGCGCTGAATCACAATATAAAGCGGCAACAGCAAAGGTTGCGCTTGTTCGAGATTGGTATGCGCTTCGAGTCCCGTGCAGAAGAAATTTTCCAGACCCGTGTATTAGGTGGCCTGGTCTACGGCAATGAATATGTGGAGCAATGGGCAGAAAAGGGCCGGCAAAGTGATTTTTATGCAGTCAAGTCCGATCTTGAAGCCCTGCTGTCACTGGGGGGTGAGCAGCGTAAAATCCGCTTCGAAGCCACATCACATGTAGCACTGCATCCGGGCATATCTGCCGCTATCAATGTGAATGGGAATGCCATAGGTAGTTTAGGAAGCATTCACCCTAAGTATTTGAAATTATTTGATTTAGATAATCCTGTCTTCCTATTTGAATTAGACCTGGATGCTTTATGTCAGGTAGAGGTGCCCAGCTATGAGTCAATGTCGGAATTTCCAGCCACGCGGCGTGATCTGGCACTCGTCATGCCGGAGTCTGTATCTGCAGATGATTTGATTACCTGCACAACAGCTTCCGATATAGCACTATTGAATAATGCCTTTGTATTTGACGTTTATCGGGGCGAAGCCTTACCCTCAGGATGTAAAAGTGTCGCTTTAGGCTTGATTTTCCAAGATAAATCGCGCACGCTTACCGAGCAAGAGGTAGATGCGAGTGTCATTCGCATTCAGGAGCGACTCAGTCAGGAGCTGGGCGCGAACATCAGGGGATAAATAGATGGCTCTGACTAAAGCTGAAATAGCTGATGTTCTATTTGAACAACTTGGCCTAAATAAAAGAGAAGCAAAGGAATTTGTTGATCTTTTTTTTGAGGAGATTAGGACCAAGCTTGAGTCTGGCGAGCAGGTAAAGCTCTCCGGCTTTGGGAACTTTGAGCTACGAGATAAAAACCAAAGACCAGGACGTAATCCTAAAACAGGCGAGGAGATTCCAATCTCTGCACGTCGTGTCGTTACATTCCGTCCCGGCCAGAAATTACGTGCCAGGGTGGAGAATTATGCGAACGGCAACAGCAGAGAGTAAAGAAGTCGCAGAACTGCCGCCGATTCCGCAAAAACGTTATTTTGCTATCGGTGAAGTCAGTGAACTATGTGGCGTAAAGCCACATGTGCTTCGGTACTGGGAGCAGGAATTCCCGCAGTTAAAGCCCGTTAAGCGCCGAGGTAATCGTCGCTATTACCAGCATCATGATGTAGTGATGGTCAGACGTATCCGTGATCTGCTTTATCGTCAGGGTTTTACCATTGGTGGAGCGCGTCAGCGCCTTCGTGAGCAACCCAAAGCCGTTAGATCGGCAGAAACGGCACCCAGTTCACCATTGTCACAGCTACGAATCGAGCTTGAATCTCTTATAGAGCTACTTGATAGCTGATTAACGCTTTCCAAGAAGACCCTCTTGCGATAGGATACGCCGCCTTGTCGGGGTGTGGCGCAGTCTGGTAGCGCACTTGTCTGGGGGACAAGGGGTCGCAGGTTCGAATCCTGCCTCCCCGACCAAATTTTGAGGCCTATTCAGGCAGCTTACTCAATTATTATTTTCCTACTTTGTATTCGCATTATGTGAATAATTTGTTTTGGCCTGAACTGACAGGGAATTAGGCATACATTGCGCTTCACGTTTGAATTGGCTAATTGCATACTTGCTTCATTCTTGGCCTAATCCTTTTGTATTCATGGAATTTTTTGTGTCTTAAGTGTCATTACTTTGATGCATGCGATTGAACTGCTAGTATCACTCCGGTCCAGATGAAACTTTAGTTTCATTAGAAATGAATTCGATTTTTGATTTGAAAATACGTATGCACCGATTTCTGAAAATTCTGCCGGTACTGGCCATTATCTGGTCATCAAATGCGTTTGCAGTCGGTATCGGTCAACCGGCCCCGGCCTTTGAACGTGTGCCTTTAATGGGTGGCGAGCCTATAGAGTTAAAGGATTATCTGGGTCAGGTTGTATATCTGGACTTTTGGGCCTCCTGGTGTGGACCCTGTCGTCAGGCAATGCCGCTCATGAATTCCATGTATCAGGAGCTATCAGGCCAGGGGTTTACAGTGTTGGCTGTTAATCTTGATGCCTATGTTGATGAGGCCTTGAGGTTTATCAAGCAACACCCGGTTCAATATCCCATGGTTAGAGATACGGGGGGCGTGTTGCCTGAGTTGTATGGTTTAACAGGTATGCCAACAGCGTACCTTATAGATAGAAATGGAAAGGTTCGATATATACACCACGGATTCAAAAGAAGCGATGTCGTACGTATTCGTCATGCTGTCGAGAGTTTGCTGGCAGAATCACAATATAAAACAGATCATTAAGTGGCGAGACAATCATGGGTGAGGTCATGAAATACATTATTTGCGTAGTGACAAGTGTTTTCCTGCTGACCTTGAGCAGTGGATGTGCAATCAAGAAGGTAGAAGCCTGGGAGCGTGGTGATCTTGCCCGTACGGAAATGGCATTTGAACCTGATGCCCAGCAGGCGGCTTACCGCTCACATGTTTATTTCAGCAAGGAAGCCAGTTCCGGCGGAGCATCGGCGGGTGGTGGTGGATGTGGCTGCAACTAAGGACTATCTATGAGCGCAGGTAATGGGCAAAAGAAGAAAGCCAGTCGCACACTCATTGCCCTTGCGGGGTCCGCACTGGGCTTGCCGGGTATTTCAGGCAAGGCCCTGGCGGTAACCCAGGGTGAAGCTGAAGTAGACTATAGCTATTCTCTTTATCAAGAAGAGGATATGCCGAGGGAGAAACAGTCCGGCGCGACGAGTGATACGGAGCGGTACACCATTGATACACATCAACTCCGGGTTGTGCGTCCATGGGGTGATACTTACGATCTCACGGTCGATTTACTCTACGAAACCATGTCAGGTGCATCACCCTGGTATGTATTGCCCAATCCTGATCCTAATCAAAGTGAAAAACCGTTACAGGTCATGAGCGGCGCGTCTGGCATTGAAGATACCCGTAAGGATGTGCTGGCAAAAGTACGAAAAATTTATGACGATTCTGCTGGAGCAGTCTCGCTGGGTTATTCAACTGAAGACGACTACACCTCCGTTAATATGGCCCTGGAAGGTGTCTGGGAACTCGACGACAAACAAAAAACCGTTACGTTGGGCATCGGAGGCAGTGACGATGACATCGAGCCTGTCGATACGCATCGTTTTCCCGGTCGCGTAGAACATGAAACAAAAACCAGCATTAGTGCGTATGCCGGTTTGTCTATGGTCATTGATGCCCAGACCATTGTTCAAAGCAGTGTAAGCTTTACCCGTCAAAATGGTTTTCTATCTGATCCCTATAAGCTGGCATTCGTCTCCGGGACTCTGGTGCAGGACAGTCGCCCAGATGGCCGGGAGCAATTCACCTGGCTTACACGCCTAAGGCGTTTTTTTCCTGAATGGCTGGGTGCGTTACACGCAGATTATCGATTCTATGATGACGATTGGGGAGTAGAATCGCACACGATTGATCTTGGATGGCATCAGAATTTTTCCGGGCAATTGCAGTTGATACCTTCAATCAGGTATTACACCCAGAGTCAGGCTTATTTCTATGCGCCTTATTACAATGCGCCTCGTAATGACAATTTCGCCTCCAGTGATTACCGTTTGTCACCTTATGGTGCTTTGAGTTTTAGACTTGATGCTGTCAAGAAAATTGGCACATGGGCCTTCAGGCTGGGTTGGGAGATGTATGACAGTGATTCCGATCTTGCCATCAAGAGTGTGAAAGTCGAAAACCCGGGGCTGATTGAGTTCAGTAACTTCAGGATAAGTATCAGTAAATACTTCTAATTACGGGGTTTTGGATCGTGGCTGAAAAATTGCTGGAATGGCATTTTTCATTCTTTGCCATGGGCAGTCCATGTCAGTTGCGAATTTACCTTGAGGAAAAGGAAGAGGCCGAAGAAGTCTCGTACCGGATTCAGAGCGAAGTGGCTCGTCTTGAACAACTCTACTCCCGATATCGGGACGATAGTGTTGTAACAAAAATCAATCGTTCGGCGGGCAAGGCTGCACTGACAGTCGATCCGGAAACTGCGGGATTACTCGATTATGCTCAAACCGTCTACGAGCAAAGCGATGGCCTTTTTGATATTACTTCCGGGATATTACGATCTGCATGGGATTTTAAATCCGGCATATTTCCTGAACCGGTTCAGATTGAAAAAATTCTTCCACTCGTAGATTGGTCAATGGTTGAATGGAATTCGCCAAATATACGGCTACCAGAAATAGGGATGGAACTGGATTTTGGTGGCTACGTTAAAGAGTATGCTGTTGATGCCGCAGCCAGGCTTTGTGGTGAACTGGGTGTAAGCCACGGCATGATTGATCTGGGTGGGGATATTCACATTATCGGCCCACATCCCGACGGGAGTGCCTGGCATGTGGGGATTCGAAACCCTCGTTCACCTGAAGATGCAATTGTAAGTGTGGATTTGCAGTCCGGAGCAATCGCAAGCAGTGGTGATTACGAACGTTTTATGGAAGTTGATGGAAAGCGATATTGCCATATTCTTAACCCGAAGACGGGCTGGCCATGTGAGGGCCTGGCGGCAGTGGCTGTGGCAGCACCTATTTGTCTTCTGGCTGGCACTGCGAGCACCATCGCCATGCTGAAAGGTCGAGAGGCTGGGCCTGAATGGCTTAAAGAACTCGGGTTACCGTATTTCTGGGTGGCTACAGACGGTGAATCTGGCGGTGATCTGGTTTGACAGGTTGATTTACCTTACCAACGATTCTGATTCCACCTCTCCGGGTTAGCCCAATGTTTGGCATTTAGCCAGTCCGGTGTGCTCTTGTAGTTGTTGATGTCGAAACCATAAAGGGTAAAACCTTTATCTTGCTGTAACTGATGAAAGCCGAGCGATATCGCGTCTTTGGGCGTCCACGGTGCTGCTTCGCCTAATACCCAGAATACCTTTTGTGCATTAATGTCGCGCATACGTGCGATGAGTGCCTCAGCAGAGGCATGGGTTAATGCGCCGGGTAGATCGGTGAGTACCGCATAGTCGAAATGCACATTTTCATGCTTTTCAATTTCTGCTTCATCAGGGATGCAGTGAGTGCAGGGCAAGTTCAGCGGCAGGTCATCGGAGGTGGTTGAGACCCATAACACTGTCGTGGCTGTGTCGGCATCAATATGTTGGCAAATGCCGTTAATTATTTCTGGAGTCATGCGAATTTCTTGTCGTGACGGAGAGTCGGCCTTCCTGTAGTATACGCGCCCTCACATCGCAAGCGTTTAAACATGAGCGAAATCAACCATATAAAGTCCAGGATCAAAGCTCTGCAGGACCGCTTCGCGGCTCTGCGGAGCTATCTTTGAATACGAAGAGAAGTGTGACCGCCTCGCTGAAGTAGAGGGCGAACTTGAAAATCCCGATGTCTGGAACAAGCCTGAGCAGGCACAGGAGCTAGGTCGGGAGCGTGCGCGTCTGGAAGCCATAATTCAGCCCCTCAAAACAGCCGCAACAAGTCTTGATGATGCTGCAGAACTGCTGGATATGGCAGTTGAAGAAGGGGATGATTCAGCAGTCGCGGAAATTGAATCCGAAGTGACAGAGTTTGAGGCCGCTGCAGATAAACTTGAATTCCAACGCATGTTTTCCGGTGAAGCTGATACCTGTAATGCCTTTCTTGATATTCAGGCAGGGTCCGGCGGTACTGAAGCGCAGGACTGGGCAGAAATGATTTTGCGTATGTATCTGCGCTGGGGCGAGGCGCATGGCTACAAAACCGAGCTGACTGAATGTTCTTCAGGCGATGTAGCGGGAATCAAAAGCGCCACCATTCGTTTTGAGGGTGACTATGCTTTTGGCTGGTTGAGGACAGAAACGGGTGTGCATCGTCTTGTACGCAAATCGCCTTTTGATTCAGGCGCACGTAGACATACATCATTTGCATCCGTATTTGTTTCTCCGGAAATCGATGACAGCTTCGAGGTTGAGATTAACCCGGCTGATCTCAGGGTGGATGTCTATCGTGCCAGTGGCGCCGGTGGGCAGCATGTGAACCGTACCGAATCAGCCGTGCGTATCACGCATGAACCGACCAATATTGTGGTTCAATGTCAGAGCGAGCGATCACAGCATCAAAATAAAGACCGATGCATGAAACAGCTGCGGGCCAAGCTTTATGAGTTTGAAATGCAGAAGCGCCGCGCCGACCAGCAAGTAATTGAAGACAATAAGGCGGATATCGGCTGGGGCAGCCAGATACGTTCTTACGTGCTGGACCAGTCGCGCATCAAGGATTTACGTACTGGCGTTGAAACCGGTAATACACAAGCGGTACTTGATGGGTCGCTTGATCAGTTTATTGAAGAAAGTTTAAAGCAGGGTCTCTAGGACATGTCAGACGATAATCAATCGCCACAAGACGAAAACAAGCTCATTGCTGAACGTCGTAACAAGCTGGGTGCACTACGTGAGCAGGGAAACGCCTTCCCGAATGACTTTCGACGAGACAGTCTGGCAGCGGATTTAACTTCCGAGCTGGGTGAACTGGACAACGACGGTCTGGAAACTGCCAACAGGCAGGTCAGTATTGCAGGCCGAATGATGGCCAAGCGTGTGATGGGTAAGGCCAGCTTCTGCCAACTCCAGGATATGTCAGGCCGTATGCAGGCTTTCGTACAACGTGATGCTGTAGGCGAGGATATCTACAGGGATTTTAAAACCTGGGATGTGGGAGACATCGTTGCAGTACAGGGCACGATGTTTAAAACCAAGACCGGTGAGTTATCCGTACGCGCCGAGTCGATTCGCCTGTTAACCAAATCATTGCGCCCTTTGCCTGAAAAATGGCATGGACTTACCGATACCGAAACCCGTTATCGCCAGCGTTATGTCGATCTAATCATGAATCCCGAAGCACGCGAGGTGTTCACCGTGCGCAATCAGGCGATTCGTTATATCCGGGACTTTCTGGACGCGCGTGGATTTCTTGAAGTGGAAACGCCGATGCTGCAACCACTGGCCGGTGGCGCTGCAGCACGTCCGTTCACAACCCATCACAATGCGCTGGATACCGATATGTATCTGCGAATCGCACCCGAGCTTTACTTAAAGCGCCTGGTGGTAGGTGGTTTTGAGAAAGTTTATGAAATTAACCGTAACTTCCGGAATGAGGGCCTTTCGACACGTCACAATCCCGAATTCACTATGCTGGAGTTCTATCAGGCCTATGCGGACTATCGTGACCTGATCGATCTTACCGAAGAACTCTTGCGCGGCATGGTGCAGAAAATCACAGGCAGTGACCAGATTAATTATCAGGGTGATGTATACGACTTCGGTAAACCTTTCGCTCGCTTCACCATGAAAGAGTCCGTTGTGCACTTCAATCCTGATATTGATGCGGCGAGGCTGGATGATGTCGACTACCTGCGTGAGCAACTTGTCGCCAATAAGGCTAAAGTCGACGATAGCTGGGGCGCGGGCAAACTGCTTACCGAACTATTCGAGAAAGTGGCTGAACATCTTCTGATGCAGCCGACATTTATTACAGAGTACCCAACCGAAGTTTCGCCATTGGCACGCCGCAATGACGACAACCCGGAAGTAACCGATCGCTTCGAATTTTTCTGTGGCGGCCGTGAAATCGGCAATGGCTTCTCGGAGCTTAATGACGCCGAGGATCAGGCAGAACGATTCCAGGCACAAGTTGATGCCAAGGAAGCCGGCGACGATGAAGCAATGTTTTACGATGCCGACTACGTACGTGCTCTGGAATACGGTCTGCCACCCACAGCAGGCGAGGGTATTGGTATAGATCGGCTGGTCATGCTGCTCACTGACAGTCCCTCAATCAGGGATGTTTTACTTTTCCCGCAGATGCGGCCAGAGGCATAACACTGTCATTCCGACTGCAGGCACAACGTGCCGGAATGGAAAATCACTTAATTAAATGAGCATAGTTCTATCGCGCTTCGCCAGGAAACGACTTTTCCCTTCTGACGGTCGGCGTAACGCAATTACAGGTACGGATGCCGCGTCATTTGAAGCTTATCTGAACGAGCACGAACCGGAATGTGTGCTGGATGGCTACGCGCCTTTCTGCAAATTGCATGTGCATCGCAACTGGACCACAACCCGCTGTGCCGCTGTACCCATTACCGATGAAAATCGACATCTCCTGCGCTCCGGGTATGAGGCGCGTAATAGCAGGGAACTGCCCGTATTGGCGCGTTGGTTCGAAGGTCTGGAAGCGCCTGTAGGTGAATATCTGATGGTCATTCTTTATGACCGGGAACAGATGGCCAAAGAAGGTGACAGGATCAAGGCTGACTGGGCCGTGGTCGGCTGCCTGGCCACGATGACGCCTGATGCCACACCGCTGAACCCGATCACCATGATGCGTAATGCGCTGGGTGTAGATGAGGGTGGATCCGGCGTGAGTATAGACCGTGATGCCTATAAAAATGCAGTAGAGTTCTGGGACACTCACGCCAATTGGCGAGACGCCGATTCGAAAAAATCATGACTGCGGTTTCGATACTGCAGGAGACCTTTGGTTACGACAGCTTCCGGGGAAAACAGCTCGCCGTCATTGAAAATGTCATGGCGGCCCAGCATGGTCTCGTCATCATGCCTACAGGCGGCGGCAAGTCACTGTGCTACCAGATTCCTGCGTTGTTACTTGATGGTGTAACGGTCGTGGTCTCGCCATTGATTGCCCTGATGCAGGATCAGGTGGCTGCGCTCCGGGCCAATGGCGTTAATGCGGCATTCCTGAACTCAAGCATGACAGGCGAGGAACAGGATCATGTAGAGCGGGCAATAGCCAATGGGAACCTGGATCTTGTGTATTTTGCCCCTGAGCGTCTGCTTCAGGAACGTACCCTGAATCTGTTGGATAACGCGAATGTCAGCCTGTTCGCCATTGATGAAGCCCATTGCGTTTCTCAATGGGGGCATGATTTCCGTCCGGAATATCGCAAACTGACCCAGCTCATCGTGCGTTTTCCTGATGTGCCTCGGATGGCGCTTACCGCCACCGCCGATGCACCCACCCGAAAAGAGATTTGTGACCAGCTGGGCATAGGGGTGTCGCAACAGTTTATCGATGGTTTTGACCGCCCGAATATCCGATATCGCATTGCCGAGAAAGACCGGGGCAAGCAGCAGATACTGGATTTCATACGCGAGCATCCGAAGCAGGCGGGGATTGTCTATTGTCTGTCTCGCGCCGGTACCGACGGTCTGGCGGAATGGTTGAATGAGAACGGTGTGCCTGCCTTGCCTTATCACGCTGGCCTGTCATCTGAAGATCGTGCCTTCAATCAGCAACGCTTTCTGAATCAGGATGGTCTGGTGATGTGTGCCACGGTTGCCTTTGGCATGGGCATAGACAAGCCGGACATTCGCTTCGTCGCCCATCTCGACATGCCCAGCTCAATCGAATCTTATTACCAGGAGACTGGCCGCGCTGGGCGTGATGGTGCGCCTGCCGAAGCGCTGATGCTCTACGGCCTGCAGGACATGGTGAGGCGCAGCCAGATGCTTCAGAACGGTGAAGCGTCTGATGAGCGCCGTTTGTTGGAGCGCCGCAAGCTCGATGCTTTGCTGGGGCTGTGTGAAGTCACGTCCTGTCGCCGTCAGACACTACTGCGTTATTTCGGCGATGAACTGCCTGTGCCCTGTGGCAACTGCGATACCTGTCTGGCACCGCCCATCACTTTCGATGGCACCGTAGTTGCCCAGAAAGCTCTGTCAGCGGTTTACCGTACCGGACAACGTTTTGGCGTCGCCCATCTCATTGATTTGCTACTGGGGAATGAGACAGACAAGGTGCAGCAGTTCGGTCACCAGCAGCTCCCCACCTTTGGCTGCGGAACAGAGTTCAATAAATCCCAGTGGAGCGCCATCTTCCGGCAATTGGTGGCGATGGGGCTGGTAAGTGTTGATATCGCAGGTTATGGCGGCCTACAGCTCGGTATAGGGGCAAAGGAAGTGCTTAGGGGTGAACGATCCTTGCAACTGCGAGAACCGCCTAAGAAGAAATCCCGCAGCAAGCTGAAAGTCGGCCGCCAGGAGTTGGTCAGCAGCGAAGACGAGAACCTGTTCGAGCTTCTCAGGCTGTGGCGTAAGGATACGGCCGAGGAACTCGGCGTGCCGCCCTATGTCATCTTTCATGATGCGACGCTGGCCGCGATCACCAAGACAAGGCCGGACAATATTGCAGCCCTGGGAGAGGTGTCCGGGGTAGGCGAGAAGAAGCTGGATGCATATGGTGATGAGATTCTGCGCCTGGTTGCAGAGCACATTCCGGCCTGATGTAAATCCAGCTAGTTACTGCTTCCTATTACATTAATTACGATCTTGCCTCTGGCGCGTCCTGAGCGGCTGCGATCATAGGCGCCCTGACTATCCTCCAGTGGAAACTGGCTATCTATGATGCTGCGTAGCTGCCCGGATTCAACCCAGGATTTTAATATTTCCAGATCGCTGCGGCGTGACTTCACGGTTACGCTCTTTATGCGCTTATTAATAGGTAGTGCTGTGCTGATCAGACCCGGGGCATGACCGAAGGTAGAAATAAATATGCCCGTATCGCCCATGAGTTTTGCGCAGCTTCTGGGTGTGTCGTAGGAGGCGATATCAAACACTACGTCGAATGCGCCGGCGGTCTGACGAAATTCACCCAGGGTGTAGTCAATCGTTTCATCAGCACCTAATTTCTTAACCAGTTCAGCGTTACGCCCGCTGCAAACAGCGGTCACCCTAGCCCCGAGCACCTTGGCTATCTGAACGGCATAGGTGCCAACGCCACCCGATGCGCCAATCAGCAAAACACTGGAGCCCACCTTTGTATTACCCAGTTTCAGGCCTTGCAGAGCGGTAAGCGCTGCAAGTGGCATGGCTGCGGCTTCCGGGTAAGTCATATTGTCCGGCATACGCGCGATGCAGTTCTGGTCAATGACGGCCTCTTCAGCGAGTGAGGCCGTTCTTAGTCGCATGTCCATTCCGTAAACCTTGTCGCCTACGACAAAGTCTTTTACGTTGTCGCCCACTGAGATCACGACACCAGCAATATCGTCGCCAAATAGAGGCGGAAGGCTGCGTCGCAGTAATGGTGTCGCCAGTACTGAGCCAGTCAGGTTGAGCTTCCAGTCTTTCGGATTTACCGATGAGGCATGGACTTGCACATGGACATCATCTCGACCTGGGCGGGGTGTGGGACGATTTTCCAGTACAAGGCGGGGCCGTAGGCTCCAGCCAGTGGTGGTAATAGCTTTCATGAATTATTGAGTCCAGAAGTGCGGATAGGGAAAAGGGTATTGGATCAGTTGATTTCAACAGTAAGAATTTCCTGCCCCTCAAAAAGATGTGATTTATTCGACGCCTCTAGTCTCGAAACCACCAGTAGCCAACAGGTATTGGAGAGATAGCCTACATCGATAATAGTGCCGACTTTATTGCCATCCTGATCAGTGACTACAGATCCTGTCTCTGGCTTGTTTGATGGTGCTTCAATACGGCCAAGTTGGAGACGTTGTTTCAGCCCTCCTTTGTAATGTAGCTTGGCGACGATTTCCTGTCCGGGGTAGCAGCCTTTCCTGAAGTCGATTGCATCCAGCCTGTCCAGGTTAAGCATCTGCGGTATCCACTCTTCGCGCTGATTCAGAAAGACCTCTGGTATGCCTGCCAGTATGCGGGGCAGGTTGATCAGTTCCTGTGGCAGCGCTGGCAGATCGCTGTCTATTTCCTGCGGACACCATGCCTCATACAATGGCCAGGCTGCTGGCAGAGGGATACTTTGAATTTGACCATTAGCGGAATCGACGTATTGCTCCACCTGTACTTCAGATTTGGGGCCGATGAACTGATTAGCTATCCAGTCCAGAGGTTCGAGTTGCACATCACTGCGCATGACGAACATACGTAATCGTTTAAGCGTGTCTTCGACCTGATCTGCAGGTAATCTCAGGATGATGTCTTCACTACTCTTCCAGTATCGAAGCAAAGTCCATATCCGACCCTTGGCATTGCACCATGCAGCCAGGCGAACTTCTCCATCCGGTAATCCCGTAACCGAGTTGCTGAGTTGCGCATGCAGGAAGCTTTCGGCATCACTGCCAGTTACTTTTACCAGCGCATGCAGTGGGTTACTTACATGTAGGCAAAGGGCGTCTTCCGGTTGGTTGGCCTGTTTTAGAAAGTCTTGCCAATTCAAAGGGCTAGTCATATGTCGTGTGCGTGTCTGATGTCTTGGTGTGGGAAGTATAGAGTAGGCGAGCCTTTGATGTTTTGTCAGATTCTGCACTGCAACACTTACCTCATCTGATGCTTTTTGCGATAATGCCGGCCGCTATGAATGACGTCACACAACCCAAGAAGCTCGAAGAGGTAGTACACCTCTATAAGCCTGCAGCTAACAAGGACGCAGAGCCGAATGAGCAGCCAGAAGAATTCGGTGGTCCGACCGGGCCTGAGCCGACTCGTTATGGTGATTGGGAGAAAAAGGGGCGCTGCATCGATTTTTGATGTCAGCTGATTCCATTGAAAGAGATTCTTAAATGAGCACAGCATCGGATAATCGTCCGCTTTCACCGCATCTTCAGATTTACCGTCCGCAACTCACTGCCACCCTTTCCATATTGCATCGTGCAACAGGTGTATTCCTGTCGCTGGGTAGCCTTTTTCTGGCAACCTGGTTAGTCGCACTCGCAACTGGCGGTGAAGCTTACGATTGTGTAGATGTGGTTCTGAAGAGCTGGTTTGGTCAGCTTTGCCTGCTGGGATGGAGCTATGCATTGTTCTATCACCTGTGTAATGGCGTACGTCACCTTGTCTGGGACACCGGCAGAGGCTTGGAAATCAAAGCGGTATACACCAGTGGATACATTGTGGTGTTTGCATCTTTGCTTCTGACTGCTGCGGTTTGGGCCGTGGCCTGCCTGTAACACTGAATATTAATTGATAGACGCTGGATGACTGGCGCAATGAAACTCTCTGGAGAGAAACAATGAGTTTACGTTCTCCTTTGAGCCAGGCCAAAGGCCTTGGCTCGGCGAAGGAAGGTGTTCATCACTGGTGGGCACAGCGCCTCACTGCGATTGCACTGGTGCCTTTGACACTATGGTTTGTTTTTTCAATTGCCAGTATTGCTGGGGCTGAAAAGGCTGAGGTGCTGGCCTGGATTGCCAGTCCGGTCAATGCAGTGGCACTTATCCTGTTTCTTGCGACCCTGCTACATCACTCACAGTTGGGTGTGCAGGTGGTCATAGAAGATTATGTGCATTCCGAAGGTCTGAAGCTTGTATCGATGGTGCTGATGAAATTCACCCATGTAGTACTTGCCGTCGCATCCATATTTTCTGTTCTCAAAATTGCCCTTAGCGGCCCGATAGGAGGCTGAGCGAATGGCCCAGTCTTATGAAATTATTGATCACGTTTATGATGTTGTTGTCGTAGGCGCAGGTGGCGCGGGTCTCCGTGCTGTTCGTGGTTTGTCTGAAGCCGGATTATCAACGGCATGTATCACCAAGGTATTTCCTACCCGTAGTCATACGGTGGCTGCACAGGGCGGCGTATCCGCTGCGCTGGGCAACATGGGTGAGGATGACTGGCGCTGGCATATGTATGACACCGTCAAAGGGTCAGACTGGTTAGGCGATCAGGATGCGATCGAATACATGTGTCGTGAAGCGATTCCGGCCATTATTGAGCTCGAGCACGACGGCGTACCGTTCTCGCGCACTGAAGACGGCAAGATTTATCAGCGTCCCTTTGGTGGTATGACCACCAACTATGGTGAAGGCACAGCGCAACGTACCTGTGCAGCTGCTGACCGTACCGGTCATGCCATGTTGCATGCGCTTTACCAGCAGGCGTTGAAAAACAAGGCTGAATTCTTCATTGAATATTTTGCGCTTGATCTATACATGAGTACCGACGGACGTTGTCTGGGTGTACTGGCCATGGATATGGCAACTGGCAAACTTCACCGGTTCCGCTCACAGCAGACCATCATGGCCTGTGGTGGTTACGGTCGTGCCTTCTTTTCCTGTACCTCGGCACATACCTGTACAGGTGATGGTGTCGGCATGGCATTACGTGCTGGCCTGCCGGCACAGGATATGGAATTCGTGCAGTTTCACCCGACAGGCATCTACGGTTCAGGCTGCCTGATTACCGAAGGCGCACGAGGCGAGGGGGGGTATCTGACCAACTCCAAGGGTGAGCGCTTTATGGAGCGTTATGCGCCGAATGCCAAGGATCTGGCATCGCGTGATGTGGTATCCCGTTCCATGTCGGTTGAAATCAACGAAGGTCGAGGTGTGGGCGATGAAGCAGATCATATTCATCTTCACCTTGAACACCTGGGTCCGGATGTACTGGCCGAGCGCCTGCCGGGTATCTCCGAAACCGCGCAGATTTTTGCCGGTGTGGATGTGACCAAGGAACCCATTCCTGTATTGCCGACTGTGCACTACAACATGGGCGGCACGCCGACCAACTTCAAGGGTGAAGTGTTGAGTATGAAGGACGGTGATCCTGATGCCATCGTGCCGGGCCTGATGGCCATTGGTGAGAATGCCTGTGTATCCGTACATGGCGCGAATCGCCTGGGTTCCAATTCATTGCTCGACCTGGTTGTATTTGGCCGTGCTGCTGCCTTGCACGCTGCGGAGATTATCAAGCCGGGTGCTAATGTGTCTGAAGTAACGAAGGAATCGGAAGAGAAGATTCTGGATCGTCTTGATGGCCTGCGTTATGCCAAGGGCAGCACCTCGACTGCCGATATTCGACTGAACATGCAGAAGACCATGCAGGGTAACTGTGCGGTATTCCGTACCGGTGACGTACTGCAGAACGGTATTAATAAGCTGCATGGTGTTATCGACAGCTTTGAAGATGTTTCAGTGTCTGATTCGTCCATGATCTGGAATACCGATCTGGTCGAGACGCTGGAACTGGATAACTTGCTGGGGCAGGCGCTGGTCACCATCGTCGGTGCCGAGAACCGCAAGGAAAGTCGCGGTGCCCAGGCCCGTGAGGACTTCCCGGATCGTGACGATGAGAACTGGATGAAACACACCATGGCCTGGAGAACCGGTGCCAAGGAAGTGAAGCTCGATTACCGTCCTGT
Organism: Nevskiales bacterium; assembly: GCA_041622995.1. GTDB lineage: Bacteria > Pseudomonadota > Gammaproteobacteria > Nevskiales > CAJXLF01 > CAJXLF01. The sequence goes on from JBFJXR010000002.1 coordinate 124,285, forward strand.
GCATATGTACACATTGACCGATGAGGTGGAAGTTGTGCCACCGAAAGCACGCGTCTACTAGGCTTATTGGAGAGATAAAAGAATGGCTCAATTCACGCTACCGAAGAACTCCAAAGTCCAGAAGGGTAAAACCTTCAAGGCTGCAGAAGGCGCAAAGAACGTCAAGACTTTCCGCGTCTATCGCTATGACCCGGATACCGGCGCAAACCCTCGTATCGACTCCTATGAACTCGATATGGATAAATGTGGACCAATGGTGCTGGATGCCCTGATCAAGATCAAAAATGAAATTGATCCCACGCTGACGTTCCGGCGTTCATGCCGTGAAGGCATCTGTGGCTCCTGCGCCATGAATATCGACGGTACCAATACGCTGGCCTGTACCAAGGGCTGCGATGAGATGAAGGGTGATGCCAAGATCTATCCGCTGCCGCATATGCCAGTGGTTAAGGATCTGGTGCCAGACCTGACGCATTTTTACGCCCAGTACGCATCCATTGAGCCATGGTTGAAGACTGACTCACCCGCACCGAGTCGTGAGCGTCTGCAGTCCAAGGAAGACCGCTCCAAGCTGGATGGTCTCTACGAGTGTATTCTTTGTGCCTGTTGCTCGACCTCCTGCCCAAGTTACTGGTGGAACGGCGACAAGTACCTCGGCCCGGCTGTATTGCTGCAGGCCTATCGCTGGATAGCTGATTCACGTGATGAGGCAACCGGTGAGCGCCTGGACCAGCTTCAGGATCCGTTCAAGCTGTATCGCTGCCACACCATCATGAACTGCACCAATACCTGTCCGAAGGGGCTGAATCCGGGGCAGGCGATTGCTGAGACCAAGAAATTAATGCTGGAACGTCAGGGTTAGTGTCAGTGGCCACAGAGCACGCAATCTTCACGCGTGCTCGTGGCTCCTAGCCTCGACGTACTACTTGTACGCCTGCGTTAGTCGCCACTGCGCTCGCGTGAATCTCACGCACTCTGGAACCGCCTTAGCAGCTACAGTCAGGAATAAACAATGATCACAGCTCAACAAAAAAGGGCAAAGCTTCGCTGGCTCTGCCGTCGGGGAATGAAGGAGCTGGATGTGTTACTTGAGGGGTTCCTCAAGGATAAATACGACGAATTGAGTGAAAGTCTGCAGAAGGCTTTTCATCGGCTGATGGGTCTGGAAGACCCTGATCTCTACGCAATATTAATGGGTAAGCAGGATGCGCCCGACCAGGAATGTGCTGATGTTATTGAACAGCTTAGAAACCAGATGTCATCTCATGGTTCTGCATAGCTGCCACATATGGGAGACCATAAAATGACTTCTCGAATTGAATTCAAGCCGCGCCCATCGGTATTGCTGGCGCGATTGTTATTCGTGATGCATGGTTCTGCCGCTTTGCTGGTTTTTATGTTTGTGCATCACAAGTTTTTAATGCCGGTTTTACTGCTGCTGATTGCCTATTCGTATTACAGCAGCTATCGCAAGCATGTTTTACATAAAGGCAGCGGAGCAATCCGGCGGATTGTCTGGCAGGCAGACGGCAGCTGGTTTCTCGAAGATTCCGCGAGCGTTATACGTGAGGCTGAATTGCGTCCGTCCAGTTACATTCATCCACGCCTGGTGATTCTTAGCTTTAATTTTTTGAGAACCAAAAGGCGACTCAACGTTGTACTGTGTCCAGATAGCATGGATCACGACACACTCAGACGTATTCGCAGCAGGTTACGTATCTCTCGACCGGTTGATAACACGTCGACTGTGGACTTGAATAAGGTCTGATTAAGTACCTGGAGCTTTAGGGTTCAGTATGCTGTCTTGAGCGATTTCGAGTTGCTCCGGATAATCAAGGTTGTAATGTAAACCGCGGCTTTCTTTTCTTAGCATTGCGGACTGGACTATCAGCTCAGCTATCTGAACCAGATTACGTAGTTCCAGCAAATCTGCAGTGATGCGGAAGTTGCCGTAATACTCTGCAATTTCCTGCTTGAGTAAATCAATTCGGTGCTGTGCACGGGCCAGTCGCTTGTCTGTACGCACAATGCCCACGTAGTCCCACATAAACCGTCGGACTTCCTGCCAGTTGTGACTTACCACAACTTCTTCGTCTGAATCGGTCACCCTGCTTTCGTCCCATTCGGGAAGGTTCTGTGGCCCAGAGGTTGTGAGTGTTTCCTGAATATGTTCAGCTGCCGATGATGCAAATACGAGGCATTCGAGTAGGGAGTTGCTCGCCATACGGTTGGCGCCATGCAAGCCGGTTGAAGCTGCTTCTCCGATTGCATACAGGCCGGGTATGTCCGTACTGCCATTCAGGTCACTAATGATTCCACCGCAGGTGTAATGGGCGGCAGGTACGACGGGTAAAGGCTCATTGCACATGTCGAAACCCAGCGCACGACACTGTTTTAGAATGGTTGGAAAGTGTTCTTCTATAAATTCATCAGACTGGTGACTGATATCTAGAAGAACATGATCAATACCCAGGCGTTTCATCTCATGATCGATGGCGCGTGCGACTATGTCACGGGGCGCCAGTTCAGCCCGGTTATCAAATTGTCCCATGAAGGCTGTACCGTCAGGCAACAGTAATCGGCCACCTTCGCCACGCACAGCCTCGCTGATTAAAAATGAGCGGGACTGTGGATGAAACAGGCAGGTGGGGTGAAACTGCATGAATTCCATATTGGCGATTCTGCAGCCGGCACGCCAGGCCATGGCGATACCATCACCGCTGGCTCCGAAAGGATTGCTGGAGTATAGATAAGCCATATTCGCGCCGCCAGTGGCCAATACCACAGCAGGTGCGGAAATTGCCTCAATCACCCCACGTTGTGTGTCCAGAACGTAGGCACCCAGGCAACGGTTTCCGGACACACCAATTTTCTCAGCAGTAATCAGATCAACTACTACCTGATGCTCACGTACGTGGATTAGCGGGTGTGCACGCGCCAGTGTTTCCAAGGTGGTTTCTATCGCATGACCAGTGGCATCTGCTGCATGGATAACCCTGCGATGACTATGTCCGCCTTCCCGGGTGAGGTGGAAGCCACTCGCATCTTCACTTCGTGTGAACGGCACGCCCATTTTGACCAGCCAGCCAATGCATTCAGGCCCGCGCTCTACCGTATGCCGTACAACTTTTTCATTACAAAGTCCGACGCCTGCTGCGAGTGTATCCGCAACATGAGAATCGATTGAATCCTGTTCATCCAGTACGGCTGAAATACCACCTTGTGCATAGAATGTGCTGCCATCAGTCAGTCTGCCTTTTGACAGTACGGTGACGGGAATATTGGCAGCAGACAGCCGCAACGCCAGCGTCAGGCCGGCAGCACCGCTTCCGATGATCAGTACATCTTTGTTTCTTTGTGATTTCGTGGTTGGCACGTCAGTCGACTGTTAAACTACTGCTTATATTTCAGGGTTGTTACCCGTGTTGGTAACGGGGGCAGCGAGTTTAACACGCGGATGAAGAACTAATCGCCAGCGAATTGGTCTTACAAGCAGTCGGATGACCCCTTTCGGGCTCCGGGTGTTGCAAGCACATTGTGGCATTGCTGCTTTGTAGCCGGATAGGGGAAGAGCCCGTATGGGCAAGGAAAACACCGACGAAGTATTGGTTGCACGCGCACAGCGAGGGGAGAAGGGTGCCTTTGACCTTCTGGTGCGCAAGTATCAGCATAAGGTGGTGAATCTGGTTGGACGGTACGTAAATGACGGTGATGCACAGGATGTAGCGCAGGAGGCCTTTGTAAAGGCTTACCGGGCGCTCAAAGGCTTTCGTGGGAATAGTGCTTTTTATACCTGGTTATATCGTATTGCGATTAATACGGCCAAGAACCACCTTGTGGCACGAAGTCGCAGACCTGCAAGTCAGGATGTAGATGTGGCCGACGCTGAATTATTTGGCCATACGGACCAGATGAGCGATGTCGAGTCTCCAGAGGCGCTGGCAATGACGGAAGAACTTAAAAGGACAGTGATATCGGCAATTACAGCACTGCCTGCGGAATTGAAGACAGCCATTACACTACGCGAGCTCGAAGGAATGTCGTATGAAGAAATTGCAGAATCGATGGATTGTCCTATTGGAACAGTCAGATCGCGTATCTTCAGGGCCAGAGCTGCAATTGATGAAGTTATCGGACCACTGATTAATGATTAGTTTATTGAGGATCAAGCATGTTGGATGAAAAACTTTCTGCGCTGATGGACGATGAACTGGATTCATCTGAACTAAATGCATGTCTGGAAAAGCTCAACAATGATGCTGAAGCCAGACAGGCCTGGTCGCGACAACATTTATTACGTGCCGTCCTGAATGAGCAGGCTACAAAAACAGATTCATGTTTTTCAGAACGGGTTATGAGTGTACTTGAGTCATCTGGTCATGAAAATGATGTCTCTGCCAATCAGAACGTTATTAATTTTCCCCGGAACAAATGGCGTTCGAATCGGTGGATGGGTGGGCTTGCAGTTGCGGCAAGTGTTGCTGCTGTCGCCATGTTTGTACCGTATTCACTGGAAAATCAGAGGAGTACTGAGGGTGGTACAGTAGCTGTGCTTGATTCAACACAAAGAACAACAAGCGTGGCACTAAAGCAACGTAGCCAGGCAACTGCCGAGGCACGTCGAGAACTTCAGCAATATTTACTTAATCATGAAGCATTGGTCAGTGGTCATGGGCTTAATGGTCAACGGGGCTATATGCGCATGGCATCACCCAGCACTACATATGTAGCTTATTCACCTGAATGAAAACTGACGTGATTCCCCTCTGGCTTAAAAAATCAGCCTGGGCCTGTGCATTATTGCTGGGTTCAACTTCGGTACTGGCAGATGATGCTGATATTTTGAATGCAGTCGGAGATGCAGTACGCAGTCTCAATTATCAAGGCGTTATGGTATATGCCCGTGGCGGTGAGATGCATAGTCTCCAGATAGTTCACCGTTACAAAGAGGGCCGCGAACAGGAGCGCTTGCAGGCATTGACCGGCGAAGCAAGGGAAGTTCTGCGTGATAACGATGTGGTCACCTGTATTCTTCCCGAAGAAAAAAAGGTATTGGTAGATCGGCATGAGATGAGTGGTCCGTTGTCAACGGTCGCTGCCATGTCTGCGGAAAGCCTGGCGCCGCATTACGGCATTAAACTGGAAGACGATCAACGTCTGGTGGATCGAAACTGTAAAGTGGTTTCACTGGTTCCGAATGATACTTACCGATATGGGTATCGAATCTGGGTCGATGAAGAAACAAGCCTGCCTTTGCGAATCGATTTACTCGGTAATGAGGGTGAGACACTTGAGCATGTCATGTTTACCCAGGTGAGCTTTCCGGATGAGATTGACGACAGTGCTCTTAAGCCTGATGTGGATCCTAAAAATTACCAGTGGGTACGGGCAAACCCTGCCAGTAATATGCGTGTGAAAAAGAATTTGGGCACAGGCAATTGGCAGATCAACGATTTGCCACCTGGTTTTAAAAAAGTCAGTCATAACCTGATTGAGACCAGTGCAGCGTCCCCGCCGATGGAAACTTTTCTCTTTTCAGACGGGCTGGCGACAGTTTCAGCCATTATCAAGCCAATAGGAGACAAACCCTCCTCATTAATGGGTTTATCCCAAATGGGTGCCATGCATGCCTATGGCAAGCAATCAGATGACTACCATGTGGCGGTCATGGGAGAGGTTCCGGCAAGTACGGTGCAGTTCATTGCAGACAGGCTTGTAACGCCATCAGTTGCTTCTACTACGCAACCTTGAAATTAATATGCTGGAAGAGCGCGCGAAAATATTAAGTGTTGAATCAGGACGGGTCTGGGTAAGTGCTGATCGTAGTCAGGGCTGTGCCAAATGTGAGGCAGGTGAGGGCTGTGGTGGCGGAATGCTGACCAAGCTGGTGAAAAGAAAAGCAGCCCGCATAGAAGTTCGTAATGAACTTGCTGATATCTGTAAAGGCGATGAAGTCGTTATTGGCTTGAACGAAAAAGTCTTGCTGAAAAGTTCTGTCGTGGCATATTTTGTACCGTTAGCTGGTCTTTTTACAGGTGCATTAATTGCTGAATTCTTTATGGAAGCTCATGATCTGATTGTCGCAGCAATGGGAATGATTGGTCTTGCAGCTGGCTTTCTGATATTTAGGCAGTTCAGTGCCTCAACAATCACAGATAAAAACTATCAGCCTGTTGTATTGCGAAAAGCGACGAATGCTTCAGGTGGATGTCAGGTATATGTAGTGAAAAATGATGATTAATACTATGAAGAAACTAACAATGCCGTCCTGCCGCAAACTACTGTGGCTTTACCTCCTGGCCGTAAGCCTGACCGCCTGTAACTGGGTCGGTGGCAATAACGACAAGTCTGTATCTCAGAATCAACCGACAAAATTGGTTCAGCTCCCGGACTTTACGCAATTGGTAGAGCAGGCCAGTCCGGCTGTTGTGAATATCAGTACACTTCAGGAACGCAAGCAGCAGCCAGAAAGGCAACAGGGCATGCCTGATGCCGAGGGCTTTGGAGACTGGTTGAAGCGATTTTTCGAGAATCCTGGAGAAATACCCAGAGGTTTTCAGGACGCCCCCCCCAAACGTTCACCTTACGTGCCGGAAGAATCATTGGGGTCGGGATTCATCATTTCAGAAGATGGCGATATTCTGACAAATTATCATGTTGTTGCAGATGCTGATGAAATAGTTGTTCGAATGAGTGACCGCAGGCAGTTTACTGCGACTATTGTTGGTCATGATGAACTCAGTGATCTGGCCCTGTTAAGTATTGATGCTGACGACTTGCCTGTAGTAAAGATAGGACAGGTAGAAAATTTGAAGGTAGGTGAGTGGGTATTGGCAATCGGTTCACCGTTTGGCTTTGATCATTCAGTCACTGCAGGTATTGTTTCAGCTAAAAGCCGGCATCTGAATACCGAACGCTATGTTCCATTTATTCAAACAGATGTCGCGATCAACCCCGGTAATTCGGGTGGCCCATTGTTCAACCTGAATGGGGAAGTTGTTGGCGTGAACTCCCAGATATTCAGCCGCACAGGCGGGTACATGGGGCTTTCATTCGCTATTCCCATGGACGTTGCATTAGATGTAGTGCAACAGCTCCGTACAAATGGCAGCGTCAGTCGTGGTTGGCTAGGCGTTGTGATTCAGGAACTCGACAGGGAACTTGCAGAGTCATTTGGCTTAAGCAAACCAGAAGGCGCACTTGTTGTTCGTGTAATGCCCGAAAGTCCTGCAGAAGCTGCAGGGTTTCAAGTTGGCGATGTCATTCTGACGTTTAATGGGGAGCCGGTAACAGGTGCCTCCTCCTTGCCGCCTTTGGTTGGTATTGTAAGACCCGGAGAAAAGGCCAAAGTAAAAGTGTTGCGTGAGGGTGAAGAGCAGACACTGAAGGTCGCCATCGGTGAACTGAGTGGAGATGATCCTGAGGCTATAGATAAATCTCCTGATGAAATTCAGAAACAGAATCTTGGGCTTGAGTTCAAGGACCTCAATGCAGATGAACGATTACGCTTTAAGGTTGAGAAAGGCGGCGTGCTGGTCATTTCCGTAAGCAAAGGTCCCGCTCAGGATGCTGGCCTTCAAAGAGGTGATGTGATCCTGCGTTGGGGCGGTACAGCCATTGAAGACAGCAAGCAGTTAAAGGGAATGATCAAGCAGAAAACCGATAAATCCAGCGTGCCCGTGCTGGTTCAACGTGACGGCTCACCAAGATTTTTGGCAATCGGCAGCAATTGAGCAGCCTGATTCTGTATTCACGCCATGCCTGTCACTTGTGTGAGGTGATGCAGGTAGAGTTGCAACCACTGCTAGAAGAATTTCATTGTGAAGTGGTGATTCAGGATGTAGATAGTCGACCGGAATGGCAGCAATTGTATGGCCATTTGTTACCGGTACTTGAAACTGATGATGGCAAAATGATCTGTAATTTTCATCTTGATGAAGACGCAGTAAGGTCATGGTTAACAAGCCAGACGGGTTGATTGTGTTCTGACTGGCCTATAGCCGTTATACTTCGCAACCATTAAGACTGGAGTCGCTGCAAAAGCGGCTCTTTTGTTTTTGATCACCTTTAATCATTTGTAGGGCTACATGCAGTCGCGTATTCGCAATTTCTCCATCATCGCGCATATTGATCACGGTAAATCCACGCTTGCAGATCGATTTATTCAGATTTGCGGCGGACTGACCGAGCGTGAAATGAATGTTCAGGTTCTTGACACAATGGACATCGAGCGCGAACGAGGCATAACCATCAAGGCGCAGGCGGTCAGTTTGCGGTATACGGCTTCTGATGGCGAAGAATATCAATTAAATCTGATAGATACGCCTGGTCACGTTGATTTTTCCTACGAGGTGTCTCGTTCTCTTGCCGCCTGTGAAGGGGCTTTGCTGGTGGTTGATGCCTCACAGGGTGTAGAGGCGCAGAGTGTTGCCAATTGCTATACGGCTATTGAACAGAATCTGGAAGTATTGCCAGTACTGAACAAAATTGACCTGCCCGCGGCAGACCCGGAACGGGTCAAACATGAAATTGGGGATGTCATCGGCGTAGACGCATCTGATGCAATTATGGTCAGCGCGAAAACCGGGTTGAACGTAAGTGATGTTCTTGAGGCGCTGGTTCAGAAGATTCCGGCACCCACGGGTGATTCGGATGGCCGACTGCAGGCCTTGATTATCGACTCATGGTTCGATCCCTATCTTGGAGTTGTTTCACTCGTACGTGTAATGCATGGCAGTATCCATAAAAAGCAGCGCATGAAGGTAATGTCTACAGGCGCTGTACATGAAGTGGATGCGGTCGGAATATTTACTCCCAAAAGGACTGAAAAGCCCTGTTTACAGACGGGTGAAACCGGTTTTGTAATTGCAGGGATCAAGGAGATTGATGGCGCGCCCGTCGGGGATACACTCACAGATGCAGCTAAGCCCTGTGAATCCCCATTACCGGGTTTCCTGCAGGTGCAACCCCGCGTGTTTGCTGGCATGTTTCCTATATCCTCAGATGATTACGAGGACTTTCGCGAGGCCTTGAAGAAACTTCGCCTGAATGATGCGGCATTGCAGTTTGAGCCTGAGACATCTACTGCGCTCGGGTTCGGTTTCCGCTGCGGGTTCCTAGGCATGCTGCATATGGAAATTATCCAGCAGCGCCTCGAACGCGAATACAACATGGATCTGATCACCACAGCACCGACGGTGGTATATCAGGCCTTAATGACCTCGGGTGACGTTATCAGTATTGATAACCCTGCTGATTTACCCGAGCCGAACCTGATCAGCGAGATTCGGGAGCCGATTATTAAAACCAATATTCTGTTGCCGAAGGAATATGTGGGTGCAGTGATGCAGCTGTGTATGGAAAAACGCGGTACACAGAAAAACATGACCTACCATGGTAATCAGGTTGCGCTGCAATTCGATATGCCATTATCCGAAGTAGTACTGGATTTTTTCGATCGCCTTAAATCGGTGAGTCGTGGTTATGCGTCCTTTGACTATGAAATGGATCGATTCGAGTCTTCGGATCTGGTCAAGCTGGATGTCATGATTAATGGCGAGCGCGTTGATGCGCTGGCTGTCATTGTACACAAGGCCATTGCATTTAATCGTGGGCGTGATCTTGTAGAGCGTCTGAAGGATTTAATACCGCGACAGATGTTTGATGTGGCTATTCAGGCTAGTATCGGCAATAGAGTATTGGCGCGTAGCACAGTTAAGGCGTTGCGCAAGAACGTCACGGCCAAATGTTATGGGGGAGACATTTCCCGGAAACGTAAATTGCTAGAAAAGCAAAAGGCCGGCAAAAAGCGGATGAAACAGATCGGAAGCGTCGAAGTGCCGCAGGAAGCATTCCTTGCTGTGCTAGGTGTGGAGAGGAAAGACTAATTCTAGAGATATATATGGAAGACGTGCATTTCGATTTTGAAGCAGCGCTGCTTGTTTTTGCTCTGTTTACTGGTCTGATCTGGGGTATTGATCGTCTCTGGTTAAGGGCAAGACGAGAAGAAAAGGCGATAGAGCAGGGCGGCGAGCAGGTGCATCCCTCTGGGTTTGTAGAATTCGCACGATCATTTTTCCCGGTTATTCTGGCTGTTCTTCTACTGCGCTCCTTTCTTGTTGAGCCCTTCAGGATACCCTCTGGCTCCATGTTGCCTACACTCCTTGCAGGTGACTTTATTCTGGTTGATAAATTCAGATACGGGCTCAGAATGCCGGTTTTTCATAACACCATCGTTAAACTGGGTCAGCCAGAAAGAGGTGATGTCATGGTATTCCGGTTTCCACCTGATCCAAGCAAGGATTTCATAAAGCGCGTCATTGGCTTGCCGGGTGATGAAATTGAATATATTGATAAAAAGCTTTACATAAATGGAGAACGGGTAAATCTGGATCCTATCGGACTGTATGATGAGCCGCGAGTGCCTGCGCTTAAAGGGGCACTACACTTTACTGAAGAGCTTCCCGGCGCCAGTCATGAAATCCTGCTGCAATCCAGACGTCCTTCTCGAGATGCACAGTTGCAGGTACCCACAGGTCATTATTTTGTGATGGGAGATAATCGGGATGGCAGTGATGACAGTCGCCGCTGGGGGTTTGTACCAGAGCATAATCTGGTGGGGCGTGCTTTCTTTATCTGGATGTCCTGGGACAGTTCGGTTAATTTACCTGCATGGTCGAGAATAGGGACTAAAATACGCTAAGGCGATTGGATTTGAGTTATGAAAATGACACATAAAAGGTTTTATCATCAGCGCGGAATCAGTATCTACGGCTGGATGGTCATTATGGGCCTGATAGGCTTTTTCGCACTACTGGGCATGCGGTGTTTCCCTGTATATATGAAACATTACGACGTTGTAAGTGTAATTGAGTGGGCGACAAGTCAGCCAGAACTGGCTAAGGCGTCCCCGCAGGAAATACATGAAAGGATTCAACGGCGATTTGACGCCGGATATGTTTCATTTATGAAAGCGAAAGACATTAAAGTTAAAAGAACAAAAAAAGGACGCAGATTCCTTGAGTTAAAGTATGAACGCCAAGTGCCATTTGTTTATAACATCGACTTATTATTTCACTTCCATCATATCTCTTACCTGAACAATCATTGAACAATTCTAAATTATCAGACCTGAAGCAACTGAGTAATCGACTTGAATATAAGTTTCAGGATTTAGAATTATTTCAAATGGCGTTAACTCACCGTAGCGCCAGTTCAGAAAATAATGAACGCTTGGAGTTTTTGGGAGATGGTCTTCTTAATTGCATCATTGCTGCAGAGCTATTCAGGCGTTGTCCGAATTTGCCAGAGGGTGATTTGTCGCGCATGCGAGCCAGCCTGGTACGCGAGTCCACGCTCGGAGAAGTTGCATGTGAACTGGATATTGGTGCCTGTATTAACCTTGGCCATGGTGAAGGTGGTAGTCATCGCAGAGCTTCAGTCCTCGCGGATACTTATGAAGCCATTCTCGGGGCAATTTACGTAGATTCTGATTTTGACAGAGTTCAATCAGTTGTTCTGGCCTGCTTTAAGGATCGACTGGATAATTTGCCTGACCCGGAGTCTCTCAAGGATCCCAAGACCCGGTTGCAGGAGTATTTGCAAGCCAGATCTTTTTCGTTGCCTGAATATATAAATGTCAGTGCGACTGGGCCAGCACATAAGCGTCACTTTGTAGTCGCCTGTGAAGTGCCTGAAACAGACTGGACTGGACAGGGAGAGGGTGCAAGTCGCCGCAAGGCAGAACAGGCAGCAGCTGAGGCTATTCTGGAGAAATATATAGATGTCTGAAGGTCGAAGTGGATTTGTTGCTGTTGTGGGGCGTCCGAACGTCGGGAAGTCAACTCTCGTCAACGCTCTGGTTGGCACCAAGGTAAGTATCGTCTCTCCCAAACCACAAACAACCCGCCACCGGATTTATGGGATACGCACAATTGAGAATCAGCAGATGATTTTTGTCGATGTCCCCGGGTTGCATGGTAAATTAGGCCGTCAATCAAAAGCATTGAACAGGCATATGAATCGAGTGGCCGATAGCGCTTTGCAGGACGTTGATATCGTTGTTTGGTTACTGGAAGCCGGACACTGGCGTGATGACGATGAACTCATGCTCAAAAGAATAAGAAATTCCAGGATTCCGGTGGGACTGGCCATCAATAAGATTGACCGTGTTAAAGACAAGGATTCACTGCTTCCCTTTATGCACGATATGCAAAGCAAGCATGATTTCGCATTTGTGGTCCCTATCAGTGCTTTGAAAGGCAAAAACCTCGAGCCTTTACTGGCAGAGCTAGCTGCTCAGTTACCTGAGGGTCCGCTCATGTTCCCGGCTGATCAGTTAACCGACCGGGGGCAGAGCTTTCAAATATCGGAGATTATCCGTGAAAAGCTGATGATGCGTCTTGAGCAGGAATTACCGTATGCATTGACAGTGGAAGTAGAAAAGCTGGAGACAGATCCGGAAACTGATCGCGTCGAAATCTCTGCAGTAATTTGGGTCGCTCGTGACAGCCATAAAGGTATGGTCATAGGTAAACAGGGGGCTGGACTCAAGGACGTTGGCACTTCTGCAAGGAAGGAGTTAAAACGAAAGTTCGGTAAATCGGTTCATCTTGAACTCTGGGTGAAGGTAAGAGAAGGCTGGGCTGACGATGAACGTGCTCTGCATTCACTGGGGTACGAAGATTTATAATGCCCGATCACCAGGCGCCCAGGATGGGGTTTGTCCTACATCAACGACCTTTTCGTGAAACAAGCGCGATTTCTGAATTGTTTACTGAATCAGAAGGAAGAGTGTCAGTACTCGCAAAAGGTGTCAGAGGCGTACAAAAGCGGGGTAACAGTAAAAATTTAACCCCATTCAGGCTTTACCAACTCGATTGGTCCGGGCGTGGGGATTTACCTTTTCTTAAACTCGTGGAACCTCTGGCGGCGCCGTATAAATTGATGGGTGATGCGATTTTCGCGGGTCTTTATGCCAACGAGCTTTTATTGAGGCTATGTATCCGAAATGATCCACATGCAGAATTATTTGCTGTTTACCATAAGTTGCTAGTTACACTTGAGCATGATGGTGAGGGCATGGATATCGCATTACGCTATTTTGAGCGTGACCTGCTTACCGAGTTGGGTTACGGGCTTGATTTAGATGTGGAGTCTTTAAGTGGTGCGCCAATTAAGCCTGATGCCAAATATATATATCATCTGGATCAGGGTGTGCTTCCTGTGTCAGAAAACGCTGCTAATACAACCCAAACCAGTATCTCCGGGGCTGCCTTGCTGGCCTTGAGTAGTGGTAGTCTGGAAGGCATTGATCATCGTCGCGAAGTTCGAAAATTACTCCGTTATGTTTTGAAAAGCCACTTGGGCGAGCGACCTTTAAACAGTATCCGGACATTGCAGCGTATGAAACAGATTTCTCGTAACAGACCAGTGGCTACAAATGAATAATGGACTTCGTCTAGGCGTTAATATTGACCATGTCGCTACCCTTCGTCAGGCAAGAGGTACGGATTACCCTGATGTGATTGAAGCTGCAAATACAGCAATTGCTGCAGGTGCTGACGGTATTACCGTGCATTTACGTGAAGATCGTCGCCATATTCAGGACAAAGACGTAGAGGCGCTTTGCGATGGGCTATCAGTACCTTTGAATCTGGAAATGGCAGTGGCTGCTGAGATGTTGGGGATTGCCTGTGCCGTGAAGCCGCCTCATTGCTGCCTCGTGCCGGAGAAACGTGAAGAATTGACAACAGAAGGTGGGCTTGATGTTGCGGGGCAGGTATCCAGGATCAGGGATGCCTGTCAACAATTAGCGGAAGCGTGTATTCGAGTTTCTTTGTTTGTAGATCCGGATCTGGATCAACTGGAGGCTGCACTTATCACAGGTGCGCCTGTTATCGAGATTCATACGGGGTGTTATGCGGATGCCACACAGCTGTCAGAGCGTGATTTTGAATTAAAGAGAATTCAGGTTATGGCGGAAAGAGCGAAGCAGGCAGGTCTCGAAGTGCATGGCGGGCATGGTTTGAATTTATTCAATGTTGATAATATTGCCCGGATACATGAATTATCTGAACTGAATATCGGACATAGTATCGTAGCGGACTCAGTGTTCTATGGATTAAGGAATGCCGTAATACGTATGTCTGATGCCATTAAAGAAGCCCGATACAGGTGAGCAGGCCATTATGATTCTTGGTATAGGGACAGATCTCTTGCGTATTTCCAGAATGGAGAAGGCACTGCAACGCCATGGCCAGCGTTTGCCTGAGCGAATTCTGCATCCTGAGGAAATGAGCCGTTATATCAGCTCAAAAAACCCGGCTAATTTTCTTGCCAAGTCCTTTGCAGTGAAAGAGGCCGCAGTTAAAGCTCTGGGGCTTGGCTTCCGGGGCATAGGATATGCGGATATTGGCTGGGCTCAAAACGAATTGGGTAAGCCGACACTTTGCTACAGTAAGCATGGTCTCAGGATAATGCAGGAAAAGGGTGCCAGTGGCGGCTTTGTCAGCTTGACGGATGAGGGAGATATGGTCGTCGCTGTTGTAGTATTGGAAAAGTTGGAGTCTACAGGAGCAGATGTTTTATCTGGCGATTCATCTTCAAGTCCTTTCTAACTCTGTTTTACTTGGGTATTAAGTTTACTAATGACCTCAGCAGCGGCCTGATTCACTGGGAAAAGCATTCCCTTTTCTAGGCTGATGTCTTTTTTCAAGTCCTGTTCTAGATCGTGGGCAGCATTCTTGAGAGACTCAAGTTGATAGAAAGCAGCGGTTCCATGCAACTGATGAATTTCTTCTCGAGCGCTTACGAGATTGTTTTCCTGAAATGCCTGCTCAAGCGCCTCGAGTTGGGTTGGCAGAGCCTCGGCCAATAAACGTAACAAATCAGGGTTGTCACTAAGCACAGTATGTGCCTGCCTATTATCGGTTTTGGAATCAGGGTCTTTACCAGATTCCTTGTCAGCAGATTGCTCTGGTTGTTCAATAATCCAGGGTTTTAAATCGCGTAATAGACTGTGTTTGTCGGTTGGCTTTAGCATGCAGTCATCCATGCCGGAATCCAGCAAATGACGCCTCAGGTTAGTATCAAGTGCAGCCGTTATTCCGATTATTATGGTGTGTTGCTCAGGTATCTCCAGATCCCTGATTCGTCTTGCGACGGCGCCACCATCCATATCGGGCATGCGAACATCAAGTAATACCAGCGGGTGACTATGTTCCTTCCATAATTTAAGAGATTCACGGCCCCCGGAAGCCAGCATGGGCTGTGCCCCGACTTGCTCGAGCAGCGCCTTCAGGTAACGTCGGTTTGCCTCCACATCATCTGCTACCAGAACTTTTAAATCCTGAATCTGTAATTTTCGTTCATCAGAGTGAGAGGACACACCTGCAAGACGACATAGCACCCGATATAAGGTCAGCCGGTTGGATACCTTGGGCAGGCTGGCGGCAGCACCTGCATTTCTGAGTCGACGATGAATATCTTCATCACTCGACGTTACAAGAGCCAGAACGGGTATTCCCTGTTGTTTGCTATCCTTAAGAAAAGTGAGAATATCAGGTGAATCGGCGTCATGAGCCATTAGCCCCAATATCACTATATCGTGAGCAGCGACTGGAATGCCCCGGTTACTAACCGCGACCAGACCGGCCTTCTGGGTGACAGTCATACCCCATGTTTCCATGTGATGTGCTAGAGAGGTTCTGACAATACTGTTGTTATCAATGATGCGCACATGTAGGCCAGATAGGCCAATCCAGGGAATGGGCGAGGCCTCGCCCTGACGACTCTTGTTAAACGGGAGTATGAAACTGAATTTCGAGCCGGAACCGGCTTCGCTCTCAACAGAAATTTTACCGCCCATCAAGCCTACCAGACGTTTGCTGATGGCGAGCCCGAGACCACTGCCCTGTGAAGTCAGTTGTCTGATTTTTTCTGTACTGATCTGGCTGAATTCCCGGAAAAGCTTTTTCTGTTCGTCCTCGCTGATTCCGATGCCAGTATCGCTGACCGAAAACTGAATGACAGGCTTGTCATTATTATCGCTTTCCAGCATGACTCGAACGGTAATGCTACCCTGGTTCGTGAATTTAATACCGTTGGTGATCAGGTTGGTCAGTACCTGTTGAAGGCGTACCGGATCACCGCGTAAACGTGTTGGAACATCGCGGTAAATTATCTGCGTAAGTTCCAGATCCTTTTCATAAGCAAGCGGAGCTAATAAAGCCACAGTGTCTTCAATGCATTCGTACAGATCGAATCCCACCTCATTAATGGGGATTTTTCCTGCCTCCATGCCGCTCCAGTCGATGACATCATTTATAAGCGTAAGAAGGTTCTTTCCTGAACGCCTGATGGTGCCAATCATTTCATTCTGTTCTGGCGTCAGGCCGCTAGATTCGAGCATGTCTGCATGACTGAGTATTGCAGTAATAGGCGTACGTAATTCGTGGCTCATACCAGCGAGCAGCGAGCTACTACTCCTGGCAGACCGCTCGGCAATTCTATGCGCCTGAGCCAGTTCCTTATTCAGGTTTTCAAGCTGACTGGCGGCTTCCTTGCTATCTATTAAGCGTTTACCCAATACAGATATCTCACGAGCGACATTGCCTATTTCCGAGTCTTCACTAATGCTCGATGTCGGAGTTTTTCCTTCCGCCAGTTCATTAATTGTTCGGGTCAGGCGCCGCATGGGTCTAAGTGCGAGCTGACCTGCCAGAAACGCAAGGCCAAGTATCAATCCGGCAAGACTTATAAAAGTAATTAATGCGCGATTCAGAATCTCTGCGATCTCTGCCTCTCGATAGGCAGGAGAAATATATAGGGTAACCGTTCCGAGTTTTGCCGCAGGTGTACCAAAATGACTGAAAACAGTGCCTTCTCCCTCAGGAGGGATACTCGTAGTCATTGTTGCAGGCAGGCTATAGTGATTGATCAGTTCAGCAAAGGGTGAGAAAAATCGAGAAGAAGCCGCTGTTTCACCAGTGTCTGAAAGAAAAGCCTTGGCTTCAGTATTACCATCTGAACGTTTGATGTCTATGCCATTTATAAGCTGGCCATTTTCCAGTGCAGAATTCGTAATTTGACGAAGTTCACGTTTATTTCCAGTGACCATTGCCAGGTAGCTTGCTCTGGCTATCTGCTTAATTTGAATAGCTGCGAAATTACTGTGATCAGTATTGAGGCGGGTAATTTGACGGGCTGTTGAAATGCCGATTGCAATTGACGTTATGACAATCGCAGGCACGACGACCAGCAAGTAAATCCGTTTTTGGATGCTCCAATTCTGCATAACTATAAGTGTATGACGATTAAGTGCTTTTAGACAGCCCGAGGTTATGTAAATTGATTCTTCCAGAGTGAATATCGTTGTTTTAAGCCCGTTACTATAGACTATCGTCTGTTTGCCTCTGGGCCTTTAGTAAAAGAAAGATTATCCAAGTATGTCGAAACAACTTATTGACTATCCCGGTATTGAAAGCTGTGTGGGAAATACTCCTCTGGTGCGATTGCAGCGTCTTCCTGGAGATACGAGCAATACCATTCTGGCCAAGCTGGAGGGTGATAATCCTGCCGGTTCGGTAAAGGATCGTCCCGCATACAGCATGATTCGCTGTGCTGAAGATCGGGGCGATTTAAAGCCTGGTGATCGAATGATCGAGGCTACCAGTGGCAATACAGGCATCGCGCTTGCGATGGTCGCTGCGATGAAGGGTTACAAGATGACCCTTATCATGCCTGAGCATCTCAGTATCGAGCGTCGCCAAACCATGAAGGCTTTCGGCGCAGAAATCATCCTGGTTTCCCAGGAAGAGGGGATGGAGGGCGCAAGAGACCTGGCTGATGCCATGGAGGCTGAAGGCAAGGGCAAGGTATTGAATCAATTTGCAAACCCGGATAACCCGCGCGCTCATTATGAGGGTACCGGGCCTGAAATCTGGCGTGATACACAAGGCACGGTTACGCATTTCGTCAGCTCTATGGGCACGACCGGCACGATTATGGGCGTTTCCAGTTTTTTGAAAGAGCAGAATCCTGATATTCAGATTGTCGGTGTCCAGCCAGATGGTGAATCCAGCATTCCGGGAATTCGACGCTGGCCCAAGGAGTACCTGCCTTCGATTTTCGACGCGGCACGTGTAGATCAGACGATTGATGTGGCTCAGGAAGATGCAGAGGTCATGACGCGTCGCCTGGCGGCTGAGGAAGGGATATTCGCAGGCGTTTCTTCAGGGGGTGCCGTATTCAGTGCATTACAGCTTTCAAAAGAAGTGGAGAATGCCACCATTGTTGTCATTATCTGTGATCGTGGAGACCGCTATCTCTCCACGGGCATTTTTCCGGCTTAGGGTCTGCACGTTATGCTAGGTACTGTCCTTGCTTTTGATATCGAAACTGTTCCCGATGTAGAGGGAGGTCGCCGCCTGTACGGACTGGATGGTCTCTCAGATGAAGATGTGGCCAGAGCCATGATGCATAAGCGTATGCAGGCCAAGGGCACGGATTTTATGCCCCTGCACCTGCACCGTGCAGTGGCTATTTCAGTCACACTGCGACACAAGGACCAGGTGAAGGTCTGGACCATCGGTGAGCCGGGTGACAGTGAGGCGGAAATCATTCAACGCTTCTATGACGGTGTCGCACGTTACCTGCCGACACTGGTGTCATGGAATGGCAGTGGCTTTGATTTGCCGGTTTTGCATTACCGTGGACTGATTGGCGGGGTGACTGCGGCCCAGTACTGGGACTGGGGCGACAATGATCGTGATTTCAAATGGAACAGCTACCTTGGGCGCTATCATCAGCGACATATTGACTTGATGGATGTGCTGGCCATGTATCAGGGACGTGCCAATGCTCCGCTGGAAGATATGGCTGTTCTGCTGGGCTTGCCGGGAAAAATGGGTATGCATGGCAGTAAGGTCTGGGAGGCCTACCTGGCAGGCGAAATAGAATCGATTCGTAATTATTGCGAAACCGATGCTTTGAATACCTACCTCGTTTATCTGCGCTTTTGCCAGATGCGGGGCGTACTGGATAAGGAGGGTCTTGCTCATGAAGAGCAGCTGGTACATGACGCCCTGCAATCCTCAGGCGCAGAGCATCTGCTGGCCTTCGATGCTACCTGGATAAACGGCGCAGCAACGCCTCCTGCAGAATCCTGATATGGGGGGCAGACGACAAAGGGCACGCCGCTTTATGCCGGACGGGCCATTTGAAGCGCATGTTGAGGATCTTTCGCACGATGCTCGCGGCATCGCCCGCGTGGATGGCAAGGTGGTTTTTATTACCGACGCATTGCCTGGTGAAAATGTTCGCTATATGCGTACAAGAAAGAAATCCAGTTTTGATGAGGGTCAGCTTGAAGAGGTACTGAAAGCCTCAGCTGATCGCGTGGATCCTGAATGCGCCCATTTTGGACTTTGCGGCGGATGCAGCCTGCAACATCTTGATCCTAGAGCCCAGATCGAATTTAAACAGGCACAGATGCTGGATAATCTGCGTCGCATTGGCGGTGTCGAGCCTGTTGAAGTGGCAGCACCTCTAATCGGGCCTTTATGGGGTTACCGGCGGCGTGCAAGATTAAGTGTCAAGAACGTACACAAAAAAGAGCGGGTACTGGTCGGGTTCAGAGAGCGTAATAACCCCTATGTTGCTGTCATCGAGGGCTGTGAGGTTCTCGACCCTGCAGTTGGCAGGCGTCTGACCAAACTGGCAGGATTGATTGAGCAATTAACCATATGCGACCGGATTCCACAGATTGAAGTCGCGGTTGCCGAAAACGCCGTTGCACTGGTGCTACGCGTCATGGACCCTCCAACACTGCAAGATCGCGAGCGTCTGGAAGCTTTCTCGAAAGAAGAAGCTATCTGGTTTTATCTTCAACCCGGCGGGCTGGATAGTGTAACGCCATTGTTGCCTGATACGCCTGAGCTCTATTTTCAACTGCCCAATCATAATGTTCGCCTTTATTTCGAGCCCGCTGATTTCATTCAGGTGAATGGAACGTTGAATGCGGCCATGGTTGATCAGGCGCTGGAATGGCTGAATCCTGGGTCGGCTGACAAGGTACTGGAATTGTTTTGTGGCCTGGGGAATTTCTCCATGCCCTTGGCCAGGCAGGCGACATCGGTAGTCGCGGTAGAAGGTGATGCCTCTCTGGTGAAGCGGGCACAGATGAATGCCGTGCGAAACGATTTACAGAACATTGAGTTTTACGTGTCAGACCTGTTTCAAACCCAGGCAGAGGAGGCATGGATTGGCCAATCATTTGATAAAGCGCTGATCGACCCTCCAAGGGCCGGGGCAGAAGAAGTGATGCCGTTACTTGCCAGGGCAGGCGTCCGGGAAATTCTCTACGTATCCTGTCATCCGGCAACATTGGCGCGCGATGTATCCATACTCGTCAAAGAGTACGGCTACCGCTTGCAGCGTGCGGGTGTGATGGATATGTTTCCTCACACCAGCCACGTGGAATCCATGGCTTTGCTGGTAAAGGACGCATGAGTACATTACCCGGGAAGATCACCGTAGATATTGCTGCACAGCAGCTTACATACGAGTCAGCCAATGGCGAGGTCAATGAATACAGTGTCTCCACTGCGCGAAAAGGTGCCGGTGAAAGAATGGGTAGTTTCTGCACCCCCAGAGGCTTACACAGAATTCGTGCCTGTATCGGTGCGGGGGCACCTGAGAACGCGGTCTTTATCGGCAGACGGCCCACAGGCGAGATATACACGCAAGAACTGGCTGCTCAATTCCCTGGTAGAGACTGGATTTTGAGTCGAATCCTTTGGCTTGGGGGTTGTGAGCCCGGCAAAAACCGCTACGGTGATCTGGATAGTCAGAGACGCTTTATTTATATACACGGCACGCCGGACTCAGAACCTATGGGCATTCCGGCATCTATAGGCTGCATTCGTATGCGAAATGCGGACGTCATCCAGCTATTTGACGTGGTGCAACCT
Source organism: Nevskiales bacterium (assembly GCA_041622995.1). Classification (GTDB taxonomy): domain Bacteria; phylum Pseudomonadota; class Gammaproteobacteria; order Nevskiales; family CAJXLF01; genus CAJXLF01. The sequence continues at coordinate 145,257 of JBFJXR010000002.1, forward strand.
GGCACCCCTGTCATTATTCATGAGTAATTATGAGAAATAAGAACCTGGGCCCGATCATGATGGATATCGACGGTTTTCAGCTAGCGTCTGAAGATTGCGAAGTCCTTGAACACCCACAGGTTGGGGGTTTTATATTATTCACAAGAAACTTTGAGTCAAAGCGACAACTTGTTGAATTAATTAGAAACATCAAGAAAGTTAGGCGGGATATTCTAATTGCGGTCGATTATGAAGGCGGGCGTGTGCAGCGATTCAGGGAAGAGTTCACCCGACTTCCGTCAATGCGCCAGATTGGTGCGATATACAATGATAATAAAGAACAAAGTCAGCAATTGAGCAGGGAATGCGGCTGGCTGATTGCGACAGAACTCGGGGAAGTCGGTGTGGATCTTTGCTTTGCGCCTGTTCTGGATATCGATAGTTGTGTCAGCGAAGTTATCGGCGACCGGGCTTTTCATCAGGATCCTGAGATAATTTCCAGGCTGGCCATAGCCTTTATGCAAGGGCTGGCAGAAGGCGGCATGGCGGCCACGGGAAAACATTTCCCGGGGCATGGACAGGTTGCTCCGGATTCACATGTCGAACTGCCTGTTGATGAGAGAACATTGGCAGAAATCAATGCGCTTGATATCAGACCATTCAAAGCCCTGATTGATGCAGGGCTGGCATCAGTGATGATGGCGCATATAAAATTTCCTGCTGTAGATCACCGTCCTGCGAGTCTGTCACCTGTCTGGATTCAGCAGCAACTACGCAAATGGTTGGGTTTTAAAGGGGCGGTATTTTGTGATGATCTGAGCATGGGAGGTGCAGGCGCCATGGGCAGCTACATCGACCGGGCACAGATGGCGCTGGAGGCAGGTTGTGACATGCTCCCAGTGTGTAATCATCGCCCCGGTGTGGAAGAGTTGCTGGATAGGCTGCAGTGGCAGAGTACGGCAGAGTCAGGCAATCGATTAAAGAGTTTGAAAGCCCGGGCGGTGAAGCAGGACACACCCCGATTATTGCAAACCCAAACCAATTTATCGGCCTTGTTGGCCTGAATACACTGAAAGAAGAAGATGATGGAATTTTTAGAATCAATAAAGAACTGGATTGTCGAGGCCCATAGTCAATGGGACTGGATGCTGGAAATATTTTTGGTAGTACTGGCAGTTGTTACTATCAACCTCGCATTGAAGTATTTCCTGGTATTTCTGCATAAGCGGGTCGAATCGACTAGGAATGTCTGGGACGACGCAATCTTTGCAGCTATCAGCTTGCCGCTGCGGGGTCTTATCTGGGTGCTAGGTCTTTCGATAGCCGCTGAGGTCACAACGGCGGGTGAGGAGAGTACATTTGCCGAACTCATTGACCCGGCTCGCAGAGTCGGTGTCATCGTGATGATGGTCTGGTTCCTGCTGCGACTCGTCAACGAGGTCAGTAACAACATTCTTGAAGCGAATGCCAGCTCGGGAAAAACTGTCGATCACACAACGGTTGATGCGATAGCCAAGCTGTTAAGAGCGAGTATTTTCATCACCGGGGCTCTGGTCATTCTGCAGAGCCTGGGTTTCAGTATTTCCGGGGTACTGGCTTTTGGCGGCGTAGGTGGTCTGGCCATTGGTCTGGCAGCCAAGGACCTGCTCGCCAATGTATTTGGCGGGCTAACGGTTTACCTGGATCGCCCATTTTCTAAGGGAGACTGGATTCGTTCTCCGGAAAAGGATATTGAAGGTACGGTTGAGCATATTGGCTGGCGCCGCACTGTGATCAGGCGTTTTGATAAACGCCCCATGTATGTACCTAATGCCATATTTACCAATATTGTGGTTGAAAATCCCTCACGTATGACGCACCGGCGGATTAACGAAACGATGGGCGTGCGCTATGACGATATATCCAAGGTGGCACCGATCCTTGCCGATGTGAAGCAGATGATTATGGACCATGCAGAAATTGACCATAAACAGATTGTGCTGGTTTACTTCAATGAATTCGGAGCGCATTCACTCGACTTTTTCGTTTACTGCATGACAGTGACCTGCGACTGGGCCAAGTACCATGAGGTAAAGCAGGATGTGCTATTGAAAATTCATGACATTGTCGATAAACATGGTGCAGAGATGGCATTCCCGACAACAACGCTGCATGTACCAGAACCTGTCTCGGTGCAGCAGGCTTGATGCATGACTGATCTTAAATCCCTGCATGCCGAATGTCGGCGTGTGCTATCCGAGGCTGAAGTTGTTCATGATGAAGCAGCTGTAAATGCAGCCTATGACCGAATGGCTCAGCAGCTGGAAAAACTGGTTGGGCAAAGTAATCCGGTTGTCATGCCTGTCATGATGGGTGGGCTGTTTGTCGCATCAGAACTCATGAAACGCCTGGATTTCCCCATACAACTGGATTACCTGCATGCCACGCGTTATCGGGGTGATTTGCATGGTGGTGAACTGATCTGGAAGGTGATGCCTAGTATTGACCTTGCCGGTCGTGTGGTCGTGGTTATCGACGATATTCTGGATGAAGGACACACTCTGGCAGCGGTTCAGCGTGCACTGCATTCCCAGGATGCTGCAGAAGTGCTCACGACCGTGCTGATTCAGAAAAATCATGATCGGCGTGATCCTGCTGTACAAGTGGATGTTGTGGGCCTTGAAACAGATGACCGCTACCTGTTCGGCTGTGGCATGGATTACAAGGGTTACCTTCGCCAGCATCCCTGTATATATGCGGTGAACAGCCAGCATGATGTCGCCTAGATGACTGTGCGGCTGGCCGTTATCGGGGGCACGGGTCTTAATGTCTTGCCTGAATTTGAACTACAGGAAACCCGGCTTGTAGATACACCTTATGGGAAACCCTCTGCTGCACTGCAGATAGGGACGTTCAATGGGCATACGATTTCATTTTTAGCTCGTCATGGGGAAGGGCATCATATACCCCCGCACCTGATTAATTACCGGGCAAATATCTGGGCTTTACGCAAAGCCGGAATTCAACAAGTGTTATCGGTGGCGGCAGTAGGCGGTATCAGAAATGACATGCAACCCGGATTGATAGCCTTTCCGTATCAGATTCTTGATTACACCTATGGCCGTGAACATACCTACAGTGATGGTCAGGCCGGGCAGGTCGATCATATAGAATTTGGCCAGCCCTATACGGAAAGCTTTCGCCAGCAGTGCATCAGGATTTCAGCTCAGGAAGGGCTGGAAGCGATTCAGGATGGCGTCTACGCGGCCACGCAGGGCCCTCGTCTGGAAACAGAAGCTGAAATCAGGCGTTTGCAGAAAGACGGTGCCGACATGGTAGGCATGACCGGAATGCCAGAGGCTGCGCTGGCTCGGGAGGCGGGGCTGGAATATGTTTGCTGTGCCGTCATGGTGAACTGGGCCGCGGGTCTGGGCGAAGGTGGTATCCACGATCAGATCGAGACATCGGTTGCCGAAGGCATGCAACGAGTGGCGAAACTGCTTAGGGCATTGGTTAGCAAATAAAAGTTTGAATGCGCTGGCAGGATTCAGGCCGCAAGTTTCTTCAGCAATTCTTCTACAAACGCCTGCCGCAGCTTGCCGGCCTCCAGTGGTTTGCTGAAATGCAGTTTCTCCGTACCGGTCAGCTTGTAAGTAGCGGGTTCGGACTGAATGAGTTGAATGATCTTGACCGGATCGATATTGGGTTTGGCATTGAATATCAGTCTTCCCCCCTGATCGCCGGCTTCCAGTTTCTTTATGCCCAGTGGCTGTGCTTTGAGCTTTAATTCGGTAGTTGCGAACAATTGCTGCGCCGCCTCCGGTAGCAGGCCAAAGCGATCGATCAGTTCTACTTGCAGTTCTTTGAGTTCGGCATTGTTCTCAGCTGCAGAAATGCGTTTATACAGCACAAGGCGGCTGTGAATGTCGGGTACGTATTCTTCCGGCAGCAGGGCAGTCACGCCCATATCGATTTCGCAACTCCGGGTATCGCTGACTTCACCATCAGGTAATTCACCGGTGGCAAGGGCGCGCTTGGCACGTTCCAGTAAATCGGTATACATCGTGATGCCCACGGCCTCGATCTGCCCACTTTGATCCTCTCCCAATAGCTCGCCAGCACCTCGAATTTCCATGTCCTGAGTGGCAAGCAAAAAGCCGGCACCGAGTTCGCCGAGTGATTCAATAGCCTCGAGGCGCTGTTGTGCGTCCTTTGTGAGCGACTTGTAGTCAGGCACGATCATGTAGGCGTAGGCACGATGATGAGAACGACCTACACGCCCTCGGAGCTGGTGTAACTGTGCGAGTCCGAGGCGGTCAGCGCGGTTAATGAGAATGGTATTGGCGCTGGGCACGTCGATGCCGCTTTCTACAATCGTGGTACAAACCAGTAGATTGAATCGCTGGTGGTAGAAATCCAGCATCACATGTTCCAGTTCCCGCTCGCGCATCTGGCCATGGGCAAATTGCACCGTTGCCTCGGGGACGAGTTTGGCCAGCTCGCGGCTGATGCGTTCAATGTCCTCGACCCGGTTATGCAGGAAATAAACCTGTCCTCCTCGTTTGATTTCGCGCAGACAGGCTTCACGAATCAGGGTGCCGTTCCATTCGACCACCTGTGTCTTGATCGCAAGTCTCTCTACAGGCGGGGTGGCTATGATGGAAAGGTCACGCAGACCTGCCAGGCTCATATTGAGGGTGCGTGGAATGGGTGTGGCTGTCAGGGTAACCAGATCTACATTGGCACGCAGTTTTTTCAGTTCTTCTTTATGCCTGACACCAAAGCGGTGTTCTTCATCGACAATGACCAGGCCGAGATTTTTGAATTTAACGTCTTTCTGGATCAGTCGATGTGTGCCGATGACGATGTCCAGTTTGCCATTGGCCATATCTTCCATAGTCGCCTGCTGGGCCTTGGTACCGCCGAGTCGGGAGATCGAGCCGATGCGTATCGGCCAGTCAGCAAAGCGATCAGAAAAGTTCTGGTAATGCTGCTGCGCCAGTAGCGTGGTAGGAACCAGCACTGCGACCTGGCGACCACTTTGTGCGGCGACAAAGGCAGCGCGCATGGCGACCTCTGTTTTACCGAACCCGACATCACCGCATACCACCCGATCCATTGGTACGGGCGTTGCCATATCGCCGAGCACCTGCTCGATGGCCTGCGCCTGGTCAGGCGTCTCCTCGAACGGAAACTGGTCGCAGAATCGCTGATAGTCCTCAACAGGCGTGGGCATGGCTACGCCCTCATTGGCCATGCGTTTCGCCTGGATTTCAAGTAGCTCAGCGGCCGCATCTCTTGCCCGTTTGGCAGCGCGCTTTCTGGCTTTTTCCCATTGCTCACTACCAAGACGATGCAGTGGTACCGAATTGCCATCAGCGCCGGTATATCGATGCACCAGATGCAACGAGGACACCGGCACAAACAGCTTGGTCTTATCCGCGTATTCGAGCGTCAGGAATTCGGTTTTCTGACCATGTATCTGAATATGTTGCAGCCCTATATAGCGTCCAACGCCATGGTCCTGATGGACTATGGCCGACCCCAGCGTCAGATCTGTAAGATCACGAAGAATGGCTGAGGCGTCCCGGGTTGCGCGACGTTTACGTTGGGCGGGGGCGCGGGCACCCAGCAGGCGGGCTTCCGGGAGGATGATGATGTCGGGGTCAGTAAGCTTTACCGCTTTTTCCAGCGGGGCGATACATAGTGCAAAACGCACATCACTGTTAAGAAAAGCTGCCCAGCTGTCGAATATCCCGGGGCGTATATCGGAA
>JBFJXR010000003.1:0-84750 GCA_041622995.1 Nevskiales bacterium
CGAGAAGGCATCAAGCGCCTGCAACAGGCCGGACTTGTACAGGTTCGTCATGGCGGTGCCACCGTGGTTCTGGATTTTGAAGAAGAGGCAGGACTGGAAATGCTCCCTGCCCTGCTGGTTGATGAGGAAGGTCATATGCGAGTCGAAATAGCCCGTGGAATTGTCAGCTTGCGCCAGAACCTGGCACCGGAAGTTGCACGCTCTGCAGCGAAAAAAGCCAATGAAAAAACAATCATCAAACTCGATGCACTCGTCGCCGATATGGTGAAAACGCAGGACATATCCGAACGACAGGACCTGGTCTTTGAGTACTGGAACGTACTGGTCAATGGCAGTGGCAACATGGCCTACCGGCTGGCATTTAATTCCTTACGTAAAACCTATAAACGCATCTGGGAGCTGCTCACGCAAACCCTCATTGAAGAATTTCAGGATGTCGAGCGCCTGGCCGCTTTGGCGGCGGCGGTACGTTCCGGTGATGGAGACACTGCATTCACGCTTGCATGCGAGCATGTCGCACTTGGCTCGAATGCCATGAATAAAGTTCTGGATGCCTACGAACGAGGTGAATCCAAAGAATTCGAGAAGGTGAAATCATGAGTGAAGTCGAAACCATTGAACAGGGTCAGGCAAAGGCCAACAGCCCTGCCACCATGGGCACAGCCCTAAAGGTGTTTTTTACCCACCCAAGCCCTGCCATTCTCGGCAGCCTGATCATTCTGTTTGCTGGTCTGCGCATTCAGGCCGGAAACCTGTCATGGCTGGATGCAATTGCACCCGTCATTATTTTCCTGTTCTGGCCAGTCATGGAATGGCTCATTCACGTGTACATGCTGCACTTCAAGCCCATTACCCTGTTTAACCGCAAGGTGGATTTTCTTCTGCCGCAAACACATCGGGATCACCATAAAACCCCATGGGACCTTAAGCGGGTATTTATCCCTCTGCATGTGTTTCCCATGGTTGCCCCCTTACTGATTGGTGGCGCCTGGCTGATCTTTCCGACGCTTGAACTCGCCTTTAGCGCACTGGCCTTCTACTTTCTGCTGGCCCTGAATTACGAGTTCTGTCATTACCTTGCCCATGTGCGCTGGTCGCCACCAATTGAATACTATCGGCGCCGTGTTCGCTTGCACCGCGCACATCATTTTCGAAATGAAAACCTGTGGTGGGGTGTATCGATGGGTATGGGCGATGTGCTTTTTGGAACCGCACCAAAAGTCGAAGACACTGAACGCACCGGCAGCACGGGTAACATCCTGTCGCGTTAGTCTGCTTTGAACAACACCGTCGACGCCCAGGACAAACCCACACCAAATCCGGACAACACAACAACCCTGTCATCATCAACAGCACCCTGCGCCATCATGATGGGGATTGAAGACGAGACCGTGTTGCCATAATCGCCCGCCAGAAAGGGGGCCTTTTCAGGCGGCACATCAAGGCGCTTCGCCAGTTGCGTCACAATATGTCGACTGCCCTGATGCAATACAAACCGGTCGACCTGATCCATACTCACGTCGTTCATCTGCATGGCGAGCCTAATACTATCGGGCACGATCTTGGCTGAGAAGTTCAGCACGCCACGACCATTCATATACAACTCACCGGTCTCCGGCTGTACTTCAATTTGTTCCCAGTCACTGCCTTCGCTACCGAGATCAAACTTGCCTACATGCCACCGGGGCTTATCAGTAATCAGCGTCGCTGCTGCACCATCACCGAATAACAATGTGGTGTTACGATCATCCGGATTGACGATATTGGAATAAGGGTCGGCTGTGAGTAACAAGCCACGCTTAAGGCCCTGCGCCTGCATCAACGAGGTAATAATCGACAGCCCATAAACAAAACCCGAGCAGCCGAGAGAAACATCAAATGCAGCACAACGACGCGGCAAACCCAGTTTGCCATGTACCCGGGCAGACACATGGGGAAGTCCGTGGTCATCCGGATTCTGTGTCACAACCACCAGACAATCCACTTCTTCAGGGTTTACTGCCCCTTGGTCAAAGAGTTTCTGTGCAGCAAGAATCGCAAGATCTGAAGCCTGCTGCTGGGGTCCCTTGCGGCTGACACGCATGACCCCGATCTTGTCACGCAACAGCTCTTCCGACGCATCCAGCGCCGGTGCACGTTCCAGGTTACAAAGCCGGTCATCCGGCAAGTAATATGCGATATCGGCAATGCCGACTTTCGCAGTGTCTCTAGTCATATTCTGTCTTCGTGTGAGTGATCCCGACGGCGCACATCTTAGGTGCACTCTATGGTCATAGCTAGCAATTCGGTAACTATGCTTACTTAATCTATGGCAGCCTGCAAGCGATAATCAGGCACATGTAAGGGTAGTCGAAAATCAAGCTGTGTAATAGTGGGCGCTGAAAGGTAGACTTTTACACTGTAACGAAGAAAACAATGGAGAACATCACCATGCAACACCTGAAATCTTTCGGTGCGGGATATATTTCAACCCTGTTATGCCATCAGGGCGTACTGGCCTTATTGCATGCCGGAAACCCTGATGTACCGGCACCTTTCAATATGACGCCAACTGAACCCCTGGGCATTCCCGCGGTGGTATCGCTGGCATTCTGGGGCGGCATCTGGGGTATCGCCCTTTGGCTGATGATCAGAAATACGGTTGGCAAAAGCTACTGGTTACGTACCATTCTCATTGGCGCCATCGGCCCCAGTGCTGTTGCTTTATTCCTGGTGATGCCCATGAAAGGTCTCGGCGTTGCAATGGGCTGGAATCCGCAAATCATAATCGGCGCACTCATTCTGAATGCAGCCTGGGGCCTGGGTGTTGGTGTACTGATGAAACTGCTGCCCAATACTGTTCCCAAAGTAAATTAAGCGAATGAATTCATTCAAAAATGCACTTCTCTTCACAAGCCTGTGCTTGCTGGGGGCTGGCCAGGCTCTGGCTGAACAAAAACCTCTCTGGGAGGCCGGTGCCGGCTTCGCCGTAGTTGATTTTCCCGACTACCGCGGCTCCGATGAACGCAGCAGTTATGTCCTGCCGATACCTTACTTTGTCTATCGCGGCGAATACATCAAGGTAGACCGCAGCAGTGTAAGAGGGCGCCTTTTCGAGTCCGAGCGACTGAAACTGGACATTAGCCTGAACGGCTCAGTGCCAGTCGACAGCGATGACAATAAAGCCCGGGCAGGGATGGAAGATCTGGAACCTACGGTGCAAATTGGCCCCATCCTGAAATATCACTGGTGGCAATCCCCTGACAACAAACTTCAACTGGATATTCGATTGCCAATACGTGCGGTCATTTCCAGTGAAATTGAACATGTCGGCTGGGTATTCCAACCCCGGCTGAATCTCGATATTGTAGACCCACTCGGATACAGCGACTGGAAACTGGGACTGCTCACAGGCCCAATCTTTAGCGACAGCAAGTATCACAATTATTTCTACGGTGTAGAGCCGCAATTCGCCCGCCCGGATCGACCCGCCTATAGGGCCGATGGTGGCTATGCTGGCTCGCAAATTATCGCTGCCCTGAGCAAGCGATTTCCAAGGATGTGGACAGGTGGCTTCATTAAACTGGATACCGTAGACAATGCTGCATTTGAGGACAGCCCGCTGGTTAAAAAGAAGAATAATTTCACGGCTGGTTTCGCCATATCCTGGGTATTGAAAGTCTCCGATCGTTTGGTTGATATTGAAGAAGATCAACGATAACACCCGGGTTCTGCATTCAATAAACACCTGACTGATTTCGCTATAATTAACAAATGCCTGAAATTCAAGACTTGGAATAGCGGATACCGTTTAATCGATACCTCTGTCATCCGTTGCTGACATTACTTTACAGTGATATTACGTGTGCAGATTATCGTGAGTAAGTTATGGTTAGTTTTCTGGTTTAACAAAAAAATATTAGAGGCTGAAATGATAGATACAGAAGCCGGACGAATTCGACATCAATTTGCAGCAATTGCAGATACTGTGGTGCATCAATTGGCAGAGACCATTGATAAGGAGTGCAGATGGCCCAGCGCAGCATTTGAAGCCTTAAAAGCCGAACGCCTCACAGGCCTTATTGTTCCCATGGAATATGGCGGCATGGGGCAAGGCCTTTTCAGTATGGCACTGGCCTGCGAAACTTTGGGTGAAAAATGCGGCTCTACAGCGATCTGCTTTGGCATGCACTGCGTAGGGTCAGGCGTTATTTCTGTCAGCCCAACTAAACACCAGATTGAAAATTATCTCCGCCCAATAGCAGATGGTGAGCACATTACTACCCTTTCGTTAAGTGAGCCCGGCACTGGTGCCCACTTCTATTTTCCGCAAACCGGAATGGAACTGATAGGCGAACACTATGAAGTAAACGGTGAAAAAACATTCGTCACCAATGGAAAGTTTGCCGATTCATATGTGCTGTCCGGCGCAGAATTTATAGACGGCTCATCCACAGACAACTTTTCATGCATGATTCTGGACAATAAAACAGAGGGCATGGAGTGGCATGGCAAATGGGAGGGCATGGGAATGCGCGGCAATTCCTCGATCAGCCTCAAACTAAATAATGTCCAGATTCCCATGGGAAACTTGCTGGGTAAAGCGGGAGACCAGATCTGGTACGTTTTTCATGTTGTTGCCCCCTACTTTCTGACTTCAATGTCTGGCTGCTATCTTGGCATCGCAAACGCTGCATTGAATATTGCAGTTGAGCACATCAACAAGCGGAACCACTCGCACAATGGTCAAAGTCTCGGGCAATCCGATGTAATACAACACCGACTGGGGGAAATTTGGGCACGAGTTGAACGTACTCGCCAACTCGTTTATTCAGCGGCAAAGAAATTTGATGCCGATGACCCACATGCACTGCTATCAATTCTCTCGGCAAAAGCAGAAGTTGCGGATTGCACTGTCGATACAGTGAATGATGTTATGACCCTTTGTGGCGGCATTGGTTACCGTGATGGTGGAAAATTACAGCGCCTACTCCGGGATGCGCGAGCTGCACATGTTATGGCCCCCACCACCGACCTCCTCCGTATCTGGACGGGGCGTGGCCTGCTTGGCATACCCCTTTTGAGTGAATGATAACTCTGCAACAAGCCAGCACAATTGAGTCCTTGAAAAGTACGACAGGCTTAGCCGAAGCTGGACGTGAATAGGCCAACCATAGAAATTTATGAGCCGAATATTGCTTCTACTGCATTAACCAGCAAAGTCGAAGCGTTTTCCCGATTGATACTGAGACTATCCTGAGAACAAATATCTGCACAGCCTGCCTGGCGACATGGAGGCAACCCATGCTTTAGCCACTACGACAGGCTTTCTTCAGTCGTGGCCAAGTCGAAGTTTTGTTGATCAGCCCTTGCTCACTGAGTAGTATTACCAACATGCGAACTGCAGCATCCTTTTATGGTTCATCTGCCACAATAGAACAATTATTGTGTAGCGAACTAAAGACCACTTCCGGTAGCACAATTGAGCTAACTGCCTGGACAGAAGACGCACAAAGCAGTGCCATCATTATTGGCGAGTCCGAACCTGACCCGATTGAAACCGCAAAAAAACTTCATATGAAGAACAGGGTGGCACCCATTCTAATTCTTTGCGAACCCGATAAAACTGAAGCCTTTAAGAACCAACTCATGATCACCCACAATATCGGGCTCAATACGATGGCATTGCCCAACGACAATGTTGAGAATATTTCATCGCTTCTAAGTAAATATGTCGATCTTGGCGTCACGCGTCAGCAACATAAGAATCGTATTTCCAAGGCACAAAAAAGCCTGGAATCATCAGACAAATATAGCCCTAATACTCCGCTCGAATTGAGTCAGCTCCTGGAGCAATTACCCATTGGCATCATGGTATTCGGCAGGGAATTCAGACTCCTTGATATAAACCCGGTCGGCGAACGCATGCTCTACACAAATAGCGCTCAGGCTCTGGGGCAACCCATTGATTCCTTGCTACCACCCAAGAATGCGGCTGCAGCGAAGTCCTTGATTGACAGAGCTCTTCAAAGTGGCGACTCCTGCTCTCATAAATTACGCTTTCTCCATCAGGGTAAATCTCTTCATTATGAACTCATTGCCTGCAGGGCTGATAACGGGCGCCCTGATCGAGGGGCACTGGTCATGATCAAGGATATTACGCAGGAATCTCTGGCAGAAATTGCGCGGCAGGATTATCAGGCGTCACTCACTCACACAAATGCAAAACTTGAGCAACAGATTTCTGAACGCGTCAATGAATTAAAGGCCTCCAAAATTATTCTGGAAAAAAACAACAGGGAATTAAAACGATCCAATGAAGATCTGGAGAAATTCAGCTTTGTGGCTGCACATGATTTAAGCGAACCTGTCAGGAAGATATCTGTGTTTGCAGATATCCTCAGAAAAAAATCGGAAGATGTACTCGATGAAGAATCACTGAAATATCTAACAGGCATTCAGAATGCCAGCCACAAAATCCGGACTCTGATTAAATCTCTTTTCGATTATTCAAGACTTAATGCTGATTTGATAAATCCTGAATCTGTTGACCTCAATCAGGCCGTTGAATCCGCCTGTGACAATCTTGAAATATTGATCAAGGAAACAGGCAGTACTATAAAAGCAGAAAAACTGCCCACTATTGAGGTGGATCCTGTTCAGGTTGAAGAACTTTTCCAGAACCTAATTGCCAACGCGATCAATTTTCGCCGAAACGGTGTCGCTGCATCCGTCAACATCAGATGTAAATCTGATTCCGAAGATCCCATATGTGAGATTAGCGTTGAAGATAACGGTCAAGGCTTCGAACAAAGTCTGAAGGATAAAATATTCAAACCCTTTGAAAGGTTACATAGGGATGATAAAAAAAGGGGCAGTGGTATAGGGTTGGCTATTTGCCATCAGATTTGTGTACACCACGGTGGCACTATCACAGCAGACTCTCGTCTCGAGGTCGGCACTACAATCAAAATAAGATTGCCAAGAACCCAGCCCAAAACCAAAATAAAAAGCAACGCCGTAACCTCAACTGCGCAGTAGTTCCCTCTCAAAAAAGTCGAGCGTTCTTTCCCACACCAGCCTTGACCCATGCAGCATGTACCATGGCACTAATACAGTATTTTGAGGCACCGTCAGTATACAAATCGGGCACACAAACCGGATAGCGGCGGTGACAAAGGTCTGCAGCAGACTGGCGATTCCAGTCAACCAGTCCATACAGTTCGTGCAATAACAAAATGCCGGGAGCGGCTTCGCCACTCTCCGGCATGTAGACCTCAACGTTGATGGAGCGATCAGCCAACTCAAGTGTTCGCAATTCCATCACGTCATTCAAACTGTTATCTGATGCCTAGATTTCTACCATTTCAAAATCGGATTTGGTGGCACCACAATCAGGACAGGTCCAGTCTTCCGGCACATCCGCCCAGGCCGTACCCGGTGCAATATCATCATCCGGCCACCCTTCAGCCTCATCATAGATCAGGCCGCAAACAACACATTCCCACTTCTTCATGTGGTCACTCTCCATAAGGAAATCATCCCTGCATCAGCCAATCGGTGCCTGATTTCATTATATTCAGGGAATAAAATAAATTTAAGCTGGCTATTATGCCGATCACACCGCGCCAACACAAAAATGACTCATAAGTAGACTCTAGCCATATATGGACACTGACGTTCATTCCTTACTCTTGGCCTTTGTGCAATCTGTCATTTCGCCTGTCAACATTTGAATGGGCAGAAAGTTCCTGAAATTTCCGAAATCTTGGAGGCCTACCAAAATACAGCCGCCAGTAAGAATATTCACGCTGGTAAAAAATCCTGTATATTTATCGACATAGGAGGATACAAGCAGGGATGCATGGGATATAAACCCCTTTGAAATGCATGCTTCGTAATTCCATGACGCATCGCATGGAACCTGCAGATGGAACAAACACTTCGCCAATATGTTCCAAAACGTGTGCTCAACTACCTTCAGGGTGTTGAGCAGCCACAAACGGAACCTCATATCGAATACTTCGATGCTGTTGCACTGTTCACCGACATCACGGGGTTCAGTCGGCTGACCGATCAATACGACCAGAAAGGCCCTGAAGGTGCGGAGCTGCTGGCCGATATCCTCAACGCTTACTTTGGACGCATGACCGATGTTGCCATGGCCTATGGTGGTGATGTCGTTGATTTTGTCGGCGATGCCATCGTGGTGGTATGGCCCTATGATGATGCCCCGGAAGATGTCATTGACAGGGCTATCCAATGCGGTCTGGACCTGCAAAGCACGCTTACCGAGGTCGCCGAAACTACCGGCCTGCCCATGGAGCAACGCATTTCCATCAATGCCGGAGAACTAAGTCTTTCTTTTGTTGGCGGTAAGGGCGACCGCTGGCACTGGCTGGTGGCGGGTCAGCCAATGGCAGATGCCGGTGCCAGTTACCAGGAAGCAGCGCCGGGCGAGGTGCTGGTCTGTGCCCCGGCCTGGGAGCGAGTTAAAGATCGATACGATGCCCGTGTAGGCGAAACCGGCAATGCTGTCATTCCGGCTGACCAGGCATCTGAACAGACCACTTCCATTGCAACCGAAAACAATATCCCGGCAACGCAGAGGGGCATGGCCTTCCTGCCAGCGGTGGCACGCAGACTGATCAGCGGGGAAGTCAAAAACTGGATCGGTGAATTTCGCTCGATCACAACACTGTTCGTCCGTTTTCAGGATATCAACCTGGACAACCCTGATGGCCTTGAACGACTGCAACAGGCCGTAGATGCAGTTCAAACACAGCTCAACGAGTACGGCGGCAGCTTCGAACGCCTGTCGATGGACGATAAGGGCATCACCGCTCTGACCGCCTTCGGGCTCCCCTTTATGGCGCATGAAGATGACGCCGTACGTGCCCTGCGCGCTGCCATGGCAATACAGGCAAACCTGCAGCAGCTTTCCATGGGCAGCTCCATCGGCATTAGCCGGGGCCGTATGTTCTGTGGTGATTGCGGAGGCGCCTCACGCCGCCACTTTACTCGGGTGGGTGATTCGGTCGTGCTGGCCGCCAGGCTAATGACAGCGGGTGATGGCACGATTTATTGCGATGGGGACACCATGCAGCGGGCTCATCGCGATATTCAGTTTTCAGACTCTGTTTCATTGCAGGTCAAGGGAAAAGCAGAGGCCGTCTTCGCATACGCCCCGATCAGGCACGTTCAGCGTGAGACTCCTGAATACAGCGATGCAATGGTTGATCGCACAGAAGAACGTAGACGGTTGTCCGAGGCACTGAAGCAACTGGTAGGTGGTGAAGATGCCTGCCTGATTATCAGTGGCGAAGCAGGTATAGGTAAATCCCGGCTGCTGGCAGAGACAGTCGCTCTTGCACAGGGAAGGGGCGTGCAGGTACTGAAATGCACCGGCACCGCCATTGATTCAGGTACGCAGTATTTCCCGTGGCGCAAGGTCCTGATGCAGGTTTTGCTAGGTGACGAGGATTTTCATGCCGATAAGGCGCAGAGTGAACTGGAACGCCTGCTTGCTGATGATGTCAGGCTATATCAATGGATACCGTTGTTGAATGACATCCTACCCCTTGAAGCGACCGAAAATGAAATCACAAGGGAAATTACTGGCCCGGCGCGCGCATCCAGCCTGCACATTCTTATTACAGAATTGCTCAGGCAGTTTGTAGCCCTCCGGCCGACACTGCTGGTCGCGGACGATCTGCACTGGTTCGATGAAGCCTCTGCCAATCTGATTGCCGGCCTGATGGCGGGGGATCTGGGCGAGCCGTTGTTTATTCTCGCCGGCACCCGGCCGGCGGAGCAGGCAGCCGAAACCGTTACCGGACTGCTCAATCAGTATTCCGTACAGACCTTAAGACTCGATGCCCTCCCGCAGGAAAACATGGCGGAATTCATAGCCCAGAAACTCGATGTCCGCCTGATTCCGGAACAGTTGGCTGATTTTGTGCATGAGCGTACAGGCGGACATGCCTTGTTTAGCGAAGAATTGCTGATAGCCCTGCAAAGCAACGGCCTGATCGAGATACGAGGTGAACGTTGCTGCCTGAGCGACAAATTTGCGGGTACAGATCTGGCTGCCTTGCCCGATACCCTTAAAGGCGTCATTGTCAGCCACATAGACCGCCTACAGCCTGAAGTACAGCACCTGCTCAAGACAGCAAGCATTCTTGACCACGGGTTCAGCCTGGAGATGCTAAAAGAATTGGCCAGCGGCATCCGTGACATGGCCGAGGCGGTCTCGATTTCGGTTACCGAAGGGTTCCTAGTGGAAATTCCCGGCCAGGCGCAGATATTCCGCTTTCGTCATGCCATCCTGCGTGACGTCATCTACGGATTACTCCCTTTTGCCCAGCGCAGGACCATGCACGGCCAGGTGGCAGGCTGGATTGAACAAAGGCCTGAAACCAAACTTGAATTACAGTCTGCTGAACTGGCCACACACTGGGAAGTGGCCGGCGAGGCTGGCAAGGCTGTGGTTTACCTGGAGCAGGCGGCAGTGTACGCCCTTAAGCAGAACTCAAACCGCGAGGCCATTCAGCACCTCAAACGTGCCCAGAATCTGTACAGGCAAGCTTCCCTTCCATGCGACCAGGACAAGGAAGCAGAACTCGAAATGTTACTGGGTAGAGCCTATGTTCGGTTATGTGATTACGCCAGTTCTGACCGACACTTTTTGCGTTGTGCAAAGCTCCTGGGGTGGCCCATGCCGACTTCTAGGCTGCGTGTTGTCTGGGGGCTAACAGGATTACTGGTATGGCATCTGCTGATTCGCTTGGGCATGACTCACTACAGCCGCAGCGAGAAGCAGCGTATACGAGATGCATATCTGGCCAACGCCTATGTGGGTATGGCTGAGTCGGCCTATTTCAACAGTCGCATCTTGAATCTGATCTACCAGCAGCTGCTATCGGTGAATTACGCCGAACGGGCCCAGTCAGTCTATGAGACAGTGGTGGGCCTGGTGTCGCTGGCAACCGGCTTTCTGCAATCCGGCGCGTATCGTTTATCGGCCTATTACAACCGACTTTCCCTGTCGGTAGCCGAAAAGAGCGGCGATTCTCCCAGCCTGGGCTTTGCCCTTTTGCTTAATGCCGTCAATGCCAATACGCGTGGTGACTGGGATTATGTAAAAGAGTGCGCGGAGATGGGACTGGAAGTCTATAACCGGATTGGTGACGAGTTTCGCTGGCACCAGACTGCAAGCAACTTCTATCATATGTATTACCTGCGCGGCGAGTTTAAAAAGTCAGAGGCCAGTATTCAGGAATGTGCCAGTCGCAGTTCTATCCGTTCGCTACGCGAACTTCGGTTCTGGCTGCGTTGCGTAGAACTTGATATCCAGCTTGCGCGGGGCAAGCCGAAACGCTCCCTTCTTCAGTTACTCAAGGATGAGGAAACCGATGCCATAGCCTTGGTGGGGCGTTTTCGGCGTCTAGGGTTGATTGCTCTGGCGCTATGGCGACTGGGAGATCGTGAGGAAGCGTTGAGTGTCGCCGACAGCGCTTATGTAATGATGCAGGAAAATCCGCCGGCGCCCTGGTACACCACGGATGCATTTGTCGGACTGGCCGAAGTCTACATAGAAGCCTGCGAATTTCTGGCGGCCGACAATCCAAAGGATCCCCTGTGGGCCAAGGCGGGCAAGGTGTGCAGGGCGCTGCAGGTATATGCCCGGGGCGCGCCTTCAAGCAAGGGCCGGATAGTCATAGTTAACGGCCGATACCAAGCGCTGCGAGGCAAAACAGCTAAAGCCATCAGGCTTTGGCAAAGCGCACTTGAGCTGGCGGACAAACTGGATAACCGTTTTGATCGTGCCCTGGCTCTGCACGAACTGGGCAAACAGGACATCCCGAATGCAGACCAATACCGTAACGAGGCCTGGCAGATATTATCCGAAATGGGCGCTGCCTATTACCTGTCCGAGTATCCTGAAACTGATACAGGGCAAGCAACAATGAGAAAAATGGAGGACGTGGCATGAGCGAACTGCCAGATTACGTGAATGACAAGGGCCATGGGGAAATTTGCTACGCAATTCCTGCCGCGCTGAGTGAAGTTACTGCCTACGCCTTTCCGCTCAAGACAGATGAGAAGAAACTGCAGGCCTTTATCGACAGCCAGCTTAACGCCTGCAGTGGTGGTGCCGTGAAATTTACCGCCCTGCCCTTTGTTATATATGCCTGCTTCAACAGCAAGCACTGCACCTCTGATACACAGGTAATCGGCTGGGTACCCGACAAGGAGATGGCCTTTGTGGTGCCACTCCTGCAACACAAAAAGGGCGAGCTGTTACCTGAACTGACATTCTGGATTCCCTATCTGTTCATGGAACCCATATGCGGGATGGTCACCGGGCGCGAAAACTGGGGCTATCGAAAAATGCCCGGCACACTGCATGTGTCCGCGCACCCTGGAACGGCCGCTCACTTCAAGGCGGATACCATGATATTCAAGACCTTCTCGGAAGCCACGGAGGGGCAATGGGGGACGATTCTTGAGAACAAGGGCAAGTCCAACATGGAAGAACTGATCTCCGTCTGGGACAAGCCGAGGCAGGCCTTTGAGAAAGTGCTTGAATTGATTGTCGGCAAGATTGGAACAAAACTGGTGATTGAGGCGGAGGAAGCCATTGCCCGGGCCTACGGCAAACCTGAATTGCCTGTCGTCTGTCTGAAACAGTTCCGTGATGCTGCTGATAGCTTCAAGGCCTGTTATCAGGCCCTGATACATGCGCCAAACCGTCTGGACAAATGGACCGGCGGTGGCCCTTTGCTCGGCGATTTCGAACTGACTATCACAACCTGCGACAGTCACCAGATCGTCAATGACCTGGGGCTGGGTGAAGTCGGCGAGGAAAGTACGACGGTCAAGCCACTATTGGGTTTCTGGATCAGCATGGACTTTACCGCCCTGAATGGCGAAACCATCTGGCAGGCGCCAGGCACGGGTGGCGGTAATAAATGCTCTCTGTGGACCATGCTGCGTGCCCTGTTCAGCAGGTCTTAAATAACTGTCAGAACTCTGGTACCGTGGGCGGTTCGCCGGTAATTGCACAGGCGGCAGCCATGCCCGACTCGAAAGCCGCCTCGGCACAACCGCCGTTGATGGAGGTCAGTGTCCAGTCACCTGCCAGGTAGAGATTATCGAAACCGCTTTTCCCTGGCGCCAGCCGGTATTTGATGGAACCCGGCAGGCTGAGCACATACAGCTCTGAATAAGCCACATTGGCCCGGTTATAGGATTGCTCGACCTGACTCCAGTCAAAACTCCCGGCCGCTGGTGATACAGCGGGCCAGATGGGCGTGGCATTCGCAGTCACCCAGGCAAAGGCATGGTCACTTACCTTCCGGCATTGCTGTGGAATGTATTCCGCCTCCCTGCTGTCGGGCAGGGGAATGGGCGCTGGCAATATGTAATTCCCACACAGGTATTGGCAGGCCTTGGGCGCCGTGGCGGCAGGCCAGCATTCACTCGGCAGTATCTGATCCATGGTGGCCCAGGAGTTTAAGGAGCCCGCATAGGTCGTGGCGACTGTGGGACTATGCTCCCAGCCCAGCTCTGCCTCTGTTGGTTTGAGCCATAGCTGCACCGACTGTGTAGGCACCGAGGTGCTGTTGTCTAGCATAGCCTTCCAGTTATTATCAACGCATAGGGCTTTCGTAATCGGGCCGGAAGCAGCGGGCGGTATGGCGAGCACCACTTCATCAAAATCCTTGCCTCGCTTAAGTCTCTGACTGCCGACATGAGCATGGCACCAGGGGTTGTCAAAATCGACGCCTTCTGCCTTGAGCTTTTCGCCATCGGCAAGCTGAGTCCAGTCTGGCTCGGCAGGCCAGCAATCCCAGTTCTTGCCACTGTCAAAGGTCAGCCGCTTCAATGGCTCGTAATCGGCTTTTTTCAGCCCGGCCTGCCGTTGCATCTCGATCGATTTTATTTTCCTGCAATATTTCGAACGATTCAGGCGAGTAACCCGACGAAAGAATTCAAAACGCACACCGTGCTTTTTAAGTAGCGTATAGAACGGCGTAAATATGATGTCGCCCATGCCGGCATTCATGCGCCACAATGGCGCATCCTTATAGGTGAGCACCATGCGAATCATCAGGTGCACCATGGCCCCGGCGGCAGCCTGACCGTAAGCCGGATCTGAAGAATCACCCTTCGGATAGGCGAAAGCGAGGTCATACAAACACATGACAGGGGGCGACTGGGCTGTGTCAACGTCGGCACCGTTCGCCACCAGCCAGTCCTTCAGATCCACATCATTATTACGCGCGTAACCATCTATGCCGTGAGGGAGAATATCGCTAAGAAAACCAATCAGGCCTGCAAAGGCCAGATCCATGAGCAGATAACATTTGTAACAGGCATACCCAATCAGCTTGCTGTCTCTTGCCTGCTTGAGCAGTTCGGGCGCAATCTTATCCTTGAAATCTTTCTGCCATCGTTTCAGTAGCCTGATGATCTCATCACGTATCTTTTTGATAAAAAGATCCAGCCCATTGACAGCAGGCTTGAGCAATTCTTTGGCCATCTTGTCTAACAGGTCAGTCACAATGAAATTAATAAAGTTGATCGATTCCAATTGCTTCAATGCTTCAGGAATCGTTTCCCTGCAGAGACGCTCCAATGCATGGTGAACTGCATGATTCATGTAACTCGGGTTGGAACGCAGGTCGGGCAGTTCGTCACCAGGCAACCCCGCTAGCCTGGGGCAGTCCAGAATCCATGGACGCCATTGCTTCTCCGAGCCACCTATGGGCTCATTCGTCCAGAGCGTCACAGATCGCTGCGGTTCGAAGGCGGCCTGCCAGTCGGGGAAGGCGGCATTGTCTGGCATGGGCATATATTGATAGCAGGCGCGCATGGTATAGAACACGGTGTTATAGAAGCCCATCATCATATGCAGGCCGTGTTCCTCGATACGCTCACTGTGCTCCGCATTACGGCCACTGGCAGCCTTTCCCCCCAAGCGCCAGCCCTGCGTATAGACTGTTACCTCGTAGCGTTCCCTGAGTTCGGGGGTGGCCGATAGCCAGAATGCGGCAGACATGCCGCCACAGCCGCTGCCAAGGATCGCCACTTTCCTTTTTTTGCCTGATTTGCACATGATTCAGCTCTGCAGGAAGTGTTCGCCAACTATACGTTTGGGATGGCCACAGAGTTTGCGGCTCGCCATCATGGCCGACATCACAGCGCCCTCCACACACCCGGCATTGATCGGTGTACGCGACCAGTCACCGGCCAGCAGCAAGTTTTCGAAGCCTGTGTCGTCCGAAGGCAGACGGGTCAGGTTGGCCCCGGCCGGGGCAGTAACGTAACGCTCGGTGGGGTCGATGTTGGCATGTAGCCACTGGCTATCAATGCGACCCACGCCTTCGGCCTCTCCGGTGTCAAATAACAGTTCCCAGTTGAAACTGTCAGGTGCGTTGCTACTGGGCCAGATGACGTCTGCGTAGCTGGTCAACCAGCGGATGGCTGTATTGCGAACCTGGGTATAGGCCTCATCGGGTACAGCATGGTCCGTAGCAGGTTTTGCAAGGTAGTTGCCCTTCATGGGCCCACAGAAATACTGCAGGCTTTTCGGCGCGTCTGCGGGTGGCCAGGCTTCCATAGGCAGCAGGTGACTCATGTCGGCCCAGACATCCTGGGGTTCAGGGCCGGCGACCATTGTCGCAGGGGCATCCTTATATTCCTTCCAGCCCAGGTCGGTGGTGGATTCGGTCATCCAAAGCTGCATGGACTGGGTCTGCGTAGACGGAAGTTCTTCCATCATGCGCTTCCAGGCATCGTTTACACAGAGTGGCTCAACGATCTCATCCAGACCACCCTTGGCTATGCCCAGCACCACCTGATCTTCCGGGCCGATTTTCACGTCGTATTCTTCTACGTTCTGCCAATCTGCCCAGTGCGACTCCAGGTTGACATGTTTGTTCTTCAGTTCCTCACCCTGCACGATCTGGTCGTAAAGTGGATGCGGCGGCCAGTAATCCATTTTTAGCGCCTCACACCATGCCGTCGGTTCGTAGCTGCCATTCTTGAGTGTGACCTGGCGGCCTATTTTTACAGACGCAATTCGCTTGTTGGTCTCGTCGAGTTCAAGTTTTTTCACTTCCGAGAAGAACTCAAACTTCACACCGCGCTTTGCCAGCAGCTGGTAGATCGGCATGACGACCACATCCCCCATGCCGGCGTTCATCTCATATAGCACGTCACCGCGATATAGCAGGCCAATGCGTAAATAGCAGCCCAGCGCAGCGCCTGCGGCGAAATCAGGTTTCTCGAGGTCACCATCACGATAGGCAAACATACAGTCATACAGTGCACGTATCGGCGTACTGTTAGCAGTGCCTTCTGTGGCGCCATGCTTGCGAATCCACTGGCGGAATTCCTGATCATCAATAGAAATCAGGCCCTTATTGAATACATCATCATCAAAGCAGCCAATAATGACGGATGTCAGCATGTCGGTGATGTACCAGAGGCGACGTAGGAACGTGTCTTTCATGATGAGGTGCTCAACCTCATGCCGCATCCAGTCGCGGAATTCCTTGATCAGTTTCCTGATCAGGTGGTGCTGTTTCCTGCTGTGTTTTTTATGATCCGAGGGCAGATCACGCACCAGCTTCAGTGCCAGACGCAGAGCTACGCTTTCAGTACTGGCCGTCGACTTGCACAGTAATGCTTTGAGTTTCTCCAGACAATTTCGCTTCGGGTGGCGTTTTTTTTCAACGCCATCAACCCACTCCGCCAGATGGTCGACAAGAAACTCCAGCGCATCACCCAGCACTTCCCAGATCAAATAGTCCGGGTGACCTATACCCGGCTTGCTGTTCTTACGGGGGAAGGGGATCGGCCAGACCGACCATTCATCCTGGTAATTTTCCTGCATGGACATAAGCCAACGTGAGGTGAAAGCCTCCTCTATGGTGGCTAAAGGTGTACCTGCAGGGCGATCCAGCTGCGCATAACACTTACGCAGTGTGGCAAAGGCATTTTCATAGAAACCAAACCACACGTGCAGGCCGTGTTCCTCGATGCGGTAACCCTTGTCCGGATCCCGGCTGCTGGCACCCTTGCCACCGAGCCGCCAGCCCAACTGGTAGAGCGTAATATCGTATTCGTCCTGCCAGCCATCCTTGTCGGTCAGATAATAAGCAGCGGTAAGCGCCCCAACACCACCGCCCAGAATAACAATTTTCTTTTTAGACATTTTGCCCCCCAGCGATAAATGCCTGATTGAGTTTTAAGTCAGCGCCTTAATGATTAAGCTGACAATTCACAGATCCTGTCGACATGCAATCGTACCTGCTCGACCAGTTGAACGATTTCCTGGTAGGCAACATCAGGATAAGTCTTTATCAGATTGATGAAGTCTTCTCTTTCTATTGCAACAAGGACAGAGGGTTCCAGAGCACGAACCGTTGCTGCACGTTCAATGCCGTCGACAGCCGCATAGTCCCCAATCACATCGCCTGCTACCAGGGTACGCAGAACCACCTCTTTGCCTGCAGAATTGATATGGCTCGCTGTCATACGGCCAGACACCAGGAAATACACCTTAAAATCGGCATGCAACTCACGAATAAGGACTTCATCTGGTGACAGAGATTTTTTTTCTACGAGTTTAAAAAGCGATGCCAACTCGGTGTCATGCAATTCGGACAGCAATTTAATATTGGATAAATCTGCTGGTGTTAAATCCGGCATGGCATTCCTCTCCCTGTATTCCCTGACTTATTCAACGCCATTCAACATAAAATCGCAATGTTTAAAACGTCCAATGCACGTCAGGGGCATTGAGCTTTATCAGGAAGACCTGATCGGTTCAGATCATCGATATCCAGTTACCGTGAAAGCCCAGCGGAGCCCGAACCGGTAACTCGATGATGGCCTGGGGGTTGCCCTCGATATCCCCTGCATTAAGGATGACCACCGATGTGCTGTCCTTCTCCAGATCATAAACCCAGGACATCACCCAGCCGTCCTCTTCATCCTCGCCCGCGCCGGGCACAAAGACAGCTTCGGAACTCACATGGTGTGAGCCGAAGCTGTGCTGCCGGACCTGACCGGTGAGCAGGTCATGACGATACAGAGGCTGCGGACTGTTGGGGTTCTCATTATCCACGCCCACCGTATAGGCGAAACGATATTCCTGCGTGACGAGACGTTCATCGAAACGGGGGAATTCCTGCGAATAGTCTGACAGTACCTGGCGTTGTACATCGCTGCGCTGGGGGTCCATCACCCAGCGTTCCAGTGTAATGTTATGCGCCTCCGGCCCCTGCCGCGAGCGGTCAAACATCCGCTCGTGAACCACCACGTCCAGCACCACGCTGCCATCTTCACGGTCGAAGGCATTGCAGCTGTGAAAAACATAGCAGGGATCAAGCTCAAACCAGCGAATATCGGCAGCACCGCCATTGCGTGGCAGTAAGCCCACACGGGCTCGATGGCGCCGGTTCCAGTGATAGGGAAAGGTCGTACCCCTTAGAATGGACATGAAAGAAAAAGTAACCGGCAGGTCAAGGATGATGGTCTTGCTGGCGGTAATGGCGCAGTCATGGATCATCGGTCCGTGCCTGACAGGGATATCAACCTGCCTCACCAGCCGGCAGTGGCTGTCAATTACCAGGTACTGTATACGTCCACGCTTGAGAGCGTCGTAACAAATGGCATGCAGTTCACCTGTGGCCGGGTCCAGATGTGGATGCGCGGTATAGGAAACGGACTCATCGCTGTCGAACAGGCCATGCTTGACGGTCTCCAGTTCAGTTGTCATTTCCACTGGTAGCGCACCGGCCTCCACCAGCGCCCAAAGACGGCCGTCATGACCGATGACATTGGTATTCACGACCCGGTTGACGCCCCGGCGCGGACCAGGTGCCTGCAACTTGCCGAGCAAGGTATTGGCATCATCTGTCCCCACCCATCGATTGCGATACCACAGCGCCCTGCCTTCGGCCAGGCGCAGCCCATGGACCATGCCATCGCCCACGAACCAGTGATGTATGGCAGGATTCGGCACCTCGAAGGGATTGGGGGCAATGCGGGCAAAAATACCGTTCAACTCTTCGGGAATTTCACCGGTAACGTTAAGGTCAGTTACGGTGCTTTCCACCGACACCGGTGCGTAAGCACCCTCCAGGAAGATGTTGTCCTGTGAACGTGGCGCCCATAACTGCGCCAGCCGTAAAAACCCTCTGGCGATCCGTTCTTCAACTGAATACTGTGCCATGGTCATTCCCCCATTGCGGGCACCCAGGATCAAGTAAACAATTTTAAATGAGCCAATCGGTCAGGCCCCTGCACCCTCCAGTTTCAGGGATTCAGCTTTTGATTCCTTGGCAGTATTCCAGCGGTTGGCCCGCTCGAAGGTGCCGAAATCATTGAAGCGCACACCCATCTGACGCATAACCCTGTGTGCCGTAGATGCCGTCCACTGACGTACGTAGAACGGTTCTTTTACCACAAAATGGTGAATGGCATGGGTACCGCCGAAGTTGAAGCAGAACAGATGAAAAGGTGCCAACCACCATGCCTGCCAGACCTGGGTCTGCTGGATGATATTGCCGTCCTCAACGTCACCGTAGTAATGCATATTGGAACTCACAAAGTGCAGACAGAAGGTACGCAGGAAGCTCGGCAGGAACCAGGCCACTGCAAGGAAGTTCAATACAGCAACGGTACTTTCTGCCCAGGCAGGCAGAGCCAGCGGATAACCCATTGCAGAGGCCGAGATTGCCACTACGTGATAGGTCAGCCAGCCGTGCCATGCTGCGTAATACAGATTTCCGATCGGAAAGTAACTGGTACGTTGCTCCCAGGCCAGCTTGTGCACTTCCTTTTTATTTTTCGGGTTTTGTGCAGCAATAAAGGCACGCACCATACGAAAGGTTTCGACAGGACGTAAATACACCGCCATCATGTTATCGCCGAGCATTATCAGGCGCTTCAGCCCCCAGCGCTCACCATTGGTAATACCACGCTCTTCAAGATCCGACTCTGTACCGGAATGCTTGTGGTGATGCAGGTGAAGCTTGCGACGCACCAGCGGATTGACCGTACTCGGGCGAGCAATCCAGCCAATGATCAGCATCAGGCTGTTAAGGCGTGGCTTCTTGCGGAAATACATGAGATGGATCAGGTCGTGTTCCAACTCATGTATGAAGGAAGCGAATATCGCGACCATCGGTACACAGACGTACCAGGCGATCATATCCAGGTAGTACAGATAGCCACTGCCGACCATGCCGGCCAGTGACAGCACCATGATGGCCACACCAATGAAGTCCTGATGCCTGAGCCATGTGTGACGCTCACGCAGTTCCTGTCCGGCGTTTAAAACAACGCGTTTGATATGTGCTGACTTTTCAGCATCCGTCATTTGGTCAACGGGTTTGGTCAATGTTTCGGTTGTCATGGGTGATCCCCCAGGCAATGTGATTTGTTGAGCGTTACTTTACGGACTCCTTACATTCAAGGCCTGACCCTACGTGCCAACCCATTAACCAGATATGACAAGACATCGTTCCGGACTTAAGCTTGATGGATGGCAATGAATGCAACCTCCCTGACCAGCTGGACAAAAGCAGTCAAAACGACGCTCGATAATGAGGGCATCGACAGTGCTGCGCTATTCGAAAAGGCTGGGCTGGATATGGCGACCCTGTCTGACCCCAATGCCCGTTATCCACTGGAAAACACCACAATGCTCTGGAAGCTTGCCGTTCAGGCCACAGGTGATGAAAGCCTCGGCCTAAACGCTGCTCGTAATATTAACCAGACCACTTTTCATGCCATGGGCTATTCCCTGTTGGCGAGCCCGACATTAAAAGAAGCCTTTGAACGACTCATTCGTTACTTTCGCATAGTCAGCGACGCCGCGGAGCTGGAGTTTCTGCCAGAGGGCACAGACTATAAATTTGTGATTCAGATGTTGCCGGGCAAGACCCAGCCTTCAAATGAAGCGCTGGATGCCATGATGTCGGTGTTAATTCGATTGTGCAGGGCGTTGTATGGAAAACATTTCCGCGCCATAAAGATCAGGTTACGTCGTCCTGCGCCGAAGGATACGACCGTATTCGATAAAGTATTCAAAGCCGACATTGAATACGCGACTGAAGAAAATGCACTCTATCTGGACAAGCAGTCACTGATCGAGCCGCTCCCATCGGCCAATGCAGAACTTGCCAGGCATAATGACGAAATTCTGGCCCGATACGTGGCTCATTTCGACAAAATAAATATTGCCAATCGTGTGCACGCAACGCTTGTCGAGCAACTGCCACACGGTGAGCCATCCCAGGAAAAAATTGCGGACTCATTACATATGAGCCTCAGGAATCTGCAACGCAAACTCAGCAGCGAAGGTACCTCGTACAAGGAGATTCTCAACAAGACCCGATATGAAGTGGCCTTGTCGTACATGTCTGACAATCGATATAGCATCAGCGAAATTACCTACTTGCTGGGGTTCTCGGACACTTCGAGTTTTACACGTGCATTCAAACGCTGGACGGGTAAGGCGCCCTCCGAATTCCGCAACTCGCGCAAGCCTGAATAAGAAAATGTTTGCATTGCGGCTGACAGCCACATTGCCTATGCTTCCTAGTCCGAACACATAAGACTTGCTGACAATAATGTAGAGCCGTTTCAGGCTTGATCCTGAACGCCTCTCTAAGGAGATTCACGTGATCTGGCTTGCTATATTTATTGGTGCCTTTCTAACGCTCTGCTATCAACGCAGTTCACTCAAAACCAGCACGATTACGATGGCGATCGTACTTGCTGCCTACACACTATTTGGCGCAGGCGGTTTCGGCTGGAATGCCCTCCTGTGGATCATCTTTGGCCTCATTGCTGCGCCACTGAACATTGCAGATTTTCGACGCGAACGGATTACCCGGCCGATTCTGGATTTCTTCCGTAAAGTCTTGCCCGTCATGTCGGACACCGAAAAAACCGCACTTGAAGCAGGCACCGTCTGGTGGGATGGAGAGCTCTTTTCGGGCGCACCTAACTGGCAGCGTCTTATCTCCATGCCCGGCCCTGTACTCAGCGACGAGGAACGGGAATTTCTGGATGGTCCTGTCGATAAGTTCTGCGGCATGCTCAACGAATGGGACATCACTCACAAGGATGCCGACCTTACACCTGAAGCCTGGAATTACCTGAAGAAGCAGAAATTTTTCGGCATGATCATTCCCAAGAAATACGGCGGACTGGAATTCTCTGCCTATGCCCATTCCTGTGTACTGAACAAGCTGGCTTCCAGCCCGGGGGGTGCGACAGCCGCCTCGACCGTGGCCGTACCCAACTCTCTGGGGCCGGCAGAGTTATTACTTCACTACGGCACCCAGGATCAGAAAGATCACTACCTTCCTCGCCTGGCCGACGGTCGGGAGATTCCCTGTTTTGCACTGACCAGCCCCCATGCCGGATCAGACGCCGGTGCGATTCCAGACAAGGGCACAGTTTGCAAGGGTAAATGGAAGGGCAAGGAAATAATCGGCATGAAGCTAACATGGGACAAGCGCTACATCACGCTAGCGCCTGTTGCGACTGTGCTCGGTCTGGCATTCAAGCTCTATGATCCAGACGGCTTACTGGGCGATGACTCCAGTGAAGATCTCGGTATCACCTGTGCCCTGATTCCCGTTGAGACTCCCGGCGTAGAAATCGGCCGCCGCCACTTTCCACTTAACAATCCCTTCCAGAACGGGCCTACCTCTGGCACCGATGTTTTCGTACCTCTTGATTACATTATTGGTGGCAAGACTATGGCGGGCCAGGGCTGGCGCATGCTGATGGAAAGCCTGGCGGTAGGCCGATCAATCTCCCTGCCCGCCATGACTACTGGCGGCGCTTCGGCAGGCGCTCTGGCAACCGGTGCCTATGCGCGCGTCCGTCGCCAGTTTAACGTCCACATCGGCGCATTCGAGGGTATTCAGGAGGCTCTTGCCCGTATCGGAGGAAGAGCCTACGCCTGTGAATCAGTTCGGCGCTTTACTTCCAATGCGGTTGATCTGGGGGAGAAGCCTTCAGTGCCATCCGCGATCGCCAAATATCACTGTACGGATATGGCACAGAAACTCGCCATTGATGTGATGGATGTACACGGCGGCAAAGGCGTGATGCTTGGGCCCAATAATTACGCTGCCCGTGGCTATCAGGGAGCGCCCATTGCCATCACAGTGGAGGGCGCCAACATCCTGACCCGAAGCATGATTATATTTGGCCAGGGTGCGATTCGATGCCATCCCTATGTGCTGAATGAAATGGAAGCCGCCAACGACACGGATGAAGTACGTGGCCTGCGCGACTTTGACGAAGCCCTTTGGAGTCATATCGGTCATGTATACATGGCGGGTTCCCGCTCACTGGTCATGGGCATCACGCAGGGTTTGGGCTCTGATGCCCCGGCAGGTCATCCAGCCCGCCGTTGTTATCAGAAACTGAATCGTTACAGCGCCAATCTGGCCCTTCTCTCTGATATTTCCATGGCCGTACTAGGTGGCGAACTTAAATTCCGCGAGAGTATTTCTGCCCGACTCGGTGATGTGCTTTCGCAGATGTATATTGCCAGTGCCGCATTGAAACGCTTTGAGACCGAAGGGCAGCCGGCTGAAGACTTGCCAGTATTGCGCTGGGTAGCTGAGGACTGCTTCCACAAAATTGAAGAAGCCATGGATGGCATCATCCGCCATCTCCCCTACGCAATCGTTCGGCTCAAAATGCGGGCACTGATCTTCCCACTTGGCCGCTGGGCAAAGCCTCCGCGGGATGAATTAGGCGTCAAAATTGCCAATCTGCTACAGGAACCAACCGCCTTCCGTGATCGTATAGCCGAGTTCTGCTTTACCCATTACACGCAGGACAATTCCGCTGCCAAACTGGAGCAGGCGATGCGCCAGGTACTCGAGGTCAAACCCCTTGAGAAGAAAATCCTTGCTGCCGTCAAACAGGGCCTCATTAATACCAGCCACCCGGCCGAACGCATCGAACAGGCACTGGCAGCCGATGTCATCAATGGCAAGGAAGCAGCCTTGTTACGTGAAACATTCCAACTCATCGTCGATATCATCAAGGTAGATGACTTTGACTCGGCAGAAATGAAGGCTGACGGCAAAGCACCCAAAGTCAAAAAGCCTGCTAAAAAAACGGCAGTCACCAAAACACGCTCTGCGAAACCCAAACCGAAACCCAAACCGAAAAAGCCTAAGGCCAACAAAAAGAGCACTGAACTTTAAGTCATCGTCAAACACAAAAAACGCCCCAGAAGGGGCGTTTTTTGTGTCCGTGTTAGTGGTTATGGGCAGGCACCTCCCCCACCGTTCACCGGATAGCCAAGCCCTCCACTACCCAGGAAACTGGCCACTTCAGTCTGCATTTCTATGGTGGTAGATAACGATGAAGTCGGGTCAAGAATAGACCCATGATCGCCCCGAACAAATTTCACCACAGTATCCGGCCCGGCTGTGCAGCCAGGGGTCATTGTCTCAGGGTTCACATTTTCAATGGGCATCAAACCTAACTCCGCTACCAGTGGATCGGTGCCACTGAGCGGGCCGGAAGTAAACACTTCTGGCGGACTGGCCGGTACGCTATTGGAGATCACCTGATCCGCAAGACTTACCCCTTCTTCACCCACCACTTCCATAAAGTGAATCGGGTAATTAGCGCCAGCATCTTCGGCATAATTAATCGAGTCGCCGCCGTCAGCCAGTGTTTGGGCAAAACGCAGGTAGGTTTCATAGACATCTGTTCCTTCTACGACGCCATTAGCGGCAAGACCCGCGGCTACGACAGGGCCAAACGTAGGCGAACCATCCAGCAGCTTTGCGATACCGCCGCCTGTCATGGCCAGACTTGCTGCAGTGCCTTCATCATTCACAGCCATGAGCATCGTGCCCACTATGCCTCCCAGAGAATGACCCAGTATGTTGGTCACTGCTGTATTGGTATCAATGGTGCCTACCGGTGCACCCATCGCGTTGACAATAACCAGATCACTTGCCTGTAATGACTTCAGTAAATGAATGTTATCAATCACACTCTGACGCAAATTGTCTCGGGAGGTAATCAGGCTACCCAGATTGATAAAGTGCCCACCGGAACAATCCACGACACCATCGGGAGCCAGCGCAAATGGATTTGCGGTCGTTTGCGAACAATTGGTCCCGTCATCCTGCGTTGCTGCGTAATCCACATCGAATGTACGCTCAGCCACTCCCGGGATACGGAAGCCGGCAGTTGATGCTTGCGGCGTTACACCATGCAATGGCAAATCAATGGCGACCGTCACCTGACAGGCATTGGCCAGGGCCGGCCCCACCGCCAGCACATCTGTTCTGTTACGCGTAATACCGTGAATAAATATCGTTACCGGATAACCGCCAGGAGGAGGAAATGCAGGACAGGTACTATTGCTATTCGGCACTGTCGCTATGACAGGCACTGTAACCGTCGTTCTCTCAACGGCGGTCGGGAAACAGGCCGTTGTACTGACACTGGCCGCAAAAGCCGCACAAGGCGGAGCGCCTGGCAAACTACTATTCCCGGCAGCCGCGACACCATTTGAAGCCCAGAAGCTTCCCAGAGGAGTCGGGTCATTCGGCGCTGCCGCGGGTGCATGATAATAAGGCAGGTTTATTGTGCCTACATATATGTCGGCAGTATCCGGTAGACCCAGTCCCAACTCTCCTGTGCTTAATGTACCTCCTGGGCCCGGCGCAGGCGAGACGCCCAGAGGACGCGGGCCAGCACTGGCATTGAGCACAACAAGACTGTCCTCGATTGACTGTGTTGTGAACGGCCAGGCCAAGGCAATATTACTACGATCAATCCCCAGGCCCGCGGGCAACGCTGCTTCAGCAAACTGAAAAAGAGGCTGCATGAACTGCCGGATCTGCTCCAACTGTGCAATCTGTGCCTGCGTCAATGCAGGGGTCATGGGCGGCACCGGGTTATCAGCCGAACCGACAGCACTGCTGCTACGAACCGCCTGGAATATTACAGAAGGGCCCAGCGGGGTCGTATCCGTCGTTGTCAGTTTATTGGTAACGAAAACGGCTATCGTGCTCCGTGGCGCCAGCGGTTTCAGCCACTGTATATAAAGTCGGGTTCTGGAGGTAATCACCGCGGAACGCGTCACCTGATAATCCAGCCCTGGATTCAGCAAGGCACCAGTTGTCGTATTCACCACAACCACACCGCGATCAGCCGGGAGGGGGGCAGGCGTATTGGCGGTGCTCAAATCTATGCCTTCGCCGAGAATATCCATGAATGCTTCAGCCACCGTGGAAAACCCGTCCAGCAGGTTGGCCTGATCCACAAAAGGTGCAGAACTGCTGTTAGGAATATTAAGTGTCGTGTCAGGTGTAAACCCGCTTGGACTCGTTGCATCTACAAAGAATAAATCGATGGGAAACGGCACAATTGCGCTGGCAGCAACCGGATCAAACAGGGCAACCGGGGCGAATGCAGTTGTGCCCACCGGAAGATTTTCCTGTGAGTCACCACCACCGCCACAAGCTGTGAGAAAACCGCTGAGAATTAAGCCGGCGATGATTGATTTCAATATATTTTTGATGCGTATTTTCATGAGCATTTTTCACCTCAAGCCACTGAATTCGACAGTGTTCAACATGGCAATTAACTTACAGGTCTGTAGGTAAAATACCTACAAAAATCCTTACGTAACAATTAGTTACACGTCCCTTTCGCTTGCCTTAAGTAGTAAGCTATGACACCATGGTTGTCAACTATCACCGTTCATGGAGGGGTGCGAAATGAGAGATTCATTAATAATTACCAGACAAATAAATGTCACTCACACGCTCTTTACCTTTCTGGTTTTGTGGCTGTGCGTTCTGGCACCAGCGCAGGCACTTGATTACAACTGGGGTGATCTTGATATGTCTCTGGATACCCGAATCACAATTGGTGCTGCCTGGCGAGCCGAGGGCAAGGACGGGGATTTAATTGGCATTGCCAATGGAGGACGCTCTTACTCCACCAATGGAGACGACGGTAATCTCGCCTATAACGGTGGTGACCCGATTGCGAGCAGTCTGAAAGCCACTTCTGATCTCACCCTGCATTACAAAGCAGTGAGCCTCTTTCTTCGTGGCACATATCGCTTTGACCCGACCAATGAAAACCAGAGCTTCTTTAACGAAGACAGTTATCAGGACTCGGCCTTCAAAACCCAGAATAAACGTAACCTGCGTGACAAACGCAATGCAGTCAGGGATGAAATCGGCAACAATTTCGACCTGCTTGATGCCTATGTCTATGGCAACACCGAAATCGCCGGCTTTGACATTGGCTACCGTGTTGGCAGACAGGTACTGAACTGGGGCGAAAGCCTGTTTATACAGAATGGCATGAACAGCCTCATCGCAGTCAATGCCAATCGTCTTCGTGTTCCAGGTTTTGACATTACAGAAATCTATCAACCTGCCGGCATGACCGTCATCAACTTTGATATTAACGAATTTGTCAGTGTCGAACTATTCCACCAGTGGGAATGGGAAAAAACAGAAATTGATGCCTCAGGCAGTTACTGGGCCAGCAATGACTTTGCCGGCATAGGTGGGACTGCAGCTGAAATCGGCTTTGGGCGCTGTCCGGAGAATTCGGCACCGGGCGTTTGTGCATTCTCACCCGGCGGCTCATCAATTCCCCGCGCCTCTGACATTGAACCCGAGGACGATGGTCAATTTGGCGCAGCATTTCATATATATTTACCCGAGCTCAATGATACTGATATAGGCATATATGCAGCGAAATATCATAGTAGATTGCCGTTAAGTAGCGGCAATGCCGTTCAGGTTTCAGGTGTTGCCCCCAGTGCCCGCTACCGCATCGAGTATCCCGAGGATATCAAACTGTACGGCCTGAGCTTCAGCACCGTAGCGGGTGACTGGGCATTCCAGGGTGAGTACAGCCTGAAAGTGGACCAGCCACTACAGATTGACGAGGTCGAGCTCTTTCTTGCCGGCTTGAGAGTTCCCGGTCTGGTCAGTCAGCTTGGTACCTATGGACCCGGCGAATTCATACAGGGATGGAAACGTTTCAACGTCAGCCAGATTGACCTGTCTGCAATCAGAATCATTGGACCCATTGAAATGATTCGTAGTGATCAACTGACAATGCTGGTAGAAGTAGGCGCGATGAACGTACATTCCATGCCTTCTGAAAGCGAGCTTAGACTGGAAGGCCCCGCAACCTACTTACCCGCCAATCCCGGCAATGCTGCCGCACTTGGCGTACCTGTCCAGGATGGTGGCTATGCGGATGCGACTTCGTGGGGTTACCGTGTCGCCATGAAACTTGAATACAACAACGTATTCAACCTGATCACTGTCGAACCGACCCTGCTATTCGCCCATGATGTGAACGGCACAAGTCCCACTCCGATTCTGAATTTTATTGAGGACAGAAAACAGATTACTACCGGGTTAAATATGCGTTATCTTCAGACATGGGAAGGTGGAATAGGATACACACGCTATTCCGGTGCCAAACCGTTCAACCTGATTGCAGACCGGGACTTCTTTAATATATTCGTTGGCTATAACTTCTAGCCATCATTCTCGAGGGGCACAGGTTCGCCAAGAAACCTTGGCTGCGTGTTAAATACATGCACATCCAGTACTGCACCGACTCGGGCAAAAAATTCGCGTAGCTCAGTCCGGAAATTCTGGCCGGGTTCTTCTTCAGGTACTGCATAAGCGAGCACATCCAGTCCTTTTGCCCGGGCCAGATAAACCGCCC
This sequence comes from Nevskiales bacterium, assembly GCA_041622995.1. Taxonomy (GTDB): domain Bacteria; phylum Pseudomonadota; class Gammaproteobacteria; order Nevskiales; family CAJXLF01; genus CAJXLF01. Next base: position 28,777 of record JBFJXR010000003.1, read on the forward strand.
TGTAATTATGAAACTCCTGAGATACGATGATAAAGCTTGATTGACCAAAAACCTTGTTCGCACGAACCACTGAATCCAACGTGCGGAAACCGGCAAAATCCATAGTGATCGCTTCGGGTGGTACACCCACTGCCACGAGCGCCTTGTACATTTTTCTGGGTTCGTTATAGGTCTCATCAGGATTTGCGCCGCTCACCAGCAGGTGCTTCACCTTGCCCAGGTTGTAAAGATTGGCCGCCGCCCACATGCGTGTGTCAAACAGGCGATTGCTCGCCCCTGACCTTGTATAGGTACTCGTACCCAGGACCAGGCCAACATCACTGTTGGGCAGAGTGGAAATATCCTGAATAACAAAGGGCTTCGCGCTATCTATTACCCGTTGATTGCAGGTAAAAGAAAAGGCTGCTGCGCCAAACAATAGTCCGGCAGTAATACCCATACCCCACAACCACAGGCGTTTTGATCCCGCCTGAGGTGTGGAGGCGGTATTTACATCAGTTGTGTCAGTTTCAGTATCCACCAGCCAAGGATACCAATCTGGGCAACAAAAAACGTCACTCTTGCCAAAACCATCCAGTGATTGACAGCAATGACATGCACAGCGGACTGACCTATGCGGGCATACAGGAAATAACAGGCCAGAGGGTCGGTCAGTGCGGTTTGACCTGTTGCCACTGCAGCCAGTACTACGGCAGCAAGAACCGGCAGGTTTTCAACACAGTTTGCATGCGCATCCATAATGCGCTGAATCAAGGCAGGCGAATCATATACACGACGTGAAAAATCATCGCCACGTTTCTGTCCGGTCAAAACCAACATTGATCGATAACTTACAACCAACACCGGCAAGGCCAGAGTGAGTGCAGCAAACCCCAAAAGGGCACAAATGGTCGGGCTTAATTCCATGGTCTTCTCCAGGTCGGCAGATAGTTAACTAACGCGTGAGTTTCTTGATACCCCTGTCCAGACCTTCAAGCGTCAGCGGGAACATACGGTCCCCCATTAATTCTTTTGTAATTTCAATGGAAGGCGTGTAATTCCAGTGCTTCTCATTTTCCGGATTCAGCCAGATGGCCTTTTCGTAAACGTCCAGTACCCGCTTGATCCATACAGCACCGGCTTCCTCATTCCAGTGCTCAACACTACCGCCGGGGTAAGTAATCTCGTAAGGACTCATCGTGGCATCGCCCACAAAAATGATCTTATAGTCACTGCCGTATTTATGCAGCACGTCAAAGGTATTGATCTTCTCGCTATGGCGGCGGTGGTTATCCTTCCACACGTACTCATAAAGAAAATTATGGAAGTAGAAATATTCCATATGCTTGAACTCGGTACGGGCCGCCGAGAACAGTTCTTCACAGACCTTCACATGCGGGTCCATGGATCCGCCGATATCGAAGAACAATAAAATCTTCACGGCATTGTGCCGTTCAGGAATCATCTTGATATCCAGCCAACCGGCATTCTTGGCCGTTGAACGGATGGTGTCGTCCAGATCAAGAATGTCTGCCGCCCCTTCGCGGGCAAAGCGGCGCAGGCGGCGCAGAGCTACCTTGATATTTCTTGTACCGAGTTCACGGGTGTCGTCCAGGTTTGAGTACTGACGCTTGTCCCAGACTTTCACCGCAGACTTCATGCGCCCACCGTCCTGACCCACGCGCATGCCCATGGGATTGGCGCCGTAGGCCCCGAACGGCGAAGTTCCGCCGGTACCAATCCACTTGTTGCCGCCTTCGTGACGTTCTTTCTGCTCTTCCATTCGTTTCCTGAACTGTTCCATCAGTTCATCGAGTCCGCCCATGGCCTGCAGCTTGTCTAGCTCTTCCTTGGAAAGATTCAGCTCCTTGATCTTTTCCAGCCACTCGTCAGGAATCTGAAAGCCCATTCCTTCGAAACTATCTTCAATGCCTTTGAAGTAATGGCCGAAGACCCGGTCAAACAGATCGTATTTACTCTCGTCCTTCACCAGTGAGGTACGAGAAAGATAATAGAAGTCATCAATCGAAAGCGTGGCGACACGCTTGTCCAATGCCTCCAGCAGCATCAGGAACTCGGTGATACTGACCTTCAGGCCAGCATCTTTCAGTTCATAGAAAAATGGAATAAGCATCGGCGCTTATGCCTCTCTCCTTGCCATGAACGCCAAACGCTCAAATAGATGTACATCCTGTTCGTTCTTGAGCAACGCACCGTAGAGTGGCGGCAAGGTCTTTTTCACATCCGTATCTTTCAGCGCTTCCGGCGGAATATCTTCAGCCAGCAACAGCTTCAGCCAATCCAGTAATTCGGAAGTAGACGGCTTCTTCTTCAGGCCCGGGAGTTCACGCAGATCGAAAAATACGTTCATGGCCTCAGCCAGCAGTTCTTTCTTCAGGCCGGGGAAATGTACATCCACGATGTCTTTCATCGTGTCCTTGTCCGGGAAGCTGATGTAATGGAAGAAGCAGCGACGCAGGAAAGCGTCCGGCAATTCTTTTTCGTTATTGGAAGTAATAATAATGATTGGACGGTGCTTGGCCTGAACGGTTTTCTGCGTTTCATAAACGAAGAATTCCATGCGATCCAGTTCACGCAACAGGTCATTGGGGAATTCAATATCAGCCTTGTCGATTTCGTCAATCAGCAACACTGGCTGCTCATCACAATCAAAGCATTCCCAGAGCGGGCCTTTGACGATGTAATTGGCAATGTCCTTGACCTTTTCGTCACCCAGCTGCGAATCACGCAAACGTGAAACCGCATCGTATTCATAAAGGCCTTGCTGCGCCTTACCCGTGGATTTTATATGCCATTCGAAAAAGGGTCTGCCGAGTGATTGCGCCACTTCTTCAGCCAGACGGGTTTTACCGGTGCCCGGTTCACCCTTGACCAGCAAGGGGCGCTCCAGTGTGGCTGCAGCATTCACAGCCATTTTCAGGTCATCGGTGGCGACGTAATTCTTGGAACCTTCAAAACGCATAATATTTACTCGAACAAATTCAAATCAGTATTAATCCCATATTGTTGCACAGCTACTGACCGTTCGTTTAGTCCAAGTGCTTCTTCAGGGTATTCGAGAGTTCCCTTTGAGGTTTTTGTTCACAAATTAAATTCAGGAAAGCACCGTTGGTGATCACCAAGTTCATACCACTCGGCTTTATGAGCTGCAAAGATATGATAATCAGGCTTGTGTACCAACGGCGTGTCCAGCGTTCCAATACGTAACCGGAGAACGCCTGGAAGATTGGCGCGATGGCTATAAAGCGGAGAACCACAATTTGAGCAAAACGCCCGCAATTTTCCCGGCGTAGACTCAAATTCACGTATCAGCTCTTTGCCTGAGGTAATTTTGAAGTGCTTTTCTTCTACCGGGGCATTCGTGGCAAAAGCTGTGCCTTGAGCCTTCCGGCATTGCCGACAATGACAGCAGGCGACTTCGGTTATTTCGGCATCCAGTTGATATGTGACTTGCCCGCAAAGGCAGCTGCCGTGATGCATAACTTGCTCCATTCCCGGTGTATCACCGATGGAGTAGTTTATATCGGTTTGTTAGCCTGCAGCCCGCTCTTCGAGTATGGCCACTGCCGGTAGCTTCTTGCCTTCGAGGAATTCGAGAAAGGCACCGCCGCCAGTAGATATGTAGCCGATCCTGTCGGCCACCTTGAACTTGTCGATAGCTGCCAGCGTGTCGCCACCGCCTGCAATCGAGAAGGCATCACTGTTGGCAATGGCATCTGCCAGTGCGGCAGTGCCACCGGAGAAGTTGTCATACTCAAACACGCCTACAGGACCATTCCAGACCACTGTACCGGCATTCTTAAGCAGACCAGCAAGAGTATTGGCAGTTTCAGGCCCTATATCCAGTATCATTTCGTCAGCTTCCACTTCGGCAACCGGTCGGACTTCGGGATGTGCTTCAGCTGAAAATTCAGGGGCACAAACAACATCAGTCGGTAAAGGTATATCTCCACCACGTGCCTGGATTTTTTCCAGAATCTCATTGGCCGTACCGATCATTTCAGGTTCATACAATGAATTGCCTACCGGATGCCCGGCAGCCGCAAGAAATGTATTCGCGATGCCGCCGCCGATAATAATCTGATCGGCGACATCCGCCAGATTATTCAGCAGATCCAGCTTGGTAGACACTTTCGAGCCACCCACTATGACTACCAGTGGACGGGCGGGTTCGGCCAGCGCCTTGCTCAGAGCTTCCAGCTCGTTCGCCAGCAATGGGCCGGCACAGGCCGTCGGTGCGTACTTGGCCACACCATAAGTCGATGCTTCAGCACGATGTGCCGTTCCAAAGGCGTCCATGACATAGATATCGCACAAAGCAGCCATACGTTTGGCCAGTTCATCGTCATTGGTACGCTCGCCTTCGAGAAAGCGGGTGTTTTCACCGAGGTAAACCTGACCCGGTTCCATGTCAACGCCATCAATCCAGTTAGAGATCAGCGGCACAGTACGCTCAAGCGCCTGGCTATACCAAGCGGCCACCAGTGCCAGCGACTGTTCCGGGGTCAACTTGCCCGCCTTAGGGCGACCCAGATGCGACGTCACCAGCACTGAAGCGCCCTGCTCCAGGGCATACTGAATTGTCGGCAGCGCCGCACGTAAGCGTGCGTCAGAAGTGATGCGGCCACTCATGATCGGCACATTCAAATCCTGACGAATAAGCAGACGCTTACCTTTCAGATCGAGATCGGTCATTTTGAGTACAGTCATGGCGATGCCTGTTTCTAAAGTGAGATTCCCGCTTTCGCGGGAATGACAACATTTAACATTGTGAGCAACTCAATAGGTGAGGGAATCCCGTCAGCAACAACGTAATCACTCACCTGATGGATTGAGTAACTAGGCGTTCATTAACGCCAGAGTGGTATCCAGCATACGGTTACTAAAGCCCCACTCATTGTCATACCATGAGCAAACCTTAACCAGCGTACCGTTGGCACCCACCTTGGTCATACTTTCGTCGTAAGTCGAAGAAGCAGGATCATGGTTGAAGTCCATGGAAACCAGCGGCTCGCTGGTATAACCCAATACGCCCTTCAATTCCCCTTCCGAAGCGGCCTTCAGCAGGCTGTTTACTTCTTCAACGGTAGTTGCACGTGACGCAGTAAAGGTCAGGTCAACCATGGATACGTTAATGGTTGGCACGCGCATGGAGAAACCGTCGAGCTTGCCATTCAATTCAGGAAGTACCAGACCCACTGCAGCTGCAGCACCGGTCTTGGTCGGGATCATGGACTGTGTGGCCGAACGGGCACGACGCAGGTCAGAATGATAAACATCTGTCAGTACCTGATCATTCGTATAGGCATGAACAGTGGTCATCAGGCCGGATTCAACACCAATACCCTCATGCAAGGGTTTAACCAGAGGTGCGAGGCAGTTGGTGGTGCAGGATGCATTGGAGATGATCTGGTCATCAGCCGTCAGAATGTTGTGGTTCACACCATAAACAATCGTTTTCACATCGTTGCCTGCAGGCTGGGAAACCACAACCTTCTTGGCCCCGCCTGCAATATGGGCAGAAGCCTTTTCACTGCTAGCGAAGAAACCAGTGCATTCCATGACCACGTCTACACCCAGTTCTCCCCAGGGCAACTGGGCCGGGTCGCGTTGTGCCAGAACCTTGATCTTGTCGCCGTTAACAACCATATAGTCGCCATCGACTTCTACCGTGGCGCCAAACCGGCCATGTACGGTGTCGTAACGCAGCAGGTGTGCGTTAGTGTTTGCATCACCCAGATCGTTGATGGCAACGATTTCAATTTCGTTGGTGCGGCCGGATTCATACAGGGCACGCAACACGTTACGGCCGATGCGTCCAAAACCGTTGATCGCAACTTTAACTGCCATATCTCTATTCCTTTAATTACGCTTAGTTCAAAACTTCTTGCACAGTTCCGACAATATTATCGGCTGTGAAGCCAAAATGGGCGTATACCTGTCCGCCCGGTGCTGATTGACCATAATGGTCAATCCCGATTATTCTGCCCTGGTCTCCAACCCATCGATGCCAGCACTCTGTAGAACCAGCCTCAACAGCCACTCGTGCTCGTATAGAGGATGGCAACACAGATTCCCTGTAATCTTCATCCTGTTCTTCAAACACCTCAATACAAGGCATTGATACTACACGTACCGCTGTTCCCTGGCTGGCCAACTGGGCCGCAGCCTCAACAGCGATCGCCACTTCTGACCCGGTCGCTATGACTATAGCTTCTGGTGTCTGTTCTGGCTCCACAAGCACATACCCGCCTCGACGTATATTGTTCAGTTGTTCAGCTTCCCTTGCCTGACACACCAGGTTTTGACGAGTCAGTGCCAGTGCTGAAGGACCAAGCCGACGTTCAATTGATGCCACCCACGCCACTGCAGTTTCCACCACGTCACATGGACGCCAGACGTTGAGTGCAGGAATCAATCTCAGACTTGCAACATGCTCAACAGGCTGATGGGTCGGTCCATCTTCACCCAATGCAATGGAGTCATGGGTATAGACAAAAATACTACCCACACACATCAGCCCAGCTACCCGGACTGCATTACGCGCATAATCCGAGAACGTCAGGAAAGTGCCTCCATAAGGAACAAAACCACCATGCAAAACTATCCCGTTGATGATGCCGCTCATGCCGAACTCTCGAACACCATAGGCAATATAGTTACCATCGGCATTGCCAGGCTGAATAGTCCGGTGTCCTGTAAAGTCAGTGCAATTGGACTCGGAAAGGTCTGCTGATCCGCCCAGCAATTCAGGCATGACTTCTGCAATCGCATCCAATGCCATACGCGAAGCCTTACGCGTAGCAACTGTCGTAGCCTCGGCCTGAACCTTGCTGATATAAGAACTCATGGCCTGTGCCCAGTCTGCCGGGAATTCCCCGTTCGTGCGACGAGTAAATTCGGCAGCCAATTCAGGGTGTTTGGCCGTATATCGCTCTAGCTGTTCCTGCCAGCTTGCTTCCACTTCAGCACCGGCTGAACGTGCATCCCACCCGGCATAAACCTCAGCGGGAATTTCAAATGGACCATGTGTCCAACCCAGTGCCTCACGTGTGGCAGCAACTTCAGCTTCGCCCAGCGCTGCTCCATGCACACCCTCGGTACCCTGCTTGTTCGGAGAGCCAAAGCCGATCACAGTTTTGCAGCAAATCAGTGTGGGCTTATAGGCTTCATCACGACCCGCTTCAATGGCAGCCTTGATCTCTTCCGGATTGTGACCGTCCACATCACGAACCACCTGCCAGCCATAGGACTCAAACCGGGCGGGTGTATCATCTCCAAACCAGCCGGCAACATGACCATCAATCGAAATGCCATTGTCATCGTAAAAAACAATAAGCTTGCCCATTCCCAGCGTTCCGGCCAGCGAACAGACTTCATGCGAAATGCCTTCCATCAGGCAGCCGTCACCAGTAAAGGCATAGGTGTAATGGTCAACAATATTAAAACCATCGCAATTGAAATGCGCTGCCAATACCCGCTCTGCAAGTGCCATCCCGACCGCATTGGCCAACCCCTGACCTAACGGGCCAGTTGTAGTCTCTACGCCCGGTGTAATGCCAAATTCAGGATGCCCCGGTGTGAGCGACCCCATCTGACGAAAGTTCTTGAGTTCATTTAGCGACAGGTCATAGCCACTCAAATGCAAGAGCGAGTACAGCAGCATTGAGCCATGACCGTTGGATACGACAAAGCGATCACGATCGACCCAGTCCGGATTGGACGGGTTGTGACGCAGGTAATCAGACCACAGTACCTCGGCTATATCGGCCATGCCCATCGGCATGCCGGGGTGGCCGGAATTGGCTTGCTGAACTGCATCCATGGATAAGGCACGGATAGCATTTGCTTTCGTTTGACGTGTGACGGATTGGGGCGGCATCGCAGTTCCCGCAGGCGCGTGGTACAAAATCGGCCCAGGAATCGATCTGACACAGGGGCCGGAGAGCCGCGTATTTTCTACTACGAGCGACTTTCAGGCAAGGCGCAACCGAATTTCACAACATTTTATGTCGCAGATTCGGCGTCTATATTTGATGATGAACCAGCTTCGCGAGAGCGCTGCGACTCTCCACACCGAGCTTGCCGTAAGCACGATACAGGTGACTGGACACCGTGGTTGGCGCAAGACCGAGTTGTCTGCCAATTTCCTTGTGAGAGAGACCTTTGCAAACAGCAAACACCACTTCCTTCTCACGTGGTGTCAGGTCGTCAAGGGGGCCCTGTTCGCGCATCCGCACCAGATAAAGGTCGGCCATAGGCCGCACACTGACATACAAATCCCCCTGCAGATAGCGCTCCTCGTTTTGCCGTAAAGGGAATGGTAGATTCATGCCTTTCCAGTCAGCAAAGTGCTTTTCCAGCAGATCCAGAAATGCCGGTTCTGCTTCATGCAAAACGCCCTCCTTGTCCACAACGGCCGATACCTTGTGTCGCTCTCTGGGCAATGGCCTCGTCAGATGCATGAAAAACACGTGCGAATAGGCCTGTACAAGATGATAGCTGGCAGCTTCCTGGATTTCCTTTTCGCGTGCCGTGAATTTATGTGCGCGGTCGAAGCGATAAAGACTCATTAATGTGTAAAGCCCGCTGCGTGGATCAGCATGCCCGATCGACAATATGCGCTCCACACCAAAAGGGCTGAATGTCCCGTTATACAAATCCGAGGTATAAAATTCTTCATCCGGAAAAACATCGTCCATGGTCGCTGCCTTGCCGATGTTGGTGGAGATTTCCGCAAATATAGGGTTAATGGAAGTCGTTTGTTCAATCGCGGCGGCATAACTGCTGGGCAGACCCTGAACCATGACATTGTGAAACTTTGCCCGCTTTGCGTTTCCCATCCCCCACACCGCACCATCAAAGGGAATAAGGGCTTTAAGCTCATTCAGTGCCCATGATTGAAAATCCTCAACCGGCACATCGGCACCACCCCGATATAAATTGCTTATAAATGCCTGTAGAAATTTCACTTGGCCGCTTGCTCCATGCGTAGTTATTACTAGTGCCTCAGTAATAATTACTACACGTTTCTGCATTTAAACGCTAGTAGTCCGTAGCCATACCCCTTAGTATGGTCGCCTATTGGGACATTAGTTACCTACACCGACCAATCGGTCAGTTAGTCCCTAAATAATTTTTGGTGATCGCTACTCATAGCGGCACCATTTACCAGGTGATCCCCTGGGCCCGTAAGGGTCCATTCGGCTCGGGGCCTTTTAGGCCCCGACCGTTTTCTAATTAGATTGTCATTCGCTCACCCAACACATGAGCGAATGAACAAAAATCAACAGGGACACCAAAACAGCCATCAAGGCTGCTCTGCGATAACGATGGAGTTCATAGATGACAAGATTACTCAGCGTTTTACTGGCTGCATTTCTGATATCAGCCTGCGGCTCAGACAGTGCCGATAACAGCAGCACGCCCGCCACTACTGGTAACTCTGGAAGCAGCAGCGTCATCAGTGGTGGCAGTTCAGCGCCCAAGGTCGCCGTGGCTGAATCCCGCGCTGGTACTATCTATCGTCAGGAAGTCATGACTTCCATCGGCGAGACCATGGTGATACAGGTATTCGAGCCCACTCAGCTTGAAGCCGGTAAAACCTACCCGCTGGTGTTACATGCCCACGGTTATGGCGGCACTCGCTACCAGGAGCCCAACGACTTCGTCCAGAAGCTGATAGATACCGGGTATTACGTCATATCCATTGATCAGCGTGGCCATGGCGAGTCCAGTGGCACTATTCGTGCCATGTCGCCTGACTTTAATGGCCTGAATCTGGTTTCCGTTCTCGACTGGGCAGAAGACCTTGAAGGTCTCGCACGCCGTGAAAATGGCGAAATGTATGTCGGTTCCTACGGCAGTTCCTATGGTGGCATGTACCAGCTGATGCTGCACTCGGTTGACCCTAAACACCGACTGCGTGTGATGGCACCTGACATTTCCCCACATGACCTTAACTACTCACTGAATCCTTATAACGTCGTCAAATCAGGCTGGGATCTTGCATTGCTTGCGGGCGGCGAAGTCCCTCTACTGAGCCTGACCTCCGACCCGGTCAACGTCCTCGAACAGATGGGTGTCTGGCTGCAGCGTGGTAGCCAACGTCAGGATCCGGTTCTTTTTGAATTACTGGTTCAGGCGGCTGCCACCAATGATTTTGATGAATCCGGGGAAAACTTCTTTAAATATCACAGCACAAAGTATTTCTGCGATGGCGAACCTGCCGGCCCACAGAGCTTCAATTTTGCCGACGCTGATCCCTTACTGGCCGCACCCGGTCCATTGCCGGCTGCGGATGTCCTGCTCACCCAGGGCATGCTCGACGGTCTGTTCAACTTCAACAACAGCGCCGACAATTACGACTGCCTGAAAGCCAATGGCGGTGACGTACGGCTGCTAACACATCAGTCCGGCCATATCCTGCCTGTCTCATCCAGTGCGCTTGGTGCGGAAGACCCGATGGATCCCTTCTATCAGGCGCTGACCGTCCCGGAATTTCAGGATGGTGGTGGCTCACGCAGTTGTGGCAGCCTCAATCTGACCGACATGCAGTTCGCATGGTTTGAAGAGAAACTGCGTGGTCAGAAAGGCGCCATCGATGCCGTCCTCACGACAGGCCAGAACATCTGCATGAGTCTTGAAGAAGGCGATGCCATCGAGATGGCCGACATCAAACGTGGCGGCGAATCGTTTGCCATTGAAGCTGGCACACCCCAGTTCAACAGTCTGGTGGGGGTCGTAGGTTCACTCTTGGGCACAGAAGTCCGTGAAGCTGTGGCAGCCAACATTCCGCTGTACACCGCACCTGAAGGCGGTGCCATAGTGGCCGGCATTCCCATGCTGAATGTCGATGTCACCGGTCTGTCCGGTCAGGAACAGGACGAATGTCCTGCACCGCTGGTTTCCACCGGCTGTGACCCGATCTTCTACCTTGGTGTTGGCCATCGGCCCGCTGGCCAGAGTCGCTGGGAACCCCTCGATGACCAGATCACTCCAATTCGTGGTTTCGGCACACACAGCGTCGAGATGAACGGTGTTGCCGAGCGCCTTGCCGAGGGCGATGAACTGTCCCTGATCATCTACGCCTTCCATGCCCAGTTCCCGGTCACCTGGTCACGCGATGTACTCGTACCCGCGACCAATATCGCCGGTGAACTGCAAATACCCATACTTTCAGCTGATGAAGTGCTTGCTGAAGACATTATCACTGAAGAAATGTAATGCAAAATTCAAGGGGCTGAGGAACGCCCCCAAAGCCCGACCCCTGATCATTCAGGCGTCGGGCTTCTTTGTTTTTATTATCAATGCGAAAAGTGAAACGACGTGGCAGTCTTCTACCCTCGGGGTTGCCACGCTTCGCTCGCAATGACAGATCACTGTCACGGCGAAGAACCGAAGGCGACGCGGCTGCCTCCAACTCGATAGGTTGGTTACATTTAAGTAGACGTAGCCATTTCCACAAAAGTCATGTAGAACTACGCCACTAACAAAACAAAACTGCCATCGTATTGGAGGAGACCATGCGTAAGCTGACTGGCCTGATTACAGGTCTGGCATTCGCTGTTGTATTAAGCGCTTGTTCAAATGAAGGGACTGACAAGGGAGCAGCCAAACTTCATGGCGTAGACCTTGAGAACAAGGTTGTCCGTATTGGCGCCCTGAATGCAGAAAGTGGTCCGGTCGCGGTGATCGGCAAACCTGCTGCTGTAGGCAAGCGCATGCTGGCCGCGCAGATCAATGCCGGTGGCAGCGGCCTGTTGCCGGAAGGCTGGAAGATCGAGCTGATTGAACGCGACCATGCCTATAACCCGCAACGCTCGGTGCAATTGTTTAACGAGATTCGTGATGACGTACTGTTCATCGCCACCAGTTTCGGCACACCGCCCACCCTGCCCTTACGCCCGATGCTGGAACGCAACAATATAGTTGCCTTTCCCCTGTCGCTCTCATCCAAAATGGCTGAATTCGCCTGGACCCCGCCTGTTGGCCCGTCCTATGTGGTTGAAGCCCAGCGCGCCATGGACTGGATCGTGAAGACTTCAGGTGGTGCTGACAAGGTCAAGATCGGCATCATTTACCAGCAGGATGACTACGGCAAGGATGGACTCGACGGCCTAAAGATTGCATTGGCTCATTACGGTATCAAGCTGGTCGCCGAGGAAACCTATGCACCCGGTCAGGCGGACTTTACTGCGCCGGTCAATGCCCTGAAGCAGGCAGGCGCTACCCATGTCCTGCTCTCTACTGTACCCAGTGCGACCGGCCCGATTCTGGGCACCGCCTCGCAACTGGATTACAACCCGATATGGATAAGCAACACCCCTGCCTGGATCGACCGCTTTTTCGATGCGGACGTGATTCCCAGCAAGATATTCAAGAATTACTACATGGTCTCCGGGCTGCCTTACTGGGGTGAGCCCAGTAATTTCATGAAGAGTTTTCTGGAACTCTATGAAAAATACGGCCGTGCGCAGTCACCCCCCGACAGTTACATCCTGCTGTCCTATCTGCAGGGGCGTATCTCCATTGAGGCTCTGCGGGTTGCAATCAGTAACAACGACCTGAGCCGAGAAGGTTATCTGAAAGCCCTGCAAACGCTGAAAAATTACAACGTGGACGGGGCTACCGCCTACGACATCAGTTTCGCCAAGGTACCCTACGTGGTGGGGGTTGAAACGCGGGTGCTGAAACCGGATTTTGCGAACGCATCCTGGAAGGTCATCGCCCCGTTTGCCGCGCCCACCTCTTTAAAATAGGGCTGCGTTGTGCTGACGATTGCCAACCTTGAGGTGGTCTACAACCGGATTGCCCGCGTCCTGAATGGCGTCAGCATTGAGGTTCAGGACGGCGAGACAGTTGCCCTGCTCGGCCCCAATGGCGCGGGCAAGTCGACCCTGTTACGCGCCATGACTGGCCTGCTTTCAATCCATGATGGCGACATCACCAAGGGTTCCATTCTGCTGGGCGACCAACGTCTGGATGGCATGAAACCGGATGCCATTGTGCGCAACGGCGTGGTTCAGGTAATGGAGGGTCGCCGCATCTTTATCGACCTGAGCGTGGAAGACAATCTGCTGGCCGGGGCCTACGGGCAGCGCCGTGATGTAAGCAAGGAACTGGCAGAGGTCTATGAGCAGTTTCCACGCCTGGCAGAACGCCGCAAGCAACTCGCCGGGTATCTTTCCGGTGGAGAACAGCAGATGCTGGCCATATCCCGTGCCCTGCTGACACAACCGAAACTGTTATTGCTGGATGAGCCGTCACTGGGCCTGTCACCGGTCATGACAGCAGAAGTCGGTCGACTCATCCGACAAATCCAGAAACGCGGCATTAGTATTCTGCTGGTTGAGCAGAATGCGGCGATGGCACTTAACCTCGCCAGCCGGGGTTATGTACTGGAAAGCGGCCGTCTGGTGCTGGACGGAAACAGCCGTGAGTTACTGGACGACCCCGACTTCAAGGAGTTCTATCTCGGTCAGGGTGGCGGCAAGGCCTCGACCAATTTCCGCGATGTAAAACATTATCGCCGCAAACGTCGCTGGTTATCCTGATGCCCTTACTCACGCTCGAAAATGTCACCCTCACCTTTGCCGGTCTCACTGCACTGGATGATGTTTCACTTCAGGTAGAAAAAGAACAGGTGTTGGCCGTCATCGGCCCGAACGGTGCCGGCAAGACCTCGCTGTTCAATTGCATCAGCGGCCTGTATCGGCCGACCTCTGGCAGCATTAAACTCGGCGATGTGGAACTGACGACCGAAGCGGCCCATCGCATAGCCGCCCTGGGTGTTGCCCGCATGTTCCAGAATCTCGCCCTGTTCGACAACCTGAGCACGCTGGACAACATGATGGTCGGTCGCCATCACTGTATTCAAAGTCCCTGGTGGAAAGATCTGATTGCCTGGCCGTCGACCTTGAAAGAAGAGCGCCAGCACCGCGCCTATGCTGAAGACATTATCGACTTCCTGAACCTCGAATCCTTTCGTCAGTATCCGGTGGGCATGCTGCCCTATGGCGTACGCAAGCGCATCGAACTCGGTCGAGCTCTGTGCATGCAACCCAAGCTGTTATTAATGGATGAACCCGCCGCCGGCCTGAACCAGGAAGAAACCGAAGACCTCGCTGCATATCTGCTGGATATTCGTGCCGAGCTGAATACTACGGTGGTGCTGATTGAGCATGAACTGAGTTTTGTGATGGATCTGGCAGACGAAGTAGCGGTACTGGATTTCGGCAAGTTGATTGCCCGCGGCCTGCCCACCGATGTGCGCAATGACCCGGCTGTGATTGAAGCCTATATCGGCGGTGTGCCCGACGAGGAGGCCGCATGACCCATCCTCTCGATACCGACTTCGGCCAGAAATACGGCAACACCCTGCCCGGCCGTCTGGCGACCTTTGCCCATGCCTGGCCCAACCGTATCGCCCTGCGTGAAAAGGACATGGGCCTGTGGCAGGAATACAGCTGGCAGGACTACTGGACCAATGTCCGCGCCACCGCTGAACAGTTCGCCAGCTGGGGGCTGGGCAAAGGCGATCGCGTTGCCATCCTGAGTGGCAACTGCCCTGAATGGCTCTATGCCGATCTGGGTATTCAGCTGCTCAATGGCATGTCTGCGGGTGTTTACGAAACCAACCCGGCCGAGGATGTGGTCTACGTGGTGAACCACAGCAACAGTCGGGCCATTGTTTGCGAAGATCAGGAGCAGGTCGACAAGGTACTGGAACGCATCGATGACATGCAGCAACTGGAACATATCCTGGTCATCGATCCGCGGGGTACTCTGGACTATAACGAGCCGCGCCTGAAGCACTGGGATGAATTCCTTGAGCAGGGCAAAGCCCTGCTTGCCGGTAAAAACGAAACCGAACGTCTGGATAACCTGGACCCGACGCTCCCGGCCAATATCGTCTATACCTCGGGCACCACCGGTCAGCCCAAGGGCGCGCTGCTCACGCATGCCTCGGCATTGAGCAAGGTACGCGACCTGGCAGAAGAACTGGGCGTGACCGAGAAGGATTCCGTGCTGTCCTACCTGCCGCTGTGCCATGTGGCAGAAAAAATCTACACCGTGTTCACACCTTTGTCTGAAGGCGTGGTGGTGCACTTCGGTGAATCCATCGACACCATTCGTGAAGACCTTGCCGATGTGGCTCCGACCAACTTTCTGGGCGTCCCTCGCATCTGGGAAAAAATGAATGCCACCGTGGCCGTGCGCATGCAGGACGCTTCCTTTATCAAGCGGCAGCTGTACCAGCGTTGCCTGGCCATCGGCATGAAACTGGCGACCAAGAGACTTGAATCCGGATTAACAACAACCGACAAAATTAAACGCTGGCTGATCGACCGGCTGGTATTTGCCGCCCTGCGTGAACGCCTGGGCCTGGGTCGATGCCGCGTTGCGGGTTCGGGCGCTGCGCCGGTCGCGCCGGAACTGCTCCTATGGTTCCACGCCATCGGTGTGAATGTGCTGGAAGGCTACGGGATGACCGAACTGTCCGGCCTGAGCCATATCAATTTTCCGGACAGGGAAAAACTGGGCAGCGTCGGCCAGGCCATCGGTGGCATAGAACATCGCATCGCCGAAGACGGTGAACTACTGATCCGTGGGCCAATGATCATTGCCGGCTATCTTGATAACCCGGAGGCAACGGCTGAAGCCATCGACAAGGACGGCTGGCTGCATACCGGCGATATTGGCGTCATTGATGAGGAAGGTTACCTGACCCTCACCGGTCGCAAAAAGGAAATCATGATCACCGCGGGCGGCAAGAACCTCGCCCCGGCCAAGATCGAAAACGCCATGAAAACCAGTCCTTACATCAAAGAGGTCATCGCCATCGGTGACGCGCGACCTTTTGTCAGCGCCCTGATCCAGATTGACTACGACATGGTCGGCAACTGGGCCCAGACCCAGAAAATACCCTATACCTCCTTCCCCGATCTGGCCGCGAATCCGGCTGTCATCAAGCTGATCGATGCGGAAGTGCTGCGCATCAATGAGCAGTCCCTCGCCCGTGTTGAACAGGTACGCAAATTCAAGCTATTGCCCAAGGAATTGCATCAGGATGACAACGAACTGACGGCTACGCAGAAGGTAAGACGCAAGCCGGTGTTTGATCGCTATGCCGATCTGATTGAATCCATCTACCAAAAGAAATCGCAGGAAGCAGCATGAGTACATTTATCCAGCTCACTGTCTCCGGACTGGCCCTCGGCGCCATCTACGCCCTCATTGCGCTTGGCTTTGTGGCTATCTACAAAGCCTCCAAGGTGTTCAACTTCGCCCATGGCGACCTTCTGACCCTTGGCGTATTCCTGATGGTAACCCTGTGCCAGGCAGGTACGCCGTGGCTTATCGCCCTGCCCTGCGCCATGCTCGGCACCGGCCTTGTAGGCATGACCATTGAACGTGTCGTGTTACGCCCGCTTCTGGGCAGGCCCGTATTCGTCACTATCATCCTGACCATCTTTATCGGCTACCTGTTACGTATCTTCATTGAGCTCATCTGGGGTTCGCACCCCTATGGCATGCCCACGCCATGGGACACCACCGCAACTGTCGAAATCATGGGCATCAAGCTCATGTTGAATGCATTAATCTCGCTCGGCGCTGCCGCCATTGCCCTGATTGGTTACTTCCTGCTCATGCGGTACAGCCGTATCGGTGTCGCCATGCGTGCCGCAGCCTCGGATCAGGAAGCGGCATTAACGCTGGGTATTCCTGTCGGCCGCACGCTCGGCATCACCTGGCTAATTGCCGGCATGCTGGCAGCACTGGCCGGGGTATTTCTGGGCATGTTCCCGCGACAGGTGGAAATCAATCTGGCCTATGTCGCTCTGGCTGCCTTCCCCGCCGTACTGGTCGGCGGATTGGAATCGGCACTGGGTGCTGTCATTGCGGGGCTGGCACTCGGCGTATTACAGCTCTGGGCACAGGGCTATGTGAATCCGGTGCTTGGCAGCTTCGGCCATAACTTCCACACCGTATTCCCGTACATCATTATGATTTTGTTCTTGATGTTCAGACCTTACGGCCTGTTCGGCGAAGAAGAGGTCAAGAGAGTCTGATGCCAAATCGCCCCTTAACCACCGACTATCTTGACGACCGTAAAGTCCTGCTCGGCCGCTGGGAACGTCGCGGTCTGTTCCTGCTCGCCGCTGCCATACTGATCTTTCCCGTGGTGGCATCCAACAACTGGATCACCGTCGCCAACCTCACCATGGTGGCGATAGTCGGCTCGGTCGCCTTGATGATACTTACCGGTCTGACGGGCCAGATCAGCCTGGGCCATGCCGCCTTTTTGGCGATCGGCGCCTATACGGCAGCCGTCCTCGGCACCCAGCTACATCTACCCTTCTGGCTCATCCTGCCGGCCTCGGGCGTACTGGCGGCTGCGGTGGGTCTGGCTATCGGCCCATTTGCATTAAGACTTGAAGGTCTGTATCTCGCCATTGTCACAGTGGGACTGATCTTTCTCGTCAATCACATCCTGCTGTCATTCCCGGACTTAACCGGCGGTGTCAGCGGTATAGCGGTTCCCATTTTTAGCTGGTTCGGTGAATCCGGAGGCAGTTCACTGACCGGCTTTACCGAGCCTGTATACATCGGCAATTTTGAAATCAATTTTGAACGCAAGCTGTACGCCCTGTTCATGTTACTAACCTTGCTGAGTGTATTCGCCATTCGCAACCTGGTGCGTTCCAACATCGGTCGCGCCATGATGGCCGTACGGGATCATGATCTCGCTGCAGCCGTGATGGGCGTAAATCCGGCTCGAACCAAGATCATTGCCTTTGGCATCTCTTCATTTGTTGCCGGCATCGCCGGTGCCATGTTTGCCTTCCAGCAACAGTTCCTAACGGTAGAACCGCCCTTCAACATGCTGATGTCCGTGCAGTACATCGCCATGATTGTGCTCGGCGGTATCGGCACCGTATTCGGTGCCGTGGCCGGCCCGATTGCCTTCGTTGTGCTCACCCCGATCATGGAAATCATTGGGCGTCACCTGCCCTATCTCGACCAGCTCAACTCCAGCCAGCAATCCACCCTGCTGTTCGCCCTATTGGTCATCGGCTTCATGATCTTTGAACCATTGGGACTCTATGGCATCTGGCTCAGAATCAAGCGCTACTTCATGGCCTGGCCGTTCAGTTACTAGTCATTCCCTTAGGATAGAAATTCATCTTACCCCAACACTTCACAGCCCTGACTACGCCGCCTAGACTCTGGGAGTTCGAATCTTAAGCAGGTAGGCAGATGGCTAATTTCAATGCACAGGCACAAACGGTTGTTGATACCGTTACTGAAAAGTTCGGGACCAATCTGGAAGAGGCCGAGCCCGCCGCCCTGAACCGGCTCGCCATGAAAGCACTGGCCGAACAGGATTTCTTCGCACTCGATGTTCTGGCAAAAGGCGCCTTTAATCCTGCCGACATCAATCAGATCGCCGAGGCCATCACAGCCCTGGCTTATCGCAGCCCTCTCATCTCATCGGTTTATCTGGTCAGCGGCATCTTTTGCGGCCTCTGTGTTTCCCTGCTCGGCACCCGGGAGCAGAAAGAACGCCTGCTCGCCGGACTCACCGCTGGCGAAACCCTGCTAGCCTTTGCCATGACTGAACCCCAGGCAGGTTCGGACATTACCGCGCTGGAATCCGGATTCACACGCGATGGTAACGACATCATCCTTACCGGCAAGAAGCAGTTCATTACCGGCTCGTCCGTGGCAGATTCCATTTTGATGATCTGCCGGGAACTGGGCGATGATATCGACAAACGTTCCCTGACCATTGTGGAACTGCCGACTGATGCAGACGGCCTGACCGTCGAACCCATGCCCAAGCTGAGCAGTAATGCCCAGCCGTCATGCCGCATTCAAATGGACAACATCCGCCTGCCCGTCACGCAGATTCTTGGCGGCGCTGAAGCCGCTGGCAAGGCTTTTATGGCTCTGCGTATAGCTGGCGGTCTGGAGCGATTGTCGGTAGCAGTTTCTTCCACCGCCTCCGCCCAACGCGCCTATGATCTGGCGGCCGACTTTGCAAAAGAACGTGAACAATTCGGGCAGGCCATCGTCAGGCACCAGGCCATCCAGCACCGTCTGGTCGATATGGCCATCATGGTTCGCACCATGAAGCTGATGTCTGATGATGCCGTTGCCTCGGCAGCCTCGGGTGAAATGTCGGCGTTAAAAATCTGCATGGCCAAGGCATGGTGTGCCGAGAAGATGCAGGAGGTCGTGCAGAGCGCCATGCGCATCTTTGGCGGTCGCGGTTATTTCATGGAAAATGAAATCGCCAGCCTGTATCAGGGCTCACCCCTTGCCCTTTATGCCGGTGGTACAACCGAATTACAAAAGAATATGATTGCCCGGGAACTGAAACTGAGCTGAAAGGAACATCCCCATGAGTGAAACATATGATCTAAATGGCAGCTGCATGTGCGGTGCAGTGCAGGTCGAAGCCCATAACGTAAAACCCAGCGTGGGCGCCTGTCACTGCGACATGTGCCGAAAGTGGACCAGTAGCCCAATGCAAACAGTCGACTGTGGCACGGATGTCAGCTTTCAGGGCGAGGAAAATATCGGTGTATTCAATTCCTCAGACTGGGCCGAACGCGGCTTCTGTAAACAATGCGGCTCTGCCCTTTTCTACCGCGTGAAAGGCAATAACAATCACTTCATAGCTGCAGGCCTGTTTGGCAATCTTGATGGCTTCGTTTTTGACCACGAGGTATTCATCGATGAGAAACCGGATTTCTATGCTTTCGCTGATGAACGACGCAGGATGACCGGCAAGGAAGTGTTCGAATATTTCGCGGCCAGCACATCATCAGGCGAATAACCTCCTGAGTAATTGCATCAATACCGAGGGCAACCTAATCTGAAGTTCGACCTACTGACTAGAAAACGCCATGACTGATCGCATCCTCAGCGGACTGATACTGCTGGTAGCCATCACCCAGTTCCTGCCCATTCTGGGCGTACTGGGTGTGGACAAACTCAACACCGCGTATGGCGTCAGCATCACTGACCCGAATCTTGAAATTCTGATGCGGCACCGCGCTGTGATGTTTGGCCTGCTGGGTACCTTCATCGCCTATTCAGCCTTCAGGCCCGATCTGCAAATACTGGGATTTATTGCCGCCGCCATTAGTATTGGCTCATTTTTCTGGTTGGCGTGGTCAATCGACAATTACAATCCAGCCATCGGTAAACTCATCATTGGCGATATCGTCGCTACCGTTGGATTGGTCGCTGCCGTTATTCTGTATTTCTTTAAAAACTTGGCCTGAACCCCCGGCAAGCTTGGCGAAATTGAAAAACCAGCCGACCAATGCAAGTGTCGCTGTTTTCATCAAAACTATTGAAGATAATCAGAAGCAGCAGAACTGTAAAATGCTTATGAAACCGGTGTAGGCGACCTGCCGGCAACAAACTACAAGCTTCGTGATTTTTATCAATAACACGGTGAAACGCATGCGTGGCCCGTACGAGCTTGCCTGATAAATATCTACATCTTCCTACGCGTAATCACTGGCTTTACCGACGCCAGTTACTGGCACGGCGGCGGTAACTAGAATACAGTGTATAAATACACAAGAATTAAAAAAGGTACCTCATAAACCTTTACCATATTGCAGGAAGCAGGAATGGATATATCCACGAGGCCTACATCACTACCTTCTGATGATGCATCAGGGGACAAAGGGAACCCTTTGCGGGTTCTGGTGATTGATGATTCAAAAACCGCCCGATTTGCCATGCGTAAATACCTGGAGCGGTTGAGCTATCAAGTTGAGACCGTTAGCTCGGCAACCGAGGCCTATCGGTTGCTCGAAGACCACATGCCGGACGTTATATTTCTCGATAACATTATGCCGGGCATCAACGGCATGGAAGTACTCAGTGCCCTGCAAAACAATAGAACAACTGCAGTCATCCCGATTATTTTCTGCACCTCAATTGAAAACAGTGAATTCATTACCAATGCCCTCGAGCATGGTGCACGTAATGTGTTGCATAAACCCCCTTCCATTGATGATATTTCCAGAATCTTGCTGAATGTCGGTGAGAATCTTCCACAAAAACCTGCAGCAAATTCAGCTTTTATTCCTGCACCTCATGTAGAGCCAAGGGCAACTGCAGTTGAATCAATTGCGGCCACAACCAAAGAAGAAATTCAAAGTCAGATTGATGAGGCCGTCAAGAAGCTACGCAATGAACTCATGGTTCAACTCAGTGAATTACAGGCTCAACTTTCAACCTTCGACACTCACGGTGTTTCACCTGAAGAAGTTGAGGCCTTCAGGGAAATTGCCCGTGAAGAGGCCGCGAGCCTGAACGAAGCATTGCGTACCGAAATGGAAGCCATACACCGGCGCCTGGATCAGATTGCGGTGAGTCAGTTGCAGACGATTCACAAAACCTTCAACGTCTGAATATCAACCCGACGCTCAACCGATAGTCATAGTTAATTAGTGACCGGATTCAACAAGCTCGTCTATCAACAAATAAGAAAAATCCCGGAGGGGCGTGTAGCCACATACGGACAAATCGCTGCACTTATTGACCACCCAAGACATGCACGACAGGTCGGATACGCACTGGCAGCACTGGACCAAACATCCGACCTTCCCTGGCACCGGGTGATTAATGCGAAGGGTGAAATCAGTCGGCGCGGCACATCTGGCTGTGATGACTTTCAAAGGTTGATCCTTGAAGAAGAAGGTCTGGAATTCGGCCCAGGCGCTCGCATCTCCCTTGCCAGATTTCAATGGCAACCCTGAACCCAGATGATTATTAGTCTAGAATTAACTTTTTATTAATACATAGAGCCCAAGCATGAGCCTATTTGATTTTCTCAGGAGAAAACCCGTGTCAGAAGCAAGCGCCCGCCATATACTCGTTGAAAGTGAAGAACAGTGCCTGCAACTCAAGCAGGAAATCGAAGGCGGAAGTGATTTTGGTGAACTCGCCAAAAAACATTCCACCTGCCCCTCCGGCATGAAAGGTGGCGATCTCGGTAGCTTCGGCCCGGGCATGATGGTGCCGGAATTCGACAAGGTCGTATTCAGTGCTGAAGTCAACACTGTACAGGGTCCGGTAAAAACCCAGTTTGGTTACCATCTACTGGAAGTGACCAGTCGTACTGAATAGCCAGTTCGACCAGGGAACTGCCGCCAATGTCGACTGAACCCGATATCGAACCTGGCATCGATGAGTTAAAGGCCAAACTCAAGGCGCTTGAATCCGAGCACCGTCGCCTGAAAAATGAATACGCACGCTTCAAATTTGGCATGCGTATTTTCGCAAGGTCTGTCAGCTCTATAGGACTTCCCAGAAGGCTTCGAGAATACAAACAGACTGCCAACACGGAGAATCCTTTTCCCAGCCCGCAAACAGAGAATCTGGCAGCCGCCTTGATGAACCGCGTACTGATCGGTTCCGCCTTTGCCTTAATTGCCGGTTTTGGCACGTTAACCCTATTGGGTTTTCAAACTTACTACCTGGCTCTGCATGCCAGTACACTGCAAAATCAATCACAAATCCTCGAACGTCAGGCGGCCCAGCAACAGGAAACCACGGACCGGATTCGCAGAACTGAATTGGCAGACAAACTGTTTCGGGCCGAGTGCTTCCCCAACTTTAAGGAAAACATCTGTGCAGATACCCGTCATGTTGTCGCTGACATCAGTTCGACTCTTGAAGAGTACATAGAATCAGAACGGCGCCGCCTGAAACTGAGCTTTAATCCAGACTGGCGTAAAGAAGAAATCAGCCCTTGCGCCGGGATAGAATTTGACAAGTATGGGCGTGTTTCTGAGCGGCTTGTAAACCTGCGTAATGCTCAGCTCAGTTTGAAAAGCAAAAATGAGTTTCTAGGGCTCAGCCTGCCCGGCAAAGACCTGTCCTGTGTTGATTTCACGGGTAGTCATCTTGTCAATGTAGATCTTACTGGGGCGAACCTTTCGGGAAGCCGCCTGCACACCGCAAACCTGCAAGGGGCAAAACTGAATCAGGTTAATTTCATGGATACCGAAGGAATACTTATCGCCAGACTGGATGGTACCGAAATGCGGGCAGTACATAATATCTATTGTAATTATTCAGACATGGTCACCCAACTACTCGGCAGTAATTTCAGCGTCAAAGATGATTGTCATGATGCTGAGGATAAGCTTGTCCATGCCTATTAACCTCAATAGCTAACACGCTGTCAAAGCGCGGATGATGCAACTCATCACCATCCCTATGAGCCACTATTGCGAAAAGGCTCGCTGGGGATTGGTGCATGCTAATGCCAAGTGGGAAGAAAAAGCCCATTTACAGGTGTTTCATTACCGGGCTGTTCGCAAATTGAACGCAGGCGACTTTGTGCCGGTATTGGTAACGCCCGATGTTGTCATTGCCGATTCGACCAATATTCTCAAACACCTCGATAAGTCACTGCCTGAGGATAAAAAACTTTATCCGCCCGCCCTGAGAGCAGAAATCGAGGCACTGGAAGAGCAATTTGATGAAGAGCTTGGCGTGGAAACCCGCCGTTGGGTGTACTTCCACTGGATGCCCGAGTCGTCGGCGCAAGTCCTAAAAATTGCCGGTCAGGGCATTCCTTTGTGGCAGAAGCTGATGGCACCCTTCCTGTTTCCGGTGATGCGGCGATTTCTGAAAAGACATCTGAGCATCAATGCAGACAATGTCGAACAGGGCCTGACGACCGTGAAAAATCATTTCGATACAGTAGCTGAACGGCTCAGCGATGGTCGGCCTTATCTACTGGGTGAACAATTTACTGCCGCTGACTTAAGTTTCGCCTGCATGGCAGCTCCGGTGGTATTACCTGCCGAATACGGCATCCGTCTACCCACGCCGGAAGAGGCGCCTGACTCAGCGAAAGCGGATATTGATTATTTCCGCAGCCACCCGGCTGGGCAATATGCCCTTAAGCTCTTCAAGGAAAACCGAAACTAATTTATCGACTCCGACACCATTGAATGTGGTCGAGAGGTAGAATAGCGGCCCTGAATTAACCATATAAGGCCAGAACTATGAGCAGCGAAACAACCACCCTGATCGGTTGGCTCTCAGAATCCAGCATTCAGGTCATCGCCTCAGCGATCAGTGTGCTCGCCTACTTTCTCATGACCCGCTTCGCTTTTCCGCGTATTGAAAAAGGCGTGGAACAGGGCAGGTTCAAATCAGAATCCACAGTCAAGGCCTTTCATATCGTACGGCTGCTAAGTGGCACAATCACTTTTGTTGCCTTACTCATGATCTGGGGCGTTGATTTCAGTGGCCTGTTATTAATCTCGACCTCAATCATCACCCTGACCGGTATCGCCCTGTTTGCCAGCTGGTCGATTTTGAGCAACATCACAGCCTATCTGGTTTTACTCATGCATCAGGCCTACCGACGTGGCAATTTTATACGGGTGATTGATGCAGACAATTACATCGAGGGCTATATTTCCGAGGTTAACGTATTCAATACGAGGTTGATCACTGAAGATCGTGAAGTAGTGATTTACCCAAATAATTTATTGATCTCTCGGCCCACTTTCATGAACCCTAAACAGAGAATGCGTAGCATGGGGAAAATCTCGGAACCAGAAGAAGACAAAGTGACCTAGCATCATTCTGCTTGGTAAAAAGCCCGGGACACCCGGGCTTTTTTATTCCCCAAAATCATCGTTACCCGTCAGGATGCCTGCTTATTGCGCTGCAAAAACAAACAACTTCCTCCATTGACTGTAACATTGTTCAATGTTACATTTAGTAACATCATTGTGATAGCCGCCCAGGGGATCACCGCCTTTTCAGGCACTGGGCATAACAATCAAGGAGGGACATGAAATGCTACCTATCCGACGCGATCTGAAATTCAAACTGCCTGCCGAAAAAATTAATGACTGGCATGCTGCCGGCCCGCATATGAGTCATTTTCTTAATTCCCTGTCGATGTTATTCCCGGTGGGCGAGCGCTTCTTTATGGACAGCGTACGCAATTACCGTGACCAGATCACAGACCCTGAATTAAAGGATGCAGTAACGGCTTTTATCGGTCAGGAAGCCATGCATGGTCGTGAGCACGAAGAATATAACGCCGCCCTTTTCGCTGTTGCGCCGAGTGCCGCCCAGATGGAGCGGTTTATACTTGGCCTGCTAAACACGGCCAGGAAAATCACCCCGAAATCCTTCCAGCTTTCAGCAACCATTGCCCTGGAACACTACACTGCCATCATGGCCGACGGGCTGTTGAGTGACCCACGAATTATGGAAGATGCCGACCCGCATTTCCGGAATATCTGGAACTGGCATGCACTGGAAGAAACCGAGCACAAGGCTGTTGCCTTTGATATCTACAAAACCGTCATGAACCCGCGCAACCCATTGCGTTACATCGAACGCACATTTGGGCTTGTCATTGCTACAGTCATTCTATGGCCGATCGTTGCCGTCACCTATATACGCATACTGCGTAGTCAGGGTTTACTGACAGACCGTAAAGGCTGGGGCCAGTTCTTCCGCTATACCTTTGGCGAGATTGGCTTCTTCCGCAAGCTGACTTTTCCCTGGCTGGACTACTTCAAACCGGGCTTCCATCCCTGGGATCATGATAACAGGCACTACCTTGATCAGATTGATGATCTGGTGAAAGAAGTCGACGGCCACGGGTCTGCCAAAGCCGCCTGAAACGATTTCCACGACCTGTTTTTATAACTGACCTGAAATCAACACTCAGGAGACAGCTGATGCTGCAATCTTCCATTGAAGAACTAACAGTGCAATCCGGCGATGTGGACCTGGCGGTATATATTCAGGGCAATCCCGCAGGACCTACGCTGGTTTTAATCCATGGTTACCCGGATGACCACACGGTCTGGAACGGGGTCATCGAATCACTGGCTGCTGACTTCCGGATTGTCACCTACGATACCCGCGGTAATGGAAAGTCAGCCATCCCGGCGAGTACGCGTGATTTTCGCATTGAATATCTCGCAGAAGATCTGGCCGAGGTCATTGACGTAGTCAGCCCTGTCAAACCAGTGCACCTCGTTGCTCATGACTGGGGATCAATTCAGACATGGGAATCGGTGTGTACACGAAGACTCGAAGGCCGCATAGCATCTTTTACTTCAATGTCCGGACCAAGCCTGGATCACGCGGCATATTGGTTGCGTGATCGACTTAAACACCCGACCCCGAGCAACCTGCTAGAAGTCGCTGGCCAGTTGCTTCGTTCATGGTATGTCATGATCTTTCACCTTCCACTACTCGCCCCTATCCTCTGGCGCGTTGCCGGAAACGGTTGGCCTCGATTGCTTGGCCTGCTGGAAGGCATCGAGGCCGAAGCACGTCCAACCCAGATACGGGACGGTATCCGTGGCATCAAACTCTATCGCGCTAATTTTATTGACCGCATTCTGAAGCCTCGCGAACGCATGGCCCATGCACCGGTACAGATTCTGGTACCAGTTAAAGACCCCTTCGTCAGTCCGAACATTGCCAATGATCTAAAAAAATGGGTACCACAGCTGTGGAGACGCGATGTACAACTTGGCCACTGGATGCCACTACGCAACCCCGGCCTATTTGCCCAGTATGTTCGCGAATTCGTGGAATTTAATGAACAAGGCCAAAGCGGCCCCTTGGAGAAAAAAATGGCCAGGCATGTAGTTAAAGAATCAGGCAAACACAAAATTCTGGCTGGCCGTCTGGCCGTCATCACCGGTGCCGGCAACGGAATTGGTCGTGCCACTGCTTTGGCACTGGCCGAGGAAGGCGCCAGTATTATCGTTGCTGATATTGATATTGAGGCTGCTGAACGTACCGCAGAGATGGTACGGCTGAATGATGTATATGCCTGGACCCAAACCGTCGACGTAGGCAATCCTGAAGCCATGGAGGCCTTCGCTGCCTGGGTCGAAAATGAAATCGATACCCCCGACATCGTGGTCAACAATGCGGGCATCGCCATGGCCGGCAAGTTCCTGGACACCCGTGCTGAAGACTGGGAACGTCTCATGCGCATCAATGTCTTTGGTGTAATCGATGGCTCGCGCCTGTTTGGCCAGCAGATGGCCAATGCCGGCAAGGGTGGGCACATTATAAATGTTGCCTCCGCAGCCGCCTATTCACCAACCAAGTTGCTGGCGGCCTACGCGACGACCAAGGCATCGGTTCGCATGTTGAACGACTGTATCCGTGCCGAACTGATCGAACATGGCATTCATGTCAGTACGATTTGTCCCGGCATCGTCGACACCGGTATTACGCTGGCGACCAAGTTTGTCGGCGTGGACGAAAAAGAGCAGAACCGTCTTCGTCTGGCCAGCAAGAAACTGTATCAGCGCCGTAATCTGAAGCCGGAAGCCGTCGCCAGGGCTATCGTCAAGGCCATTAAACATAACCGTCATGAAGTACCTGTCGGCGTAGAGGCCCACCTGCTTCGCGGTCTGTACCAGCACACGCATTGGCTGGCACGTCGTCTGGCCCGCATAGATATGACGCCCTGATAAGGAGTTCATCATGACTGAGAACCTGACTCTTCCCGTTAAAGCGTCATCGACCACATATGCGATTAAACCCCGCAAGGTGGCGTTCGATTTCAGCAAGACGCCCCTGCACTGGATTCCCGATGACCCGTTTAGCAGTCATTTCATCAATCTGCTGCATATACTCCTGCCAGCAGGCGAGTTCTGGTTTTGCCGGGTATATAACAAGGCCGTGCCAATGATCACTGACGAAAAACTCGCCAATGACGTCAAGGCATTTCTTCGGCAGGAATCCATGCATGCCCGTGCGCACCAATCGGCTGAACAGGGCTATCTACACCAGCATGGTATTGATACGGCTCCCTACACAGATCGCCTCAACTGGCTGTTCAAGAATCTCTTGGGCGATGAAAAGATCCTGGGGCTGATCAAGGCGCCCCAGGACAGTCGACGTGAACGCTGGTGGCTCAAGTTTCGCCTTGGCATTATTGCGGCAGTTGAACACTTTACCTGTGTTCTTGGCAGCTACGTGCTGAACAACAAGACATGGGATCGCGATGGGGCTGACCCTGTGATGCTGGATATTCTGCGCTGGCATGGCGCCGAGGAAGTCGAACATCGCTGTGTCGCTTATGACCTCTACCGTGATGTGGGCGGTAACTATGCACATCGGTTCGGTTTAATGGCCATTGTCGTGCCGATCCTTTTTTTCCTGTGGGTCGTGGGTGCGAGCCTGATGATGCGTCAGGATCCTGTACTGATGCAGCATAACCCACGGGTGTGGAAACCCTGGGTCTGGCGTGAATGGAAACGGGTGGCAAACACTTCCGGTCATCTGCCGCGCCTGGGCTGGGTTCTGGGTGAATCCATGAGCTACCTGAAGCCGGGTTACCACCCGATTTATGAGGCCGACACCCAACAGGCATTGGACTATCTCTATCAATCCCCGGCCGCAAAAGCAGTTGCGGCCTGATGACAACCAGAAAAGTGGAGTTTCGCCCATGAAAACCGCTATGATGACAGTTCTGAGTGATTCAGAGATCAAAGAGAACATAATGTTTTCATTGGCTGGAGCTGGGAATAAATTGACCAATTTAGAAAGTGCGAATGCACCTGCAGAATTTACTATTGATGAATTGGCACGTACTGCTGACACCACTGTTAGAAATGTACGCGCTTATCAGGACCGTGGGCTCATCCCACCGCCAGAACGACGTGGCCGGGTAGGTATATATACGGATGTACACCTGCATAGGCTGAAACTTATTGGCGAGCTACTTAATCGCGGCTATACATTAGGCAACATTCTAGAGCTCATGACCGCTTCTGAAAAAGGTCACGACCTTAATCAGCTTCTGGGTCTTGGCACTGCAATTTCGGGCCCCTGGAACGACGAAGTCCCGGGTTATTTCACGCTCGAAGAACTGATCGGCATGTTCGCGGATCAATTAAATCCACAGAACATCGACAAGATCGGGAAAATAGTCGAACTGGGCCTGCTTGAGCCCGAAGGCGATCGGTTCCGGGCCTACAGCCCCCGCATGATTCATGCAGCAGCCGAGCTCACGAAGGTTGGCATCGATCTGGAACATCTGATCGAAATTATTGAACTGGTCCGCGACAATGTAGAACAAGCGGCAAACAAGCTTGTCCAAATTGTCGTCAAGCAACTTGACCACTATGGTGACGACCTTCCGCCCCCGGAAGACGTGCCGAAACTGGCTGAAACCATAGGCCAGCTAAAACCGCTTGCACAAACTGCAATTATGGCTGAAGGTATGCGGGCTATAGAAAGCGCTGCCAATAAATTTCTGGGTGAACGTTTTGGACATGTTCTGGAGCATCTCCACGAGCATCCACCCAAAGCTGATTAGAATCATGAGGAGATCTCAAATGAAACACCGCTTAGCATCCCTGTGCCTGACCATCGGGTTAAGCATGGTTGGCGCGCAGGCTTATGCCACTGCTACTGCAGAGGAAGCCGCCAAACTTGGCAACGAACTTACGCCTGTGGGTGGCCTGAAGGCCGCCAATGCTGACGGCAGCATTCCCGAGTGGATCGGAGGTCGTGACTTCCCCCAGGAACTGAAAGACTTCAAACGTGACGACCTGCAGAAAATCGTGACGACCCTCAGGGGCATGGACATCCGCAGTGATGTGGAATCTGCCCTTGCCGATGCGGACAAGAACAACTTCAAGGGAGCCAGTGTCACCCTTCGCGGGCTGATCGACAAATTACCGCCGGACCTCAGAGCCCTCGCCAAAACAACCGAAGACCAGATAGCCAGTGCCGCTGAACCGATCGCTACGATTACACAGGCTAACTATAAGGAACATGCCGACAAGCTCTCGATTGGCCATCAGGCTTTGTTCGAGAACTATCCGACCTACAAGATGAATATTTACGATCCGATTCGTAATGCATTCTTCCCGGAAGAAATCTATAAGGCGACCAAGGCCAATGCGACCAACGCCAAGCTGGAAGGCACCGATGGCGTGAAAGGTGCCAAACTTGGCTACCCCTTCCCGATTCCAAAGAGCGGCGCTGAAGTCATCTGGAACCATAAGCTCAAGTTCCGTGGTGGTGCTGCCAAACGCTTCAATGACATGGCCATTGTGAAGCCGGATGGCGACTTCAAGCTGACCCAGATCGTTGAAGACGTGAAATTCAAATACGCCAACCTTGATGAACAAGGCGATATTGCCAGCAGCAAACTGCTCGCCTACTACCTGCAGGAAGTGATTGCACCACCCCGTGTGGCAGGACAGCTGATTCTGGTTCATGAAACTGCTGACCAGACCACTTCCGGTCGTGCTGCCTGGATTTTCAACCCTGGACTGGGTCGTGTTAACCGTGCTCCTGACGTCGGTTACGATAACCCGTCTCCGGGCACCGATGGCGAGCAATTCAATGACCAGGTCGATGTATTCAATGGCTCTCTCGACCGTTACGACTGGAAACTTGTAGGCAAGAAGGAAATCTACATTCCCTATAACTCTTACCTGATGAGCGCACCAGTCCTTAAATATGGCGACATGTTGCGCCCACTTCATCTGAACCAGAGCCTCACACGCTACGAATTACATCGCGTGTGGGTGGTCGAAGCCAATCTCAAAGCCGGCCTGCGCCACCAGTTCAAGAAACGTGTGTTCTATCTTGATGAAGACTCCTGGTCCATTGCCTCTGTAACCAACTACGACAGCCGCGACCAGATCTGGAAAATCCAGGAAGCTCATCTGATTACCGCACCGTTCGTGCCGACTGTAACCGGCATTCCAGAAGTCATGTATGACCTGCAGAGCCGTCGGTACTTTGTGACCGCACTACTCAACGAAGGTGAAATCACTGACTGGGAAATCAGCTACGAAGACAAAGAATTCACACCTGCGAGTCTGAAGCGTAAAGCGCGTACACGCTAGCCTGAACCCTGATCAATAAGGCCCTGCATTGCAGGGCCTTTTTTTGTAACATTTACGGTCACTTTCACTTTAAGACGAGGAGGTTTTTAAATGTCATTAGATTTAATGAAAAGTAAATTTAAGGCTCTATCGATACATTTACTTGTGAGTGGAGTGATATTGGCTGTTGTAATGTCCCTGATTTTATTCTGGTGGTATCCAGGCATATGGTTCTCTATTGACGGCGGCTGGCAGGGCACACGCATCATGATCTTAGTAGATATGGTGCTAGGGCCGTTTCTGACATTAATTATCTTTAACCCAACCAAAACCCGCAGGCACATACTGTTCGATTTTACCTGTATCGGTCTTATACAGGTCGCAGCCCTTGCCTGGGGTATAAATGCAGTTCATAGCCAACGACCACTAGCTATTGTTTTTTGGGATGGCACAGTATATTCCGTTGATGAGTATGAATTGACCCAACATGAAAAAACCAATAGTGATCTAAACGCTATTTCAACGACCCGCCCATTAGTTACGGCAGCATTGGCGCCTCAAAACGCTGATGAGGCTGCGGGACACTCGGCATCAATAATAATGGGGGGGCCAAAAATGTATGCCGACATCGAACGATTCCAGCCCCTGAAAGATCATCGGCAGGATATGGAAAGCTCTTCTCTTAACATCGGGAAAATTGCTGAACGTGACGATCTCATTAAAGCAAAGCTAGACAGCTTCCTCTCAAAGTATCCAGATAAGAGTACAGATGACTTTCTGTTTCTTAACTTCAAAGGCCGATTTGGAGAGTATTTGGTCATTTTAGATGCCGATAACAATATTATCGGGTACCTGCCAGCTGAAGCCAAAGCTGAAACACCTGACTAGGTCATTTCCATTTAATGTTACAACCAACGCTGGGAAACTGATTATCTTCAGGCAGCACTCCATTGATAACGGCGTCAAGAGCGGCACGCAAATCACGCCCGGTAACAGGAATATCGTTGCCGGGCGTGGAGTTGTCCAGCCGCCCCCTGTATACAAGCTTAAGTTTGGCATCGAAAAGATAAAAATCCGGGGTACATGCAGCCTGATAGGCCTTTGCGACTGACTGGCTCTCATCGTACAGGTAGGGGAAACTATAACCCTCTGCCTCGGCATGCAATTTCATTTTGTCAGGCGCATCTTCAGGATAGCTTTCCGGATCATTCGCACTTATTGCAATAAAGCTGACGCCATTCGGTTGATAATCGGTGGCCAGCTTAACCAACTCTGCGTTCACATGAACTACGTATGGACAATGATTGCAGATGAACATGATGAGCGTTGCCTTATTCGAACAAAGTTGCTCAAGACTAAGTAACTGCCCTGTAACAGTGTCGGGTAGCGTAAATGATGGTGCCTTTGTGCCAAGTGGCAGCATGTTTGATGGCGTTAGTGACACAGTAATCTCCAAAAAACCAAATAGGTATACTCCGCTATTCTAGCAATTAGAGATTGCTACACCTTCACGAATTTCTGGCGTACCATCGACAGCCCTGCAAAACTGGGTTAAACTCCTTCATCTGTTTATCCGTATAAGTTGATATTAAATGATTCCGGTGTGCGCCGGGAGGGTTGAACACATGCTTAAAGACTACGTTTTTACATCCGAATCGGTTTCAGAAGGTCATCCTGACAAAATCTGTGATCAGATTTCCGATGCCATTCTTGATGCTTATTTAGCTCAGGACACAAGTTCCCGTGTCGCCTGTGAGTCTATCACCAAGACTGGACTCGCCATGGTAGCTGGCGAAATCAAATCCAACGGCTCCATTGAAGCTGAAGACATCATTCGTGGTGTGATCAGGGACATCGGCTACACCTCTTCCGAGATGGGTTATGACTGGGAAACCTGCGCTGTTATCAATGCACTGGGCAAACAGTCACAGGACATCAATCAGGGTGTTGATCGTGAAACTGACGAAGAAATGGGTGCAGGCGATCAGGGCCTGATGTTTGGCTACGCCTGTAACGAAACAGAAGTTTTAATGCCTGCCCCGATTACCCTGGCGCATCGCCTTGTGAAAAAACAGGCTGAGCTTCGTAAAGATGGCACGTTGCCCTGGTTACGCCCTGATGCCAAATCACAAGTCAGCCTTCGATACGAAAACCTGCAGCCTGTCGGTATCGATGCTGTGGTGCTTTCCACCCAGCATGCTGAAGACATCTCACTGGAAGACCTTCAGGAAGCGGTGATGGAACACATCATTAAACCGACTCTGCCAGCTGAATGGCTGTCTGCCGAAACGTTGTATCACATCAACCCGACCGGACGTTTTGTGGTCGGCGGGCCCATGGGTGATGCCGGTCTTACCGGACGTAAAATCATCGTAGACACTTACGGTGGTTATGCACGTCACGGTGGCGGCGCTTTCTCCGGCAAGGACCCTTCCAAGGTTGATCGCTCGGCCGCTTACGCTGCCCGTTATGTCGCCAAAAATATAGTGGCTGCAGGCCTCGCAGACAAATGCGAAGTACAGGTGAGCTACGCAATTGGTGTTAAGGAGCCTACCTCGGTGATGGTCGACTGCTTTGGCACCGCCAAAATTGATGAAGCTCGTCTTTCACAACTGGTCCGCGAACATTTTGATCTGACGCCCTACGGCATTATCAAGATGCTGGATCTTTTGCGTCCTATTTATCAACCAACCGCTGCCTATGGTCACTTCGGCCGTGAAGATGGTGATTTCCCCTGGGAAAATACTGATCGTGCTGCATCTTTACGTGATGCCGCCGGTCTCGCCGCAGCTTAAACACAAACAGAATTTATTGAGGTATTGCCATGAGCACTCCTGCAGAACAACTGAATAACGATTACATCGTAGCTGATATTTCCCTGGCCGAATTTGGCCGCAAGGAAATCGCCATTGCCGAAACCGAAATGCCCGGCCTGATGGCCACGCGTGCCGAATATGGTGACGCGCAGCCACTTAAAGGTGCCCGTATTGCCGGCTCCCTGCATATGACCATCCAGACTGCGGTATTGATAGAAACACTGACTGCTCTGGGTGCTGACGTACGCTGGGCGTCTTGCAACATCTTCTCGACACAGGACCACGCTGCAGCGGCGATTGCTGCAGGCGGCACGCCTGTATTCGCCTACAAGGGCGAGTCACTGGAAGAATACTGGCAGTACACTCACAAGATTTTCGAATGGGCCGATGGCGGCGCTCCGAACATGATTCTGGATGATGGTGGTGACGCCACCTTGCTGCTGATTCTGGGCAGCCAGGCTGAAAAGGACGCCAGCATTCTGGACAACCCGGGTTCTGAAGAAGAAACCTTCCTGTTCGCGGCCATCAAGAAACGTCTGGCCGAAGATGCCACCTGGTACTCACGCACGCTCGCCAACATCCAGGGTGTCACGGAAGAAACCACCACGGGTGTGGCGCGTCTTTACCAGATGCAGAAAGAAGGCAAGCTGCCCTTCCCCGCCATCAACGTAAATGACTCCGTAACCAAATCCAAGTTCGACAACCTGTATGGCTGCCGTGAATCACTGGTCGATGGCATCAAGCGTGCCACTGACGTGATGATCGCCGGCAAGGTTGCTGTGGTTGCCGGTTACGGCGACGTCGGTAAAGGTTGTGCACAGAGCCTGAAAGGCCTCGGTGCAATTGTGTGGGTGACTGAAATCGATCCTATCTGCGCCCTGCAGGCGCTGATGGAAGGCTTCAAGGTTGTCACCATGGAAGAAGCCGCTTCACAGGCTGACATCTTCGTTACGACCACTGGCAACTTCAATGTCATCACGCATGATCATATGGCGGCCATGAAAAATCAGGCCATCGTGTGCAACATCGGTCACTTCGATAACGAAATCGATGTCGCCAGCATCAAGAAGTACGAATGGGAAAACATCAAACCCCAGGTTGATCACGTGATCTTCCCGGACGGCAAGCGCATCATCCTGCTGGCCGAAGGCCGCCTGGTGAACCTTGGTTGTGGCACGGGTCATCCCAGCTTTGTGATGTCCAACAGCTTCACCAACCAGACACTGGCGCAGATTGAAATCTTCACCAAAGGTGACGAATACGCTCCTGGCGTGTACGTACTGCCCAAGCATCTGGATGAAAAAGTGGCAGCACTGCATCTGGGCAAACTGGGCGCTAACCTGACCCAGCTGACGCAAGAACAGTCTGACTACCTCGGTGTACCGGTTGAAGGCCCTTACAAGCCCGAGCATTACCGCTACTAGTTACGAAAAGGATGCTTGCTCTGCATAATGCGGCTTGCGGACCTGCCTTCTCGCGACCCGACGTGAACCCATCCATGGGGTCTCGTCGGCGACGGCCATGTCGCCAACGGTCGCAAGAAGGCAAGCCCGCAATCCACCTTGTTTAACATGGCATTAATAATGACTAAAAAAACCTACAGCCTGGAACTCTTCCCGCCGCGTAACGATGCGATGCAGGAAACACTTAATGGCTCACTGCCCGAACTGGCCGCACTAAAACCTGCATTCTTTTCCGTGACGTTTGGTGCCGGCGGCACAACGCGTGACGGCACACTCGAAACCGTACTTGCTACCATGCAGACCACCGGTTTCAAAGCAGCACCCCATATTTCCTGCATTGATTCCGACCGTGACGGACTGCGCGCTCTTCTTCACAAATACAAGGAGATCGGCGTCGACCGGCTCGTTACCCTGCGAGGCGATGTCCTGGAAGGACAAACCGCTGTCGGTGAACTTCATTACGCAAACGAACTGGTTGAGTTTATCCGGGCCGAGACCGGTGACCACTTCCATCTGGAAGTTGCCGCCTATCCTGAACACCACCCGGAATCGGCAAGCGCTCAAGCCGACATGGATGCCTTCGAGCGCAAGGTGAAATCCGGCGCTGACTCTGCCATTACACAGTACTTCTATAACGCAGACGCCTATTTCCGCTTCATGGATGAATGTGTTGAGCGTGGAATCGATATTCCAATCGTGCCCGGTGTGATGCCCATCACAAATTACAAACAGCTGATTCGCTTTTCGGATGTCTGTGGCGCCGAAATCCCGGCCTGGATACGCAAACGTCTGGCCGGCTACGGCGATGACCTGGACTCCCTTAAAGCATTTGGTGAAGAAGTGGTGACAAACCTCTGTGAACGCCTGCTTGATGGTGGTGCACCGGGCCTACACATTTATACATTGAATAGATCAGAAGCTACATCCGCCCTCTGGAAGAATCTGGGACTGTCTACCTGAAACGGTCTCTGAGTGGCGAGGCCACCACTGCACTGTGGCGACACTTCACCGCCTATTAGTCCAAGCTACCTGAATGTTGCCCATTTGATTGAACAGTGCCGGCTTTGCTGGGTAACGTATTTCAGGGCCGTTGGCAGCATGGACGCGGCCATCGAGCCCCCATGGATGGGTTTACGGCGTGCCCTGAAAAACGATACCCAGTAAAGCCAATACCGCCTAAATACACATGCCTGCTAAG
This sequence comes from Nevskiales bacterium, assembly GCA_041622995.1. Lineage (GTDB taxonomy): Bacteria > Pseudomonadota > Gammaproteobacteria > Nevskiales > CAJXLF01 > CAJXLF01. Next base: position 65,156 of record JBFJXR010000003.1, read on the forward strand.
CTGTTGTCATGAAGCACTTGCTGATCGTCTATCACTCACAAAGCGGCAACACTGAAAAGCTGGCCCACGCGGTTCTGGACGGTGCGCAGGATGATGACGTGAGCGATGTTGAGGTCCGCTTTCGCACTGCAGCTGATGCCGGGCCGGACGACCTACGCTGGGCCGATGGCGTTCTATTGGGGACACCTGAAAATTTCGGTTATATGAGCGGCATGATGAAGGATTTTCTTGACCGCACTTTTTATGAGGTGGAGGGCGAACTCCAACCCCTGCCCTATGCCATTTTTGTCAGTGCTGGCAACGATGGTACGGGTGCCGTGACTGCCATCCAGCGCATCGTTAAGGGTTACCCCTTTGTGCAGGTGCATGACCCCGTGATTGCCAATAATGAAATTTCGGAGCAACATCTTGCTGCCTGCCGCGATCTTGGACTCACGCTCGCAGCAGGACTGGAAGCCGGTATTTTTTAATTCTTGAGAATAAACACATGTCAGATCACTGTATTTTCTGCCAGATACTTGCCGGTAATGCACCTGCAGCCTGGGTCATCGACAAAGGCCCGGTCGTGGCGTTTATGGACGCATTTCCTCTCAGGCCAGGACATGTTTTGATTATTCCACGCAATCATCAACCTCTCGTCACCGAACTGGATGAAAAGACCCGTGGCCAGATCATGGAAACCGGTGCCCGCATTGCACAAGCCATGCGTGAACTGCATCCTGCCGGCACTGACATCAACTGGATAATCAATGACGGTAAAGCGGCCTGGCAGCATGTTCCCCATGTGCACCTGCACCTTATTCCACGTTCCGGGCGCGACACCTTGCCCATGCTGGGTCAGATTGCTACTCGCTTCCTGCGTAAACCGAACATGGCAAAGTTCGAGAAAGATGCATCTGCCCTGAAAAAGATTCTACAAAAACACTGAGGCCAGAAGGCAACAACCACAGCAGACTCATTGCACTGGCTTCAGTTCTATATGATAATAATTCTTATTTGCAACTAAGCTTCGACGCCCTTTCTAGAGTCCCCATGAATCTGAAACTCCTGTTGCCCACCCTGGGCATGGCACTACTTCTCTCCCTGGCAATACCCGCTCATGCCGACGACAAGGATGTTCTGCGTATCCTGCATATGCTGGATTACATCGGTGTTGACTACCCTGAGTTTGTACAGAATGGGGAGATACTTGATCAGGCTGAATACGCGGAGCAAATTGAATTCTCCAGTGAAGTCATCAAGCGGCTTATTGACCTGCCCGAACCCCGGAGTGGCGATAAGGCCGGATTACAGGCTCAGGCAGCCCGGTTAAGACAGGCGATTGATGCCAGGGCTGACGGTACAGACATCGCCGCCATTAGCACGGCACTGAGCAATAGCCTGCGTAAAAGTTATCCGGTCACCGAGTCACCACGCAATGCACCGGATGTGGCTGCAGCTGCCCAGTTATTTCAGGATAACTGCAGCGCCTGTCATGGCGAAACAGGTGCCGGTGACGGGGCTGCAGGCATGGGCATGGAGCCTGCGCCCACTGATTTCCTGGATCCCGCCCGCCAACGCCTGCGTAGCGCCTTTGGTCTCTACAACGTCATCAGCCTGGGTGTGGAAGGCACCGGAATGCCGAGCTTTGCACATTTGCCTGAAGAGACACGCTGGGCACTTGCCTTTTATGTCGGGCAAATGATCTATAGCGAAGATCAACGGTCAACCGGTGAGGCACTCTGGCAGACGCTTCCTGAAGATAAGCGCATTCAGAATTTGCACCACCTGAGCACCCTACTGCCTGCTGAGCTCGAAGCCACATCCGGCACTGAGTCGGGCCAGGCTCTGGTCGCCTACCTGCGTGCCAACCCCCATGTCGTACTGGCCGGTAAACCCAGACCGCTGGAGCACGCCCGCCAACAGATTACTGCAAGCGCCGAAAGCTATGCCAATGGTGATAAGGACAAGGCACTGCAGCAGGCGCTGGATGCCTATCTTGAAGGTTACGAACTGGCCGAGGCCGGCGTAAGTGCTGTGGATGGCGAGCTAAACCGCCAGATAGAAAACCAGATGCTTAACTACCGGCAACTCCTGAAAGTCGATTCTTCTGCCGGAGAAGTGACTGCTGCTGCGGAGCTAATTAATAAACAGCTGCAACAGGCCATTGCTAAACTTGATGATGGTCAGCTCTCTGCTACAGGCAGCTTTATAGGCAGTTTCATTATTCTTGCCCGCGAAGGTCTGGAAGCAATCCTGATACTGGCCGCCATGTTTGCCTTCCTGAACAAGACCGGCCGAAAAGACGCCAACAAATATGTACATGCCGGCTGGGTACTGGCTCTTTTCTGCGGAATCGGTACATGGTTCATCGCGACTTACCTGATTGCCATCAGTGGTGCCAGTCGAGAAATTACCGAAGGCATCAGTGCCCTTGTTGCAGCCGCAGTACTGTTATCCGTAGGGCTGTGGCTACACAGCAAAAGCTATGCCGCCAAATGGCAGCAATATGTCGCTCAGCGCATGGGCGAAGCTCTGGGCAATGCCAGCCTGCTGGGACTAACCGCACTGGCGTTCATCGCCACCTATCGCGAGGTATTTGAAACAGTATTGTTTTATCAGGCACTCTGGCAGCAGGGCGACCATCAGGCCATCTTACTGGGCATGCTGGCCGCCGTTGCAGTTCTGGCTGTCGTCTCGATTGCCATATTCGTCATGAGTGCACGCCTGCCGATTACACAGTTCTTTGCCGCCAGTGCCGCCCTGATCATATTGTTGGCTGTGGTATTCACGGGCAAGGGTGTCGCAGCCCTGCAGGAAGCCGGTCAATTACCCATCCACAGTATCGACTTCTTCTCACTGCCGCTGCTGGGCATTTATCCGAATGTACAATCTCTTGGGCTTCAGGGCGTTGTTCTCGCCATCATTGTGATTGGCATGAGCTGGAACCACCTGAAGCAGAAACAATCTGTCCAGACCTGATGTTATTTTTTAAGTGCCAGGCTCAAACCGTCGGCCAGGGGTAACAGACTCAGCTCAATTCGATCATCCCCAAGCAGGTGATCGTTATAATCACGCAGGGCGACAGTGTCGTCGTCCTGATTGGACGGATCAGAGACAGCCCCTGACCAGAGCACATTATCCGCCAGCAATATCCCCCCAGGGCGAAGCAATGCAAGGCAGCGCTCGTAATAGGCGAGATAGTTGGTTTTATCGGCATCCAGAAATACGTAGTCATAAGTCGCCGCCTGACCCGCGGCCAGCTCGTTATCCAGGCTTTCCAGAGCCGGGGCCAGTCGCAACTCGATCCGGTCATCCACACCGGCCTCACGCCAGTATCGCTGCGCGACTGAGGTCCATTTCTCGGAGACATCGCAGGCCAGCAGATAACCATCGGTCGGCATCGCCATAGCGACACAGAGGCTGCTATAGCCGGTAAACACACCTACTTCGATGCCTCGATTTGCGCCCGTCAGTTTCACCAGCAGCTGCAGAAACTGACCCTGCTCGGGTGCGATCTGCATACGGGCCATCTCATCACGGGCCGTTTCGGCTCTCAGGCGTTGCAATATTTCCGGCTCACGCAGACTGTGCTCACATAGATATTCGTAGAGATCATTTTCAAGAAAAAAACTTTTATTCGACATTAACTACCCATCCCTTACTGACCGACCGCAAATCTTTTTCGCCTGCGCATTCCGGCATATATTGCGGCTCTGATTATGCCCTTAACTGCCAACTTAATAGCAGCCCCTGACTCACATCTACCGCGTTCATTACCCCCTTACCCAAAAGAGGCTGTTTCTTAGCTAGTGTCGCTAAGTACCCAGCATACAAAAGAAAAATAAAGATATACACAGAACCTGTGGATAACTATGTGGACAATATCTGAGTCATTGCCGGAAATCACTGTCACAACAAAGAATTTTGCTCTGAGTTCATTTTGTAACCATTTTGTAATAATTATTTAAAATCATTAACTTATGACATTCGTGACGCCCCGCTCAGAAATTCAGCTCGAAGCATATTTCTGTGCAGTGCACAAAAATTTATCTTGTGCATAACAGTAAATAATTGAACGTGCAACGCTGCACCGCAACAGTGGCTATTCATGCCGCTGGAAGCCCTTCTACTGATATACTTTTTGAATTGGAACAAGCCACCCCCGCCTCACAGCCGCCAGCGATAAAAAGTCGAATGACGCCATGAACTTACCTACAGTACTTTGCATGAGCGGCCATGACCCGAGCGGCGGCGCAGGCCTGCAGGCTGATATTGAAACCGTCAGTGCCTGTGGGGGATATGCAAATACACTGGTGACCTGTCTCACCGTGCAGAATCACCGACAAGTAGAAAGCACAGAGCCTGTTGATAGCGCACTATTATTCAACGCCCTGAATTCCCTCTATCAGCATTCACTGCCCTCATCCATAAAGATTGGGTTGCTTGGGAATGCGGAACAGGCAGTCATGCTGGCCGACTGGATCCGTGGGCTGCCGGAAAAAGTACCCGTCGTACTTGATCCCGTAGTACGCGCTTCCGATGGAAGTGATATCTGTGCCGCCGCCGTGATTGACGCTATTCGCGAGCATCTACTACCGGTGACGACCGTGCTTACGCCCAATCATTACGAGGCACTGCAATTATCCGATGCTGGAGAACTGGCAACAGCCACCCGGAATCTCATCGAAACCGGTTGTCAGCACGTGTTGCTGACAGGAGGCGATCAGGATGGAAATACCGTCGTAAACGAACTTTACGGCGACACCGGCCTGATCAGGACGTGGTCATTCCCGCGTTTAGCGGCCTCCTTTCACGGCTCCGGCTGCACGCTGGCGGCAGCACTTGCAACCTATATTGCTGCGGGTGCTGACATGCAGCAGGCCTGCGATCTGGCGCAATCATTTACACAACTGGCCCTTGAAGAGGCGCATTTCATGGATAGTGGCCCAGGATTGCCCCGGCGCAATCTTTCATGAAGCAGGACGTTCACCGGCACTGCTTAAGTGGGCTCTATGTGATTACCGATACACATTTGATTGGCGGGAACAGGCTTTTACCGGCGGTTGAGTCTGCGATCAGGGGCGGCGCTCGATTAATACAGTATCGGGATAAATCAGAAGATCATTCCCGACGACTTCAGGAAGCCAGCGCACTTCTGAAATTGTGCCGCTCGCATCATATTCCACTTATTATTAATGACGACATAGCGCTTGCCGCAGATACGGGGTCCGATGGTGTACATCTGGGCAAGGATGATGGCAGCGCCGAGGAAGCCAGAGCTGCGCTGGGCGCCTCTGCGATTATCGGCCTGAGTTGCTATGACAACCCGAAGCTTGGGCATACACCGGATATCAGTTATGCCGCCTTTGGCCGCTTTTTTCCGTCCACAACCAAACCCGACGCTCCGACTGTGTCAATAGAGACATTGGCTAAAGCCAAACGGGAACTCAGTATTCCGGTCATTGCGATTGGTGGCATCACTTCAAATAATGGACAATTACTGCGTGATGCGGGCGCTGACATGCTTGCAGTCGTCGCCGGTGTATTGGGTGAAGATGATATACAAGGGGCTGCCGCAGCACTGTCTGCTTTGTATACCTGAATTTAATATTCATATTTCAGATTGACGTATAAGCGTCCGCAAAGGATATTGCTCTTATGAGCTACATAGAATCCGAAAAACTCTTTGAAAAAGCGCAACTGGTTATTCCCGGAGGGGTCAATTCTCCGGTGAGGGCTTTTGCGGGTGTTGGAGGCACACCCCCCTTTATTACCCATGCAGAAGGTGCCTACCTTTTTGATGTCGACGGAAATCGATATATCGATTATGTAGGGTCCTGGGGCCCAATGATTCTGGGGCATGCCGACCCGACCGTTGTTGAGGCCATTCAAAAGCAGGCCGCCAAGGGACTTTCATTCGGAGCGCCCACAGAACTTGAAGTCCGGATGGCAGAGAAACTCTGCGAACTCGTGCCCTCCCTTGAACAGGTTCGAATGGTGAATTCAGGAACCGAGGCCACAATGAGTGCCATTCGGCTTGCACGAGGATTTACCGGACGCAATCTGCTGGTCAAATTTGAGGGTTGCTACCATGGTCATGCTGACCCGTTACTGGTCAAAGCCGGGTCCGGGGCATTGACGCTTGGCGTCCCGACCTCACCGGGTGTGCCAGAAGAAGCCGCAGTGAATACACTAACGCTGCAGTACAACAACCCCTATTCCGTACGCTCGGCTTTTGCCGAACATCGAGACAAGATTGCCTGCGTTATCGTCGAACCGGTTGCCGGCAACATGAATTGCATCCCGCCCGCAGCTGATTTCCTGGAGTCCCTGCGTGAAGAGTGCGACCGATATGGCAGCGTACTGATTTTCGACGAAGTCATGACAGGTTTTCGCGTAGCCCTTGGCGGTGCTCAGGAGAAATACGGCATTACACCTGACCTCACAACGCTGGGGAAAATTGTGGGCGGCGGCATGCCTGTCGGCGCCTTTGGTGGCCGCAGGGACATCATGCAACAGCTTGCACCTGTAGGCCCCATTTACCAGGCAGGCACCTTATCCGGCAACCCCCTGGCCATGGCTGCAGGTCTGGCCACACTTGAAGCACTGTCAGAGCCCGGTTTCTATAGCGCGCTGGAAACAAAAACCCGCCTGTTGTGTGACGGCCTGGCCAATGTGGCAAAACAGGCCGGTGTCGATGTGACATTGAACCAGGTCGGCGGCATGTTTGGCCTGTTCTTTTCCAGCGAGAAAACTATCAGCCGCTTTGAACAGGTGATGAACTGCGACAAAGTCACCTTTGCGGCATTTTTCCATCATATGCTGCAACGTGGCGTTAATCTGGCACCCTCAGCCTTTGAAGCCGGATTCCTGTCCAGAGCTCATAGTGCAGGCGATATCGCAGCCACTATCCAGGCAGCCTCGGAAAGTTTCAGCAGCCTTGGCATTCCCGCAGAGACCTGATTAATGGAAACAGTCTGGGTTCAGGATCTCCTCAACTGGATAGGCGAGCATTCCAATTGGGCAGCGGCCATCATTTTTCTCACCGGCCTGTTAGAGGCGCTTTTCCTGATTGGCCTTCTTGTACCGGGTGCGGTTCTAGTATTTGGCTTTGGTGCTCTGGTTGCCGCTGGCGCTCTGGATATCTGGACAACCATGGCATGGCTGGTAAGTGGGGCAATGCTGGGCGACCACCTGAGTTACTGGCTGGGTTACCGGCTAAAAGACAACCTCAGACATGTATGGCCGATCAATCGTTACCCGGGCGCATTGGCCAGAGGCGAGGAATTCTTTTCCAAACACGGCGGCAAGGGCATCGTACTGGGCAGATTTATTGGCGCCCTGCGCCCCATCATGCCAACCGTGGCCGGTGCAGCCGGCATGCGGCCTCTCATGTTCAGCGTCATGGACAGCATTGCCATGGTGCCGTGGTTGCTGGCCTATCTTTTCCCGGGCGTGTTATTCGGTGCCTCACTTAATCTGGCTGCTGAAATCGGCTCACGCCTGCTCATCATGCTGGTACTCGCTGCGGCGGCGATCTGGGTATTCGTGTGGCTGACCCAGCGCAGCTTTATGTTTCTCTCCCGTCATGCCGAAGGCCTGACACTACGCCTGCTTAACTGGAGTCAGTCTCACCGGCGTCTTGGGCTATTGGGTCCCAACCTGACCGACCCGGCCCAACCCGAGACACCGGGACTGGCGATACTTGCCATTATTCTGCTGGGCAGCGCATGGCTGTCTTACAGCCTCATCTGGAGTGGTCAGGAACCTGCCGCCATTGACGCGTTGGTTTACCAGGTCTTCCAGAGCCTGCAGAACTCAATGGCAGACAACCTGACACTGTCACTTGCCGCGCTGGGCAGTTATCAGATCTACCTGCCAATCGCGCTGGTGGTTTTCTTTAGTCTCACTGTGAACAAACGCTACCTGGCGGCCGCTCACTGGATTGCCGCACTTGGGTTCGGCGCTGTGCTGGCTTTCAGTCTCGACTGGCTGATCTCGATACCCGAGCCTGTTCAGCATTTTCGCGGTCTGGATGGCAAGGAATTCAACAGCAGCCACCTGATTCTAAGCACCGTGGTGTATGGCTTTCTTGCCGTGCTGCTGGCCTCGGGTAAGGATGAAAGACGTCGCTGGCGTTATTACGGTGCCTCAGTCACCGCCGTTGTTCTCATCGCAATCTCCCAGTTGTATCTGGGTGCACAGTGGCTCAGTGATGTCATTCTGGGTATTTCAATAGGCACTATCTGGGTTAGCCTCTTAACTCTGGGCTATCGCCGTCACGTTGTGGATCGTGTTGCCTCAATCAGTCTTATGCCATTGGCCGTCGTGGTCGGCATTCTGGCTAGCGGCTGGCAGTGGCAATCCGGCATTGATGCCGAGCGCAACCGCTATCGTCCACAGCCGGAAACCAGAGTAACTGATGACCTTCGCTGGCACCGCAAAGACTTCGCGGCCTTGCCTGCCTACCGGACCGATTTGATGGCTCATCGTCGTTATCCACTGACGCTGCAATGGTCAGGCCCAATAGATGCCATCACTGCACAGCTGAAATCACATGGCTGGTTGCCGCAACAGGGCAATGCAATTCATCGTGGACTTTTATGGCTGAGCCCCTCTGCCAGAATCGAACAACTGGCATTAATGCCTCAGTATCATGGGGGCCGAGACCACCGAGTCGCCATGGCGCTGCCAATCGATACAGATCAGGAATGGGTATTACGCCTCTGGAAGACCCACTGGAAAACAGGTGAGCATCCTATCTGGATTGGCAGTGTTGCCCGTTATCAGGTGAATACAACATGGCGCTATCTTCGCATTCCAGGGCTTGCCGGCGATTTCTCGGAAGGACGCAATCTATTACGCCAGGAAATAGCCGCCGGGCGCCTGCGCCAACATCCGGATGCAAAGAATGCATATAACGACGAAAGCTGGGACGGTAAGATACTTTTGTTAAGTACCCGTTTAAACACACAATAAGTCCTCGATTGACTTCTCCCCTGCCTGTGCTGTTGCAAATCGGATGCAGAAAGCCCCTCACCGGGTGCTGTTCTGCTAGGATTGTCGCCAAAATTGACGCTTACCATGACTGATAAAAACAACCCTCCACTCAACGACCCACGTGAACGCTCCGGCTTCTTTGGCCGCCTGCGTTCCCAGATTAATCGTGGCGATTCATTTCTTACCTATGACCTGACCAATTTTTTACCAGGCCGGGGGGTGGATGATGACCTGCTGGAAGATCTGGAAAACCGACTCATCATGGCAGATGTCGGCGTCGAGGCCACCGATATCGTACTGGAAGAGCTCGGTAGCGGCATTCACCATGGGCAAATCAAAAACGGCAAAGAACTGGTTCAGGCCTTACGCGCCACGCTTACCAAAATTCTTCAGCCAAGCAGCGCTCCGCTTGCGATTCCCGAGCACACCAGACCCTATATCCTGCTCATGGTCGGGGTAAATGGCGTGGGCAAAACCACCACCATTGGTAAACTTGCGCGGCGTTTCAAGAATGAAGGAAAAACAGTCATGCTGGCAGCCGGCGATACTTTCCGTGCGGCTGCAGTTGAACAGCTCAAAACCTGGGGTGAACGCAACGATATACCGGTGATTGCACAGCAACAGGGTGCAGACAGCGCATCTGTCATCTTTGATGCTGTCGAAGCGGCCAAGGCCAGAGGAGTGGATGTGCTGATTGCAGATACTGCCGGACGCCTGCACACCCAGACACACCTGATTGAAGAACTGCGCAAAATCAAACGCGTCATTCAGCGCCATGATCCTTATGCACCTCATGAAGTCATGCTTGTACTAGACGCCACTACCGGAAGCAACGCCCTGACGCAGGCGCAGCAGTTCCATGAGGCTATTGGACTCACCGGCCTGACTGTCACGAAATTGGACGGTACCGCCAAAGGCGGTATTGTATTTGCCTTAGCCAGAAAACTATCGTTGCCTATACGCTTTATAGGTGTCGGAGAAAAAGTTGAGGATCTCGGCGAATTCAATGCACTTGAGTTTGTCGACGCGCTCTTGGAAACAGGCTGAAATGGCAGGATCTGGACAAAACATAGTTGAATTTCATGGTGTCAGTAAACGCTACCCCGGTGGCGGGGATGCACTTGATCTGGTGAACTTCAAACTCCGGCGTGGTGAAATGGCATTTCTGACCGGTCACTCTGGTGCCGGTAAAAGCACCTTTCTGAAACTGATCGCCCTGATCGAACGTCCGACACGCGGCAATATCATTGTAAACGGTGTCAATCTGTCCCAGCTGAAGAAACATCACATTCCCGCCTATCGCCTAGGGTTGGGCATTATTTTCCAGCACTACAACCTGCTTTATGATCGCAGTGTATTCGACAACGTTGCACTGCCATTGGTGATTCGCGGGTTACGTCACCAGGATGTTGCGAGACGCGTACGGGCCGCACTGGATACCGTCAGCCTGTTGAAAAAAGAACGCGCTCAACCGATCGCCCTGTCCGGCGGCGAGCAGCAACGCGTCGCCATTGCACGCGCCATTGTATGTAAACCGTTTGTTCTGCTAGCCGACGAACCCACCGGTAATCTGGACCCGGACCTGTCGCTGGATATCATGAACCTGTTCCAGCGCCTGAATGAAGTGGGTGTCAGCACGCTGATTGCCAGTCACAACATCGCGCTGATTTCAAAACTGAATAAACGCATCATAGATATTGAGCATGGCAAGATTGTTTCGGACAATTACAAGGGGAAGCGGCTGCCATGAGCACCCAACAGCAACCCGCCGCCAATAAGCGTAGCGATCCTCAACCCGGCTTGCTGTCCGGCCTTGGACAGAATCATGCCCGTGCATTCTTTTTCAGCGCTGGCAAATTGTCGTCTCACCCGTTATCCAGCCTGCTGACCGCACTGGTCATCGGCATCACATTGGCATTGCCAGCGGCTCTGCATTTACTGATCCTCAATCTCGACAGCCTGAGTTTTTCATGGGAAAGGACTGTTCAGGCCACGTTATTCCTGGAAGACAGTCTCGCGGAAAAATCCGGCCGAGACCTCACGCAACGACTGCAGGCACGCCCTGAAGTCCTTAAAGCCGAATATATTTCGCGTGAGCAGGCACTGGAAGAATTCCGGGCGCTTTCCGGTTTTGGGCAGGCGCTGGATTTGCTTGACGAGAACCCACTGCCTGCGGTCATTGCCGTGCAACCATCAAAAGACGCCAGCCAGGCGCAGATAGATGCGCTGATAAAAGAAATGTCGAATACCAAGGGTGTCGAAAGTGCGCGCATTGACCAATCCTGGCTTGAGCGGCTCAATGCCATCATTACCATCGTGCAGCACATTGTGCAGGCGCTCGCCGTATTGCTGGCACTGGCTGTAGTGGTGACAGTGGGAAATACGATCCGTCTGGATATCCAGAATCGCAAAGCCGAAATCGAGGTCATGAAACTGCTCGGCGCAACGAATGCCTTCGTCAGACGCCCGTTTCTGTACACCGGCGTCTGGTACGGTCTATGTGGCGGCATCCTTGCCTGGCTACTCCTGCAATGCGTCCTATGGGTGCTGGCAAACCCGATCAGCTATCTGGCTGGCCTTTATCAAAGCAATTTCAGCCTGATAGGGCTTAATTTTGAAGCCACCATGGCATTATTTGCTGGCGGCATTTTCCTCGGATGGTTTGGTTCATGGTGGACTGTGAGCCGCCATTTGAGCGCGATTGAGCCCAAATAACCGCTCTTAAACAGGAACTTTTCACCACTATTCCCCTCTAATTTTTAGCAGTCACTTGAAGAGACTGCCAAAGGGATTACAATACGGGGTTAATATGAGTGAAGTTAAGACATTAGCACTGCGTCCTGACCAGCTGCCCGCCCTCACGGCAGGCAGCCTGGATGCCTATATTCGCGCCGTAAACAGCATACCAAAACTGACCGGGGAAGAAGAACGCGCCCTGGCTATCCGCCTGCGTGATAATAATGATCTACAGGCTGCCCAGCAGCTGGTGGTCTCCAACCTGCGTTTTGTCGTCCATATTGCACGCGGCTATGCTGGCTATGGACTGCAACTGGCCGATCTTATTCAGGAAGGCAATATTGGCCTTATGAAAGCGGTCAAACGCTTTGACCCTGAGGTAGGTGTACGCCTGATTTCGTTTGCAGTTCACTGGATACGTTCAGAAATTCATGAATATGTCATTCGCAACTGGCGTATCGTCAAAATTGCAACGACCAAGGCCCAACGCAAGCTGTTTTTCAACCTCCGTGGTGCGAAAAAACGCCTCGGCTGGCTGAACGACGCCGAAGTCAACACCATTGCCAACGACCTTAACGTAAAGCCTGAGGAAGTGTTGCAAATGGAGCAGCGCCTCAGCGGCCATGACGTCACCTTTGACACCAGTCCCAGCGATGATGACGATGAAGGTGGCTGGGGGCCTGAAAGCTATCTTGAGGCCCACGCAGATAGCGACCCGATTCAAAGCCTTGGTAATGCGGAATGGCAAGACCACCAGAGCACGCAACTACAATCTGCCATGGCTGATCTGGATGAACGCAGTCGCGATATTCTGCAACAGCGCTGGTTAATGGAAGAAAGCAAAACCGGGCTGAAGGAACTGGCAGAACATTATGGTGTTTCAGCGGAACGCATTCGTCAGATTGAGACACAGGCACTTAAAAAACTGCGCCAAGCCATCGCCGCCTGAGATTATTTACGCGCGCGCAGGGCGGCTGCAATGGCGTCTCTGGCCCAATCACACAACACCTCACTCTCCTCCAGCGCTTCTTCCGGTGCATGGTAATAGGACATACGAACGGGCTTGTTCTTGCCCATGTATGTAAATGGTTCAAGCCCCCTGTCCTCAAAGGCCTGACGATTCCCATCGTCAACCTTGAGGTACAACTCGTCGTTCGCAACGAGCCCAAACATCAAATCTTCCAGATACATGCCATGCCCGCCAAACATGCGTTTGGCACGCACGCTGCCCAATGGCGAGAGTAACTCAAGCAAATAATCTACATAATCACTACCACTACTCATCGACGTCATCAATATCCAGCTGCCCAGTCAGACGTCGACGAATATGTGACCAGCTAATTCCCACCGACATCACCATACTCAATACAAACATCACCATATAGCTCACTGCCCGCACGCTGTCGGCAGGCACCCAACCCAAATCGACCAGCAACCAGATAAACAATCCGAACAGCGCAATACTCAGACCGAGTCCGATAGGCCCGAGCGAACGAAGGGTAGCGCGCAGATAGACTGTCCAGCCGATCAACAACACAACACCGACAAACGCTTTCAGCACGGTAAAATGGGGCTCATGGTGCACGACCCAGTCGTAGTAACTGAAGCCTTCCGGGTTATAACTGACAATAACCAGCAACACTGCGACCAGTAACCGCAAACCAAATCCACCCCAGCTCAGCTGTGTAGCCATAGAACCATCTCCACATTTCATTACGTAGTAGTACAACAAAGCATGTATGTTACGCATTGCCGTTCGTAACAGACAAAAAAATGTCCGTCAGCTCCTGCAAAAATATGTACAGCTCCCGACAAAACATAGCCCTACACCTCATGTTCTTTCTATCTGGTGCGGCCGGGCTGATATTCGAGATTCTTTGGTTTCGGCTAGCGGCACTCAGCTTCGGTAGCAGTGTCTGGGCTGCCACCGCCGTGCTCGCAGCTTTCATGGCCGGACTGGCCATGGGCAATGCCATAGCGGCGAAAGCTTGCGAACACATAACCCGGCCACTTTTGCTGTACGCAAAACTGGAAATAGCTGTTGCGCTGAGCGGCCTGATGCTTATCTTCCTATTACCTGTTTCGGGCGTCTGGATAGCCGAACCATCGCGTGATCTAGTGACTCAGGGCGGCGGCTGGCCATTACAGGGATTACGTTTTTTTGTCGCATTTGTCCTCATGCTGATTCCGACCACCGCAATGGGAATGACGCTACCGCTGGTCGTTAAAAGTCAGCAATCGGAAAACCGAAGTGGCACGGTCATTGGCCGGTTGTATGGCTGGAACACTGCGGGTGCACTGTCCGGCATCCTCCTGGCCGAAGGATTGCTCATTGCTATGCTGGGCGTCACCGGCAGTGCGCTTGTAGCGTGCCTTGCCTGTCTAATTGCTGCCGCCATAGCACTGGGCATTAAACTTCCTGCAGCGCCCGGCACCAAAGAGAAATTTAATCCCGACTGGATGTCCGCGCTGGCCGCCGCACTATCAGGCGCCATCCTGCTTGGATTAGAGGTGATCTGGTTTCGCCTGTTACTGTTGCATCTTCGCGGAACCGACAGTGCCTTCGCCTATTTACTGGCATTGGTGCTTGCCAGCATTGCATTTGGCAGCTTGCTCAGTTCCATATGGTTACAAAGACACAAATCTCATAAAAACCTGATCATCGGGATTGCCCTTTTGAGTGCCCTTTTTGTACCTATCGGTTACCTGGCGCTCAGCCTGCCTATCAATATCTGGTTTCGGGCTGCGCTGATGATAGGACCCGCGTCGCTGCTTTCTGGCGCCCTGCTACCGACTATCGCCGCACTACATACTTCCGGAGTTCAACAGGCCAGCGCATCCACAGCATGGATCTGGCTGGCCAATACGGCCGGAGCCACTATAGGTGCCGCTCTCGCAGGTCTTTATCTATTGCCCCAACTCGGGATACAAGCGAGCCTGCTGTTACTCGGTGCGGGTTATCTCGGCATTTGCCTGTGCTTCAAGCCGGCCAAGGCACACCTGGTTGCCGGACTGCTGATAGTCACGGCTTACGTTGTGATACCCAAAGACCTGAGCAACCAGCATCTGCAGGCCGCCAGTTCCCTGTACCGCCAGCTAGACGACTCATCCGTCATCGCAGCATATGAAGGGTTGAACGAAACTGTTCAGTTACTAGAGCGCCGGAAATTCGGCCAACCCTACAGTTACCGTCTGATCACGGACGGCTATTCCATGTCAGGCACCGAACGTGATTCCCAACGTTACATGAAGCTCTTTGCATGGTTGCCGCAAAGTTTGCATCCATCCCCGCAATCCGCCTTGCTCATCAGTTACGGTGTCGGTAGCACCGCGTCAGCATTACTGGCTGATGAGCAACTTAAACACTTGAGCATCGTTGACCTTTCGCCTGACGTACTCGCCATAAGTCCATTAATTCATGGCAAGCATAATGACCCTCTCGCAGATAAACGATCGAACGTTATCGTCGAAGATGGTCGTCAGTTCCTGAGCATAAACAATCGGCAGTTTGACCTGATCACAGCGGAGCCTCCGCCACCCCGCATGAAAGGCGTGGTGAATTTATATACCCGGGAATATTTCCAGCTTGTCCATGACCGGCTCAACAAGGGTGGCTACAGCAGTTACTGGTTGCCCGTCGATCAACTTAGTATCAAAAGCAGTCACGCCATTATCAGCGCCTTCTGCCAGGTATTTACTGACTGCAGTCTTTGGGCCGGCAGTAACTACAACTGGATATTGCTGGGCAGCAAGGTGGCCAGACCCGTGACAGCGCCGCAACTAACCAGGCTTTGGCAGACGCCTCAGTTAAATGAACTGGCGGCTCTGGGACTGGAAGAACCAGCCATGCTGGGGGCGGGCTTTCTCGCCGATGCAGTGCAGTTAAGTGACTGGGTCGGTGACAGCAAACCCCTTACCGATAACTGGCCCAAACGCCTGGGCGAGTCACCGGCAACGCCTGGGGACATCCAGACATATGCGGCATGGGCCGATAACCTGGAAGCCAAAAGGCGTTTCTCCTATTCCGAGTGGGCACAGACATTCTTTCCCCTGGTGTATCGAAGCCGTGCACTACAGTATTTTGATATACAGCCTGTGTTAAACAACGAAGTGCCACCTGATGCAATCGCCAACCTTCCACTGGTTCACCGCATACTGAACACGACAACACTTAAGACACCGGTGTTCTGGCTAATGGGAAGTGATATGGCAGAGCAGCGACTGATCGACGAACTGCTTCCCAATGGCTATAAACCGGATTTTGCCTATCCGCTTGGGATACGTGCACTGACAGAAAACAACCTTCCGGCCGCAACCAGCCTGTTCACAGAAGCGCTGCAGATGGGAGACAGCAGGGCGCTGGGAGCGGCTGTTTACAGTCTGTGCCGGCAGGGAGAAATAGACGCTGCAAAGCAACTTGCCTTGCAGGGCAACGTCAGACTCTCATTCATATGCTGGAAAGAAGATTAAGGCACCACGCCACAGAGACTGGGCGAATCATCAATACTAAAGGCCTCGCTCAATACGCGACCTTCAAAGCCACTCTGTGACATTCCCAGCAACCATGCGACCGTCGGGGCCACATCCACATTCTCGGATTGCCCGGCCCGGCGCTCAAAATGATCCACAGGCTCATCGGCCTCGGCAATCACCTGCGGCTTAATAAACGCTGCGCCGCCGCCGATCAGAAAAGTATTGTGAAGAGTCACCTTGTGCCCATGATTCCCTGGAATAGGATTGTCCTGCGGGCTCGGATCAGAAAACCGGAAACCCTCCGCGGCAGACAACACCATGTCACCCATATTTTCATGCGCAGAATTAAACCGGGATGAAAGCATTTTTTCGTCACCCGGATCTTCCGGGTTCTCGAAGACATACCAGACGTCTTCAACGCCAGTCACCAGCAACAGGGCATCCCTTGCCTGTTTAAGGCGTTGATTTCCAGCCGTAGTGCCACGTTCACTCTGATCGGTGAGGAAAATGCTGTCAGTGCCACCGGATTGAATTGCTGCGAGACCGCCCACCGCATCCAGCGTCTCTTGCGCATTAATGAAATCAAAGGCCTGCGACCAGTCCATACCGTGATCACTTACAATAAAGAGCACGGTAGACTCCCAGCGACCTTGCGCCTTGAGCTCATCTACCAGCATGCTGATACGAATATCTGTATCCTGAATGACTGCATTTCTGAAAAGTGGTGTCCCAGTAATACCCGTTTCATCGGCGTGTCCGGAACGATCCACCTGCCCCAGGTTTACAAACATAAAGTCTGCATCCGGCAAGGCCGATAACGCTGCCCCCATAGTGGTTAAATCAGGCGTAAGCCCCGCAGGGGAAGGCAAAAAGGTGGGATCTGCTGTAGGGTCAAAATGATTATCCGGTGCTACGTTTTGCCCACAGTCCGTGCCGGAAAAACCACAGTCAGAGAACACCTCATAGAGATAGTCTTTTGACATGATCGCTGCAGTACGCAGATTCGGACATTCATTTTTAATGCGGGTAAAAAGGCTATCCACTTCAAGCTCGGTGGGCAGGGACAGGTCCCGCTCTTCAACCTCACCCTGACGATTCCAGTAAGTATTGGTAGGTATACCATTGGTGCCCGGATAAACACCGGTCATCATAGCGACATGATTTGGAATGGTTTCAGCCGAGAACACCGACCGGCTCTCGTTATAAAACGTACCCGCCTCTTTCAATCCTACCAGTGTGGGTGTTGGTGTAAGGGCGCCGCCTATTTCATCTGACATTAGGCTGTCGACCACAACCACCATAACCGTCATTTTACTTTGGGCCGCCCCACCACCTCCGGCAGCCGAGCCACCCAGGCCTGTGATGACAGTGTTACTGTCACCTCCGCAACTGATTAACAGGGCTGGCGCTGCCATCAGTAATGTAACCGCACTCAAGTGTTTCAGAGTTCTTAGCTTCGCCTGCATCTCACTTCTCGCCATTCAAATGGTTATAGTAAAGGCCTATGTTGAGCCGGATAGCCGGTGATCGCAAACTTTTGGTCGTATTCACATGCAAAACACAGAAATGTCACTGAAAAAGGTGTCCCGTCTCTTTAGCCAGCTGCCCGCTGTAGAAGGTTCTATGCCGACAGGAGATTACCGGGCCGAGATGACAGGACCTCTGTGGCTCAGAAAATCGTCAGGCGCATTACTAAGCGGTATCGGGTTTTCCAATTGGTATGGAAAACGTATTTTTGACAATGAACAGGCAATCAATCTCAGGGACGGCGGTGCGCAGTTACTTGAGTTTCTGCCAATGATGCTCACCACAGAAGTATCTCGTCTGGATAACAAAGCCGCCTGGTTATTGCGTTACCCGCAATCCACACACTTTCCGGTCCGTCATATGGCCGACGAATTACGACCGCTGAATAGCCATACCCTGCTGGGTATTTCCTATACGGAATTACCGGGCTTGAAAAAACTGGGCCTGCCTTTCCTATTGCATAAACAATTCTGAGCACCGCCGATATTCAGCCCCGTATGAAAAGATAGTCAGCTGAGGGAGATAAGTCATGCAGGACATTATGTTACTCGTTCAACAGCTGGGCAGCCTGATACAGGCCTATAACGGTCAGGCCGTGCTGACCGTGGTCTCATTCGGCATGGGACTTTCCTTCCTGCTGGCTGACCCAAAAGCCCCGACCAGTAAATATCTCGCCTTGTTCTTTTTTGGCATAGGCCTTTCGATTGCCCTGAATTCAAGTTTCTATGCCATCTACAAGCTGGAGGTCGTACCCCACTGGACAGGTATTTCCGGGGTAGCCGACACCATCGCTGCGATTGCCGGCTTTGAATGGATACTCCGCATACGTAATACCTTGCCGACCAAAGGACTCACAACCCGCTTCGGCAACAACCTTATTCGAATTGCACAACTCTTTATGATCTTTTACATGATTATGGGATTTATCTACCCGACGGTAAAAGCACATCATTTCTTCGGGGCACTGGCAGATACCGAAGGTGAAATGCTGGGCATGGGCTTCTGGATGTTCGCAGTTCCCATGGATACCGCCCTGACTCTCGGTGCCATTTCAGTGTTGCTGGTATTGCGCCGTCGGCCCGAAATCCAGGAGAGCATCCGCCTGATTGCCTTTATTCTTGCCGTGCCCTTCCTGGCGTCTGGATTGATTCTGCCTGAACACCTGGCCCCCATTAGCTCGGCAACGGGCATGATGATATTTCTGATCGGAGCGGTCCAGTATCATATTCATCAGGGGCGTCGCGGCCTGTTTATGAGCCGCTTTCTGTCACCGCAGGTCGTCGACATGGTTAACCAGAGCGGCATGAACGAGGCCCTGAAGGACCAGCATCAGGAAATCACCGTCGTATCCTGTGACCTGCGTGGATTTACGGCTTTTTCCGAGGCCAGTAGTTCCCAACAGGTGATCGCCGTGCTGCGGCAATATTATGATGTGGTCGGCAATATCGTGGCCACACATGGCGGCACCATCAAGGACTATGCAGGGGATGGCATCCTGATTCTGGTGGGCGCCCCTCTGGCTTATAGTGACCATGCTGAACGTGCCCTCAAAATCGGTCAGGATATCGTCTCTGAACTTGAACAATTGCTGCCAGAATGGTCACAACAGCAAGTACCGCTTGGCATCTCCGCAGGCATTGCCAGTGGCTCGGTCACAGTGGGCGTTATTGGTGGCGAAGGTCGACTGGAATATGCCGCGGTCGGCTCGGCAGTGAATCTTGCCTCAAGACTTTGCGAGAACGCCAAGGCCTCGGAAATACTCATCGCGGCCCGCACGCGTGAATTGCTAAAGACACAAGGCGAAACCCTTAATCCCAGAGAGGGCCTCAGCCTGAAGGGGTTTGGAGAAAATGTACCGAACTGGGCCGTTTAGACCG
>JBFJXR010000004.1:0-84412 GCA_041622995.1 Nevskiales bacterium
CGTTCATGCATGAGTAGACCGGCTCTAGACGGTTTTCATTCTGGGGTTTAACCAGTCAATGAAGTCCTGGGTGATTTCATCGCGATTGGTTTCGTTGAAAGGCTCGTGGCGGGCACAGTTATAGAGCTTGAGTGACACATCCTCTATACCTGCCCGACGGTAAGCATGGTTTAATCTGGTTGGCCCCTTGCCGAACTTTCCAACTGGATCCTTATCACCCGCAAACAGGTAGATAGGGAGTGATTTCGGGATGCGTTTGCGTGTGTGCTGGCTATGGATGCGTTCAAGTCCAGTGAACATGTCCTCCCAGGTCTGGGCCGTACACAGAAATCCGCATAATGGATCATTGATGTATTTATCCACTTCCGCTTCATCACGTGAAAGCCAGTCGAAAGCGGTGCGATTGGGTTTGAAGGGTTTGTTGAAACTGGCAAAAGAAAGACTATTCATCAGTTTGCTAGGGTGTTTTACACCCTTTCGTCGAATTTCAAGGTTCGCCAGGCCACGGGCGACTCGGCGCAATTGTCCGGAGCTGAAGTCAGTGGCACTGAGTGCCACAGCCTGTATGGTCTGACCAAACAGTGTAATGAAATGCTGGCTGATAAAAGAACCCATGCTGTGCCCCAGCAGGGCTATAGGCAGGTCGGGGTGCCGATGGTGGATCAGGGCGTTGATTTCCAGTACATCACTTACAACCAGCCCCCAGCCATCCATGTCGGCCAGATGGCCGAGCTCATCCGGCGAGTTGGCAGTGAGCCCATGCCCGCGTGTATCCGGTGCATATACGATATAGCCGGCGGTAGTGAGCGCCTCCGCCAGACGGCGATAGCGCCCACCATGTTCGGCCATGCCATGCACAATATGCACAACGCCCTTAACAGTGGATCGGGTAGCGGGTGACCAGATATGACCGCGCAATACAGCGCGATCATTTGTGGCATGTTCAAGAATGGATTCCTGCACAATATTTCCTGTTTCAGTTGACCAACGATCAAGCCGTGGTCATGCTTTTGAGATTAGAAGACCTATTGTTCACATTTGGAGGAGAAAGGCTAGACACCTTTTCATCAGCATCTATGAGCCATTACCTGCTAGCGATTGATCAGGGCACAACAAGTTCGCGTGCCATTGTATTTGATAAAACCGGGAAAATACTCGGTGTTGGACAGCAGGAGTTTGCGCAGCATTATCCTGAGGATGGCTGGGTTGAGCATGATGCCGAGGAAATCTGGCAGGGTGTATTGGCAGTATGTCGTGATGCAATAAAAAAGGCGGGTATCTCTGCGGCGGAAATTGCATCCTGTGGAATTACCAATCAGCGAGAAACCACCGTGCTCTGGAGCCGGAAAACCGGCAAGCCGTTGTATAACGCCATCGTCTGGCAGGATCGGCGCACCGCAGCCTATTGCCGTGAGCTGAAAGATGCCGGCCATGAGGCGATGGTGACCGAGAAAACCGGGTTGTTACTCGATCCATATTTCTCCGGTACCAAGCTGCGCTGGATGCTGGAAAACGTGAAGGGCGCACGTGAGTTGGCAGAGAAAGGCGAGTTGGCATTTGGGACTATCGATAGCTGGATTCTTTGGAAACTTACAGATGGGCAAAGCCATGCGACAGATGCCAGCAATGCTTCTCGAACCCTGTTATTCAATATACGAACACAGGAATGGGATGCCGAGCTTCTGGCGTTGCTGAATATTCCGCGAAGCCTTTTACCTGAGGTGAAGGATAACTGCGCTGATTTCGGAACCATGGCGCCGATGATGCTGGGCGCCCCGGTGCCGGTTGGTGGCATGGCCGGTGATCAGCAGGCGGCCCTGATTGGTCAGGCCTGTTTCAAGCCGGGCATGATCAAGAGCACTTACGGTACAGGTTGTTTTGTTATTCAGAACATTGGCAGTGAACCGGTGCTTTCCAGGAATCGCCTTTTAACCACGGTTGCCTACCGCATCAATGGCGAAACCACCTATGGGCTGGAAGGCAGTATCTTTGTGGCGGGTGCCGCCATTCAATGGCTGCGAGATGCCGTGCAGCTGATTGATAATGCCTCGGAAACGGAGAAGCTGGCCCGATCGGTGGAGACTTCTGGTGGTGTTTACCTGGTGCCTGCCTTTACAGGGCTGGGGGCCCCGTACTGGGATCCTGATGCTCGTGGGGCAATACTGGGCCTTACGCGTGATTCGGGTATTGCCCAGATTGCCCGTGCAGCGCTGGAGTCTGTCTGTTACCAGACGCGGGATTTGCTTGAAGCCATGGCAGCCGATGCAGTGCGGCCCACCCGACTACGAATCGACGGCGGCATGGTGGTCAATGACTGGGTCGTTCAGCGGTTATCCGATATGTTGCAAACCACCGTGGATCGTCCACAGGTGGTGGAAACGACGGCGCTGGGTGCAGCCTTTCTCGCAGGTTTGCAGGCGGGGGTATATGGCTCACTGGACGAAATCGCCCGTATGTGGGCCTGTGAAAAAACCTTTGAACCGCAGATGCCGCTGAGTCGTGCCGATGAACGCTACGCCGGATGGAAGAAAGCAGTGGAGCGGGTGCGTAGTGACTAATTCTGAAGGACAAAATAAAGGCCGCTCAATGAGCGGCCTTTATTAGTTTTGATTGCGAGTCGGGAAATGACTAATCGATCACCTCACCCTATGGGCTTCGCAATGACCGCTTGTTACAGCAAGTCTTCTACTGCAGCACGCTCTTCACGTAGCTCGGCTTCTGTTGCATTCATTTTCTCGCGGCTGAAGTCGGAAATCGGCAGGTCCTGCACGATTTCGTAGTCGCCATCCTTGCAGGTGCAGGGGTAGGAGTAGATCACGCCTGGCTCGATACCATAGCTGCCATCGGCAGGCACTGACATGCTGACCCAGTCACCGTCCGCTGTGCCCTGTACCCAGGTGCGAATGTGATCCATCGCTGCCGAGGCAGCAGATGCAGCAGACGACGCACCACGCGCCTTAATGATCGCTGCGCCACGTTGCTGTACTTCAGGTATGAAGTTGTCTGTATACCAGGCATCGTCGACGAGTTCGGCAGCAGGTTTGCCATTGACCTTGCACTGGCTGATGTCCGGGTACTGTGTAGCACTGTGATTGCCCCAGATAATCATGTTGCTGATGTCATTAACGTGCGCGCCGGTCTTTTCACCCAGCATGCTCAGTGCACGGTTATGATCCAGGCGGGTCATGGCGTGGAACTGGCGCGGGCTCAGATCAGGAGCACTGTTGGCAGCGATCATGGCGTTTGTGTTGGCAGGGTTGCCGACAACAAGCACTTTCACATCACGGCTGGCATTGTCATTAATGGCTTTGCCCTGTGGGCCGAAGATGGCACCGTTGGCACTGAGCAGGTCTTTACGCTCCATGCCCGGGCCACGTGGACGGGCACCCACCAGCAGGCAAACGTCAGCATCCTTAAACGCAACGTTGGCATCGTCTGTAGCTACGATGTCCTGCAATAACGGGAAGGCGCAATCATTGAGCTCCATCACAACGCCGTTCAGGGCTTCGAGCGCAGGCGTGATTTCCAGCAGCTGCAATATCACGGGTTGATTCGGGCCAAGCATCTCGCCGGCGGCAATGCGGAATAACAGGGAGTAGCTGATCTGGCCAGCTGCGCCTGTCACGGCAACGCGAACAGGTTGCGTCATAACAATTTCCTCAATCTTTAGGTTTCAACTCTGGATGAGTCGAGCGTAGTAAGTGACGATAATGAAATCTTTACGGGGCGCTGCTAACGACCCAGAATGCTGGCGAAGAATAGCCGAAAATGCTGATTATTTCTAGATTTCGGGCGTGGTAGCAGCCTGATGTCAATCATATTCAAGGCCATACTCTTTGCTGAGCTCTGCCTTGATTTCTGATATTTCCCGATCTTTTCTTTCCCACAATTCGTTAATCCAGTTACGGAACTCCTGCATGGCTTCCGGATTTTCCTGAATATTCCTGGAGATGATTTCATGCGGTACAGGAATGATGCGTGCCCGAATCACGACATGGCGAACACCCCCAAAGATGTAATTCCATCCAACGGGGTTCTGTCCGGGAGGGTAGACAATAGTCATGTCGATAATGCCATCCAGCAGGTCGCCCATGGCAGTCATAGTGAAACCTGAGCCGCTATATTTTGGTGGGAGCAGGTTTTTATATGGAGACTGACGCTGGGCGTGCTTTTCCTTGCTGAAGCGGGTGCCTTCAAGATAATTAGTGATAACTACCGGACGATGACGGAATTTCTCACAGGATCGCCGTGTGATTTCCATATCCTTGCCGCGTAGCTTGGGATTCTTTTTGATTTTGTCAGGTGTCACGCGGTACATGAAGGGCATATCAACTGCCCAGCATACATAACCAATGAAGGGTATCCAGATTAATTCACGCTTCATGAACCAGCGCGGGAACGGCATGCGGCCATGATATAAATGGAAAAGTAAAACGATGTCTACCCAGGCGACATGATTGGACAGGATGAAATAGTGTCCGCGTTTTTTTACTCCTTCCAAACCCTGAACATCAATTTTAATGCCTGATATCCAGCGGCCGATGAAATTCACGAAGCCAATCCAGAGCCATACAACACCCAGCAAATAATTGGTGGTATAGCGTTGTACATAGCCAAACGGGATAAGGATTTTTAACAGTGACACAGGGAAGAACAAAACGGTCACACAGAACGCCAGCCATATTGCGACCAGAATGATTGCAATTACGCCTCTTGTATAGGCCCATATAGTCGGCTTGTAAGCTGTATTCATGTGTAATCCCAATAATATATTTTTTTAGTGCATCAAGAATGAAACTTGAGGCTGTAATCATGTACTTCGTCTACCAATGCACCCAGATGATCCGGAGGAACGTGCTGCATGATGCCATGGCCGAGATTGAATATGTGTCCCGATCCCTTGCCGTATCCATCCAGAACCTTGCGGGCTTCGCGACGGATGACATCCGGGTTGGCGAAGAGCACGGTTGGATCAAGGTTTCCTTGCAGGGCGACTTTGTCGCCGACGCGTTGACGGGCATCCGTGATGTCGGCAGTCCAGTCGAGACCCAGGGCATCAACACCCGTATCAGCCATGGTTTCCAGCCAGGCACCGCCACCCTTTGTGAAGAGGATGACGGGTACTTTACGACCTTCGTTTTCACGAATCAGGCCATCAAGAATACGTTCGACTGGATTCAGTGAGAATTGTTTATAGCACTCAGTTGAAAGACTGCCACCCCAGGTGTCAAAAATCTGTACGGCCTGCGCACCGGCCCTGATCTGTGCGTTGAGATAGTCCCGTACAGAGTCAGCCAGTAAATTGAGCAGTTTTTCCAGTGATGCCGGGTCTTCGAACATCATGCGTTTGATTCTGGAAAACTCACGGCTGGCGCCGCCTTCGATCATGTAGGTGGCGAGTGTCCAGGGGCTGCCGGAAAAGCCGATTAGCGGCACGGTCTGGTCATCGCCTCCATTCAAGGCGCCGCGAATGGTGCGTACCGCATCCATTACATAGCCAAGGTCGGATTCGGCGTCCGGTTTGCCCAGTTTGTCGATGTCGGAAGCGGACTGGATGGGCCGTTCGAACTTTGGTCCTTCACCCTCGACAAAGTACAGTCCCAGACCCATGGCGTCGGGAATGGTAAGGATGTCGGAAAACAGGATGGCGGCATCCAGATTGAAGCGACGCAGCGGCTGCAGGGTGACTTCGCAGGCCAGTTCCGGGTTGCGGCACAGTGACATGAAGTCACCCGCCTGTTTACGGATTTCGCGATACTCCGGCAGATAACGACCGGCCTGTCGCATGATCCAGACTGGCGTGCGGTCTACGGGTTCGCGTAACAGTGCGCGTAGGAAGCGGTCGTTTTTGAGCATATTATTTATCAGAAGTAGTAGTTAAGGAAGGTTGTATATATTCCGTCAAGACACGCCGTGAACCCATCCATGCGGCCAACGGTCATGTCGGAATATATACAACCTTCTGTTGGCTTGCGTTTGAATTTCATTCTTTAATCGCAACTGCGATTTCACTCTGAATCGCTTCAGCGGCGACACGGGGGTCAGCGGCATCACGTATAGGCCTGCCGATAACGAGATAGTTGGCGCCTGCCTGTAGGGCTTGCGTCGGGGTCATCACTCGCTTCTGGTCGCCCAGATCACTGTTGACGTCATTGTTGGCGACTGGGCGTATACCGGGCGTTACCGCGACCAGTTTGTCTCCGCACTCGGCCTTGAGTTTTTCTACTTCCAGTCCGGAAGATACCACGCCATCGCAGCCTGCCTGCAAAGCGCGTCGTGCACGAGAAAGCACGAGGGATTCAATGTCGCAGTCAAAACCAAGGTCGTTAATATCCCCCTGATCTAGTGAAGTCAGTGCAGTGACGGCCAGTACTTTCAGGTCGGCGGTTTTGGCCGCAGCGGCAGCCTCCATGATGCCCTGATTGCCATGCACGGTGGCAAAATCGGCACCACGCTGAGCCAGACGGGCGATTGATCGGCCTACCGTCGCTGGTACGTCAAACAGTTTCAGATCAACGAAGACCTTATGATCGCGGGCCTTGAGCCAGTCCAGCAGTTCGAAATAACCGCCGGTCATGAGAAGTTCCATGCCGATTTTGTAGAACGTGACACTGTCACCCAGTTGCTCAACCAGGGTCTTGGCCTGATCTACTTCGGGAACATCAAGGGCAAATATCAGGCGTTCCCGCGTGGGGATTTTTATAACGCTGTCTGACATTACCCGTTCTCCCGGCTGATGCTTGTGGTTATACGTTCAGGTAATCGAGGATGCCCTGAGCAGCTTCGCGGCCTTCCCATACGGCGGTGACCACCAGGTCAGACCCGCGCACCATATCGCCACCGGCGAATATTTTAGGGTTTGCCGTCTGGAATTTGAACTCACCTTTCTCAGGCGCAATCACGCGACCTCCATCGTCCAGCTTGATATCAAAATCATTGAACCAGTCTTCGGGAGATGGACGGAAGCCAAAGGCGATGACCACGCGGTCTGCAGGAATCACCTCTTCCGAACCCGGTACAGGTTCCGGACGACGACGGCCGCGTTCGTCGGGCGCGCCGAGCTGCGTGCTGATGACCTTCACGCCTTCCACACGCTCATCACCGACAATTTCGATGGGCTGGCGGTTGAATTGAAAGCGCACACCTTCTTCTTTTGCGTTGGCGACTTCACGACGAGAGCCAGGCATGTTGTCTTCATCGCGACGATAAACGCAGCTGACTTCAGTCGCACCCTGACGCACAGCGGTACGCACACAGTCCATACCGGTATCACCGCCACCGAGTACCACGACTCGATCTCCCGCCATGTCTACAAAGCCATTCTCGTCCTGGGGTTCGTCCATCAGTTTGCGGATGTTGGACACCAGGTAAGGCAGGGCTTCATGTACGCCTGGCAGGTCTTCACCGGGGAAGCCGCCCTTCATGTAGGTGTAGGTGCCCATGCCGATAAACACGGAATCGTATTCGTCGAGCAGGGTCTGGAATGCGATGTCTTTACCGATTTCAACGCCAAGACGGAACTCGACACCCATGCCTTCGAGGATTTCACGGCGGCGTTCCATGACTTCTTTTTCGAGTTTGAAAGGCGGAATGCCATAAGTCAGTAACCCACCGATCTGCGGGTTGCGGTCGAATACGATGGCTTTCACGCCGTTACGGGTCAGGACATCGGCGCAACCGAGTCCGGCAGGCCCTGCACCAACAATAGCCACAGTCTTGCCGGTATTGACCACATGTGAAAGATCCGGGCGCCAGCCCTGTTTGACCGCTTCGTCAGTAATGTACTTCTCAATCGAGCCAATACTGATGGCACCGAAGCCATCATTCATGGTGCAGGCGCCTTCACAGAGGCGGTCCTGAGGGCAAACACGGCCACAGACTTCCGGCAGGGTGTTGGTCTGATTGGAGAGCTCGGCAGCCTTGAACAGGTTGCCTTCCTCGACCAGTTTCAGCCAGTTCGGGATGTAGTTATGGACCGGGCATTTCCACTCACAGTAAGGATTGCCGCAGGAAATACAGCGACCGGCCTGACTACAGGCGTCTTCCTTGTTGAACTGCCCGTATATCTCATTCCACTGGTGCACACGAATTTCGACCGGGGTTTTCTCCGGGTCGCTGCGTGGCACATCCAGAAACTGTAAGTGGTTCTTTGCCATGTTGTGTTCTTCTGTCAGGTCAGCTGCGTTATGCAGCGCGACGCAGGGTGTCAATGAGTGTATCGATCTCGGCTGCTTTTGGTTTGACCAGCCAGAAGCGGCTGATGAATCCACGGAAATCGTCCAGCAGCTGCTGGCCCCAGGGCGAACCTGTAGCCGCCACGTAATCTTCTATCAGGGCGCGCAGGTAGTGGCGATGAGCCTCAAGCGCCTCGGAACTGATGCGATGGATATCAATCAGTTCATGGTTATAACGGTCGACAAAGGTGCCTTCTTGATCCAGCACATAGGCAAAGCCACCGGTCATGCCTGCGCCGAAGTTCAGGCCGGTTTTACCCAGTACGGCAATGACGCCGCCAGTCATGTATTCACAACCGTGATCGCCGACACCTTCTACTACGGCGCAAGCGCCGGAGTTACGCACGCCGAACCGCTCGCCTGCAGTACCTGCCGCGTATAACGTACCACCGGTCGCGCCATAGAGGCAGGTGTTGCCGATGATCGCAGTTTCGTTGGTGACGAAGTTACTGCCCTTGGGCGGGCTGACCACCAGGCGGCCACCCGCCATGCCCTTGCCAACATAGTCGTTGGCATCACCTTCCAGCTCCAGGTTCAGGCCACCGGCGTTCCATACGCCGAAGCTCTGACCTGCGGTGCCGGTCAGCTTGATGGTGAGCGGTGCATCGTTCATGCCGTAGTTGCCGTGCCGTTTGGCAATTTCACCTGACAGTCGTGCACCGATTGAGCGATGAATGTTTTTCACTTCATAGTTGAAAATGCCGCCGGATTTGTTCTCGATGGCGCCGAGGGTGTCTTTCACCATCTGTTCCGCCAGTTCGCCTTTATCAAATGGCGCATTGCGAGGTTCCACGCAGTACTGGGGATCATCCAGTGTCATACCACCTGCAGAAATGATGGGGGAGAGGTCAAGCCCCTGCTGCTTGCTGGTGGTGCCGGGCATGGTTTCCAGCATGTCGGCTCGACCGATCAGTTCTTCCATGGAACGTACACCGATGCGGGCCATCTGCTCGCGGGTTTCCCTGGCGACAAAGCGGAAATAATTCATGATCATTTCCACTTCACCGATGAAGTGCTTCAGTACGAGTACCTTGTTCTGGGTGGCCACACCGGTGGCGCAGTTGTTCAGGTGACAGACACGCAGGTATTTACAACCCATAGCGACCATCGGGCCGGTGCCGAAGCCAAAGGACTCTGCACCCAGTGCTGCGGCTTTCACCACATCGAGACCGGTTTTAAGGCCGCCGTCGGTCTGCACACGTACCTTGTCGCGCAGGTCATTCTGACGCAGGGTCTGATGGGTTTCAGACAGGCCGAGTTCCCATGGGGTACCGGCATAACGCACTGAAGTCAGCGGGCTGGCGCCGGTGCCGCCGTCGTATCCGGAGATCGTGATGAGATCGGCATAGGCCTTGGCCACACCGGCAGCAATGGTGCCCACGCCGGGGCCAGCCACAAGTTTTACGGATACGAGAGCCTGTGGATTGACCTGTTTGAGATCGAATATCAGCTGGGCCAGATCTTCAATGGAATAAATGTCGTGATGCGGTGGTGGTGAAATCAGAGCCACGCCCGGACGCGAGAAACGCAGGCTGGCAATGTATTCATCCACCTTGTGTCCGGGTAACTGACCGCCTTCGCCGGGCTTGGCACCCTGAGCCACCTTGATCTGCAGCACTTCGGCATTGACCAGGTAATGCGGTGTTACACCAAAGCGACCGGAGGCCACCTGTTTAATCTTGGAGACCTTGTCGGTGCCATAACGGGCGATGTCTTCGCCGCCTTCACCGGAATTGGAGCGACCGCCCAGACGGTTCATGGCCTGAGCCAGTGCTTCATGAGCAGCAGGTGATAAAGCACCCAGACTCATGCCAGCAGAGTCAAAGCGTTTGAGGATGGCTTCCTCGGATTCGACTTCATCAATGGGTACAGGGTTTAGGTCGCCACGGAACTGCAGCAGGTCACGCAGACAGGCAGTCGGACGCTCGTTTACCAGTTTGGCATATTCCTGGTAGTCGCGGTACTCGCCACTCTTCACGGCGGTATGCAGGGTGCCAATGACGTCGGGGTTATAGGCGTGGTATTCGCCGCCATGCACGAACTTTAGCAGACCGCCCTGTTCGATAGGTTTACGATTATTCCAGGCGATTTTTGCAAGGTTACGCTGATCGTTATGCAGGTCGCTAAAGCTGGCACCCTGAATCCGACAGGTGGTGCCGGTAAAGCATAGGTCAGCCACATCACTTTGCAGGCCAACGATCTCAAACAGCTGGGCACCGCGATAACTGGCGACCGTGGATATGCCCATCTTGGACATGATCTTGTATAGACCCTTGTTGATGCCTTTACGGAAGTTACGATGCAGCTCTACAGGCTCGATGTCTGTGATTTCGCCAGTGCGCACCATGTCATTCAGGCACTCATAGGCCAGATAGGGGTAGATAGCGGTAGCACCATAGCCGATCAGGCAGGCGAAGTGATGTGAGTCACGAGTTGTGCCGGTTTCAACCACGATGTTGGCATCGCAGCGCAGGTTTTCTTTAACCAGCGCATGATGCACTGCACCGGTAGCCATGAGCGCCTGTACTGGCAGCATGCCCTGCTTGATATGGCGATCAGAGAGGACAATGATAACTTTGCCGGCGCGGACGGCATTGACTGCCTGTTCGGCAATATTCTGAATAGCTGCCTTGAGGTCGCCGTCTTCCTGATAGGACAGCTCGATCAGTTTGTGGGCGTAATCGCTGTCATCGATGGCCAGCAGTTCACGGTATTTGCCTTCGCTGAGTACCGGTGAGTCCACCGTCAGGCGCTTGGCATGTTCGGCGGTTTCGACGAACAGATTGGCCTCGGCGCCGAAACTGGTTTCCAACGACATGACTATCTGCTCACGCAGGGGGTCAATCGGTGGGTTGGTGACCTGGGCAAACACTTGGCGGAAGTAATCAAACAGTGAGCGCTCTTTACGCGACAGCACCGGGAAGGGGGTGTCGTCCCCCATTGAGCCGACGGCTTCCTGACCGGCTTCAGCCAGCACACGGATGACCTGATCACGTTCCTCGAAACTGATCTGGAAAAGTTTTTCGTAGGTCTTGAGCTGATGTGCCGGCATGGGCTCGGAAGCAGCGCCGCCATGCAGATGCGATTTGATCGGCCGCGCATTGTCATGCAGCCACTGTTTGTAGGGGTTACGTCCGGCAAGGTCCTTATCAATGTCTTCAGGCAGTAGCAGTTTACCGGTCTGGGTATCTGCAGCGATCATCTGGCCGGGCTTGAGGCGACCCTTGGCAACCACTTCTTCAGGTTTGTAGTCATACACACCGATTTCGGATGCAAGCGTAATGACGCGATCCTTGGTGATGACATAGCGGGCAGGGCGCAGTCCATTGCGATCCAGCACGCAGGCCGCATAGCGACCGTCGGTGAGCACGATGCCGGCAGGGCCATCCCAGGGTTCCATGTGTTGCGAATTGTATTCGTAGAATGCACGCAAATCTGGGTCAAGCTGTTCAACGTTTTGCCATGCCGGTGGTATCAGCAGGCGCATGGCGCGGAAAATGTCCATGCCGCCGGCCAATAACAGTTCCAGCATGTTATCCAGGCTGGAAGAGTCCGATCCTTCCATGGAAACCAGTGGAAGAATTTCCTTCAGGTCGGGCAGGTTCTCTGATTCGAATTTGCCGGCACGGGCTGTCGACCAGTTACGGTTCCCGCGTACTGTGTTGATTTCACCATTGTGGGCGAGATAGCGGAATGGCTGGGCCAGGCGCCACTGGGGCAGAGTATTGGTGGAGAAGCGCTGGTGGAACACGGCAAGTGAGGACGCAAGACGTTCGTCATTCAGTTCGGTGTAGAACACCGGCAGGTTGGCCGGCATGACCAGACCCTTGTAGCTGATGACGCGGCTGGACAGGCTCGGAATGTAAAAAACCGGATCCTGCGACTCCAGTGATTTTTCGGCTTTACGACGTGCGACAAACAATTTGGTGTTGAATACCTCTTCGCTCATGTCGACAGGGCAATTCACGAATACCTGTTCAACGTGAGGATAGGTCTGCATGGCCTGAGCGCCAAGCGCTTGCTCGGGATCGGTGGGCACGACACGCCAGCCAGCGACTGTCAGATCAAGCGCCGAGAGTTCTGCCGCGATGGTGTCGCGCGCAGTCTTTTGTGCAGTTTCGTCACGCTGCATGAAGACCATGCCCACGGCGTAATTACTGGACAGCTCAATGCCATTTTCACCGGCAACCGCGCGCAGGAAAACATCAGGTTTTTTTAACAGCAGACCGCAACCGTCACCGGTCTTGCCATCCGCAGCCACGGCGCCGCGATGCGTCATGCGGCCCAAGGCGGTGACCGCAGTCTGGACAAGCCAATGACTTGCGTCATTATCCATCTGCGTAATCAGGCCAAATCCGCAGCTGTCGCGCTCGAATTCCGGGTGATATAGGCCGCTTGCGGGCTGTTGATTGTCTATTCTGCGCATAAATCTTCTCGTCACAACTGACGTTTTGTTGCCTTAAGGCGCTGCGCATCCGTCCCTTGCGATCTATTTTTAATCACAAAATCAACAATTTACGGACTGGTTCGGATGGGCGCGGCCATGCCCGCATTCAGGCGGGCGAACTGCTAATTATAGGTGTGTGAGGGCTTTCAGACAAATGCATTGCGGTGCAGCATAGTGTGGAGCTTATTAACGCCCCGGCTTGGTGTTTATCCGATCAGCTTTCGGGGATTAAAAAGACGGTCATATTCATCCAGAGCGTAGCGATCTGTCATCCCTGCAATATAGTCGGCGACTATTCTGGCGGCACCCTTGTCACCCTTTTTTTCAATGGCCTTGTCGCGCAGTTGCTGATAATCGGGGGGCAGAAGCAGGGGGTCATTGTAGAGTGCGTCAAACAATTCACGAATGACCTGTTGTGCCTTGTTGGTCATACGGTAGACACGATGGTGTTCATAAAGCTTCTTGTGCAGCAGACGCTTAAGCTCGGTGTTGGATTTTCGCATGACCGGACTGAATCCGATCAGAGGACTATTGCTGCTGCGTACCTCCTCTATCGACGCCGGGTTTTCTGACTGTAATGCATTCTGACTCTGGTTTATCAGGTCGCTGACGAGGTCATTAATCATGCGGCGAATGACTTCATGCCTTACACGATTCGCGGTCAGTTCAGGATATTTGGACATGACCGTTTCGTAGTGACGTCGAAAAATTTCGACCTCGCACATCTGCTCCATTGTCAGAAGACCTGCGCGCAGACCGTCATCAACGTCATGGTTGTTATACGCGATTTCGTCGGCAAGATTGGCTAGTTGCGCTTCAAGTGAGGGTTGGGTTTTATTCAGGAATCGCTCACCCACATCCCCCAGGGTTTTCGCCCTGATGCGTGTGCAGTGCTTGAGTATGCCTTCACGGGTTTCGAAGCAAAGGTTCAATCCTGTGAACTCGGCATATTTATCCTCGAGTTTATCGACGACCCGCAATGACTGCAGGTTGTGTTCGAACCCACCGAGGTTATTCATGCATTCATTCAGCGCATCCTGCCCGGCATGCCCAAAGGGCGTGTGTCCAAGGTCATGGGCGAGTGAAATCGCCTCGGTTAAATCTTCATGCAAACCCAGAGTTCGAGCGATGGTCCTGGCGATCTGGGCAACTTCCAGGGAATGCGTGAGTCGAGTTCGGAACAGGTCGCCTTCATGATTGATAAAGACCTGAGTCTTGTATTCCAGGCGGCGAAAGGCTGAGGAGTGAATGATGCGATCGCGGTCACGCTGATACTCACTGCGATGGCCGGGGTCGGGTTCAGGATAGCGACGTCCCTGAGAAAGTGACTCCTTGGCTGCATAGGGGGCAAGCGTCAGGCTCATCAGTTGCAGTACGCGTCCAATGTAGCCTGGAGTACAACAGGGTCAAAGTCTGCAGTGACGACGGCATCTCCCAGGCCCCGGAGCAATACCAGGCGTAATTTGCCGGCGAGGACCTTTTTGTCGTGTCCCATGGCTTCCAGGAATTGATCGGGGTTCAACCCCGCTGGAGTCTTTGTAGGCAGGCCTGCATCAGCGATTAAGGCTATTGCACGATCCCGGTCATGTTCACTAAGCCAGCCAAGACGACATGACATGTCTGCGGCCATAGCCATACCCGCTGCGATGGCTTCACCATGGAGCCATTCTCCATAACCGAGTTTTGCCTCAATGGCATGCCCGAAGGTATGACCAAGATTAAGCAAGGCGCGTCTGCCGCCTTCGAATTCGTCCTGGGCCACAATATGAGCCTTGTTTTGACAGGAGCGATGGATAGCATATACAAGCGCATTATCATCTCGTGCCAGTAGTGCAGTCATGTTCTGCTCGAGCCAGTTAATAAACCCAAGATCACCCAAAAGCCCGTATTTTATGACTTCGGCAATGCCGGCCTTCAGTTCTCGCTCGGGCAGGGTTGCCAGGGTACTGGTGTCAGCAATAACGGCTCTGGGCTGGTGGAAAGCGCCAATCATGTTCTTGCCTAAAGGGTGATTAACGGCTGTTTTTCCGCCTACCGAAGAGTCAACCTGGGCAAGTAATGTCGTGGGTATCTGGATGAAAGCAACGCCACGTTGATAAGTGGCCGCGGCAAAGCCACACATATCGCCGATTACTCCGCCACCCAGTGCAATCAGCAGGCAGTCACGGCCGTAGTTGCCTTTTAACAAGGCGTCATAAATCAGTGAAAGGGTAGTCAGTGTTTTGTGCGATTCGCCGTCAGGCAAGATGACACTGTCATATTGTGCGCCCTTAAGTGATGTTTGAAGTCTGGCCAGATACAAGGGTGCGATAGTTTCGTTCGTGACGATGAGTATGCGTTTGGAATCGAGCAGGCCGCTATAGGGCGTAAAGTCGGCAATCAGGCCTGGGCCAATGTCTATTGGATAGCTGCGTTCGCCAAGTTCAACATTAAGGGTCTGCATGCTTGGAAGTTTATCAGCTAAGGGCTTCTACGGCTTCGATTTCCTCGAGCACCTGCTGGGCAAGTTTGCGTACATAACGACCTCGGGTGGTAATCACCAGATCTGCAATTTCCCTGTATAAGGGGTCACGTTCGGCAAGCAGGTTTTCCAGGCGTTCGCGTGGATTCGGGGTTAGCAATAGTGGTCGCTTGTTGTTGTGTTTGGTCCGATTAAGCTGTTCATCAACAGTTGTATGAAGATAAACCACGAGGCCATTATCTTCCAGATGATGCCGGTTTTGTGCGTTCATCACGACACCGCCACCAGTGGCGAGTACGATGCCGTTCTGCCGGGTAAGTTCGGTGATGACGTCCTGTTCCCGTTTTCGGAATCCTGCTTCGCCTTCTTTCTCGAAAATAAATGGAATATCTACGCCTGTGCGTGCTTCGATTTCATGATCGCTATCGATGAAATCCAGACCTTTGAGTTCGGCCAGGCGTTTGCCGATAGTCGTCTTGCCGGCCCCCATGGGGCCGACAAGAAATATGTTTTTAGTCCCGAGCACCAGGGGTGTTACTGAGTCGTTAGCTGAAGGCGTTCGGTTAATAATTTGGGTGTAACAAAGATCAACAGTTCATTTTTGGTATTTTCTACACTTGTGGTCTTAAACAGGTTTCCAAGAATGGGCAGGTCTCCCAGCAATGGAACCTTGGTGACACCGTTGGATTTGGTGGCTTCGAACACCCCACCCAGAACAACAGTTTCACCATTGTTGACCAGTACTTGAGTAGATACTTCACGTTTTATCAATGGAGGCTGGCCGAGAACTGCATTGGTGAAATCAGGTTCATCTTTTTTGACATTCAGGTCCATTATTATGTCATCGTCAGGTGTGATTTGGGGCGTTACTTTCAGTTCAAGTACGGCTTCTTTGAATTCTACGTTGGTGCCTCCATCGGAAACTGATTGAAACGGCACCTCGAAACCTTGTTTAATAACAGCCTCTTTTCGGTCTGTAGTCACCACTCGGGGATTGGACAGGATTTCACCTTTACCTTCTGCCTGCATTGCTTGTAGTTCAAGGTCAATCAGGTAATCAGAGCCAAGAATTGCCAGTGCTATTCTTCCAGATGGATTGGCTACAGGCAGATTGACATTGAAGCGTTCGTTTTGATTAGGTAGGGCGACGGGCAGGCCACTGCCAATAAAGTCATCGGTCATTGAAGACGTGCCGCCTGCACCCCCTGTCGTACTGATAAAGTGATTGTTCGTGGCTTTAAGTGCAGTGATTCCATGTCGTATGCCAAGATCCCTAGAAAAATTATCACTTGCAATAACTATTCTGGACTCAATAAGTACCTGTCGGATTGGAACGTCCAGTTGTGTGACAAGTCTGCGAACATCTTCAAGTCGGGAGCGGGTGTCCTGAATCAATAAGGTGTTGGTTCTTTCGTCAACGGTGATCGTGCCACGGCCAGACAGGAATCCACTTTCAGCCTCGTCGCCACCGGCATTGGTTTTCGTTTCGAGTAAAGTGGCTAATTCCCCTGCCTTGGCATAATTAACCTGAATTAATTCAAGTGATAACTGAGCCGCTTTTTCTCTCTGGGATTCAACCTTGCCCCTGGCTTGCGTTCGTGCCGAGACACCTTCCAGTGTGTCTATAAAAATGACGTTGCCTTCCTGATATTTGTCAAGTCCCTTGGCCTGTAGAATTATATCCAATGCCTGGTCCCATGGGACATTATCAAGCCTGAGGGCCATTTCGCCTTGTACGCTATCATCAGCGACAATATTGATTTCAGCGACATCGGCAATGATCTGAATTACTGACCGCACATCGACACTTTGAAAACTTAGGCTGATTCTTTCGCCGCTGAATGTAGGCTCGACTTCTTCGCGTTCTTTAATTTCCGCCTGCGTAAGAGGCTGCAGTTCGACGGTGAACGTCTTTTCTGACTGATAGGCGACCTGTTCAAAGTAGCCATTGGGGTTGGGTGTGATCTCGATACGGGTATTGCCATTGGACTGTTTTGCATCTATGAATTGAACGGGTGTGGCAAAGTCCAAAACATCCAGTCGCCTGATGAGTTTGGGGTCTATATCGATATTCATGAACTCGGCAATGATTTTCCCGCTTTCGCTACGAACATCAACCGCCGCGTGTTCGTCATCAAGGTTCATGATGACCCTGCCTTCGCCCTGCTCGCCTCTCCTGAAGTCTACGAGATTTATTTTGTTTTGTTCTGGCATGACTGGCGATGACATAGCGGGGGCGCTTTCAGGTTCGGCCAAAGGTGCTTGCTTCTCGGCGAAGCTATCCGTTAAATCACCACCAAAAGTAATTCTAAGCTCATTGCCAGATTGTTTGACGTTATAGGCAGTCAGTCGTGTAAGTTCAACCACTATACGTGTACGTCCCTGGGCTTCTGCCATGGCGACAGCTCTCACCTGGCCAACATCTATTTCCTGATAACGCTTTTTGATGCCCAAACGGGTATCCGGGAGATCAATAGACAACCGGGCAGGCTTGTCTACGGTAAATACTTCGGGTTCAGGTGCTGATTCTGAAAGTTTGAGAATAAGCTGAGCGCGATCTTTCGGGAGACTGGCAGATTCCAAAGATAACAGGCTGCGGCTGGGTGTACTGTCCACTTCAGCAATAGCGAAGTTAGGCAGTATGATGAATGCGCTTAAAGTAATTGACGCCATTATACGGGCCAGTTTTTGTCTGTATGCTGATTTGTTCATAATCCTGTCTCCGCTGTAACTGCGGTTATTCCTGTTTCATGGCCAAAGTGGCTTCTTGTTCCATGAAGCCACCAAAGCCATCCGGAATTATTTCAATTAAATTGATCTCGGTTTCTGAAATCCCAAAAATACGGCCAAAATTCTGGCCTATATGATTGCCAATGGTAATTCTGTGAATAATGCCGTCGCCTGCGCGCACCAAAGCGAAAAGAGTATCCTTAGATGTGATGGTGCCGAGCATGACCATGCTGTCCAGGGGAAACTCTTCAAGGGGTTCGCGGATACGGTCAAAATCTGGCTGGATGCCGCCGGTTGAGCTTTGCCTGGGTGCAATGAAGTTTAGTGGGATAAATGGATCTCTGCGCCCAGCCTGCTCATAGATGTGCGCCTTGTACGGTGTGATGACTGGAATTGGTTCAATATCAATGGACTTTCTCGCACGGACTTCTGCCGCATAATTTTCCAGGTCCGACATATCATTACTGCAACCAAGCAGGAAGGTAGCCATGACCGTAAAGAGCGCAACCCTTGTATGAGCTACATTTTCAGGTTTCATTAAGGCGCTCCCGAAGATTCAAATTCTTCTTCTTCAAGATAGCGGTATGTTTTAGCAGTCATTGTCATCCGCAGATCACTTACCTCGGTATCCTTATCCCTTTTACTGCTGGGCTTGATCTTGATGTCATGCAAAGTGACAATTCGAGGTAATAAAGCAACATTGCTGACAAAGTCAGCAAGCTGGTGATAAGAGCCAACAATAGTCAGTGTATTGGGAACTTCGGCGTAGAATTCTTTGGTGACTTCTGCTCTGGGCTGGAATAATTCTTCCTCAAGGCCACTTGCCACACGAGTCTGGGAGATGTCGTTAAGCAGGTTGGCAATTTCGGTTTTACTTGGCAACTGCCGGAGCATGGTTCCAAACGTGCGTTCCATTTCAGCCAACTGGGCCTTGTATGCATCCAGGTTGGCAACTTTTTTTTGTCTGATTTCAAATCTTGTTTTTAGCTGGGGCTCTTCCGCTTCCAGTAGGGCCAGTGCCTCGCGTTTAGGCTTGATAAGATAATTCTGACCCAGACCAATAATAAGCCCGGCTATCAAGAGACAACAGAACACATACACCCAGAATGGCCATGAACCGATATTGTTGGCATTGAGGCTTTGTAATTCCTCAAGATATTGATTGAAGTCGACCTTCATTCCGGGACCTCGTCATACGTTTCATCAGAGGACTCTTCTGAGGACGCGGTTTTCTTTGGCTGGCTGCTCTTGACATCCATTTCAAAGTTGCTAAGTCGCATATATTCCGACTGATTTACCTTGATGACGACCAGAGAGGGGTTGGTGAACCAGTCAGAAGACTCCAGGTTTTTCATGTACTGTGAAATACGACTATTCGATTCGGCAGTCCCTGTAATCCTGGTTTTTCCATTGGACTCGCTCAGGCTTGTCAGGAATGTGCCATCAGGTAGTGTGTTAACCATTTCGTCAAAGTAATGAACGACTTCTGCCCGATTCCGCTGCAGTTTCTGTATGACCTGCATTCGTGCAATAAGGTCGGCTTTGACTTTTTCCAGTTCTTCAATTTCCTTGATCTGGGCATCAATTTCTGTGATCTGTGCAGTTAGAAAATCATTTCTCTTTTTTTGATATTCGACGGCAGAGTTGGCGAGTGTCAAGCCGGCAATAACTATAGCTGCGCTTGCAACTGCGACTGCAGCGGTGGTAAAGGCAAATTGCTTCTGTCTGCGATCACGCCTTTCGGCACGCCAATCAAGCAGGTTGATACGTATCATGAGTCAAATGCCCTCAATGCTAAGCCTGCTGCCATTAGATAGGACGCTTCATCACGCTCGATATTGCCCTTACGAGCCTTGAGTGATCTGCCTAACGAACTCAATGGCTTTGCGATCAGTGTTGAGGTGTTAAGTTCATGTTGAATACTGGAGTCAATACCTTCAATGCTGGCGCATCCGCCCCCGATAATTACATGATCAATTTTACCCTGATGGGAACTGGATGAATAAAACAGCTGTAAGGCACGTGATATGTGTTGTGTTAAATCATTGATAAAGTTTGGGAGCAGTTCGTTTTTATATTCTGCGGGTAATTCGCCACTCAGCTTGGCTCTTTCGGCATCTTCAGTGCTCATATCAAAGTGGCGCTTAATGTCTTCAGTTAGTTGGTTGCCACCGAATGCCTGATCACGTGTGTAAATGGTTTCCAGATTATTAATTACACTGAGTTTGCAGTTCCTGTCACCAATATCGACCATGGCAATAGTTTTTTCGTTGCCATTATCAGGCAAATGCGGCGTGATAAGTTCACATGCATTTTCTAGCGCATATGTATCCACGTCGACTATAAGGGGTTTCAGCCCAGCTATTGCAATGGCCCCGGCTAAAAGGTCTATCGTGTCACTTTTACAGGCTGCAAGTAACACTCGAACCATTTCCTCATTACGATCGGAGGGGCCAAGTATCTGGAAGTCCAGATTCACTTCTTCAATAGGGTAGGGAATATATTGGTCTGCTTCAAACCTGATTTGCTGCTCCATTTCGTCATCATTGAGATCAGCGCTCATTTCAATAACTTTGGTAATGGCTGCAGACGAAGTAACAGATATGGCAGCAGCTTTCTGTTTCGACCCGGATTTCTTGATTGCGTTGGCTATAGCATTGCCCACGGCCTCGACATCAGAAATTTCCTGATCAGACATGGCGCCCGAGGGCATACGTTCGCTACCATAGGCTTCCAGCCGATAACGAGTACCGGTTTTGCTAAGCTCAACGACTTTGATAGAGCTTGAACTAATATCAATCCCAATCAGATCGCGTTGTTCTGAGCCGAATACACTAGATAGGAGTGCCATAACCCCCCACAGGTTGTTGGTTGTGGTTACTATATCCGAAATTTATCGTGACGCAACTATAAGTTTTAATCGCAAGCAATTGATCTCTCTTAAGAAGGTGCCATGGGAAATACTCGAAAAACAACAAATAGCAGTGGATCGTCAACCGTAATGAGGGTGATTACTTATGCCATGCTGTCCCTGTTGGCAGCTGGAATGGCCGCGTTGCTTGCTATAGGTGGAGCTTATTTATACTTCGAGTCACAGCTGCCTGATGCGGCCGATCTACCAGAACCTGAATTGAATATACCTTTGCGGGTTTATTCTTCAGAAGGGCGCCTTATCAGTGAATTTGGTATTGAAAGGCGGGCACCGCTCGAATATTCACAGATTCCGGATCGCCTGATTCTTGCATTCCTTGCCGCAGAAGATGACCGCTTTTTCAAACACCCGGGCGTAGATTGGCAGGGCATAATAAGGGCCGTGTTTTCATTGATAACGACAGGAGAAAAACGACAGGGAGGAAGCACAATCACCATGCAACTGGTCAGAAATCTCTATTTGACTAAAGAAAAGAGCTACAAGAGAAAGATAAAAGAAATTCTTCTGGCATTGCGTCTTGAGAAGCATCTGGAAAAAGACAAGATACTGGAGTTGTATTTAAACAAGATCTTTCTGGGTCATCGTTCCTATGGTGTCGGGACAGCGGCGCGAACTTATTATGGAAAAGACATTCACGACCTGAGCCTGGCCGAAATGGCGATGATTGCCGGATTGCCCAAGGCGCCATCCAGTTATAACCCGATAACAAACCCAGACCGTGCTCGGTTGCGTCGTGACTATGTACTCAGAAGGATGCTGGAACTTGATTTTATTGATCAGAATGAGCACGACCAGGCAGTGGCTGAACCGGTTACTGCGCATTTGCAGCCTGCGCAATCGGAATTGCCGGCCGACTACATTGCGGAAATGGTCAGGGCAGACCTGGCCGAAAGATTTGGTGATGACGTTTATATCTCGGGCTATCGTGTCATCACCACGATTACGGCGGCTAGCCAGAATGCG
The DNA here is from genome assembly GCA_041622995.1 of Nevskiales bacterium. Classification (GTDB taxonomy): domain Bacteria; phylum Pseudomonadota; class Gammaproteobacteria; order Nevskiales; family CAJXLF01; genus CAJXLF01. The sequence continues at coordinate 21,768 of JBFJXR010000004.1, forward strand.
GCCAATGATGCCGTTCATGGTGCATTGCTGGACTATGATCAGAGGCATGCCTACAGGGGGGCTGAGGCCACATTAAACAAGGAAGAGCTTGGCGATGAAATGAAACTTTCTTCCATGTTGGCAGCCAGGGGAAAGCCGGGCGGTCTTGTTCCCGGCGCTGTGATGCAGGCAAGTGCGACCATGCTGGAAGTGTTCACGGTAGATTATGGGTTGCTGAAACTTGGCGCCGAGGCATTTTCCTGGGCGCAGTCCGGAGACAAGAGTAAGCAGGTTGCCAATGTAGGCCAGATAGTCAGGCTACAATTTACATCGAACGAAAAGACACCCTGGCGACTGGCACAGATTCCTGATGTTCAGGGTGCATTGGTGGCGTTGGATCCGAGTGACGGTGCCATCCTAGCCCTCGTTGGAGGATTCGACTATGAATTGGCAAAATATAATCGGGTCATACAGGCCGAGCGCCAACCTGGCTCGGCATTTAAACCGATACTTTATTCTGCGGCTTTAGAAAACGGCTTTACCCCGGCCAGCACAATTAATGATGCACCAGTAGTTTTTGATGACCCCACCCTGAGCAGGGACTGGCGCCCGGAAAATTATAGCGGAAGGGTATATGGCCCTACACGCATGCGCGAAGCGCTGGTGAATTCACGTAACCTGGTTTCCATAAGACTGTTACAGGCTGTTGGTATAAAACCCGTCAGACGACATGCGGCACGATTCGGATTGCCAATCGAACGCTTGCCAGCTGATTTGTCACTTTCGTTGGGCACCGCCAGTATCACGCCTCTGGAAGTGGCAAGAGCCTATGCCGTATTTGCCAACGGGGGGTATTTGATTGAGCCCTATTTTATTCGTGAGATCCGTGATGCAAATGATCAGCTGATTTATGAGGCTGCGCCGCGGCGGGTGTGTGCTGATTGTGACCCTCAATTAAAGGCACCTCGGGTCATAGAGCCAAGAAATGCCTATTTAATGTCGAGCATGATGCGTGATGTAGTTCGACGTGGTACAGCGCGCCGGGCATTACAGTTAGGGAGGGATGACCTGGCCGGTAAAACCGGCACCACCAATGACACCAAGGATGCCTGGTTCAGTGGTTTTAACGCAAAACTGGTTGCCACAGCCTGGGTAGGGTTCGACAAATTCGAATCACTGGGCGCCAAGGAGACAGGCGGGCGTGCTGCCTTACCATTGTGGATGGCCTACATGGGTAAGGTTCTGGGAAAGTCGCCATCTGCAATATTGCCACGTCCACCGGGTTTGGTGACCATGCGTATTAATCCGGAAACCGGTCAAAGCGTGCAGGGCTCTGCACCCGGATCGATTTATGAAACTTTCTATGAAGAAAATGTGCCTGCGGCTGAACATAGCTATGGGCGCGGAAGCCAGACTGAAGGTGCTGTTGTAGAGGATCTTTTTTAATAGTCAGTTAATTAGGCGGAAATTGAGATGGCCAGGCAGAAATCAAATGACCGCACGAAAGGCGCGCGCATTTCCCGTGGTCAGCTTGCGCATGAAATCGCCCGTATGATGTGGGAATACCAGATTGAAGACTTCAAACTGGCCAAGGACAAGATCGCAAAGCGCATGAATTTACGTCATGCTGAATTGCCAGATAACCTGGAAATTACCCATGCGTTCAATGCTTATGGCAATTTATTCGCAGCGAATGAAGTCAAGGGACACAGGCAAAGGTTGCTTGGATCCTCCTGCAGGCTGATGGCGGAGATTGTCCAGTTTGATCCGCGGCTTGTGGGTTTTGAGCCAGAGGCTGTGACCACTCTGCATCGTAAACTTGATATTCATGTATTTTGTGATCAGCCAGAATCCCTTGATATCTTCTTGCATGAACAGGGATACGACTATGAGCTTGAAGATAAAAGATTTCGGTTCGGTCAGGAGTTGTATGAGACAAGACCCTGTTATCAGTTTGCTTATGAAGATATTGATGTGTCGCTCAGTGTTTTCAGGTCGGGAGCACGTAACCAGGTGCCATTGAGCCCGGTCAGTGGCAAGCCCATGCAACGTATGAGTCGGCAACGTGTTGAACAGATGTTGGAACTGAGCTGAGAACAGGCATAAAAAAACCCGGCTTATGCCGGGTTTTTTTATGGAAAGAGCAAGCTTATCGCTTATCCATATCCATATATTCGCGGGTATCAGCACCTACATATATTTGGCGGGGACGCGCGATACGCATGTTCGGGTCTGAAATCATTTCCATCCAGTGTGCACACCAGCCAACGGTACGGGCGATGGCAAACATCGGTGTGAACATATTGACCGGAATATTCAGCGCCTTGTAGATAATGCCTGAGTAGAAGTCTACGTTCGGGTAGAGCTTCTTCTCTTTGAAGTAGTCGTCATTCAGCGCGACTTCTTCGAGCTTAAGAGACAGTTCAAACAACGGGTTGTCCTGCATGTCGAGATGTTCAAGCACCTGATGGCAATATTCGCGAATGATATTGGCACGTGGGTCAAAGTTCTTGTACACACGATGACCAAAGCCCATCAACCGGAAGGGGTCTTCCTTGTCCTTGGCTTTTTCAATGTACTTCGGAATCTGTGACACATCACCGATCTGATCAAGCATGCGCAGCACAGCTTCATTGGCACCGCCGTGGGCAGGGCCCCACAGGGCGGCGATACCGGAAGAGATAGCAGCGTAAGGGTTGCAACCGGTAGAGCCAGCCATGCGTACCGTGGAAGTCGAGGCGTTTTGCTCGTGATCCGCATGCAGGATAAAGAGGACATCTAGTGCCTTGGCGGCAATTGGGTCTACTTCATAATCTTCTGCCGGCACGGCAAATAGCATACGAAGCAGGTTGGATGTGTAATCCAGGTCATTTTTCGGAAATACGAAGGGCTGACCGACATAGCGCTTGTAAGCGGCGGCAGCAATGGTCGGAATTTTGGCGATCATGCGCCGTGCAAAAATCTTGCGATGTTCCGGGTTATATATGTCGGTGGTGTCATGATAGAAACCAGACAATGAACCTACCACGCCTGTAAGCATGGCCATCGGGTGGGCATCGTAACGGAAGCCGGAGAAGAACTTGGTTAGCGATTCGTTGAGCATCGTGTGACGACGAATAGCAGTGTCAAACTCATCAAGTTCTTCAGTATTAGGTAATTCGCCATTTAGAAGCAGATAGGCGACTTCTATAAAGCTGGAATTCTTGGCCAACTGGTCAACAGGGTAGCCGCGGTACAGGAGAATTCCGTTATCACCATCAATATAGGTAATGGCACTGTCGCAACTACAGGTTGACGAGAAGCTGGGGTCGTACGTGAATATACCCTGCTTGGCATAAACGCTGCGAACATCAACACCCGCGGGACCAAGGGTGCCCTCGATCATTGGCAGGTCGGTGGAATCACCGCTTTCCGGATTAGAAAAATTCATTACTTTACTCATAAACAGATAACTCCAGCTCGGTTACGACGCTGCCGCAACGGGTTCGTCGTCCAACTTCGGATAATGCTTGGGATAGCCGGTGCGTGCTACACCACTGATAACAGCGGCCTTGGCAACGGCAGGTGGAATGCGGTCGATTAGACGGGGGTCAAACGGCTTCGGAATTATATACTCGGGGCCAAATGACATGTCCTGCGCATCGTAGGCTTCCAAGACCGACTGCGGGACAGGTTCGTGTGCCAGTTCACGCAGGGCATGAACGGCAGCCAGGTGCATCTCCTGGCTTATGCTTCGGGCACGCACATCAAGCGCGCCACGGAATATATAGGGGAATCCAAGGACATTGTTGATCTGATTGGGAAAGTCCGAACGGCCAGTAGCCATGATCAGGTCATCACGGACTGATTTTGCATCGTCCGGATATATTTCCGGGTCAGGGTTGGAAAGGGCAAAAACGATGGGTTTGGGCGCCATCAGTTCAATGTGCTTTTTCTCAACCAGTCCGGGCCCGGATACGCCAATAAATACATCGGCACCTGTCATGGCATCTTCGAGCGTGCGTTTGTCGGTGTTGTGGGCAAATTGTGCCTTGTAGTCGGGCAGGTCATCGCGGCCGGAATGGATAACGCCCTTGCGGTCGAGTACAAATATGTTCTTCAGGCTGGCACCCAGGGCCATACAGAGCTTGAGGGAGGCAATGCCGGCAGCGCCTGCTCCCAAGCAGACAATCTGCACGTCTTCAATGGATTTGCCTTGCAATTCAAGGGCATTCAGTAGTCCGGCCGCTACAATAATCGCCGTGCCATGCTGATCATCATGGAAAACCGGAATATCCAGCTTTTCGACCAGTGTCTGCTCAATCTCGAAACAATGCGGCGCCGCAATGTCTTCCAGGTTGATACCGCCGAAGGTGGGCGAAATGCGCACCACGGTGTCGATAAAATCCTGTGTGTCAGGCGCGTCGACCTCGATGTCGAAAACATCTACATCGGCAAACTTTTTGAACAGTACAGCCTTGCCTTCCATGACCGGTTTGCTGGCCAGCGAGCCGGTATTGCCCAGTCCCAGCACTGCCGTTCCATTGGTAATCACAGCGACCAGATTACCCTTCGAGGTATACAGGTAGGCGTCGTCGGGATTTTCTGCAATGGCCTTGACAGGTACGGCTACGCCCGGCGTATATGCCAGAGACAGCTCTTCATAGGTTGTGAAGGGCTTGGTAATGGCAATGCTCAACTTACCGGGCCGTGGTTTGGCGTGGTAGTCGAGTGCCTTTTGGGCGAGGTCCTGCTTGCTCATTTGCTCCCGATTTTGTGACGGAGTCGGCTGTTTGCCAGCGTGCTGTATGACGACAGCCGGTAATCTAGTCCGAATCAAGTAAAAAATGTCGAAGGTCGGCGATTATACGGGCGCGACCCCCGAATTGACAATTAATCCCATTGACATAGTCAGGCGCTAATGGCGATGGATAGTCCTGTTATTCGACAATTTTGAGTCGATCTCCAGCTTTTGGCTCCGACTCGGGATAATGCTGATTCAACAGCCGAAGGATTGAGATGGCGTCCTGTTCCAGCGGGCTGCTAGCTGCCAGCTTCTCGTAGGTGGTTGCAGATCCAGCGCCATGAATCTTTAATTTAAGTGGCCTGGCTATGATTCGTTCCTGATCCGTCATGCGATGAATACTCTTGACCAGCGCTTCAAAGGGTGCGGCCAAAGCAAAATCCTTGTCGTTTTTCTTATTAACGGCCTGAAATACGATGGCCTGATCTTTTATGAATACAATAGCCAGATGAATATGTCGTTGTGACAACAGGGTTGATTCCGGAAAGCGACCGGTAAATATTTCCAGTCCATTGATTTCACGTGTGACCGTGTCCTTTAGGCCTTTGATTTTGAGCCGGTCTTCTGCAAAGGTTTTTGGATCAACACGTTTGTTAAGGTCGTGTGCGGTGATCTGCGCCTTGGCAATGCCTTCTTTTGCATACAGAACAAGTCTGGAGGGTTCGTTTTGCAGCCGCCAGCCTTCTGGCAGTGTGAATGAGAAATCGAGATCTTCATGGTAGAAGTTTTCGCCACGCTGGATGCCATCCTTTCGGCCAAAGCCGAAAGTCAGGCCATCAATGCGTTTGAAATATTCCTCCTGACCAATGCGTGCATCCTTGCCTTTGCCGAGTTTGGCCGCCGCTCTGACGACGGTCTGCAATCGATCGTCATTCTCGGGGTGGGTGGAAAATACACCGTGATAGACATTGGGGTCGCGACCCTCGGCTTTGGCTTTTTCTTTTTCGTATTCTTCCTGATGCTTCAGCACAGCCACAACTTTCAACATAGCTTCATGATCATAACCGCTGGCGGCCATGTATTCGGCGCCGAAACCGTCGGCTTCCAGTTCCAGTCCGCGTCCATAACCATGCAGGATGGCGGCGCCCAGAAGCTGGCTTAGGTCAGCTACCTGGCCACCGGCTTCTATGGCGACGGCGGTCGCCAGAATCTGGGTGAGCAACTGATTCCGGTGTTGACGTACAGCATGTCGAGCCGTCACATGGGCGATTTCATGACCCAGAACGGCGGCCAGTTCCGCTTCACTGTTCAGGTAGGCCAGCAGTCCGCGGAATATGTAGATATAGCCACCGGGCAGTGCAAATGCATTGATTTCCGGGCGATCCAGCACTGTGAAACGATAAAAGAGGTCTGACCGGTGACTGGTTGCGGCAACCTTGTCACCGACCATTTGCACGTAGTCCTGAAGCGCCTTGTCTTCATAGGCGGGGATCTGTGCCAGTACACGCTTGTTTAATTCTCGTCCAAGACTGAGTTCGTCGTTCTCGGACATCATCACCATTTCCGGATTACCCGTCGCCGGATTCACTGCACAGCCGGCCATGTGCGCTGCTGCAGTGATGAGGATGATCAGGATTAAGGGTCGTAAAGCGTTGGTTTGCATGGGGCTAGCTTATCAAGCGTTCATGCACTATGACCGGTAAAAGTAAAAGAAGGTTTCATTGTTGACCCTTCATCTCTGCCTGCCAAACGGCATATCCAGAACGGCAGAAACAAAAAAGCCCGGTTGAACCGGGCCTTTTCGAAGTCTTGTTGTGGTTTAGCCAAAGCGCTTGCGGAATTTATCCACGCGTCCGGCGGTATCCATTATTTTCTGCTTGCCAGTGTAGAAAGGATGGCACTGTGAGCATACTTCAACGCTCTGGTTTTCCTTCAAAGTTGATTTCGTCGCGAATGTCGCGCCGCAACTGCAGGTGAAGGTCACTTCATTGTATTCAGGGTGAATGCCGGCTTGCATGTCTTAAAACCTCGGGGCCAAATCAATTGGGCCAATATTTGGTGATTACGGGACAGGCAGCTATTCCTGACATCCGTTCCTCATTTGAGGGCGCGCAATTCTATATATTCCGCTGCAATTAAACAAGTTTTAACCGGGCAGGGGGTGAATCGTTGATCATGGTGGTCAAAATACTGTCTATATGCCGCCAGCCCTTGTCTGTGGTGACAATATGATTGTCGCTAATGTTGATAAGTAGTTGACGTTGAGCTTCATCCAGGCTTTCAAGAGCGGCGGATTTGTCCAAGTGCGTGTAATCAATAAAGTTTTTAATGGAAAATCCGGCTTTTAACCTGAGTGCATTCAACAGGAATTCAAAGGCTCTGTCTTTATGATTGACGTCTCTATGCTCGCTTATCAGGTCAGATGTGCCCGCCATGCTGATATATTTTGCCGGGAGACGCTGCTTGGCGGTGCGAATAATGCGACCGGATATCGGGTCCGTCAGCTTGCCATGTGCGCCGGCACCAACACCCAGATAATCCCCGAATTGCCAGTAATTCAGGTTATGTCGACAGGTTTTGCCGGCCTGCGCATATGCTGAAACTTCATATTGCCTGTATCCCGCAGTAGCCAGCATGGATTCGCCTTGCAATTGCATTTCCCAGGCCAGTTCATCATCAGGAAGCGGTGGCGGATGCATATGGAAATGCGTGCCTGGCTCCATGGTGAGTTGGTAATACGAGATGTGAGTTGGCTTCAGGTTGATGGCCCGTTCAAGGTCTGCGGCGGCAGCTGTCAGGTCTTGATCAGGCAGGGCGTACATCAGGTCAAGGTTGAAATTCTCAAATCCGGCGCCGCGGGCGGCATTGGCTGCATTGAGTGCTTCCTCACGGCCGTGAATGCGGCCCAGTGTTTTAAGCCGCTCTTCATGGAAACTCTGAATGCCAATCGATAAACGATTAACGCCGGCATCCCGATACCCCTTAAAGCGTTCCTGTTCGGATGAGCCAGGATTTGCCTCAAGGGTGATCTCTATATCCGGGGACAAAAGAAGTTTGTCATTGACTGCTTCAAGAATGCGGGCTATGCCTTCGGTTGAAAACAGGCTGGGGGTGCCGCCACCAAAGAATATCGTCCGGATTTCACGCTGGCCGATGAAAATGGCGTGAGTTTCCAGATCAAACGCCAGGTCCCGGATCAACGCATCAATATAGGCGTCTTCATCCATGCCGCCAACACTGGGGTGTGAATTGAAATCACAGTAAGGACATTTTCGTGTGCACCAGGGCAGGTGCAAGTAGAGGCTGAGAGGGATAGCCGACATGAACAGGTATCGTGATGCGCTAGATGTCGAGGCTTTTTTGCAACTGGGTTAGCAGGCCCCGCATGGCACGTCCGCGATGACTCAACTCATTTTTAACTTCGGGTGCGAGTTCGGCCGAAGTCTGATTGCGATCGGGTATCAGGAAGAGCGGGTCGTAGCCGAAGCCGCCATTGCCCCGGGGAGCATCGAGAATACGGCCTTCCCAGGTGCCCTGGCTGATCACTGGCGTCGGGTCCTCGGGATGACGCATAAACACCATCAGGCATTGGAACCTTGCGTGGCGCTGGTCGGCACTTTTGCCCTGTAATGCATCAAGGAGCTCGCGGTTATTATCTGCATCCGTTGCATCGGGTCCGGCGTATCGGGCGGAATATATGCCCGGGGCGCCATTCAGGACATCCACCTCCAGCCCGGAATCATCGGCAATAGCCGGCAGTCCGGTCTGCAGGGTCGCATGACGTGCCTTGAGCAGGGCATTTTCAATGAAGCTCAGCCCGGTCTCTTCGGCTTCCGGATAACCAAAGTCGCTTTGTGCCACGACTTCAATACTCAGTGGCGCAAGAATTTCCTGCATTTCCCTGAGTTTCCCGGGATTGCCGGTCGCCAGTACAACACGCATCAAAGTGAACAGACCCTAGTCTGCGAGGGCTTCGCGTTGCATTTGCACAAGCTGCTCAATGCCTTCGCAAGCAAGATTGAGCATGGCATCCATTTCATCACGTCTGAAAGCATGGCCTTCGGCGGTGCCCTGGACTTCGATAAAGGCACCGGCATCATTCATGACAACATTCATGTCGGTTTCAGCATTTGAATCCTCGGCATAATCGAGATCAAGTACCGGCATGCCCTCATAAATGCCAACCGAAATTGCGGCGACATGACCAAACATGGGGTTGCGTTTGATTTTGCCGGCTTTCATCAATTTGGTGATGGCATCACTGAGTGCAACATAGCTGCCGGTAATGGCGGCAGTACGTGTACCGCCATCGGCCTGTAGCACATCGCAATCCAGAGTAATGGTAAAGCCATCCAGTGCATTCAGATCCAGCGCCGCGCGCAGTGAACGGCCGATCAGCCGCTGGATTTCCTGTGTGCGGCCGCTTTGTTTGCCACGGGCAGCCTCACGTTGATTTCGAGAGTTGGTTGCGCGCGGCAACATGCCGTATTCGGCCGTTACCCAGCCCTGCTTGGCTTCGCGCAGCCACGGGGGCGTGCGTTCTTCGACACTGGCCGTACATAGCACGCGGGTGTCGCCGAAGCTGACTAAAACAGAACCTTCTGCATGCTGAGTGAACCCGCGTTCAAATGTGACGGAACGTAATTCGTTGGGGGCGCGACCGCTCGGGCGTTGATTCACGCAAAGACCTTGGCTGATGGGGGAGACCGCTATTGTAAGAGGTTGGGAGGTAAAACGGAAAGAAACCTGCTGCACGTTGATCACGGACAACCGTTAAGATATGCGCTCAATCAACAAGGAATACATCATGCTGCGCAGTATGACTGGCTATGCAAGAGCATCGGCCGAGGGTGAATGGCAGGAGCTGACCTGGGAACTTCGTTCGGTCAATCATCGTTATCTGGATCTGTCGATTTACCTACCGGAGGAGTTCCGGGCCATTGATGGCGATGTGCGCTCCCGCCTGGGTGGACGACTCTCGCGTGGCAAGCTCACTGCCCAGCTACGCTTTGTGCCTACCAGCGGAGGCGGTAACCTGCAGCCCGACGAAAAGCAGGTTGCGGCATTGGCCAAGGCAGTCGAGCAGGTGCGCGGACAATTTCCGGGGCTGGGAGAACTCGATCCCATTCAGGTTTTACGCTGGCCGGGCGTGTTGCAGGAGCCCACGCTGGATTATGAGGCGCTAAAGGCCCCGATATTGGCGACCCTGGATGAAGCGATTACCAGCATGCTGGAAAACAGGGAGCGGGAAGGGGAACGTCTGGGTGAAATGCTGTTGTCGCGCGGCGCGAGTCTTGAAAAATATGTTGCTCAGGTGCGCGAAGGTTTACCACGCTTGCGTGAAGAATGGCGTGAGAAACTGCTAAAAAGACTGGAGGAAGTTAAATCGTCCGAAGCGGTACAGGTTGATCCCGCCCGGCTGGAACAGGAGCTGATGGTGTTGTTGCAACGCCAGGATGTAGACGAGGAAATTGACCGTCTGGATACGCATATCAGCGAAGTCAGGGACACACTCAAACGTGATGAACCTGTAGGCCGTCGCCTCGATTTCCTGATGCAGGAGCTCAATCGTGAGGCCAACACGCTGACTTCCAAGTCCCAGATCAGTGAAACGACACAGATTGCCGTCGAAATGAAAGTGTTGATCGAGCAAATGAGAGAGCAGGTGCAGAATATTGAGTAAGTTGCGTTCTGCGGGAGAGTCTCAGGGAAAACTGTTTATATTGTCTGCGCCTTCAGGTGCGGGCAAGACCACACTGACACATGGTCTGATTGAGCGCCTGAAAGTGGCGGGTCGTGAGGCGCAGTTTTCGGTGTCCTATACCACCCGTGCGCCACGCCCGGGGGAGCAGGAGGGGGTTGATTATCATTTTGTCAGCACGGAACAGTTTGCCTCCATGGCGGATTCAGGAGAATTTCTGGAACACGCACAGGTATTTGATCGTGTCTATGGCACGGGCAATGGCGCCACAGAGGCGTTACTTGCCCAGGGAATTGACGTCATTCTGGATATCGACTGGCAGGGCGCCCGTCAGGTGCGCAAGGCCAAGCCCGATGTGGTGACGATTTTCATCGAACCGCCTTCACTGAAAGAGCTGGAAAGGCGGCTGATCTCACGCGGACAGGATGATGACGTGACTATTGCGAGACGTATGCGTGATGCCGAGTCTGAACTTTCACATAAGGGCGAATATGATCACGTCGTGATAAATGACGATTACGAGAAAGCCCTGAATGAACTGGAAGCCTTGTTTTTAAAGGACTGAAGCTTGCAGTCGTTGGAAAATCGTAACGAATCACGTACACTACGCGGCCCTACATATTCAGAAAGTACCCGAACATGGCACGAGTTACCGTTGAAGATTGCCTGAACCAGATTAATAACCAGTTTGAACTGACCCTGGTCGCCGCCAAGCGTGCGCGTCAGTTGGCACGTGGTGCAGATGCCCAGGTGGACTGGGATCATGACAAGGCAACTGTTGTGGCACTTCGCGAGATTTCGGAAGAACTGGTTGATAAGACTGTGTTGGACGACGATGATTTGCCGGTATTGCCACATATTCAACCCGGACTGGCCGCCATGGAACAGCCGGATACAACGGATCACAGTAACGACTTCTAGGTAACCAATAAGTTACAGATAAGTTACTGCGGGTAAGATCTCAAAGCCCTGGCTGAACATTCAGTCAGGGCTTTTTTGTTGCCCAGAGATTCGTCTTTCTTTTCAATTTTCAATCACTTCTGTTCTCTGCTGCGTTATATTGAGAGTATTGATTATTGAGTAACGACTTTCGATGGATTTACCCGGCTTCAATCGCCTGAGCACCGCCATACGCACGCAAAGAGCGTCGCGTACCTATGGCTTTGATGCACTGAGCAAAATACTCAAAACCTACCTGACCGAAGCCCAGATTGCGGAAGTACAACGTGCAGCTGAATTTGCCGAGCTCGCACATCATGGTCAATTCAGGATTTCGGGCGAACCCTATATCTACCATCCGCTAGCCGTTGCCCGTACCTTGGCGGAAATGCGCATGGATCCTACGACGATCATTGCGGCAATTCTGCATGACGTTGTGGAAGACACGCCAACACTTGTAGATGAAATCGAGGCCCGCTTCGGACCAGATGTGGCCACCCTGGTGGATGGCGTCAGTAAACTGAGCAAGGCGCAATTCCAGTCGCGTGAGGAAGTACAGGCCGCCAGCTTCCGTAAGTTGCTTATGGCAATGGCCGAGGACATCCGCGTCATTCTCGTGAAGCTGGCAGACCGCTTGCACAACATGCGCACGCTGGAGTCCGTGCCCGAGGCAAAGCGCCAGCGGATTGCCCGTGAAACGCTTGAAATTTATGCCCCCATTGCGCATCGATTGGGCATACATACCTTACGACTGGAACTGGAAGATCTTGGTTTTCGTTATCTCTATCCCAACCGCTATCGTGTGCTCAGTCGTGCGGTTGAACAGGTCAGTGGCGAACGTCGGGACCTGGTTCGCGAGATTGAAGGCCGGATACGTAAAGCCCTGAAGGATGAGGGAATAACGGCTCGTGTCGCAGGGCGGCAAAAAAATCTGTATAGCATCTATCTGAAAATGCGCACCAAGCACCGCCGCTTCCTGCAGGTCCTGGATCTTTTCGGTTTTCGCGTCGTGGTGAACAAGGTCGATGATTGCTACCGGGCGCTGGGCGTGGTGCATTACGTCTACCGCCCCATTTCGGATCAGTTCAATGACTTCATCGCCAATCCAAAAGGCAATGGCTATCAGTCTCTGCACACCACATTAGTCGGTCCGAAGGGCGTGAAGATAGAGGTGCAGATTCGTACTGATGATATGCATCGAACGGCAGAAAGTGGTGTGGCCGCTCACTGGCAATACAAGCAGGGTGGTAGTCTGGCCGGACGTGCACCCCATCAGCGGGCCAATGAGTGGCTAGGCAGTGTGCTGGAAATGGATGATTCCGACATCGATGCACAGGATTTCCTGGAGTCGGTGAAGATTGATCTTTTCCCTGACGAGGTCTATGTGTTTACTCCCAAGGGTGATATTCAGCGCATGCCGAGTAAATCCACGCCCGTTGATCTTGCTTATGCGATCCATACTGATCTGGGTAACAACTGTGTGGCGGCCAAGGTGGATCAGCACCTTGTGCCCCTGTCGACCCGTCTGGCAAATGGGCAGACGGTCGAAATAATAACGGCACGATACGCTGTCCCTAATCCGGCATGGCTTACCTTTGTTCGCACTGCCAAGGCGCGTTCTTCAATACGCCAGCATCTGAAGAATCAGCGTGTAGACCAGGCCGAACGACTCGGTCAAAGGTTATTGAACAGATCACTTCGTGAATTGAGTGTGCCAGTGCGTCGGCTATCAAAGGAACGTATTCAGCATGCCCTTGAGCAGATGTCAGAACCCAGCATGGAGCAACTGTATATCAGTATCGGGCTGGGCCAACGATTGGCGCCTCTGGCTGCACGGCATTTCCTTGAAGAAAAAGCCCGCGGCGGTAAATCACGGCAGCGTTCGGTGTCCATAGCTGTGGAAGGCACTGAGGGGCTGGTGGTGGACTACGGTCGTTGCTGTTATCCGATACCGGGTGATCCAATCGTGGGGCATGTCAGTAAAGGACGCGGTCTTGTAATACATCGGCTTGGCTGCAGTCAGATTAACAAGGGCAGTGGACAGGAATGGATCGAGATGCGCTGGTCGAGGCGTGTGAAAGGAGACTTCACCGTCGAGCTGCGTGTTCAGGCCGAAACCAAGCGCGGTGTACTCGGTTCACTGGCGACCCAGATTGCCGATTCCGGCGGTAATATCGAGCACGTGGTTCTACCGGAAAAGGAAGAAGAGGTCGCGGTGACCCGCTTCCAAATCTCGGTCACTGATCGTAAGCAACTGGCCGAGATCATGCGGCGTGTGCGACGTCTGGACATTGTGCAGAAAGTTTCGCGCGGTTGAGTTTTTTAACAACAGTCATATTTTTTCGGAGCAAGAATGTCCAGACAAATAATTCAAACTGATCAGGCACCCCAGGCGATCGGTACCTATTCGCAGGCAGTGCGTGTGGGAGATACGGTGTATCTTTCCGGCCAGATAGGGCTGGATCCGCACAATATGGAAATGGTTGGCGGCATTGAGGCACAAATACACCAGGTGTTCAAAAACCTGTCCGCCGTATGTGTCGCTGCGGGTGGATCACTGAACGATATAGTGAAGCTGAATATTTTTCTTACCGATCTCGGAAATTTCGCCAGGGTGAATGAAATTATGGCGGAGTATTTTGCTACGCCTTACCCTGCACGTGCCGCTGTGGGCGTTAAAGAATTGCCCAAGGCTGCGCTGGTTGAAGCTGATGCTGTGGTTGTATTTGTTTGAATAATTGCCTGAGCGAATTGCCTCTGTGGCACTGAATGCGGCCTCCCCGTTAACTGAACTCAAGGGTGTTGGTCCGAGCCTGAATGAAACGCTTGCGGCCATCGGTCTGCATCAGGTCAGTGACCTGTGGTTTCATCTGCCGATTCGTTATGAAGACCGCAGTCGCGTCACGCCTCTGGGCTCACTGCGGCCTGGGCAGCCTGGGCTGATCGTTGCCAGGGTTGAACGTGCCGACCTGCGTTTTGGTCGACGCCGCTCATTGGTGATATCTGTTAGTGATGGAAGCGGTCGGGTGCTCATCCGTCTGTTTCATTTTTCCAAATCGCAGATCCAGTCGTTTGTGCCCGGACAGTGGCTACAGGCCTTTGGTGAGGTGCGTCCCGGACCGAATGGTCTGGAGATGGTGCATCCCCAATACCGGCTGCTGAAGGAAAGAGAAGATGTTGAGCTCAGCGAGGCATTAACACCGGTTTATCCCGTCACCCAGAAAGTCAATCAGCTGCGAATGCGCAGCCTGGTCGGGCAGGCACTGGCGGTACTCGATACCGCGGGGCCCAAAGAGTTGCTGCCGGAAGATCTGGTGGACGGTGTCGGCGGCGGGAATCTCACTGAGGCCCTCAAGTATGTTCATCAGCCGCCCGTAGATACGGATCTGCAGGCTTTGGAAGAGGGCAGACATCCCATGCAGCGTCGCATGGTATTTGAAGAGTTGTTGGCACATCAACTGGCCATGCGCAGCCTGCGTCAGCGTTTGCGTGATCATGGTGCGCTCTCTTTAAGAGGCGATGGGCGATTAAGGAAGCAATTACTTACGGCGTTGCCGTTTCAACTCACTGGCGCTCAGCAAAGGGTTCGTACAGAAGTCGAATCGGATATGTCGACCCAGTCGCCCATGCTACGACTGGTTCAGGGCGATGTGGGATCGGGTAAAACCGTGATAGCGGCACTGGCCGCGGCCGCTGCTGCCGAATCGGGCGCTCAGACGGCCGTCATGGCGCCAACAGAGTTACTCGCCGAACAACATCTCGCCAATTTTGCACACTGGCTGAATGGCCTTGGTCTGACGGTATTACGGCTTTCGGGCAAACAGAAGGCGGCTGAGAAACGGGCCGCATTGGAGGCCTGTGCGGATGGCAGCGCCCATGTCATTGTCGGTACACATGCCCTGTTTCAGGAGGCGGTTGAGTTCAGGAAACTCGCTTTGGTCATCATTGATGAGCAGCATCGTTTTGGCGTGCATCAGCGACTGGCACTGCGGGACAAAGGGCCGGATGGTACAAGTCCACATCAGTTGGTGATGACAGCCACCCCTATTCCACGTACGCTCGCGATGACGGTGTATGGTGATCTGGATATGTCCATCATTGACGAACTGCCTCCTGGACGTACGCCCGTGCAAACTGTGGTGCTGGGAGATGGGCGTCGTGATGATATATTGCAGCGCGTGGCGACTGCCTGTGCAGATGGCCGACAGGCCTACTGGGTCTGCACTCTGATTGAAGAATCGGACACCCTGCAGGCAGAGGCTGCGGAAGCAACGGCTGAACGATTGCATAAGGATTTACCGGGCCTGAAGGTAGGTTTGATACATGGTCGTCTGAAGTCTGAAAAGAAAAACCTGGTAATGCAGGCATTCAAGAATGGTGATATAGACTTGCTGGTCGCGACCACGGTGATAGAAGTCGGAGTGGATGTGCCTAACGCATCACTCATGGTGATTGAAAATGCCGAACGTCTTGGTTTGGCGCAGCTACATCAGTTACGTGGCCGGGTAGGACGCGGTACTGTACAGAGTCACTGCGTGCTGGTTTATCATCCGCCGCTGGGCGATACCGCAAAGGCCCGATTGAGTGTCATGCGTGAATCAAGTGATGGCTTCGAAATTGCCCGGCGTGATCTGGAATTACGTGGTCCTGGTGAGGTTCTCGGCACCAGGCAATCCGGATTGGCCAACTTGCGTATTGCCAACGTGATGCGTGATGCCGATTTGTTGCCCGTCGTGCAGCGGGCGGCCGATGCGGTCATGAAGTCTGCCGCTGACAGGGTAGAGCCACTCATTCGCCGCTGGCTCGGGGATGCTGAGAAATATGCAGATGTTTAGTGATGCAACGACTTAAGGAATATTATTTACTGACCCGACTGGACCGTCCCATCGGGATTTACCTGCTGCTGTGGCCGGCACTATGGGCATTGTGGATCGCAGGTGAAGGGCAGCCGGAGCCGTTGGTGGTGATCGTGTTTTTGCTGGGTACGGTGCTGATGCGTTCGGCAGGCTGTGTCATCAATGACTTTGCCGATCGTAATATTGATGCCCATGTCGAACGAACAAAAAACAGGCCATTGGCGACCGGGCGAGTGACCTCGCGCGAAGCATTGATTCTGTTCGCCATTCTCTGCCTTCTGGCGTTAGTGCTGGTTCTTCAGTTGAATACCCTGACCATATTGCTATCCATTCCCGCAGTGCTGCTTGCTGCGAGTTACCCCTTTGCAAAACGCTGGACTTACCTGCCACAGGCCCATCTGGGGGCGGCCTTTGGCTGGGCAGTGCCCATGGCTTTCGCGGCACAACTTGAATTTATCCCACCGATCGCATGGCTGCTGTTTGCGGTGACTTTGTTATGGGCACTGGCCTACGACACTTTTTATGCCATGTGTGACCGAGAAGATGATCTGAAGATCGGTGTGAAGTCCACGGCCATATTATTTGGCAAGGCCGATCGCCTGATAACCGGGCTACTGCAAGTCGTTATTTTATGTGGACTGGTGGCGACAGGTGTATGGGCAGGACTGGGGTGTATTTATTTTCTTGCTGTGTTGCTGGCTTCAGGATTCGTTGTCTACCAGCAATGGCTGATTCGTAACCGTGAGCCGCAGGCATGCCTGACGGCATTTCTTAATAACCACTGGTTCGGTGCTGCTGTTTTTGCAGGGATACTCTTCGATTACTTGCTGAAATAAGCAGTCGTGTTTATAGCCAGTTTTTCTTGCGGAAATAAACCAGCATCCCGATAAAAATGGCAACCATGATTCCCAGCAAGGTTACATAGCCGTATTTCCACGAAAGCTCCGGCATATTAAACGGGCTATCGGTGTCGAAGTTCATGCCATACAGGCCGGCCACGAATGACAATGGAATAAATATGGTGGCAATGATGGTCAACACTTTCATCACATCATTCATGCGATTACTCACCAGCGACAGATGCGTATCCAGCAGGCTACTACTCATGTCCCGGTAGGTTTCCAGTAAATCCAGAATGCGCTGACTGTGGTCCGCGGCGTCACGAAAATAGGGCATGGTCTCGGGCTGAATGAGTTCATGTTCTTCAGAAATCAGGTCATTAAGCATCTGCGTCTGATGCCACATCATGCGGCGCAACGCCGTCAGGTCGCGACGAATCATATGTATTGCCTGCACGGGGTCTGGGGCGCGGGCTTGAAAAACTTCCTCTTCAAGTGCTTCCAGTTCTTCCACATAGCTTTCAATGACCGGGAAGCCGTGGTCGACAATAACGTCGGCGAGTGCATAAGCCAGATAATCGGCACCGCCAGTGCGAATACGTCCCTTGCCCTCGTGAATGCGGTTGCGGATCGGTGCAAAAACATCATCTTCGCCTGCATGAAAACTGATGACATAGGTATCACCCAGAAAAAGGCTCACCTGTTCAAATTCAACACGCTTTTTATCTCTTTGTGGCACAACGTCAACTAGGAATACCTGGCTGTCATAGGGTTCGAATTTAGGACGCTGACCAATGTTCATGACATCTTCAACTGCGAGTGGATGCATACTGTAGGCCTCGCGTAACCGTCTTAAATCATCTGCTCCGGCCTCGCCCTGAATATGCACCCATGTGGTATTCGGGCTTTTGCCATAGGCCAGCACATCGTCGACGGAATCAAATTCTCTCTGGTTAACTATGTCTGCGTTGTAATCGACCAGCCAGATTTTGGTAATGTGGCTTGGCACGTCACCCAGCGCCCCGGGACGGGCCCCGGGCTTAACACTTTGTTTATGACGATAATGCATGCCTAGCTCTCGTCGTTTTCTGCTGTATCTGCTGTATTGCGGAACCAGAGATCGCGTTGTGGGAAAGGAATAGTAATACCGTGTTCTCGGAATCCGGCGTCAATTCCGAAGTTCAGATCGCTCTGGATAATCCACTTCCTCTCGATCTGGCGAATGAATACCCTGAGCTCGAAATCAAGAGAGCTGTCACCAAAGCCACTGAACAGCACATTGGGACCTGGAATAAATGCGTGCCCGGCCTGCACGACATCAGCATTTCCCCTGGCGACGTCCAGCAATATCTGTTTGACTTTCTCAGTGTCGCTGCCGTAGGCAACGCCAACGGATACCTTGATGCGCCCGAAAGGGTCGCGCAGCGTCCAGTTATTGACATGCGTGGTCAGCATGTCGGAATTAGGCACGATGACGCTCATACGGTCCAGCGTTTCCAGTTCAGTGGATCGAATGCTGACCTTGCGCACAAAGCCTGAGGTTTCCCCGACTGTTATGAAATCCCCAGGGCGTATCGGACGTTCAAACAGCAGGATGATGCCCGAGATAAAGTTGTTTACGATGTTCTGCAGACCGAACCCGATACCAACACCGAGCGCGCCCGCCATGATGGCCAGATTGGTAAGATCGAATCCGGCTATGGAAAGCCCCGCGAGGACGGCAAGTATGAATGCGACATAGCCGAACATGGTGGCTACCGCTTCACGGGTGCCCGGATGCATGGGTGTGCGGCTCAGCCAATGAATGTGAAGGCGGTGCTTCAGCCAGCGGGTGATCGTAATCAGGGCGGCGAACATCACAACACCGAGCATTACTTTGCCGGGTACGATATGTCCAGATCCGACAGGGAAGCCCGCCGTCACCACTTTATTGAACATGTCCTTGCTGGTATCGGTCAGGCCCCATTGGCGCAGAATGAAAATGGGCAGCATCATCCATATGCCGACATGACTCATCCAAGTCACCCAGTCGGACTCTGGCACCCGTTTGTCCGAGCCTACTTTCAGCCAGAGTCGCAGGAAACTGCCAATGCCGACATTTTCCTGTAGGGCATGGTTAAAAGCGCTTGATATCCAGCTTAAAAGACTGGCGCAGAAAACCAGTCCGAGGCTCCGGGTGAGTATTTCGAGGGGCCATTCTGCAGGGATGGCCGTAATCTGCGTTTGCAGGCCCCATAGCAGGGCAGCCACTGCTGTGGCGATGGCAGACAGAAAGCTGAGTCGTTTAAAACCACGCATGTCACTGATGCTAATGCAATTTGTATTGTTTAGATAGCGTGAGGTGCGGCCCTGGCTACTACCCATACTGAAATGCGACGGGCGCCTGCCTGTTTTATGGCAAGGGCGGCAGCCTGAATCGTGCTGCCTGAAGTCATCACATCATCAATCAGAACCACATGTTTTCCTGCGACACTGGCTTTGCAGGTGAAAGCATTGAGCAGGTTCCTTTGCCGTTCATTTCTGGAAAGGTCAGATTGTCTTTTTGTATTTCTGACGCGTTGCAGTGCTCCTGTTTCCAGTTTAATGCTGCTTCTAATAGAGATGGGACGAGCGATTTCCAGCGACTGATTAAATCCACGTTCTTTCAGGCGAGATTTGTACAAGGGAACAGGAATGATCAGATCAGGCCGACTGTCGGGTTGATGAGAAAGGGGTGTTTCAAGTTGTTGCCACATGATCTCACCCAGCAGTCGGGCATGGCCAAGCCGGTCATGGAATTTCAGATGTGTAATAAGCCAGGCAATGACACCTTGGTACACAAATACGGCCCAGACCTGGTTGTAGGTGGCTTTGCTCCCGGCCTTGAGGCAGGCCCCGCAGATTGAGGGCATGCCAGTATCCGGTGGTAGTGGTAATGCGCATTGCAGGCAGGCCGGGTGATTCCAGGGCAAGTCGGCAAGGCAGCCATTGCATATATCAATACCATCTGAACCTGGTGCATCGCATAGCGTGCAAAGTCCTGGAAAAAACCAGTTAGAAATGTGGCCGCTAATATTTTGAAAGGACATGTTGTTTTCGTCGGTTATTATTTGAGATCTCGCGGGTCCATATTAACTGTATGGCAGTCAGAAAAATCAAATCTGAACGCCGCTAAGGATGTGTCGCAATGTCGATACCTCAAGCGTGTAACAATATTCACTGTGCTATTGGCATTCATGGCGCGGGGTCCGTTCTCCCGCCAGATGCTTAACAGTTGCCATGGTCTGTTTCATCCCTGGATCGTATGCGGGGCTACGATGAACCTGTTCCGCAGAGAAGCTCGTAATGATCTGAATTCTCAGGCTGATTTGCTGCACATTGATTCAAGCTGGTAAATCTGCACGCTCACAGTAATGTGAATAATTACCTGTAAACTTTTTGACTGCTCAACGGGTTGACAGGGACAGGCATGCCCTTAGACTCACGCAACGAGTATTCCAGTTTGGTAACCAAAGATGACCCAAATCAGACATGATTGGCAGACCGCCGAAGTCCAGGCATTGTTTGATCTGCCGTTTAACGACCTGCTATTCAAGGCGCATAGCCTGCACCGAGAGAATTTTGATGCCAATAAGGTACAGCTCTCGACCCTTCTGAGTATCAAGACCGGCGCCTGTCCGGAAGACTGCGGCTATTGTCCGCAGAGCGTTCGATACGATACTGGTCTGGAAAAAGAAGCGCTGATTGATGTGGATGAGGTAAAAGCTGCGGCAGCACGCGCCAAGGCTGCAGGTGCATCCCGTTTTTGCATGGGCGCGGCATGGCGTTCACCCAAGGATCGTGATCTCGATAAAGTGATCGATATGGTCAAGGCCGTAAAGGATATGGGGCTGGAAAGCTGTGTCACGCTCGGCATGCTCAAAGAGCAACAGGCTAAACGTCTGGCCGACGCAGGTCTGGATTACTACAACCACAACCTCGATACATCGCCCGAATATTACGAAAAAATTATCACGACACGCACATATAAAGATCGGCTCGACACGCTTGAACATGTACGTGATTCCGGCATGAAGGTCTGCTGTGGCGGCATCGTTGGTATGGGTGAAAAGTCTGAGGACCGTACGGAAATGCTGCGCCAGTTGGCGAATCTGCCTGAGCATCCTCAAAGTGTGCCGATCAACAGCCTGGTGAAAGTTGAGGGCACGCCGCTCAATGGCCTGCCGGGTGAGCAGAGTATTGATCACTTTGACTTCATTCGAACCATTGCAGTGGCCCGCATCATGATGCCGGCGTCTTATGTACGGCTATCCGCAGGTCGTCAGGAAATGAATGATCAGGTACAGGCGTTGTGTTTCTTTGCCGGCGCCAACTCCATTTTCTATGGCGATAAGTTGCTGACTACCGGTAATCCTGACCACGAAAGAGATGTCGTTCTTTTTAACAAGTTGGGATTAAAGCCTGACCAGTTAATGACGGATGCACGCGACGATACTGCCTGTGGTCAAATTGATCATGGGGTGGTGCAAGCCGCTTCTGCGTGAGTGCATCGCTTAATCACTACCTGCAACAGCGACTGGATGAGGTAGCACAAAAGAATCTTTATCGACGTCGTCGCGTTATCGAAGGTGCGCACGGTGTGCAGGCGCGCGTCGATGGCCGGGATGTACAGGTATTTTGTAGTAATGATTATCTGGGACTGGCCACTCATCCCGAGCTCAAGGCTGCATTGATCAGGGCGGTTGAGCAGGAAGGCGTCGGCAGTGGTGCCTCGCAACTTATTACCGGATATAACCACGCCCATCAGGCGCTGGAAGAAGAACTGGCTGAATTTCTCGAACGCCCACGTGCTTTATTGCTGTCCTCCGGTTATCTGACCAATGTCGGCGTTATCAGTGCCTTGATGGGGCGTGATGATGCCGTGTTTTCTGACCGCCTTAATCATGCATCGCTTATCGATGGTATGCGTTTGAGCAAAGCCGAGATCAAGCGCTTTCAACATGCCGATATTGCCGATCTGGATCGGCAACTGGGGGCCACCGAATCGACCAGGAAACTGATTGTCACAGATGGTGTATTCAGCATGGATGGCGATATTGCACCCTTGCCAGAACTGGTGGCTCAGGCTGAAAAGCATGACGCCTGGTTGATGGTGGATGATGCACATGGACTTGGTGTGCTGGGGCCGGAAGGGCGGGGCGCAGTCGCGCAGGCAGGTTTGGGCCTGGAGGATGTGCCCATACTCGTAGCCACACTGGGCAAGTCAATAGGAGCGGCCGGCGCATTTGTAGCTGGTTCCGAAGCGCTGATCGAGGCCCTGATTCAAAGTACCCGCACATTTATATTTTCGACAGCACCACCGCCGGCTGTGGCTGAGGCTGCACGTTTAGGTTTGCGATTGCTGAAGCAGGAGGAATGGCGGCGCGAGCACCTGAATTCCTTGATTGCCCGTTTCAGAGATGGCGCAGTGGCGGCGGGATTGCCCTTGGGCGATTCCACTACGCCGATACAGCCCTTGCTGCTGGGTGATGAAGCACGCACCCTGCAAGTCAGCGCCCGGCTGCTTGAGCAGGGTTATCTGGTCACGGCAATTCGTCCGCCGACTGTGCCGGAAGGAACCTCGCGATTGCGTATTACTTTGTCGGCGGCGCATAGTGAAGCACAGGTCGATGGGTTTTTGCGGGCCTTGCAACGCGCTATGCAGGATTAGGTAGCATGCATATGAGCACGATATTTCTGACGGGTACCGATACGGAAGTGGGCAAAACGCATGTTGCGACCCTCCTGTTGAAGGCTGTTTCGGATCAGGATATTCGATGTGCGGGCTACAAGCCGATCGCAGCCGGTGCCGAGTTGCAAGCCGAAGGTTTGCGCAATGAGGACGCTTTGGGTCTCCAGACAGCAGGAAATATCCACATTCCTTATGAGCTCATAAACCCCTATTGTTTTGCGCCAGCGATTGCGCCACATCTTGCCGCCGAGCAGGCGGCGGTGACAATAAGTGAAACGAAATTGCTGGACGCTCATGACCGAATTGCGGCCATGGCGGACTGGGTTCTTGTGGAAGGAGCGGGAGGCTGGCGTGTGCCCATTGGTCCGGATCGGGACATGGCAGATTTCGTGTCAGATCAGGGCTGGCCGGTGGTTCTGGTCGTAGGAATGCGGCTTGGCTGTCTCAACCATGCCCTGCTATCTGCGGAAAGTATTGCCCGACAAAGCCGATTATTGGGTTGGGTGGCAAATTGTTTGCCACCCGAGCAGCCCATGTTGATGGATAACATTAAAACCCTGCGCCAACGCATGCCCGCCCCCCTACTGGGCGTGTTTCCTGAAGGCAGTCAAACCCCTGAAAATCTCGAAATGTTGACCCTGATTGAGGTCTGAACAGGGTGCGACAGTTTGCCACGGCTTTTACCCATCGACTAAAATTCCTTCCCTACGAGGGCAGGAGCCTATTCGTGTCTGCTGTCCGGCTGTTATTCCGTCCAGTACATGGCTGTGAAGCTGCACGGAATCGATAGCGCGAGCACCAGTTTGGGTCGCGTATATCAATGGGTGGCCTGACTTATTTGATGAGCATGTTTTTGTTTGCGGGGATTTGCATCAAAAATGTGTTGAAAGACTGATGTCGCGTCGTACAACATCGACCGGCATGTTTCAGGGAGTAACGCATGTCCGTTAAAACCATGTTGAGTATTGTCAGTGGATTGCTGGCCTGGGCCATGTCCAGTGCCGCGCTGGCTGCTTGGGAAGTCAACATGCCAGTAGGCGTCACGGAAATCAGCCGTGAAGTCTTTGGCCTGCATATGTTGATTTTCTGGGTCTGTGTCGCCATCGGTGTGGTGGTGTTTGGAGTGATGTTCTATTCGGTGTTTGCACATCGCAAGTCGCGTCATCCAAAACCTGCTGATTTCCATGAGAGCACTCTTGTGGAAATTATCTGGACGACACTACCGTTCGTCATTCTGATCGCCATGGCTATCCCCGCGGCCGGCACGCTGATCAAGATGGAAGATACCCGTGGCACCGAAATGACGGTGAAGATCACGGGTTATCAGTGGAAATGGCAATACGAATATCTTGAGCACGACATTTCATTCTTCAGCTCGCTGTCAGCCGACAGTAACGAAGCCCGCCGTTTGGGCTCGGGCATCGATCCCGCAACAGTTGATAACTACCTGCTGGATGTTGATAACCGTCTGGTTTTACCCGTCGATACCAAGGTTCGTTTCCTGCTCACCTCAAACGATGTGATTCACGCCTGGTGGATTCCAGATTTTGCAGTGAAGAAAGATGCTGTGCCCGGTTACATCAACGAGATGTGGACCAAGGTCGACGTTCCCGGTGTATACCGCGGACAGTGTGCCGAGCTTTGTGGTCGCGACCATGGCTTCATGCCCATCGTGGTTGAAGTGTTGAGCAAGGAAGATTTCGCAGCCTGGGTAGCCGAACAGACGGGCGGTGAAGTACCGGCCGTTGTTGCCGCGGCGCCTGCTGAAGTCGCCACTGATGCAGCACCAGACGCAGCGGCTGAGGAGCCTGCGGTTACTGCGCCTGCTGAAGCCAGCATGGCTGATCTGATGGCTGCTGGCGAGAAGGTTTACAACACCTATTGCGGTGCATGCCATCAGAAAAATGGCGAGGGTATGCCGCCGGCATTCCCGGCACTTAAAGGCAGCCCGGTCGCGACAGGCGATCTGGCCACACATATTGACATCGTGATCAATGGCAAGAATGCCATGACACCATTTGGCGCCTCGCTCAGCGATGAGCAGATTGCCGCTGTCATCACATACGAACGCAACGCCTGGGGTAACGACACTGGCGATGTTGTGCAACCCGCCCAGATTGCGGCCGCACCCTGATTTAGGAGAGCTACATGAGTCACGCAGCTACACACGACGGCCACGACGATCATCACGGCCCTGCCCAGTTGAAAGACGGGCTGGTGCCATGGGTCATGCGCTGGATAGGTACGACTAACCATAAAGACCTGGGTACGATGTACCTGATCTTTGCATTCACCATGTTCTTTATCGGTGGCGCCATGTCACTGGTGATTCGCGCCGAGTTGTTCCAGCCGGGCATGCAACTGGTGTCTCCGGAGTTCTTTAACTCCATGACCACCATGCATGCACTGGTCATGATCTTCGGCGGGGTAATGCCTGGCTTCGTAGGTCTGGCTAACTGGATGGTGCCGATGATGATTGGCGCCGGCGATCTGGCATTGCCGCGTGTGAATAACTGGGGTTTCTGGATTCTTCCTTTTGCCTTCACCATGTTGCTGTCCACGCTGTTTATGGATGGTGGCGGACCTTCAGGTGGCTGGACGATGTATCCGCCGCTGGTGCTGCAGACCGGTGATGCACTTCCCTATGTGATTTTCTCGATTCACCTGATGGGTATTTCATCCATTACTGGTGCGATTAACGTGGTGGTGACGATTCTCAACCTGCGTGCGCCAAGCATGACGTTGCTGAAAATGCCCCTGTTCGTATGGACCTGGCTGATTACTGCGTACCTGCTGATTGCGGTGATGCCTGTTCTGGCCGGTGCGGTCACAATGCTGCTCACCGACCGTTACTTCGGCACCAGCTTCTTCACTGCCGCTGGCGGTGGTGATCCGGTCATGTTCCAGCATATTTTCTGGTTCTTCGGGCATCCCGAAGTTTATATCCTGATTCTGCCGGCCTTCGGTATCGTATCTACCATCATTCCGACTTTCGCCCGCAAGGCGCTGTTTGGATATGACTCAATGGTGTATGCGACAGCATCTATTGCGTTCCTGAGCTTCATTGTGTGGGCGCACCATATGTTTACCGTGGGTATGCCGGTCGCAGGTGAGCTGTTCTTCATGTTCGCCACCATGCTGATTGCGGTGCCAACCGGGGTGAAGGTCTTCAACTGGATTGCGACCATGTGGCGCGGTTCCATGACCTTCGAAACACCGATGCTGTTTGCAGTGGGCTTCGTGTTCCTGTTTAGCCTTGGTGGTTTCTCCGGCCTGATGCTGGCGATTGCACCTGCTGACTTCCAGTATCACGA
Source organism: Nevskiales bacterium (assembly GCA_041622995.1). GTDB lineage: Bacteria > Pseudomonadota > Gammaproteobacteria > Nevskiales > CAJXLF01 > CAJXLF01. The sequence continues at coordinate 47,829 of JBFJXR010000004.1, forward strand.
TACCTACTTTGTAGTGGCGCATTTCCACTACGTGCTGGTGCCGGGTGCGGTGTTCTCGATTATTGCCGGCGTGTACTACTGGATTCCGAAATGGACCGGTGTCATGTACAGCGAGTTCTGGGGCAAGATGCATTTCTGGCTTTCAGCCATCTTCATTAACGTGACCTTCTTCCCGCAGCATTTTGTGGGTCTGGCAGGTATGCCGCGACGTATTCCGGATTACAACGGTCAGTTCGCTGACTTCAACTGGATTTCGTCTGTTGGCGCCTTCGCCTTCTTCTTTGCCCAGTTCATCTTCATCTTCAACATGATGCGCTGTATGGCCAAGAAGGGCGAGCCAGCTACCCAGCGTGTATGGGAAGGTGCGCATGGTCTGGAATGGACAGTGCCTTCACCAGCGCCGTACCACACCTTTGAAGTGCCGCCAGAGCAGATCACGATTCCTGAAGACGAGCTCACTGCCGTGCATGACGAATTCGATGCGCTGGACGGACACAAGCTCTCTTAGGTCATAGTTGAATGAGTGAAGAAGGAAATATACAGGGGCATGAAGGATCCGGGCACGGTAGTCGTGCGCGTACTATTCGCCTGGCACTGATGCTGGCGACTCTGGCCCTGACTTTTTTCTTCGGAAGCTTCTTCTTTTTGACAAGGTAGATAGAGGAAGAAGCGATGCGGCATGGCCGTTTGCTGTTACAGCTTGGCTGTGTCGTTGTGGGTATGTTTGCCTTTGGCTTTGCCATGGTGCCGCTGTACGACGTGATTTGTGATATCACCGGCCTTAATGGTCGCAGTCGTACGACGGTGGAGCGGTCCGAGGTGGTGAACCAGGTGGTTGACGCTGAGCGCAGTGTCGCCGTCGAGTTCGTCACTACGGTGAATGGCGGCGCTGACTGGACGTTTTCGTCCGAGCAGCGCAGTGTGGAAGTGCATCCAGGCGAAATGGCCCTGGTGTATTTCAACGCCAGGAACCTGCAAGGCAAGGGCGTGGTGGGGCAGGCGGTACCAAGTGTATCGCCAGCCGCAGGTGCCAAATACCTGCGCAAGACAGAATGTTTCTGTTTCGAACAACAGCTGTTCGAGGCAAATGAGGAAAAGCGTATGCCGGTGCGATTTGTCATCGACCCGGCCATGCCGGCCCATATAGACCGGATTACGCTGTCATATACTTTTTTTGATGCGACTAATCTCGCATCAGTTGATGTAACGAGTCGAGCGGCCCAATAGGGCGCGTTGATTGGGGAACTGAGATGTCACAACACAGTACTGCGGAAACCTATTACGTACCGGAAGGCAGCGCCTGGCCATTCATGATGACCATTGGCCTTGTGCTATTTGTATCCGGTTTTGCCAGCCTGCTGAACGAAAGTCCGACTTTCGGACAGATTGGCTTTATTGTTGGTCTGGCCTGGATCATCGTGATGTCTTTTGTCTGGCTACGTGGTGTAGTCAATGAGGCCGAGAGTGGCAAGTACAACAGCCAGGTCGATATGACCTACCGCTGGAGTATGGCCTGGTTCATTTTCTCCGAAGTCATGTTCTTTGGCGCTTTCTTCGGCGCCCTGTTCTACGCACGCGCATTATCGCTGCCATGGTTAGGGGGTGAAGCTCCGGAATTCATGACCAACGAAATACTGTGGAAAGGATTTGAAAATGTCTGGCCTACCAATGGCCCGGCAGCACTCGGAGGTGACTTCGATATTATTCCAGCCTGGGGCGTCCCATTCCTGAATACAGTTATTCTGCTGATTTCAGGTGTGACCTGCACTATTGCTCATCATGGTCTTAAAGAGGGTAATCACGCCAAGGCAACTCGCTGGCTGGCTGCGACAGTCGCACTGGGTTGCGCTTTCCTGTTCTTCCAGGCTGAAGAATACGTTGAGGCCTACGGACATCTGAATCTGACACTTGAGTCCGGTATTTATGGCTCAACGTTCTTCATGCTCACCGGCTTCCACGGCATGCACGTGACCCTTGGTACCATCATGCTGTTCGTGATCATGTGTCGTTGCGCCAAGGGCCATTTCACCGAAGATCGTCACTTCGGCTTCGAAGGCGTAGCCTGGTACTGGCATTTCGTTGACGTGGTCTGGTTGGGCCTGTTCATCTTCGTATACGTCGTATAACGAGGAACGAAAAAGTATATTAAAAAGCCCGGCAAAGCCGGGCTTTTTTGTACCTGTGATTTTTACGAGTAGATTAGGCACATGGCTGCAAAAATCTCACTCACCTACTATTCAGACATGCTATGAGTCTGGGCTGATATTTCGCGGATCAGGGTTGATGAGCTGGCAAAAAACTTTGCGGACGATATCACCATCTCTTACCGTTACTGTTCCGTGTTCGGCGAGCTGGTGTTAACGCTTAATTGAATCTTCAGGTGGCGTAACGTCAGGTCTTAGCTGCGTGAGTAACCTGCCTGCCAGAAACCACAACCCGAATGACACCAGGAAAAACGGCGGGACTGTAGATATCAATACTATGATATCTGTAGTGGCGTCTTTGCCTGTATGAGCCACACCGTAACCAAACCAGACAATCACGCATAGACTCAGTGCTACTACGATACCAACTAAGCCGATTATCGAGACTGTCAGTATCAGATATCTTTGGGTCCGCCCTGCGACGACTGCACTCCAAATCAGGCGTAGGGAGACGAATATGAAAGTCAGTGCAAGCGAGATGGCTATGCTGATAAGAATAGTGGCTGGGCCGATCATTTGGTCTGCGACGTAGTTAACGTCGGCTATTCCTGCTGCCGAGACATCAAGTTAAGAAAAGCCGGACTGCAAAATAGCTCAGCAGCCCTGCCGGGCCAAACATAAGCGTTAAGAACAGACTTGGTAAGATCCACAAATGCTCAATACCCTGAGCAGCCGAATCAACCAGGATTACCAGTCCGACGACCAGATCAAACGCAAGAAAATGCACCCAGCCAACTAATACCACTCTCGGTGATTCAAAAAGTCGCAGCACGCCCTTCATGCTCCGAAAGTGGCCACGCGGGGCGGTCCCAGGGGCATCAAACTTGTTTCCCAGGATGAGAGTGAATAGATACAAAAGGCACAATAAACTGATGGGCAGTGCCATCCAGACTATATGCACGAGTACCCAGCCGGGGATGAAGAAAATTGCAAGCCAGCTGACTAGTGCAACTGCACTTGCGAATTTAAATACACGATCCAGAAATACTGTTGAAGTCATACCCGGTGGATTCTTGTGATTGTGAGAAATGAAGAAATCATGGCCTGTCTAACTTGCGCCGCCTGCTTGTGTTTGTAAACTATGAGGATCTGTCGCTATTTGTCTACTTGGCCGCTTTGCGATTCAGTGGGCTGAGTAGGGTACACATCATGCGGCTTCAGCCAGCCCATCAAAACAGCAACCACCAATATGATGATTAGAGCGGCCTGCAGACCAACTCGCCAGGTCAGGGCGTTGACGGTTCGCTTGGATTTATCCTTGTCCTTGATCAGAAAAAACAGGCCGCTGAACAAGGCAATCATGATGGCGAAGACGAACAGTAGGATAATGATCTTCATTGTGTGTTTCCGGATCTAATCATGCGAGTAGGTGTGTTTCGTTTTGCTCCACCGTGGTGGGCGTGTCTGGTGTATCTGATTATTGTGGCTTTGCTGCTGAATCTGGGTGTCTGGCAACTTCGTCGTGCCCACGCTAAAGAAGCCATCTTAGCTGCGCAGCTGGTTGTCGCCAAGGGCGCTCCTGCGCATACGCGTGATCTGGTAGCCCATTTCTGGTCTGGAGGAGATGGTATTGAATTGCGCGGCGAGCCCGTGAAGATTACCGGTCACTTTCAGGCCGGGCGTAATCTGTTGCAGGACAGTCAGGTGCTGCATGGGCAGGTGGGGTATCACGTGTGGACGCCGATGGTTACGCGCGTCGGCCTGATCCTGGTAAACCGGGGTTGGGTGCCGGCGAATATAGACCGGAATCAGTTACCCGATATCGAGACGCCAGAAGGGCTTCAGACATTGAGCGGCCAGTGGCGTGCTTTGCCAAGTCCGGGCTTTCGGGCCGGCACGGATGATTGTGACCGTGAAAACTGGCCCCGGGTGGTACAATACCCGCGCCGTGAGGCGCTGGGTTGTCTTTTGGAGAGCCCGGTCAAGGACGGCATTCTGTTATTGTCAGCAGATCAGCCGCATGGTTTTGAGCGTGACTGGACGGCCGAGGTGATGCCTCCGGCCAAACATTACGGTTACGCTTTTCAGTGGTTTGCATTGGCGCTGGCACTGACCGTCATTTTCATAGTAGTGAACACGAGACGCGAGTAATTCCTCCGTCCATCAGTTTGAGATTATTCATGGCTTCATCCTCAGTTTTTAAAGGCCGTCTAGGCTTGATCATGTTGGCTGTCCTGTTTCTGGGGCCAATGTTTGCGGCTTATTTCAGCTACTTCGGTGGCTGGCGCCCGGGTGGTCAGGTACAGCAGGGCAATCTGATTGATACCGTTTCCCTGCCGCAAATGGCAGTGTATGACAGCGTTGGCCGGCCTCTTGAAGATGACATGTTGCACGGTCCGCGCTGGACCATGCTTTATGTGGGCACCAGTCATTGCGAGGATGCCTGCAGGAAAACGCTCTACAACATGCGACAGGTGTGGAAATCCTTGCACCGTAAGTCGAAGCGTGTGCAGGGCCTGTACGTGATTACTGATCGCGACCAGCAAACATTGCTGGAAGCTTATCTTCAGGAAGAGCATCAGGGACTGCATTTCGCTTATGCGAACGCTGATGCCTCCAAGAATGCTTTGGCTGAATGGCAGCAGATATTGCATGCCGAGGGGCGTGCCCCCCAGGGTGACAATGTGTACCTGATTGACCCAATGGGTAACTGGATGCTGTATTACACAGACAAGGATTCTCCCAAGGGCATGTTGAAAGACATCAAGAAACTTCTACGCCTTTCCAATATTGGTTAGGTCTGGCTGGCTCGTATGTTGACTCCCTGGTTCCGTCGTACCGCTTTACTGGCTACATTCCTCGCGCTGGGTGTGGTGATGCTGGGCGCCTATGTGCGTTTGTCGGACGCCGGGCTTGGCTGCCCTGACTGGCCGGTATGTTACGGGCATTTGGCATGGCCGACTGCTGAGGAACATATTGCGCAGGCGAATGAATCGTTCCCTGAACGTCCGGTAGAAGTGCACAAGGCCTGGAAAGAGCAGGTGCATCGTTTCTTTGCGGCCTCACTGGGTGTGCTGGTATTGGCCCTGGCGCTGATGGCGAACTGGCAAAGACCCGGTCGGCGCAATCTTGTCTGGTTGTCTGCGGGACTGGCAGCCGCAGGCACCGTTTTGTATGTGAAGAAGGCCTTGCTGCTTTCTTCCCTGTTGTCGGGCCTTTCGGTACTGCTGCCAATTCTGGGTGTATATCTGTGGAAGGGCAGGACGCATCTGGATTGGGTCGGTAGGTTCACGGCTGGGCTACTGGCGCTGATCATTGTGCAGGCAGCTCTGGGTATGTGGACGGTGACCCTTCTGGTGAAGCCTGTGATTGTGACCGGACATTTGTTTGGCGGGATGGCAACGCTTGCCATGCTGTATTTGCTGTATTTGCGTACAGGCAAGCCTGACAACCGAGTGCCTGAGTCGGTGTCGCCCCGCATGCGTTTATATGGTTTGATCGGACTGTTGGTGCTGCTGCTGCAGATTTTTCTTGGCGCCTGGACCAGTACGAATTATGCGGCACTGGCCTGCCCGGACTTTCCCATGTGTCAGGGGCGCTGGTGGCCACCCGTGGATTTCGCCGAGGCCTATACGCTCTGGCGCGGGTTGGGTGTGAATTATGAATTTGGGGTGTTGGACAATACTCCCCGGGTAACGATTCATTTAATGCATCGTATTGGCGCCATACTGACCACTGTCGTTTTGCTGTTGATGGTGATAGTGCCGTTATTGCGGGAGTCTGCCAGCAAGTTCCGCATTCTGGGCCTGTTCGTGCTTGCTGCATTGCTGCTTCAGGTCGGAATAGGTATCTCGGTAGTGTTGTTTAACTTGCCGCTTCCTGTGGCTGTTGCACATAACGGGGGCGCAGCACTGCTATTATTAAGCCTGGTAGCGGTCAATTCCGCTTTAAGACCGCCCGGGGCGGAATGATTTTTTTATGAGCACAGAATCCGTCGCTACGCCACATCACTGGCGCCAGACAGTGAATGATTACTACGAGCTGTGTAAGCCGCGCGTGGTCATGCTCATCGTCTTTACAGCCATTGTCGGGATGTTTCTTGCCACACCTGGCATGGTGCCATTTGGCCCGCTGGTGTGGGGTACGATCGGCATATCGCTGATGGCAGCGTCCGCCGCGGCCATTAACCAGATTCTGGATCATCAGGTAGATGCCCGCATGGCACGCACCTGTGGTCGTCCCGTAGTTACCGGTAACCTGAGTGTCAGGCAGTCCATAGTCTTTGCTGCGATAATCGGTGCTGGTGGCATGTTGCTGCTTTACGCGCTGGTAAACCCGCTGACTGCCTGGCTCACGCTGTTTACGCTGGTGGGTTATGCGGGCATTTATACAATCTATCTGAAACGTGCGACACCGCAGAATATTGTGATTGGGGGTGCCGCCGGCGCAGCGCCGCCCATTCTAGGCTGGACAGCGGTTACCGGTCAGCTGGATCCTGAGCCGCTGTTATTGTTTCTGATTATTTTCATCTGGACGCCGCCACACTTCTGGGCACTGGCGATTGAACGCCACAAGGAGTATGCGGAAGTCGATATTCCCATGCTTCCGGTTACCCACGGTCTGGAGTACACACGCACACAGGTATTGCTCTACACCATTCTGCTGATTGCGGTGAGCCTGCTGCCCTATGTCTACGGAATGAGTGGTCTGCTTTACGGCATTGGGGCGTTGATACTCGGCCTTGTGTTTCTGGCTTACGCATGGCGTTTGAAGTTCAAACCGGTGCCCGGACTGCCGATGCGGACTTTCGGGTTTTCGCTGGTTTACCTGATGGGTATCTTTACGCTGTTGCTGGTGGATCATTACATTCCTGCAATGGTCAGTCTGCTTTCTTGATCTGAATCGATCCTTGAGGCAGCCTTGCCGGTGATGTCTCATTTAATAATTCGCTTACTCCTCGGTCTTGCCCTATTGGCAATGGCGGGCTGTGCAACTCGCCAGCCAATGCCGAGTGTGGAGTCTGCCTGCCTGGCCCAGTTTGAACAGCTGGATGAGCAGTTGCACATGCAGGGTATGCACGATGCGGGGGGGTACAGAATTCCCGGCTATCCCTATTTACGTTTTACCCGTTTCATGGCGTCATTCAGATACGAACTGGATACGCCAGATAAGCGGCGCTTGTGGTTAGGTGCCCTGCGTGAAGAGGATCAGGCAGCACGTAAATTTGAGCTGCAGAATCTTGGTCAAAGCGGACAGGAACATTTAGATGTTCTGAATGACTGCGGGGAGGTGCTTCTCGCAGGCCTGCTGCAAGACGAGTCCCGATTTAATCACCTGATTGAACTGGCCGTGGTGCCGGATGACTATTCAGTGCTGGCTCGGGTGCTGGGCCTTTATCCTCTTGCCGTGCCATTTATGCAGTTGGGCGTGCAGCGTTATCAGACAGGGATACATCAGGATTATGCGACCGACCTGACTGTGCCGGACAACGCGGGTCTTCAAACATGGGCGCCTGCTGTGGCATACGCTGACAATTTCCCTGCAACCGAATTCGAAACCAATGCTCTAGGTATCCCACAAATCACTCCAACTGATTGGGAGGCGCTGGGTGCGCGCTATGCGCCCGCCTGGCAGGTTGAGGTTGCGGGAGTGGACGACCAGCCCGGTGCTATAAGACTGCAAAATAGGCCGGTGGTTGATTCATCCAGAGTCGTTACTTATCTCGATAAGGGCTTTACCCGTTTCGAGGGTGCAGTGATGCCACAGCTGAGTTATGTCCTGTGGTTTCCAAGACGAACGGCCATAAATATGCTGGATGCATATGCAGGTGAATTTGATGCGGTTGTGTGGCGTGTCACCCTTGGGCTTGATGGCAGGCCGGTGGCTTACGACACTATGCATGCCTGCGGCTGCTATCAGTATTTTTATCCCGTTCGGTTGCATACCAAAGCGCCTGATGAAAGTTTATGGCGTGAGCCTATTCTGATTCCGCAGTCAGAAATTCCAACAGGACGCGTCATGCTCAGGTTGCAGGCAGGCACACATTACCTGCGTCGCGTGTTGCCATTTACAGCAGCTGCAACCGGGCGACAGCAATATGCAATTAAACCTTATGATGAATTACGCAGTTTGCCACTGGGAGGCGACCAGTATCGTAACCTGTTCTCTGGTGATGGGTTGCTAAAAGGCAGCGAACGGCTGGAACGTTTCTGGCTGTGGCCCAGCGGGGTGATCAGTCCGGGTGCAATGCGTCAGATGGGACGGCATGCCACCGCCTTTATTGGTCGGCGTCATTTTGATGACCCCTACCTTCTTGAGGAGGTTTTTACTCGCAAGTCGCAATAGATTTTGAGGTTTCTTTGCAAGAAAGTGACCCAGCCGTCATAATTTCCGGCCCTAATTATTCGTCATCGTCGCATGAGCTAAATTTGCGAACGATGCTATACCCAGACCGGTGCGCGAGAGCATGACAAAGTTTGCAGTTGAGGAGATAGCTTCCGCAGATTCGGAAGTGGCAGGGAAGCGTGAACGGAACAAGGCGAGAAACCGCGGTGTAATTATCGAAGCGGCGCGCCGCTGTTTTATAGAGCACGGATATGATGCCGTCACGGTGCGAGATATTATCGGTGATACCAGCCTGGCTTCCGGTACCTATTACAATTATTTCCCCGATAAGTCCTCGGTATTCAAGGCGCTGGTTGAAGACAGTACGGTCGAGATGACCCGACGCATGCATGAAGTTCGCAGTAATGCCCGTACACTCGAAGAGTTTCTCTATGGCGCTTATTTGGTGGCATTTAATATGGTTGCTGAAGACCCGGTATTCTTTGCTTTTATCCTCAGAAACGAACCCGTGGTTCGAGACTTTTATGAGGATACCGTTTTCGGAATCTCGATTAACTCTCTCAAGAAAGATATCAAGGACGCCATAGAGCGCGGAGTGCTGCCGGAGACGGATATTGATTATCTGTCAGCGGCGTTCTATGGCGTAGGTTATGAAATGTCGCGCAGTCTGCTGTCCAGGGATAACAAAGACCCGGAATTTGCCGCACGCATGGCAACCGATATATTACTGGGCGGTGTTGCTTCAATTGGTAAAAGCATCTAATCAGCCAGCTGCATGTTACGGCTAGTGCAGTAGTCCCATACTCGCCATGCTTTCCAGATCGCCATCGAGAATGACACGGTCATCGTTGAACATGTTCATACCCGGTGCGAGTAGTTCAATATATCTGTCGAAGTAGAGGATCTGTTTCAGCAGCAAGGCAAATTCCCGTGGAAATTTGATGCCATGTTTTTTGCCAAGTTCAACAATCGAGAGCATGAAGCGGTCCATCTCGGCATGATCCATATCCATCGGTCCGCCCATCAGTCGGGTGTCTATGGATTCCGCACTTTTCACCAGCTGTTCGAGATCGTGTGAAAGCTTGCTGATTTCGACCTTGCGATCGGCAATACCAATTTTTACCAGGGCCTCGGCCATTGAGGTATAGCTTTCTGTGGCCTTGCCGGTCATAAAGGAAATCATTGCTTCCCAGGTGCCTGGTTTCAGGCTGCCAACAATTCCGAAATCGATAAAGCCTACGCGGCCATCCTCAAGCACCATCAGGTTACCGGCATGCACATCGGCATGAAAGAATTGGCAGTGCAGCAGACTTCCCATCCAGGTATTCATGGCGGTGAGCAGAGTGAACTCGGGATCCTGTGAGTGTTTACGGATGGTGTCCAGGTCTGTGAGCGGCACACCATAAAAACGCTCCATGGTGAGGACTTTTAGCGTGGTGGCCTGGTGATAGACACGAGGCACAGCGGCTTCTGTGTTGCCGGTTTCTTTCAGGTATTTGTCAAAAGTTTCGATGTTCTGGGCTTCTTTCAGAAAATCACACTCTGCAAGCATGCCATTCTGGATTTCATTCACGATGTCCGACAGCGACGCATGGACCAGATGTGGGGCCAGCCATTCGAGTACCTTGGCAGTCACAAACAGGAAGTTCAGATCCGTGAGTAACACATTCCTGACACCGGGCTTCTGTACCTTGATGACGACGTCTTCACCGGTGATTAAACGCGCGGCATGAACCTGGGCAATTGAGGCAGAAGCCAGTGGCTTCGGATCAATTTCTGCATAGATTTCTTCAAGGGGCCGTCCAAATTCATTAAGTAAGGTTTTTTCAATGGTTCTAAACGGCAGGGGCTCAACGTTATCCAGGCAGAGTTGAAACTCTTTTACATAGGCTTCGGGAAATACCGACGGTGCGCTGGCGATAAACTGCCCGAGCTTGATGTAGGTAGTACCCAGTCGCTCGAACGTTTCACGTAATAATTGCGGCGTGGGTGGACGTCTGCCTGCTAACCAGCCTAAACCGGTGCGGGTGAGTACGCTTACGGTCTGGCCTATGCGGAGTCCGCCCTTAAGGCTGTCACTGATATTGCTGGTAATTTTTTTAGTCGTGGTGCTCATGTAAAAGTACTAAATGCTGCGTAGCAGCAAATTGTAGCATTGGACGAGTCAAAACGTGCCGGAATTCTTGAATTCCAGCTATTCTTTTTGTGAGAAGGGCAGTTGGCGCGTGCTGTAGGGTTTCATGAATTTTAGTGTCATTCTGTCACTTTCACCGATGGCCAGATACTTGGGCATGTTCTCGTCTTTGAGTCTTAATGACGGTGGCAATGTCCACACGCCCTCAGGGTAGTCCTTGGTATCTTTCGGGTTCGCGTTGATTTCGCTGCGACCTGCGAGGAGGAATCCGGCCTGGGCAGCTAACTGAATGACGTAGGCCTCAGTCACATATCCGGAAACAGCCCGTTCATCCTGAATACTGTTCGCCGGGGCACGATGCTCGACTACGCCTAGAATTCCACCGGGTTTCAATGCCCGGTACATGGCTGTGAACACCTGGTTGGCATTGCCTGTTTTCATCCAGTTATGCACGTTCCGGAAAGTGAGTACCCGGTCAGCGCTGCCAGCAGGGGCTATCTCAATATGCGAAGGCGGTTGAAGGATGGTGATTTTAGCCTGGCCATAAATGTCCGGATTGGACAGAAATTTATCCTGGAGCTTCAGGGCGTTTAATCTGTAGAAGGGGATTTCAGATTTCGGGTCGAATCCAGCTGCGTAATAAGTGCCCCGTTCACTGAGGTAGGGGGCCAGGATTTCACTGTACCAGCCACCTCCGGGCCATATTTCCACGACCGTCATGGTGGGCTGTACATCAAACCAGCGGAGTGTTTCCTCTGGATGTCGATATGCATCGCGAGAGGCATATTCAGCAGTCCGGTGCCCTGAGGCGATGGCATCAACCAGGGGGTCAGAAGGTTTGCAGTCTGCAAATGCCGGACTGTGAGTCACAAACAAACACGTTAAGAATAATGATTTTGCTGTACTACCCAGAGCCTTGATATTAAGTGGCATCATCTCTTCCCCGAATTTGAGCATGTCTGTGTTAATTCGTATTAATACATTGATTGCGAAAATATAAAAGCTATTTTCATGTGCTGCAAAGACGTAAATCAAGGTGGTTTGAGTATGGGATAATAATGGAAAATGGAGGTTTAGCTCTTCAGATTTAGAATTTTGTAGTGAATGTGTTCGACTTATGTCTGAATTCGCGGTGTAATATGCGTAATATCAACTTTTCGCTACAAACTTTTGTAGAATTTGCTGTGCGACTAACAATGGGGAGCCCCATGCACCACGCAGTACATTACTTAATTTTCCGGACACCTGTGTTCCGAAACTTCCTTGTTGCCGTAACTTTACTGCTCATTCCCTGGGTGACACAGGCCAGAGTAGTGCCATGGCTGGACGTAGAGGACAGTCGTGAAACTGTTGTGTCTGAACCTGTTTTTGGGGGCAAGGCTGTCGTTTATGAAACGGGTCTTGAGCGCAAACGGACGGTGGTGCTGGTCCATGGGCTGGGAAGTGAAGGTGCGCGAATCTGGAAAGATACAATCACGAAACTGTCAACCCGTTTTCATGTGGTCGCTTTTGACTTGCCCGGCTTTGGTGGGTCGGATAAAGGCAATCGCCTGTACACACCTCGCGCGTATGTAGACTTTATCCAGTTTGTAACCAGTAAATTTATTGATCGTCCATTTGCTCTTGTCGGGCATTCAATGGGCGCAACGATCAGCATGCAGTTTGCTGCCGAAAATCCAGACAAGGTTGAGCGACTGGTAATGGTAGATGCTGCAGGGGTATTACATCGCACAGTATTCACCAGTCATCTGAGTCACCTTGGCATGCAACTGTTGCCAGAGGTTTATCCCCATCAGAATGAAGTCATGGCAAATATTGTCCGGACAACTCTGGGTAAGCTCGAAAGTGGCGCGTTGGCAGCTCATGCCGTGCTGGAAAGCGAAACAGCACGGGCCAAATTGCTGCAAGCCAATCCCACCCGTATTGCCGGTCTCGCACTTGCGCTTGAAGATTACAGTACCGTGATACCCAAGGTGATGTCACCTACACTTATTTTGTGGGGACAGAATGACACTATCGCGCCATTACGAACAGGCAAACTGCTCGCAGGCATGATTGAGCAGGCCAGACTACAGGTCATTCCTGGTGCCGGTCATAGCCCCATGATCGACAAAGCGGATACTTTTAATGGTCTGCTTTATAAAGAACTTGCCCGCAGTGATGAAGATTTTGCTTTGTTAACCAAGGAACAGTCGTTCCGCTTGCCCAGTTACTCTGATATCAGCGCAGAAGAGGTTGAATGTGTTGAAGACTCAAGTGAAGTCATTATTGAGGGTGATTTCAAGCGGGTTTATATCGAAGATTGTTCCAATGTGATTGTTCGCAATTCGCATATTGGGGAGCTAAACGTGCATGGTAGTAATGTCGTAGTAGAAAATACCCACGTTCGAGGTCTCGGCATGAGAATTGATTCCAGCTTTGTTGAAATGACAGGTGGAACGGTGCACGGTGTTAAAGCCATTCATACTGAAGACAGTATTCTTGATTTGGCGGGTGTAAAAGTGACCGGTCTGAAAACGGGGGTTTATGCTGAAGGTGAGAACCAGATCTATTTCTCGGTGAGCAGCTTAAGTAGCCCGCTGAACAAAGGTTCGCAGCATATAGCCTACAATACCAATGACGGCGACGAACTCTGAGTTGGTTCAAGTTTAAAAAAGGCCGGTATTAACCGGCTTTTTTTATGGTCTGAACCAGGCGTCAGAGTCAGAATTTTCGCATCAGGCTTTCCTGAACCGTGCTCGCCACCAGTTCTCCGGCCAGATTGAATATGAGTCCACGGCTAAGTCCTCGGGCCCCGCTACTGCTTGGACTGTCCATGCTGTAAAGCAACCATTCATCTGCACGAAAGGACCGGTGAAACCACAGTGCATGGTCGAGACTGGCAACAGCCATTCTGTCGTTGAACCAGCTGACGCCGTGAGGGCGCAATGCAGTGCCGAGCAGGTTGAAATCTGATGCATAGGCGAGAACACTGCGGTGAAGCTTGTCATCATCGGGTAATTTGCCCGCAGCGCGAAACCAGATATGTTGTTCGGGTTCACGGGTTTCCGGCTTGAAGGGGTTCACAGGTTCGATGGGTTTGAACTCAATCGCCAGATCACGCATGAAACCGCTGCGTAATTTCTCCGGGCAATCAGGTAGCCATTGCTCGCGTAGTTCTACCTGAGTAGCGAGGCCATCGGGCCCGGGCACCTTTGGCATGTTGAACTGATGCTCCATACCTTCCTCGGCATTCTGGAAGGATACGATCATGGAAAATATGGGGCGTCCATGTTGAACTGCATGTATGCGGCGGGCAATAAAGCTCCGGCCATCTCGCAGGCGTTCGACCTCATAAACAATGTCGGCCTGCATGTCACCGGGGCGAAGGAAATAGGCATGAATGGAATGGGCCAGTTGATTTTCGACGGTGCCATACGCAGCCATAAGCGCTTGCCCCAGTACCTGGCCTCCGAATACACTTTTGCCACCCAGATCACGGCTTTCACCACGAAACAGGTTGTCTTCGAGTACTTCTATGTCGAGCACATGAATAAGGTCTTGCAATATTTTGCTCATTGACCCGATCCTTTTTATGTTGTGTAAGCGGCCAGCAGTTTACTTGTCACAGGCGCGTTACACTAGATATCTGCCATGTCACGGGAATAGGAGGATGCCATGTACGATACCAATCGCCTGGCTTTAGTGCTGTTTTTATTGCGTATTTCGGTATTTGTTGTAATGTTGGTCTGGACTGTCGACAAGTTCGTCAATCCGGCCCACGCGACTGCTGTCTATGCGCACTTTTATGGTATTGGCGGACTTGATGCCAAAGTCATGATGTTTGTGGCATCAGCAGAGCTGGCCATACTGGCCGCATTTTTACTTGGATTGTGGAAGACCCTGAGCTACGGGGCCGTGCTGGTATTTCATGCAGTATCTACGTTCTCAACGTTTGAGATCTACCTGACACCATTTGCTGAATCACATCTTTTGTTCTTTGCTGCCTGGCCGATGCTGGCGGCCTGTCTGGCACTGTTTCTTTTGCGTGAGGCAGATACATTGCTCACATTGGGTGATTAATCTTTGCTGGCAAGGCCAGCGTGAAAATCAAGCGCAGTCGAGATGGCATTGGTAATTAATACGGAAGCCGTGAAAAAATAAATTCCGGATAAAAGCTCGGCCTGGGCAAGCATGCCGAGTTTAACGCTGCAGACGAGCACGGCGACTATAAACACATCCAGCATTGACCATCGACCAAAGACAGCCAATGCATGCCAGAGCAGATCTGCATGCGCCTGAAGCGATTGTATTCGCATAAGAAGACCCATTAACAACAGGTTCTTGATGATCGGAAATAGAATGGAAAATAAAAGCAGGACGGAACCAAGAAAGTATTCGCCGCTGCCTAACAGGCCAAGCGTGCCAGACCAGAGAGAAACTTCATTATCGAAAACAAAAAATTTCTCAATACGGATCATGGGCATAGCAATGCCGATGATCAATAAGACCAGTGCAGCCATCAGCAGTGCCAGTAAAATTGAACGTAGGGTTTGAGAGGCTGGGGTCATGTGTTTATGATGATCAGGCACGAAAAGGCTGGCCACAATTATACAGTTTCACATTGTAATAAATGGATTGTTGCTGGTGAGGCGCGAAGCAGATAGCCTGAGTCAATAAATTTTGCAGGGACTACAAATGCGAGTGGAGAAAATGAAGCACTTATCTGTGGTGTTGGTGACGTTGTCTATGGTCGCCTGCGCCGGTATCCTGCCCAGAGAAGAGCAACTGACTATTTCCCCATGGGGCAGCTATGCGAGTGCCAAGGCAAGTTTTGAAAAGATAAAACCAGGTGAAACGCGTTTCGAAGAGCTTTCCGAATTGGGTTTTAATCCGGAAGTAACACCCAATATTACGCGGATAACCTATATTGACCTTTTGGCCAGATTTCTGCCTAACCAGTCACTTAGGATTGATGATGTAGACCCTGACGTAAAGGCCTGTCTGCAGGCTAGGGAAGCATGTTATGGGCTGTCATTTACGCCAGGGGAAACGGACCGTCAACGCTATGGAAATGCTTTTCTGGATGTATTCGGGTTCAAGCGCAGGACGCGGACTACAGGCTGGAATTTTGCCGGGTTGGTAGTCATTCATGATGATCTCGTGGTTTACACTCTGGCAGGTGGTAATCCCAATATTAACCAGACTGAAATGCGCAAGCGCCCACTCGGACCCCTGCAGGAAATCGATATCAAGGGTAATGTGGAAATCTGATTTTATTTCAGTAAAAAATCAATGCAGTAATTGTGTGCATGCATCTGTCAGAATAAATAGCAGAGTTCCAGGAGATATAGCTTGAATAGATTAGTACTGATTACCCTGTTGTTGATGGCAGGCATTGCTACGGCCAAGGCGCCGCCAGAGCAGGTCGCAGAACTCGGTAAAACCCTGACGCCAATAGGCGCGATACAGGCCGGAAACGAAGATGGCAGTATTCCAGCATGGACGGGTGGTGTTACGGATATTCCGGGGAGTTATGACCCTGCCAAGCCATTGCCGAATCCGTTTGCGGATGATGCCATGCTGTTCGAGATTAATGGTCAGAACTATGAGCAGTATGCAGACAAGCTGAGCCAGGGGCAGATTGCACTCTTCAAGCAATTTCCACAAACCTACTCCATGAAAGTTTATCCGACACGACGCTCTGCGGTGTTTCCTGACTGGTTATATAAGGAAACCACTGCGAATGCATCGCGGGTTGAACTCTCGAATGAAGGCAATGGCTTTACAGGCACGGTCAAAGGCTTCCCGTTCCCGATTCCACAAAGTGGGCGTGAGGCCATGTGGAATCACATGGCACGCTACATCACAAAAGGTGTGCGTGGTTATACGAACCGGGCAATAACAACTTCCAGCGGTGACTATGTGATCGAGCGAGTGCACTTTGAAGCGTCGTTTCACTACAACCATCCGGACTCCACGCTGGAGAATTTTGATAATAAATACGTTTACCTGATGGGCAAGGTGGTTGCCCCTGCCAGTAAAGCAGGCGATGCCACGCTTTTGCATGTGCCGCTGGACAGGGTTAAGGACGAAACGCTGGTGTATAGCTATAACCCGGGACAACGCAAGGTGCGGAGAATCGGCGAAGTGGGCTATGACAACCCTTTGTATGACGGCTTAATGACTCATGATCAGGTCGATATGTTTAACGGCCCGCTCAATCGTTATCAGTTCAAGTTACTGGGCAAACGTGAAATGTATGTGCCTTATAACTGCTACGACATCTACAGTTCCGAGGTTAAATACAAGGACATTCTGCAGAAGGGGCATATCAATCCTGATTTGGCGCGTTACGAGTTACATCGCATGTGGGTTGTTGAAGCCACTCTGCTGGACGGCCTGAAACATATTTACAGCAAGCGCGTGTTTTACATTGATGAGGATTCCTGGCTGATCCTGTTGCAGGACATGTACGATACTCGTGGTGAGTTCTGGCGTACGTCCATCTCTCATGCCATTGCCTATTACCAGATTCCATTGGTGGCTAACCCTGTGCAGGTGCACTACGATCTGCAAAGCCGTCGTTATGTGATGCTCAATATGACGAATGAGGAAAAGACCAGAATAGAATATGACTGGCACCAGCCCCCTGGCTATTTCAGTACTTCAAAGCTCAAACGTTATGCAACGAGTAAATCGAATTAATATTGCTAATGCCTAAGTCAAAGTCGGGTTTTCCAATGCCTGAATAACGGGTTGGATGCCCTTGGTCCAGTCTTTCTTCAGACTGCTTGCAATCAATCCACCTGTGCATGGAATTCTCGGGTCAAATTCAATGCTGTAATCAATGTGGGTGCTGCCGTCTTCAGCCGCCAGGATATTGATGCGCCCGAGGTGGTTCTTGATTGGGCTGCCACGGGTCACGGTGTATTCAATTAACGTTGGTCGCTGGCAGGTAATGTGCGTTTCTTCAAACTTGATGGGCCCTATACTGATCTGCCGGACGGAGCCTACGCCGTTGGGGTTTTCCGAATCGTCACTGTCTTTAATGCGCTTTATTTCCCCAGGCCAGATCTGACCGAATAGCTCATGGTCGCAAAAATAATCGAACACAGTTTCGGGACTGGCCTTGATGTGACATTGCAGTTTGACGGTCTGGCTGGGCATGGTGGCGATCCTGTTGAAAAAGCGGGAAATCTGCCTGCGAAATGCTACCACAGAGACATCTGGTCGCCACGTCGGGGTGGTGGTGAAAACTTTGAACAGTCCAGCCAGAAATCCTGCTTGTTCAGTTCCAGCTTGCGACAGGCCCGATAAAAGCGTTGTGCAATTATATCGGCGAATTTACCAGTACCTACACCGCGCTTTCCCCAACGGCTGTCGTAATCCTTGCCGCCCCTGCTTTGTCTGATGATGTTCATGACATGTCGGGCTTTAAGCGGATGCTCCCTGGCCAGCCACTCCTTGAATAAACCCTTAACCTCCCAGGGTAGTCGGATGAGGACGTAGCCGGCTCGCTGTGCGCCGGCGTCTCTGGCTGTTGTGAGTAAGGTTTCGAGTTCGGGGTCGGTGATCACCGGAATGAGTGGCGCGATTAATGTGCCTACGGGAATTCCTGCATCACTCAGGGCCTTCATGATGCGGATTCTTGCCCTGGGGGAGGCAGCGCGGGGCTCCAGACTGCGTTTGAGTTCTGCGTCCAGGCTGGTGAGGCTGACCATGACGGCGATAAGGTTTTTGGTTGCCATTTCGCTGAGTATGTCCATATCTCTTTCAATCAGCGAGGACTTGGTAATGATGACGGCGGGTTGCCTGTGTTCCAGCATCACTTCAAGCAAATTCCGGGTGACTTTGAATTGTCGCTCTATCGGTTGATAGGGGTCGGTATTTGCACCAATGGCAATGGGTTCGCATTGGTAACTTCTGCGCCTGAATGTTTCTACCAGCAGTTCGGTGGCATTCTCCTTGTAGAAGAGTTTTGTTTCAAAATCCAGACCGGGAGACAGGTCAAGGTAACTATGGGTTGGGCGTGCAAAACAGTAGATGCAACCGTGCTCACAGCCCTGATAGGGGTTGATAGAAAGGTTGAAGCCGATGTCGGGGGACTGGTTGCGGCTAATGATGCTGCGGGCAGGGTTTGGACGGACCTGGGTTGCGATGCTTTCGGGGACTTCATCCTGCCACCAGCCATCGTCAATGGTTTCATGGAGGGTAGTGGTGAAGCGATTATCAGGATTTGAGTGGGCACCCCTGCCTTTGAGGAGGGGGGTGGACTTGGCTGTAATCTCTTCGTTCATGCCTTAGATTAACTGTAAATAATTACAGTAATCAAGTTTTATTTTTAAAGGAAAAATGCCTCATCCTCCCAGTAGTCATTTGCTGACGCAAAGGGATTCCATTGTCCTACGCGTATAGCCAAATTCATGAGACGCCATGAGGCTATACAGTTTCAGTTACCTGCGACATGCTTACTTTCACGAAAAACAAGTGTTTTATAAACATGGAAGTGAGGTAAAAAGTGTTTGAAGTTGCGGTCGCACATACGAATGACCCGGATACCCAGGAGGCAGTGCTGGAAGTATTGGCGCAATGTGCTGAACAGCTTCAGGGAAAGCAGCCCCAGGGCGGCATCGTATTGGCAGCCATCGATTTTGATCATCCCCTGGTACTGAAATCCATTCATGAAGCATTTCCGGAATGTGCGCTCATTGGCTGCACGACCGATGGCGAGATGTCATCTGTGCTCGAATTTCAACAGGATTCACTCACAGTCATGCTTTTCTGTTCGGATAGTGTGAAATTTCATGCCGGCATAGGACTGAATGTTTCCGATGATCCGGAAGGCATATCGGCCCATGCAGTGCATAGCGCAGTGAGCGAGATGGGGCTTGAGCCCAAGCTATGCATTACGTTGCCGGAAAGCCTGACTACAAACAGCATAGTCATTCTCGATGGTTTGAAAAAAGGACTCGGCAGTGAAGTTCCTATTGTGGGGGGGCTTGCAGCAGATCAATGGAGATTCAAGGCTACCTACCAGTTTTGCGGTGAACAGGTTGTGACTGATGCTGTGCCATTCTTGTTACTGGCAGGTGATGTGCTCATTTCGCATGGGGTCGCAGGTGGATGGCGGCCTGTCGGTAATCTTGCGAAGGTGCACAGGGCCGAAGGTAATGTCGTTTTTGAAATCGATGGCATGAAGGCACTGGATTATTACCGGCAATACCTTGGACCCAAGAAACCGTCGTCGCAATATCCCCTGGCAGTTTTTGAGGGCTCGGATCATTTTTATCTCAGAGCACCGAGTGGCGAAATAGACGAGGATGAGAGAAGCGTATCCTTCTTTGGAGATGTGCCTGTAGGTGCCCTGGTACAAATGACAGAAGCCTCGCGTGAAGAAATATTGGATGCGTCAGAAGCATCCATGCGGGCGGCCATGGCAACATACCCTGGCAAGAAACCTGGCGCTGCAATGTATTTTTCATGTGCCAGTCGCCGCCAGATACTGGGTTTGAGAACCCGTGAAGAGTTTGAGCGTGTGCGGACCAGCATGGAATGTCCTCTACCCAGTTGCGGGTTCTATACCAACGGAGAGATTGCGCCGTTGGCAAAGGGGTTGCCCAGCCAGTTCCATAATGAAACCTTTATTTCGGTTGTAATTGGTACCGAATGATGTCTGATAGCACTGAATACGTTGAGCAGATCAGGCGTCTGGAGCGTGAGGTACGCATCCTGCAAAAAAAGTTGCAGCGCTCGGAAGCGGACCGGGAGCAACTCGAAGATACCAAGGACAAGAATGATTCCCTACAGCGAAATGTAATAGGGGAATTGCGTGAATCCCAGGCCCAGATAGCGTTGAAAAGCAGGGAGCTTGAAAAAACCGTAGAAGAGTTAAAGGCTGCCCAGGATGAACTGATTGAATCAGCCAAGATGGCTTCATTGGGGCAATTGGTCGCCGGAGTTGCTCACGAGGTCAATACGCCGCTGGGTGTCGGCGTGACCGCAGCATCGCATCTGGATAATCTGGCCAAAGAGTTTTCTGATTATCTGGAAGGGCCGGAAGTTACAAGAGAATCGGCCAACAGGTTTATCGAAGGTACGCGGCAAAGTAGCGAAATCATTCTCAAGAATTTGCGGCGGGCATCAGAATTGATTGCAAGCTTTAAACTGGTTGCAGTTGATCAGTCTATTCACAGCACCCGTGAATACAATATTTACGAATACCTTGGCGAGATCATGCTTTCTTTATCAAACAGGCTCAAGCGTGCCCGAGTTGAGGTTTTGATTGAGGGTGATCCGACATTAACGGTTTCGGGTGATCCTGGCGTACTTTCCCAGATCATCACCAACCTTGTGATGAATGCTGTCATTCATGCTTATGACGACGGTGATTCGGGTCTGTTGAAGATTCGGTTTGAAGATAGCGGCGAAAACATTTGTATTGAATTTGAGGATGATGGCAAAGGCATAGATTCCGGGCATTTGAGTAAGATTTTTGATCCTTTCTTTACAACCAGACGTGGCTCAGGGGGTAGTGGCCTAGGGTTGAACATTGTCTATAACCTGATTCGCGGGCAAGTAGGTGGAAAAATTGAGTGCTTCAGCACATTGGGTAAGGGGACGCGCTTTGTCATGTCCATGCCAAAGGTTCAAGTTGAACCGATTATGAAAAGGGCTGAAATGAGTTAGGTAACTTTGACTTGTGTCGTATACACTTGAGCAAGCACCTTGAGTCGAGTGGTTGATACCGCTTTATTCACGGACAGGTGTAAAAAGCAGCAGGACAATCCAAATTATAAAAACACCTTCAACTCCCGGGGGAGTATGAGGGTTTGTGCGTTATTTCTTTAACGTGGACTCCTGCGCTTGCGTTTTTTATTGTTTGCATTTTTGTAAGGAACCCGGGTGCTTCGTCTGGATATGACCAAATGGACTGGATAGATAACAGACTGACCATCTACTCTGATCAGGAGAATGATCTGACAGAGTTTCTGCGACTGATGTCGGGTCCTGATGTGATGGTGTCTTGGGGGACACCGGAACAGGTGGCTCATAAAATCCGTGAAAACATTCTTCAGGGAATGACGCCGCGTGAGGCCGTACTCAATACTTGTGGATTTGAATACAGTGTGAGGGCATTGAAGGCCGATCAGCCGGGAAATGTAACGTCATGGCTTGAAGGCTTGCAATCGCAAATAGAGACGCTTGAGCGTGATTGCAGTCCCGTATTTGGATCCCCGGGCGATAAACCATTCAGTTTTATGCGTGGGTATCCAATACCCGCCGAAATTCGCAAGGCAGGCAAGGCATTGGGTGGAACTCCCTGGAGTATCGAAAATTGGGGTACCCGATACGATGCGATCAAGCCAGAATTGAATGAAGCAGGTTGGCGGGAAGGCGTGGGTGGCTATGTCGGGGTTATTTCCTTTATTACTGTCGATAATGCGCCGAACGCGTTCATTAATTACATCGCCAGTAAGTACCGTAAGCTGATTTTCTCCCTTGTGTCCTGTGATTATCTTGGGCGCCAGTCCTGGGGGTCGGTTGCCTATCAGGATGATTCAATGGACTTCAGCAATGTCGTGGGTAGATTCAAGGACAACATGATTGTCGAAATCGATGGTGAGTTCACAATGGACAGTCGGGAAATCGACAGGCACAGTGGCTCAATGGCCAAGGCCATCCGTGGAAATACAAAACCCAGAAAATGAATTGCCCGGGTTAAAGTTTCGTTTGCAACTGTTGGTTATTCAGTCGGTAATATCTGGCTGAGCACACCCCAGCCACCGTCGATTGAATAGACGTCCTCGTACCCCATCTTGACCAGCGCTTCAGCCGCGAGTGCCGAGCGGAAGCCCCCACCGCAATAAAGGTACAAGCTCTCCGTTCTGTCGGGGTGCAGTTTTTCAATGTCACGTTCGATGACGCCTTTGCCTATATGCTCGGCACCCTGAATATGGCCAGCAGCAAATTCGCCATCCTCTCTTACATCAATAATGCTGAGGTTCGGATGTTGCTTGAGTAGTGCGGGGATATCGGCAGCCTGTACCTCCTGTATATTATTCTTGGCTGCCCGTACCAAATCCAGAAATCCATTGTTATGTTGTTTGCTCATCTTTATCCTGTATTCAAGGTTGCGCCTGTGCGAGTTGCCACTGAATCCTAACCTTTTTCACGCCCCATTGCCGGGCTGCGTTTATATTTTTGCCCATATAGATATCTATCCTGTTTTTCCAGCGCTTATTCATTTTGTCCAGCACAAGAAATTCACCTTCTATGCCTTCTATGGATACGCGTGTGTGACGAGTGAGGCCAAGGGGTATCAGGTCTCTTGATACAGCGAGCGCCTTCATGCCGGGTTCGAGACGGTCGCCCCAGGCTGCGATGTTGGGGGTGTCATCCGTTTGCTCAGGGACTGAATTGTAAGCGGTGGCAATGACCTCATAGCCTTGCGGGTCGCCGCCATCGGTTTGGGGGGCAAAGACCAGTGCGGTTAAACAGGGCACAATTACAAATAGTAACTTCATGTCGAGTCCTCCAGCCAGATAAAAAAGAAAGGCGAACCTGTGAAGGATTCGCCTTTCCTGATGTCTTTTTCTGTGGCCGATGTGTCTAACATCTTGCCTCCAGTGTGTCTGGATGGACTAGATATAGCAGATTTTGCCTTATTGATCCACTATATATTGTGGTTTATTCATTGTTGGTTAAAAAGTCACCAACGGTGGATTCGATAGCAAGCTGGCCATGGCCACTCAGTACAAGTAGTAAATCCTGCTGTTGAGGGACAAGATAGGCAAGGTTCAGGCTTTCCAGTTGTCCGGATAATGTGAAGCCTTCCCCCAAAGAACGATTGAGAAGTTCATTGGCAGAAAGCTGTAACGCTTCGATGCGATCATGCAGATCGTATTGCAGCCCCTTACTGATCAGGTCACGCAGCCTGTCCTGTAATACCCATGTCGCACCACTGACCAGCATATTGTCTACACGCCTTGAGAAATCCAGGTTATCAACATATAAGATGTGCTTCTCAGCATCATAACGGGGCTCCCCTGTCAGATAAATCCAGCCGTGTGTATTGAATAACCGGCCCGACGAAGTGGCTGAAATTCTCGCCGCTACTACGAGCGCATTCTCAGAGGCGTAGAGCCTGAACTCCTTTGCTGTCAGCTCGCCTTGATCCAGTGCAATTGTCCGCCCCGCAAGTTCTGCATTCAGGCGTTCACTGATTCCCTTGTAATTAAACCGGACAGGCAACTGAATTGAAAACCCTTTTTGTGGCGCCTCTTCATTAACAAGTTCAGGAAGAGGTTCAGGTACTGGAGGTGGCGGCACATTGCCAACAGAAGTTTGCAGATAGGCGGCCATACCGAATTCAATCGTTATTGAATCCGGGGAATATTGGATGGGGGGAAAATAAATGGCGTCAGGGTCAACCAGTAACCAGGCACCAAGATCGCTTGAAAGTGTGCGCACCTGATGCATTTCATACCAGCGTGTTGCGGCTCGCTTCTTCAGGTCCATATCATGACTTACTTTATCCTGTAATTTGCGGATGGCTTCGTCCAGCTTCTCTTCCAGTTCCTCGCCGATTAATGAACTGATGCGCACCTTTACAGGTCCCATTCTCAGGTAGGGTTTTTTATCCCAGACGTATCCCGCTTCCGCTTTTAATTGAGGCTGCCAGCTTTCATCAATATCAAGCTGGAACCGGGCTGTGATCGTCACCTCGCCACGGGTTTTGGCATCCGGATCCAGTGCCCTTTTTCCGTCCATTTCTGCTTTAAACCACAGTGGTATGCTCAAAACCAGCCAGTCGTCCTGCGTGGAGACCTGTACCGCGCCGCGCCGCACGACGACTGTTTCGACTTCACCTTTGATGGTTGTCGGTATGCCAAGAAACCGCACATTGAATTTCTTATGTTCTTTCTTGTTTACCAGGACCTCCGGAATTTCACGATTGGCGTAATCCCGAATGGCAGTCAGAGGCAGTGTAATTGGAATCGAAACATAGGAAAGAGAGGGTTCAAGCCCGGCAGATTCACGTGTCTGCTCAACGGGTGGCGTCGTAATGTCGCGAAAAGGTGATTGAATTAAATAGCCAGCAAGCAGCAATAGAACAATGCCGGCCCCCATCCATAGGGATTGACGCCAGGTCATGGTCGCGACAGGTCAGCCAATGGAACAGGCAGCAATACGACTGAGCTGGGCATAGGAGAAACCGGTCTCATCGTGCCACTGATTAAAGACGGCCTGTATAGCTGCACGGTCGCGTTTCGATGTTGCCTTATGGTTGTCGATGATTTTGTGATTAGCCAGGCACGCAATGACATCCTGGCTGAGGATGAAACTGTCCTTGCCCATGAATCTGAGAAAGTACTGCCCACTATTGCCGCCAAGACGACTGCCACGTTTTTTGAGTACATCCCATAGGCCCACAATATCGCTACTGGGCCATTCCGCAATAAATTTCGCAAAGCTGCCATGTTCAGCGCGTATATCGGTTATGAACCAGGCATTGTCACGTACAGAAACTATTTTCTTATAGTTACGGACAATGTCCTTGTTACGGGCCAGTGCTTCAATGCTTTCGTCAGAAAGGGCAGCCATGCCATCAGGGTTGAAACCGTAGAATGCCTCTTCAAAATGAGGCCATTTATTTTCGATAATTTTCCAGACAAAGCCGGCTCGAAAAATGCACTTGGTCATCTCGGCCAGATAACGGTCGTCACTAATTGCTTTTAGCTGTTTGGCCGTCAGGCTGTCAGGCAATAATTGCCTGAGCGCCTCCTCACCTCCCTTGCGTTTGGCTGCGCGTTCGTAGATGGGCTGGAATCGGGTCATGGGATTACTTTTTGTATGAGCAGCTTTGAGTGCACAGGTGGATTTAGGTTCAATCAGAGATCAGCGTACATGGCCTTGTTGTCACTGTAATTCAGCCAGCCCCGAACCAGCCGGTACAGAAACCAGATTGCCGAGATCAGCCATATTAAATACCCGATGCCCATAAGTGGAAATGTAATCAGGCCCAGTACGGCCCACATCACGCCGAACCAGAACGTCCGCATGAGCCAGCGGTGGTGGCTGCGCAGCATTTCATCCTCGACTTCCGTGATCTTGATATGCGTCACGATAACGCCGGCAATACTGCCCGGAGGAAAAATTACACTAACGGCAAAAAGGATATAGGCCAGAACGACTGACTGATTATCGGATGGGTTACTGCTCACAACAATTGTCCGTATTGATATATTCGCCAGATTCGCAAGGTCGGGGCTGATGTGCAAGTCTCTTGCAATGATTTAAGGGTAATAATGTTTGTTCCGGGCGTGTAGTTTTCAAGTGAAGGGCAGTATCCTCCCCAGCATCATTTCATACTGTAAATATTCATGATGAGCTACGACAGCATTTTATATTCGGTAACTGACGGGGTTGCCAGAATCACCCTGAATCGTCCAGAGAGTCTGAACAGTCTGAGCAGTCAGCTGCTGAGTGAGCTGCGTGAAGCGGCCCTGAAAGCGCCCGGGGACGGCGCGAGGGCATTGTTGATAACAGGTGCTGGCCGAGGCTTCTGTGCAGGCGCAGACCTGAGTGAACCGCCACCATTGGATGACAATGGCAAGCTGGATCTGGGCAAGGCGCTTGACGAGCGTTATCACCCGGCGCTGGATGCGCTCTTTAATCTGGATATACCGGTGGTCACGGCCATTAATGGCGTGGCCGCGGGTGCGGGTGCCAGTTTTGCACTGGCTGGCGATATTGTCATCGCTGCCCGTTCAGCCAAATTCAGACAGGCATTTGTCAAAATCGGTCTATTACCGGATGCGTCGGGTACATGGCTACTTCCACGCTTGGTGGGACGGGCGCGTGCTATGGGAATGGCGATGCTGGGTGAGGATATCAGTGCCGATCAGGCGCTGGCCTGGGGAATGATCTGGCAGGTTGTTGATGATGAGCAGCTCGATGCGACGGCTACAGACATGGCCAAACATCTGGCTGCCATGCCGACAAAGGCCCTGGCATCTATTCGCAAGGCGATTAATGCCAGTGCGGATAATGATCTGAAAACACAACTGGAAATTGAGCGTCAGTCACAGTATGAGCTTGGGCAGACACAGGACTTTCAGGAAGGTGTGCTGGCTTTCATGCAAAAACGCGCAGCCCATTTTACGGGCACATAAGCAAAATCAGCAGCTGGGTAATTTCCTGTTAATCTTGCTGCATGGAAATTGATGGCATTCTGATTCAGTTGTTTGCAGGTAGGGCTTCTTAAATGATGTGGTCAAATCTCATGCGAAAAAATGGGGTTGTTCTGGTGATCGGCTTTTTGAGTAGCTGGTCTGTTATTGCCACTGAAGTGTCTGAAAGTGATGCTGAATCGTCAGAAGCTGAGTCGCCCGGGACGCCGGAAGTTCATCAGCCAGCTGTGGAGTCACGTCAGGCCTTCAACATTCTGAACGCAGACGTACCGCCGGGAGAAACACGGCGGCTGGTCTGGTCGGCCAGCCAGAATTTCGCGGGTATGGATCTTGATACGCCCGTGCTTGTGGCTCACGGCATGAAGCCTGGACCTATACTTTGCCTGACTGCCGCAGTGCACGGTGATGAGCTGAACGGCATAGAAATCGTACGGCGGGTGTTATTCGGTACGGATGCAAAAAAATTGAGGGGCACGCTGATTGGAGTGCCAATTGTGAACCTGCACGGGTTTCAGCGTAGTTCCCGTTATCTGGCAGACCGTCGCGATTTGAATCGGCATTTCCCCGGTCATGACAAGGGCAGTTCCGCATCACGCATTGCCTCCTCATTTTTCAGGTCTATCGTCAGGCATTGTCATGCACTGGTGGATGTCCACACAGGCTCTTTTCATCGCACCAACCTTACACAGTTGCGTGCGGATTTAAGCACACCGTCAGTTGTGGCACTCACGACAGGGTTTGGTGCTACAGCCGTTCTGGATGATGATGGCGCAGTGGGTACCCTGCGGCGCGCTGCCGTAGATGCAGGCATACCGGCTGTTACGTTAGAAGCCGGTGAGCCGGCCCGATTGCAATTAAAGCAGGTTGAGCATGGTGCCAGGGCAATAAAAAGCCTGATGGGCGAACTGGGGATGATCAGGAAAGATTTTATCTGGAGTGATCCACAGCCTGTGTATTACGAATCCAGCTGGGTAAGGGCAAGTCGTGGCGGCATATTGCTGGCCACGGTTAAATTGGGAGATAAAGTAAAGGCAGGCGACCTGCTTGGCACTATCACCGACCCGATTACCAATGTGCAGAGCCTGATTTATGCACCTTTTGCCGGTTTGATTCTTGGCATGGCCCTGAATCAGGTGGTTATGCCGGGTTTCGCTACATTTCATATTGGTATTGAACGCAGTCCGCAAGAAGTCATCAGTGAAGCCGCGGCTGAAGACAATGTGAATGCCAACGAGGATGCCGCAATTAAATCAGAAGATGAAAAAGAGTCTGATGAGCAGTCCACGATTGAAGAGGACTCGATTGATCATCCTGAATAACGCACTAACCCTTACGTTCTGATTGAAGTGCCTCAAGTTCTTCCCAGCGGTTAAAGCATTGCTGAAGCCGGGTCTGTAGTTCGCTTTCTTTCTGCTGAAACTCGCGAATGATTTCGGCATCCTGCTGAAAGAATCCGGATGTGCCCATGCGTTCATGAAATTGAGCCAGTTCAGTTTCAAGCGTCTCGATTTGCAGGGGTAACTGATCCAGTTCACGCTGATCCTTGTAGCTTAATTTTTTTGCAGGCGGTCGATTTTTGGTGACCTGTGACGGTGACGTTTTTCTGCTGACTGGGCCCGCATCTGCATGGCTCGACTGCCGGATATAATCTTCATAGTTGCCCACATAGAACTTGAATCCCTCATGCCCTTCCTGCATCAGCATGCCGTCCACAACATTGTTCACGAAGGTGCGGTCATGCGACACCAGGATGCAGGTGCCGGGGTAGCTGTTCATCAGGTCCTCGAGTAACTCTAGGGTCTCGATGTCGAGGTCATTGGTGGGTTCATCCAGTACCAGGACATTTGAAGGCTGGGCAAAGAGCTTTGCCAGCAGCAGGCGATTACGTTCACCACCGGACAGTAACCGGGTGGTCGTATTGGCACGTTCCGGGGTAAACAGAAAGGCTTTCAGGTAGCCAAGAACATGCATATTCTTTTTGTTGAATTCGATGCGTTCTGCACCGTCGGACACATTCCAGAATGCGGGCCTGTCCAGATCGAGTGCGCTACGGGTCTGATCAAAATAGGCGATCTGCAGGTTCTCGCCATGTATCAGGCGGCCACTGTCGGGGGCATGCTGATCCAGAAGCACACGTAAAAGCGTTGTTTTCCCGCAGCCGTTCGGGCCCATGACGCCAATGTTCTGCCCGCGCCGTATTTTCAAATCGCAATCTTTCAGAATAATCTGTTCACCAATGCTGGCGGTAAGCTTGCGTGCTTCAATGACGCGTTTGCTTGATTCTTCACTAAACTGAGCCTTGATCTCGGCGCGTTGTGCATATTTCTGTCGATCTCCTGCCTGTTCACGCAGCGATTCCAGTGCCCTGACACGTCCCTGGTTGCGCTTGGTTCGGGCTTTGACGCCACGCCGTATCCAGACTTCTTCCTCAGCCAGCTTCTTGTCGAATTCACGGTTAGCCTGTCGCTCGTTTTCCAGCGCTTCAGCTTTGCGACGGCGGTATTCAGAAAAGTTGCCCGGCCAGCTGTAGAGTTTTCCCCTGTCGACTTCCACAATTCGGGTCGCAATCCTGTCAAGAAAGCTGCGGTCGTGCGTGATGAAGACCAGGGCGCAGTTTGCGCCCAGCAGAAAATTTTCCAGCCACTGCACCGCAGCTATATCCAGGTGGTTGGTAGGTTCATCCAGCAGCAGTATGTCGGGGTCATAAGCCAAAGCACGGGCGAGCAGTACACGGCGTTTCATGCCCCCGGACAGCGCGTCAAAGTCTGCAGCTGCATCCAGTTCCATACGGGAAATGATGTTGTCGACCTGCACAGTCATATCCCAGGCACCTGCAGACTCAAGCGCATGTTGCAGCTTTTCTATCACGGCAGTGTCATCACCGTGCCGGGCTTTGTCATAGGCTATGAGTTGCTTGCCAATCTCGCCGAGACCATGGGTGACGACCTCGTAGATTGTACCGTGCAGGTTTTCCGGAATGTCCTGCGGGAGTTGTGAAATGCGCAGGGTAGATCCATGGGTTATTTCGCCACTGTCAGCTTCCAGTTCTCGGGCAATGACCTTCAGCAGTGTCGATTTGCCGGCACCATTGCGGCCGACAAGACAGATACGCTCACCCTCGTCGATGGTCAGGCTGACTGCGTCAAGAATCGGCAGATCAGTAAACTGCAGGGAAATGTCGCGCAGGTTGAGTAGCATGTTGTGCCTCGGGAAAGAGGCAGGATTTTACTTGATCACAGGGGTTTATGTTGCCCTTGGGTAATCAGTCAAATATTGGCAGGAATTCGCCCTCAAGCGCGAACGTTCTTGTAACAGCATCATTTTCAATGCCAGCCAGTCTCCGCATGGCATGATGTATATGCCCACAGGTCAGTGGTATAGCGTCGACGCTGCTCTGGTCGGCAGCCGGTTTTAGCGTATTTCGGTCAATTTTCAAAGCTGCGTAATGATTGTCAGTACCGCCGACAACACGGTTACCTGTGATGCCCGCGCCAAACGCCATCATGCTGCTGATGCTCCAATGATCCTTACCGTTGCCATCGTTGTAGTAGGGTGTGCGACCAAAGTCCGAGCCAATGAATACGGTGACACGATCGGTCATACCGGCATCGCGAATCTGGTTCCTCAGGTGGTGAACACCGTCAATCAAATTGGCAAGACTGTTGGTCTGGTTGCGATCAGTAGAGCCATGCGTATCAAACCCTCCAACTGCAAGATTGGCACAGGAAGCGACCTGCGATTTGAAGGCAGCCACGGCAACTTCGGCCTGTCCCCTAAGGCCACTGGATATCTGCGCCGGCAGATTTGCAATCAGTAGGTCCAGGTTGTTGTCACCATTCTGTACTGTGAGTAGCCGACTGATCGCTTCACGACGTTGTGGCAACCGTGAATTCTGGATTAATAATCTGAGCCTGCGATCACGGGCCGCGTCCACCTGACTGAAAATCTCCGGATGAAGGAAAAAAGTGTTTTCGTTATTCACATCTGCATCCGGGTTGGTATTGCTGCGTTCGGGATATACCAGTTCGCGAAAAATGCCGGATCCGGAAATACGCGTCGGGGCTATGAGAGAGCCGGAGTAGTCGTAACCACCGTTTGTGATAAACGCCAACGGGCTGTTGGGGGCTTGCGCCTGTGCAACCAGTGCGCCGAATGCCGGCTGGGTCTGTACGTCAGAACCGCTCCACATCACCCGGGTGCCGGTATCGTGATTGTTGGTCTGCATGTCTATGCCATTGACCACGAGTAGTTCGGGCGCCAGTTCATTAAAGAAATCGGCGAAACTTGTAATGGGCATGTCGTCACGTAGCTCTGACGTCGCAAGGAGTGCATCCGGGAATGGTGCGTAACGAATGTCGCTGCCGTTTACTATGCCAATGTCGCTGGGGAAATAGTGGTTAACCGGGCCGCGATTATCCGACCTGGGCGCATTGCCTTTGGGGTCACAGAGACTGGTTGGGTCCCAGCCACCGCCGGCATGCACGAATACGAAATGGCGGGTCGGATCGGCGGCATACAGCCATTCGGGTTTGACGGCGACCGCAGTCATGCCAACACTGCCAAGCAGTTGCAAGAAGTTACGGCGATTCATTGTGGTTTCTCCATGTCGTCGTTCTTGCAATCATTCATATACAAACCGGTAGTCATTGAAGTAATAAACCAGGATGCCCTGCCAGCTGCGAATCATGTAGCTTTCGTCATCCCTGATTTGATCTTCAGCGGGTAATGGGTCATTGGTTTCCGGGTCCCGGGTCAGGTCGCATGCGGCATGCAGTCGGGTGCTGGCGCCCGCATCCATTAACTCTTTTCCCTTACGCTGCATGGACACGATGAGATTGCGAAGCTCGATGATTTCAGCGTCATCCGTATCGACTTCCTCGCCCAGTAATGCCCAGTGGAGATGAACCAGGTTGGCAAGGACGTTGTCATCGATTTCCGGATTAATATCGCCATTGGCATCCAGCAGGCTTTCATCATGATCGATGTCGGGGAACAGATATCGATCACTCGGGAAGCGGAAGAAGTCCCTGGCCACTGCGGCACAGGCCATCTGGCTGGCCATGCGCTTTTGTGTGGCTGCGACCAGGCCATTCGGGTCTGTGATGCGACTGATGATGCTGTCTGAGTCCATGCCGCCATACATGATGAACAGGCTGTTGCCACTATTTCGATCAACCAGGCGATCGATGCCGCCTTGACGCCATGCCAGTCCTGTCGTTGCAAGAATCTTGCGGTGTAACATTTCCGGCGTGAGCAGCCGGGCGCTGCCGCTAAATGCGTGGGGGGCTTCATTCGAACCGGACGCCAAAGCATCCGCTCTGAAGTAGGGTCCCTTGATAATGGCCTTGACGGCTTCGCGTACGTTGTACTCGCTGTTGATCAGTACATTTGCTAAATCATTGAAATAGGCATTCTGCGCTCGATAGGCAATACGTACAGGGTCATTTTCAGCGACGGATGCATCCGGAATGGGGATGGGCTGTTGTCCGGTAATGCCGGTATGCAGGCTCTTGACGACAGATTTGGGGAATCGGGCATCTGTCGCCATTTTGCCGGCAAGCCACTGTACAGAACGGTTGATATTGCCGGGCAATGGCATGGTTTCGCCATTGAAACCACGTTGCTCCATGTCGGTATACCAGTTGTCCGTCTCGGGTGAACTGGTCGGGCGATATTGTCCCATGGCACTCCAGTTCTGGAATACAGAAGCGAGCGGGTCGACAACGCTATGACAAATCGAACAGTTAGGGTTGTCCAGGGTGGGCGTCGGACTGTTGATATCTTCTGCGTCTACCGGGCGGGTGCCATCCAGTAACAGCACATCGGTATCCAGCAACAGTTTGTAAACCATCCGTGAGCGATGTCGATTGCGGTTGGTTTCTGTGGTCGGGAATCTGTTCAGGAACATGATTGATGTCATTACCCCGGCATGCGGGTAAGCACCAAATTGCGGGTCAGACAAGCGAACCGGCCGGTAGTCTTCCGGGTCGTAGGGGTAATCAGCAAAGCGCGGGTTGGCCAGTTCATTCCACTCATGTTGCCCTTCCACGCCATAACTGCGGGCAGAGTAATAATTGGCAATGATGTAGTCGGCCTTGAGCATGTCCGTGATGGGCAGATTGTTCCGGATGATATGGGTGATGAGTCGCAATGCTTCCTCGGCCATACCATCGTTGGATTTTTCTCTCAGATAGAAATACAGATCACGCTCTTCACCCGGGTCATCGCGGTTGAGGCCTAGATTTGCGTACCACTCACGTTGCGGAAAATCGCTGGATCTCAACAGATTCAGGGCATTCTGGCCGCCAAGGTATTTCTTCTGCAGGAGGAAGTCATTCCAGATTTCCATCATGCGATCAAAGAACGGTGGATCGTTCATGATGCGATCCAGCAGTCTGTCGAGCTCTACTTCACCCTGCAGTTCAAGCTCTACAAGTTCTTCCAGACTTGGCAGGCGGCCTGTCAGATTGAGTGCAGCCTTCCTGAAGGTGGCTTTCAGATCACTCAATACGATTTCCTGCAAAATCGCCGCGTTATCGACTGTCGACTGACCATTGAATGCCTGCAATATATATTCGGCGATATCGGCCGCGCATTGCCCGGTGCATTGTTCCGGCCCGCCAAGGGGCATGGTGCTGGAGATGCGATTACCCAGTATTTCAGGCGTCGTGCAACTGCTGCAGCTGATCAGTGACGGACCTTGCGGAGTGCCGGTGCCATCGCTGGCGTGGCAGCTGGCACATATCGCTGAATAACTGGACGCACCTGCTGTGACATCACCCCCTTCCGGAGGGGGAGGTGGAGGAGGTGGGGGCGGCGGTGGAGGTTCGCCAGCATCTTCAACACCATTAAAGGCACTTAATATGTAGTTGCCCACATCGATTGCACACTGACCCTGGCACTGTGCAGGGTCAGTGGAAGGCATGGTAAACGAGATGTTATTGGCTAATGTGGTGAGATCAATACAGGTCGGGCAATCTACCAGCGACGTGCCGGCGGGCGAGCCACGGCCATCCGCTGCATGGCATAGCAGGCACTGATTGATATAAATGTCGCGGCCACGCTGGCTGCTTACATTGCTGGCACCTTGCGGTACTTCGCCGGATTCAAGAGCATCTTCATCACCCTCGTAATTACCGCCGCCACAGGCAGCCAGTAAGGCGATCAAGGCGGCGGTAAACGCCAGCCGAATTCCAGCTTTATCCACGTTGTCGTATCCGTTCGAGCTAAATCAAGTGGAAAGCAGCAAGTCACTTCAGAATTAACCGGTAAAGCGGTTTTATCCCCCTAACCATCTCTGTGGTTTACTGCGTTCTCCTCCACGATGCTCTTGGCATCGACGGCTATTAAAGGCGATCAATGCGGGTCTGTCCAGCCGAGGTAATACCACAAAGTGGTATCGATCGCCCCGGACTGTTAATTTGTCGCAGCTGGCAGATTGATAGAGGGGAATCCACGTGCAGGACAGCAACGAAAAACATAATGCCTATTGGCGGGCCAATATCAGACTGGTACTCCTATTGTTGGCTGTATGGTTTGCGGTCTCATTTGGTGCCGGAATACTTCTGGTCGACTGGCTTGATCAGTTTGAGTTGTTTGGCTTCAAACTGGGATTCTGGTTTGCCCAGCAAGGATCCATCTATACCTTTGTGGCCCTGATTGCGGTGTATGTATGGCGCATGTCGATTCTCGATCGCCGCTTTGGCGTGGAGGAGGACTGACATGGACGTACAAACGCTCACCTATATTTTTGTCGGTGCTTCATTTGCCCTTTACATAGGCATCGCCATCTGGTCGCGCGCGAGTTCTACCAGCGAGTTTTATATTGCGGGTCGTCATGTCCATCCCATCGCCAATGGCATGGCCACGGCCGCTGACTGGATGAGCGCTGCTTCGTTTATTTCCATGGCAGGATTAATCGCCTTCCTTGGTCGCGATGGTTCGGTATATCTCATGGGGTGGACAGGCGGCTACGTACTGCTGGCGCTGCTACTCGCGCCCTATCTGCGAAAATTCGGCAAGTTTACGGTGCCGGATTTTATTGGTGATCGTTATTACTCCCGCACTGCGCGCCTGGTCGCGGTGGTCTGCCTGATCTTTGTGTCCTTTACCTATGTCGCCGGACAGATGCGTGGTGTGGGCATCGTGTTTTCACGTTTCCTGGAAGTCGATATCAACAGTGGTGTGTTTATCGGCATGACTATCGTGTTTTTCTATGCCGTGCTCGGGGGTATGAAGGGCATTACTTATACCCAGGTGGCCCAGTACTGTGTGCTGATATTTGCCTACCTCGTACCTGCCATATTCATCTCCTTATTGATGACCGGCAACCCGGTGCCGCAACTGGGTTTCGGGGCCGAGGTGGGGGATAGCGGCCAGTCGGTATTGCAGAAGCTGGATACCGTACTTGTTGATCTGGGGTTCACGGAATACACGCGAGGCAACAAGGCTACGGTTGATGTGTTCTTTATCTGTGCTGCACTGATGTTTGGTACAGCCGGTCTGCCGCATGTCATCGTGCGCTTCTTTACCGTGCCCAGCGTGCGTGATGCCCGGAAGTCGGCAGCCTGGGCCCTGTTGTTCATTGCCGTGCTTTATACCACCGCACCTGCTGTTGCGGCTTTTGCAAGACTGAACCTGGTCGATACTGTTCATAACACGCGCTATTCCGAGATCCCGTCATGGTTCAGTAACTGGGAAGACACCGGACTGATTGCCTGGCAGGACAAAAACAATGACGGCGTTGTGCAATACGGGGCGGGCGCGGCCTTCGCAGGCAAGCCGGAGTTTACCGACAAGCGTGGGGAGCATGGTCAGCGAATCATCAGTAATGTCAGTTCGGACGTCGTCAATGAAATCTATATCGACCGGGACATTATGGTGCTGGCCAATCCTGAAATTGCCCGCCTGCCGGCCTGGGTCATTGCACTTGTGGCAGCCGGTGGTCTGGCTGCTGCCCTGTCGACTGCAGCAGGATTGTTGCTGGTGATATCCACAGCAATTTCACACGACCTGATGAAGCGCACTTTCATGCCGGAAATTACCGATAAACAGGAGCTGCTGTCTGCCCGTCTGGCGGCGGCAGTGGCCATTGGAGTGGCCGGTTTCTTCGGTATACATCCTCCCGGTTTTGTTGCCCAGGTGGTGGCCTTTGCCTTTGGCCTGGCAGCGGCGTCATTTTTCCCCGCTATCATCATGGGGATATTCAGCAAGCGTATGAACCGCGAAGGCGCAGTGACCGGGATGATTGTGGGTCTGGTGTTTACATTCAGCTATATTGTTTACTTCAAGTTTGTAAATCCGGCGGCCAATAGCCCCGAAAACTGGTGGTTCGGTATTTCGCCCGAAGGTATCGGTACGCTGGGTATGCTGCTCAATCTGGCGGTTGCGGTAATGGTGAGTCGATTCACTGCACCTCCTCCTCCAGTGACGCAGACTATGGTGTCTATGATCCGTGTGCCGAAACATACTGAATAGATCGGCCGCATTGAATTGGTGAGTGACATGATTTTTATCAAGCATGGATTATGGCTCGTCATGATGTTGGTGGTGACCAGCGTGTCGGCGGCGAATAGCGAAGTCGTAGAGCTGCGATATCGATCAGCCACTGAAATGTCGCAGGTGGTAAAACCCCATCTGCAAAGCGGTGAATCCGTTAGTGGTCTGGACAACAAATTGATCCTGCGACTCAAGCCGGAGAACCGTGCGGCTATCCTGTCGCTGATACAACAGCTTGATAAACGGCCGAACCAATTACTTGTCAGCGTGCGGCAGGGCGGGGAGCAG
>JBFJXR010000005.1:0-79282 GCA_041622995.1 Nevskiales bacterium
CCATAGTCCTCGTTATTCATTTCCGGGAAGAATTCTTCGTGGGGTACGTTCTTTAATTCTCCATCCAGCTTATAAGTCCATCCGTGATACGGGCACACCAGGGTTTTGCGATGGCAGAGCGATTCTTCCTGCAGACGCATACCCCTGTGGCGACAGACATTGAGAAATGCCCGCACAGTTCCCTCTGAGTCACGGGTCAGCACCATCGGCAGGCCCATACCATCATGGCGCAGACAGGTACCGGGTTCCGGCAGCTCGGACTCATGAGCAACGATCAACGGGTATTTTCGAAAAATGGCATCACGTTCCTGTTTATAACGATTTTCGGACAGGTAATGCTCAACGGGCACGGTATATTGCCTGTCTGACATGCAGGACTCGCCCCGCTTCACGTACTCCAGCAATCTCTCAGTGATGTCCAGCATATGTTCGGGTGCAGATTCACCTGAAGTGCCAGCAACTTCCTGGCTTACTGCTGATGCCATATTAGCCTCCAATTGACAGCCTACCTACCGATCGGTAGCCTATCAGGATGTTAGCTCAGAAAACAAGCCCTGTCAGGGATACCAGAGAACAATTATTACTCGCAGCAGAGCAATTCTTTGCGGATAAGGGTTTTTACGGCACAAGCATTCGTGACGTTGCACAGGCTGTAGGAATCAGTAAGCCCTCGCTCATTCATCACTTTCCAACCAAGGAAAACCTTTATTCAGAGGTATTGAAACGTATTGCTCATGGGTTAAACACGCGTCTGCAACAAGCGCTGGAATATGAGGGAAACGAAAGGGAAAAACTCCATATCTTCGTAGATCGTTTCTGTGCCTGGTCTTTTACACATGAAAACGATGCACGGATTCTAATGCGTGAACTGCTCGACAATCCTAAAAGACTTGAAAATGTCCATACATGGCACCTGAAATCCCTTATGGATCAGCTTGTTGGAATCATTGAATCTGGTCAGAAAAAAAACGTATTCAGAGAAGTCGAGGCTCTTCCTATCATCATTAATCTCTTAGGCGGGCAGCATTACCTGATGATCGTCATGCCAACGCTAGGCAGTATCTATGGGAATAATGCATCCAGCGGTCTTGACCTGAAACAGGCAGATATCCTCAAACGCATGCTGGATGGGGAGCTGTTACCGAGCACAACTGCCTGATCCACACTTACCTGTCATTGACGTAAATTTAGTCGGGTCGTAACATTTCCGCCCTCTTAATGGGCGGTTAGCTCAGCGGTAGAGCACTGCCTTCACACTGCAGGGGTCAGTGGTTGACGCGGCCCATCCATGGGCCTTGACCTGCGGTCGCGCTTCGCGCGTCAATCCGACATCCTGATCGGATTAATCAATCCCGGTACCGCCCACCATTCCAGCTAAAAAGCCTATAAAATTTCTCAGTCTCAGTAGCTCTTTAATTTTTCCAGATTCTTGACCTGAATACTGCGACCCGAGGTTGCAATCAACCCATCTTCTGCCAGATCAAGTACTGCCTGACCTGCTACCTCCCGTGAACAGCTGGCAATTCTGCCTAAATCCGATCGCGTGATATTCAGGTGGATGCCCGCCTCTTTCGCATCTTTGTCTTTCGTAAGATCAGCCAGAATATGAGCAATGCGGGTTTTTACGTTATGAAAAGCCCGGTCTGAATATCTACGATTTGTACTTCTGAGTCGATTGGAAAGTTGTTCTACCAGCAGCATCCACAGGTCACGGTTCTTTTCAGCTGAGGCCAGGAACTTATTCTTTTCACAAACCCTGACTTTAGTGTCTGTGACAGCACGGATCATCGCACAGCGTTGTTTATCTTGGGAAAAGAAGCTCATTTCACCGAAAATATCACCTTCCTGCAGGAAAGTAAGTATGAGTTCACCCTGTTCCTGATCTTCGAGAACCACTTCAACCTGGCCTGACTCAATCATATAAACAGAATCGCTGGGATCGCCTTCGTACAAAATCATTTCGCCATCGGAAAATTGGCGTGCACGAGCCGTATCAAACGGTGGCAACAATCCCGTGCCAGTGCTCATTACTGGATAGCCGCCTTCACGGCTTCAACGATAGTGTCCTGATCTTCTTCAGAAAGGTATGGATGCATGGGCAGGCTGAACACACGTTCTGCAACAGACTCAGAAACCGGTACATGTGCCGTGTCATCTCGCAAGGCTGGCTGTTTATTCAGCGGAATTGGATAATGAACAGCTGTTGGAATTCCACTCTCCCCCAGCCGCGCAGTCACAGCTTCACGATCTTCAACCTGTAAAGTGTATTGCGCGTAAACCGAGGTATTTCCCTCGGCAATATACGGGGTGATTGCGACATCCCTTAATAATTCACTATAACGCGCACCTATACGCCCCCTGCTCTCGACTTCATCATCGAAAATTGCCATTTTCGGCAACATCGCCGCAGCCTGTAATGTATCAATTCTGCCGTTAAGACCGACGACCGGATGATGATAACGACGATCCTGGCCGTGATTACGAATTTCCTGCATGGCCTTCGCCAGAACATCATTGTCAGTAAAACAGGCACCGCCATCACCGTAGCCACCGAATGGCTTGGAGGGAAAAAATGATGTGCAACCAATTTCACTCAAGGCGCAGGATTTACGCCCTTTGTAAGTTGCGCCAAAACTTTGAGCCCCATCTTCAATAACGGGTATCCCATGTTTTTCTGCAATAGCATTAATGCTGTCGAAATCTGCACACTGGCCATACAGACTCACTGGCATAATGGCTTTGGTTTTCGGGGTGATGGCTGCCTCAAGCAAATTAGGATCCAGATTGTAGGTTTTTGGGTCTATATCTACATAGACGGGCTTTGCTCGCAACAGGGCTATCACTTCTGCCG
Organism: Nevskiales bacterium; assembly: GCA_041622995.1. Taxonomy (GTDB): domain Bacteria; phylum Pseudomonadota; class Gammaproteobacteria; order Nevskiales; family CAJXLF01; genus CAJXLF01. Next base: position 2,852 of record JBFJXR010000005.1, read on the forward strand.
TCGCAATAAATGTAAAAGGTGTCGTGATGACTTCATCGCCGGGCCCAATGCCATAAGCCATCAGCGCAATCATCAGAGCATCGGTACCACTCGATACTGAAACACAATGGGCGGTACCAGCAAATTCCGCCATTTTCGTTTCCAGTTCGGTGACCTCCGGCCCCATAATAAATTGGCCATGTTCAAATACATCACGAATGCGTTGCTGAACTTCTGTTTCAACACGTGCATATTGGGTTTTAAGGTCTATGAACTGCATTCCCGTTCCTTTTGATTTCTGTATTGCAGGACTGCCCTGCCTGATGATCACAAACTAACTTTGGCTAACTAATGGTGCATTCTAACCTTGCATTAGGCAGGTATTAAATAGATATGAAATTAATTTTCTTGTTTAAAGTCCCGAGTGAATAAACTTACCACGTTCTGTGTTGCCTTGATTAAGCGCTGAGGCGCTTCCTTGATGGCTTCCGACACATCCTCCTGTCCCGTGCTGAGGGCTTCGCAAACGATGAACCCTGATGACGTTATCTCAGATTGATTTAACGCCACCTGACCGGCAATCAGTGCAACGGGCACATTAAATCTACGACCTGAGGCAAGTACGCCAACGGGCAGCTTGCCTTTTAATGACTGCTTATCGAAACGGCCTTCTCCGGTAATAATCAGATCCGGTTTGAAACTCGAAATCAGCGATTCGAATCCGGTTTTCCCGGCAACCAGTTTATAACCGTCTTTTAATTGCGCTCCGCAATACAACATCAGTGAGGCCGCTATCCCACCCGCTGCACCTGCGCCAGGTTTATGTGCCGCAGACAAACCAACAGTTCTTTCGCACACTTCGTCAAATCGCGACAGCGCCTGCTCAAGTAACTCTACAGTTTTCTCACTTGCACCCTTCTGCGGCCCGAATGTACGACTTGCGCCTGTTGGTCCCAGTAATGGGTTCGTTACATCCGAAGCTATCAGGATCTCGGCATCTTTCAGACTGGCAACGACAGATGCCGAGTCAATTTGATCGAGTTGGAACAGTCCTTCTGCGCCATGTGGTATTTCTGCACCGCAGGGATCGAGCAACCGGAAGCCCAGTGCAGACAACATACCGGCACCCGCATCATTGGTCGCAGTGCCCCCCAATCCAAGTGTGATACGCCTGTGCCCTGTGATTAACGCATGGGCAATTAATTCTCCCACCCCATAACTGCTGGCGAGCAACGGGTTGAGTTCACCAGCATCTAAATGTTGCAGACCGCAGGCACTCGCCACTTCAATGATGGCCTCGCCATTTTCAAGTTGAAGATACTCTGCATTCACCTTGCGAACCAAAGGATCACTCACCATCACAGTTACACGTTCGGATGGGCAGTGCCTCTCTATTACATCTACAAAGCCATCACCGCCATCAGAAAGCGGAAACTGGACAACCTCAGCATCCGGGTAAATTCCAGAAATAGCGTCATGCATGACTTTACAGACTTCAATTTGAGTCAGGCTCCCTTTGAAACTGTCTGTAGCGAGTAATATTTTCATTCCATGATTAGCCGAGTCACGTATTGCATATCAGGATTATCAAACCAATTCAGTATACTTAGCTGTTAGGCGTTAAAATAATGAGATTATTGTCGCGGAGCTATTGTGCCTGCTTTTAAAGCATTTATTCGTTACCCCCAAAATGAAACCGGGCGTGATTTCTGCGTGGGAGATCTGCATGGCATGTATGACCTTTTGGATAAGCTTCTGCTTGCCGTTAAGTTCGACAAAACCCACGATCGTCTGTTTTCAGTTGGTGATCTTATTGATCGGGGTACTGATTCTGCTAAAGCACTTATCTACCTCAACCAGCCATGGTTCATTGCCATCCGCGGAAACCACGAACAACTACTAATCGATTGCCACGAAAACCCGAATGATTTAAATACCCTCGCCATATGGCGTGAAAATGGCGGACGATGGTGGGACGCACAACCCACTAGCCTGCGAAATGCCATTTACCGACGCGTGAAATTGCTACCGGTTTCCCTGGAAGTTGAGACCAGGCGTGGACTTGTTGGGATAGTCCATGCAGATGTGCCTGACCAGTGGAGCTGGGCACAATTCACAACTGCGGTTGAGGCTGGCAAGCCAGAGGTTATTACACACGCCCTGTGGTCACGAAAGAGAATCAAAAACCTTGGCGATTCTGAAAAGATCGAAGGTGTGACAGATATTTACTGCGGTCACACCATTGTTGAGCGGCCAGTATCTGCGGGAAATATTCATTTCATTGACACTGGCGCATACCTCGGAAGGAAAGGAAAACTTACATTAGTTGATCTTCAACAAGGTCCGGACTACCGTTACAATCTTTCAGAATCACGATAAATGGCTTTACCCGCAAATATGGTTTTTTTTGAATCAGTCACATACAAGATCAGAGCACTCATTCGTTTGCTCATTCTGGTGGGTATACATCAAGTTCGGATGACCTGGAACGGCAAAACAATTATTGAAAGCTCCCAGGGAAAAGCAACACCGCTAGAAGCTGCAGCATATCTAACCCTGCAGAATATTCCGAGACTTAAAAACCGAAAGAATATAGATCACAAATTACGCAAACACATAAAGCGTGGCGATATTAGACGAGGAGTGCTGGCCAACGGTTACCCGGAATTTTCACCTCTTCAACCCAGTCTTTTTGATTCTGAACCACAACAGGAATTACTCGATGAATCTTCAGCAGCAGAAGATCTCGTAACGCTCGTCGAAGAAATTAACGAAGCAGAAACCGAGCTGCTGACACAATATTCCGAATACGATGATGATGACGATGACGAATATGAATATGGCCATGCACCACTCTTTTTATACGGCTTTCTAAGTGCTGCTTTAATCGCTGGATTAATACCGCTCTGGATGTGGCTTTCGCCCAGTATTTCAGAATTCACTCTCAAATCTGAAGACAAGTACAGCCCACAGGTCATCAAGGTCGCCGCAGCGCGTGGCCAGGATTGTGCGAGAAGTGTTGATTTATACAGCCAGCTATATTGTGGCGAGTTGTGGCGCAAGGAATTAAGCTCAAGGGTGGAACGTAATTATATCGACCTGCTCGCAGTCAGCAGTGCAATTGACAACCTGCACAAGCAATCAGGATTTGAAGTAGACCAACCATTGGCTCAACGCATAGAACATACGCAAAACACCTGGGCAACACACCTGGAAGCCTTGTGCAATACAGCAGCAGCAGTCGAAAACCTGGGCGCTCAAAGAAGCAACAAATATCTCGATTGCATCAACACCCATCTCATAGCACGTGAACAAGAAACCCGTGAGCAACTCAACCATTTACGCAGCCTGGGTTGGCAGGAGCAGGCTGACGATGTGCTCAACAATGAACTGATTGCAATTAGAAACATGGCGGCCAGCAAACTACCTGCTGATATAACTTCCGAGAACAGTACAGAAAACGATGCAGATAACGAGGCTGGCATAAATACTGAAAGTGATACAGAAGGCCTTATTCCAGAGCCTCCTCCTGTCACCGAAGCCTCCACTACAGAAGCTGAGTAACGTTACAAAACCCGGTAGATTCAGCATTTGAGACGAGAACCTGCCCGCTCATCCGGGCATTTGCCCCGTTCATCGGCTACACAGCCTCATTGGATTCATCATCTGCCATATTGCATACATGGAAATTCGCATTTCGTGTTGCATTTAAAGGCTGATATCAATGAAAGCATTCAAGGGATTTACTCTTATTGAACTGATGATAACCGTCGCTGTTATTGGGATTCTTGCCGCAATCGCTTACCCGTCCTATCAGGATTCAGTTAGAAAAGGAAACCGTGGCGCCGCACAGTCCTACTTAATGGATCTCTCGCAACGTGAACAACAAATATACCTGGACAGACGCGCCTATGTGGCTAAAGCTAATAACGCTGCATTCAATTCTGCCCCGCTCAATTATCCCGTACCTGCTGATGTTGCTGGCAATTACGAGATAAGCATTACAACTGCAGCGGGTCCACCACCTGAATTCACGATTACTGCCACTCCTAAAACAGGCACTAAGCAAGTTGCTGATGGCATTCTCACGCTAAAAAGTGACGGCGAGCGTACCCACAAAGGCAACCCGGGCTGGTAACTCATGTTCATTATGGCCGACCCGTTCACCATGAAACATATACACAATAAGGGTTTTACCCTCATTGAAATGATCGTAGTGGTGGCACTTGTCGCTATTCTTTCCTCACTCGCTGGTCCTGCCTTCACGCAGTTAATGGCTAAAAACCGTATTAAAAATATCAGTTCAGACCTACATGTCACTATGCTCAAGGCACGTAGCGAGGCAGTTAAAGCCAATGCCAATATTACTATCACCCCTACAGGCGGCAATTGGAAATCAGGATGGGCCATGACAGATGCAGGGGGCAACACATTACAAAAACGTGAGGCAGCCAATGTCAAAATTCATACGACATTCGCAGGTAACGTTGTGTTCCTTGGCTCTGGTCGCCCGCAGACCTCCACCGGCCTGTCTTTTACCGTTTACGAGGACCCGAGCATATTAAAAAAGGAACGGGACAGGCGCTGTGTATCAGTAGGCCTTAGCGGGCTTCCTACCGTGAGGGAGGATAAATGCACAGGTCACACGCTGCCATGAACAGATTCGCACCTGCATACACAATACACAATCAAGCTGGCTTCACTTTGCTGGAAGTGCTTATTACTCTGGTTCTGCTCGCCTTTAGCCTTTCCGCGGTTGTTGCACTACAGATGAAGCTACATTTAACTGAGGTCGAGTCCTATCAACGTAGTCAGGCCATATTTCTCGTACATGACCTTACCAACAGAATCCAGGCGTCTGGCAACTCCACGAATGCAGATAACTACATCACCGGCACTGGCGCTGGAGACGATATTGGAATAGACGACACGGCACTTGATGCGGACGGGGATGGGGATTGCGTAGACGATCACCCCACAGCAGGTCCAGATCGTGATTTATGCGAATGGAGCAATCTACTCAAAGGCACCTCTGAGATTTTCGACAAAGGCGGCCCTGATGAAGCTTCTGCCGGAGGCATCACAGGTGCTCGCGGTTGTGTTGAGCGTATTCAGGCTGAAAATACACCCCTATGCATACCTGCCATTTATCGGGTGACTGTTGCCTGGCAAGGCCTGCATGAAACAGTCACCCCAGGTCTGGCATGTGGTAGCAGCGACAGTTACGGCGGTGCCAGCCTCAGAAGAACCGTATCCGCACTGGCAACAATTGGGTTACCCGGATGTTAAATAGAAAGCACAACCCATCTTTAATGATGAAGCCTCCCCTTAAACGTAGTGATGCGGGCTTTACACTCATTGAATTCATGATCGCCATTACGCTATCCCTTATCGTGATGGCAGCGTTATCCGCATTATTGGTAAGCAGTTCAAGATCCAGGGACGAATTACAGAAAGCCAATGAGCAGGTAGAAAATGGTCGCTATGCCATGCAATTGTTGACCGATGACATTCAGTTGGCGGGTTACCTTAGCGAACTCAATCAAAGAAACACTACCAACTTCCAGACACCGCCCCCACTGGCCAGCAAGCCTAACCCGTGTTTGTTTAGCCTGGCTGACCTGCAAACTGGCTTGCCCTTGTCTTTACAGGGTCATGACAATGAAAACAACAACGGCAGCGCTGCACCAGCATGTCTGGGAGCAATAAAGACAGGAACAGATGTAGTTGTAATAAGACGCGTTAGCACCTGTGTTCGTGGCACAGCAAATTGCACGACGATTACCGGTGCCCCTTATTTTCAGGCCTCACTTTGTGATACTGAACTTACAGTCGCCAACGGCGCCTACAGGCTAGATAGCACAATAGGTAATCTGGACAGAACACGACGCAATTGCACCACAGCTGCAGATATGCGTCGTTATCTTACCCATATTTATTTCATCGACAATAACAATGTAGGCACAGATGGAATACCTACCCTTAAACGTGCTGAGCTCAGCACGACAAATGCCAGTGGCACGTTGAATCAAGCATTGGGCTTTTACATCAGACCGCTTGTTGAAGGCATTGAAAACATGCAACTGGAATATGGCATTGACGATGATACCGATGGTATCCCGGATAATTACACCTCGGACCCAGACAGATACGCAGGCTGTACCGGCCCGGCAGACCCCTGCAGCCCAGCGAACTGGTTAAACGTGATGACAGTAAAACTAAATCTTCTCGCTCGCAGCACTCAATCCTCACCAAATTACTCTGATAACAAAACCTATCATCTTGGTCTAAAGCATAACAATACGAGCGGTATAACGGACACAGCCAATAACGTAGGCCCATTTGCCGACAGTTTCAAACGACATGTGTTCAGAAATGTGATCATGCTCAACAACCCGATTGGAAACAGGCGATGAACAATATTCATTTCAGAGAAAAGCAATCTGGCATGACACTCATTGTGTCGATGATTATGCTCATCATGATCACTCTGGCCACCGTCGCCAGCTTCACAATGTCACGAACCAGTCTCGAAATTGTGGGTAATATGCAATTTAACAAGGAAGGGGTCGATGCAGCCAACAGTGCCATAGAAGAAGCGCTAAGCACGACCCGCATGTTCACGACACCTAGTACCGTATTCCTGAATCCCTGCTCTGGCGCCAATACACGCTGTTATGATTTTAACGGCGATGGCACTAACGACGTCACAGTTGCCCTTAACCCTGTTCCAACTTGTGTTCAGGCCAGCACCATAGATAGCACCGAACTGGACTTCTCCCTGGCTGGTGATCAGGCATGCCTCACTGGTGAACAGCAATGTTTTGGCATTCAAGACTGCGTCCCCGCAGGCGGGGTATCATTATGTTCAAACAGTGTTTGGGAAATCAATGCCCTCGCCACAGACAATGCTTCCCAGGCCAGCCTGAGAATAACGCAAGGTGCAGCAGTGCGTGTCTCAACTGCAAACATTGCCAATTCATGTCCTCCACCCCCCTAGCTAGAGTCTCGGAGACTCATCATGAATATCAAACATTACACTAAATACCTGACCTTTAGCCTGAGCTTTTTGCTGGGCTTGGCCATGAGCTTAAGCAGCTTTCAGGTGGCGTCGGAAGATATCGATATTTTCTCTGTCGACCAGGACCAGACAGTCAACAAACCCAACGTATTGATCATCCTGGATAACAGCGCCAACTGGTCGCGCCAGGCACAACAATGGCCTGGCGGCTTGTCGCAGGGACAGGCAGAAGTAAAGGCCATCTCCGATGTCATCGACTCGCTGGAGTTGAACAGCGTCAACGTGGGGCTAATGGAATACAGGACACAAGGCTCGTCTACCGACAGTGATAATGCCTTTATCCGTTATCACATACGTCCAATGAATGCGGACAATAAAGACGCGCTGCGAAGCATTCTTTATGGCACAGGCGCCACCCCCAGTACGAGTAGCATCTACTCCAACATTAATAGTCCTCAGGAGAAACGTAATATAGGCAACCCCTTCGGTAATTTATTCTGGGAAACCTACAACTATCTTTCTAATGGCAATTCCGTTGTCGCCGGCGCAGGTACGCCAGCCTCTGCCGATACCGCGGCTTATAACAGCAACTATGATCAATATCGCTCTCCACTGGCCGCAACCGATACCTGTACCCGTACCATAGTTATTTTTATTGCGAACAATACACAGTCTGGGCCTAGCCCCGACAGCACGGCAAACGTTAATGCGCTGGCAGCATTAAACGGTGGTACGGCACCAGACCAGCTGCCATTTGCCGAATACACCGTCACCACCAACCAGATAACCGCGCCACAGGGACACACTAATGCCTGCTATCCGTCACTAGCTGCCTGCACATCTGCAGAAAACGCCCTATGCGTGGCGCCAGACTCGGGCATGGACAGTTGCACCTGTACTGATGATCCGGCTTTTAGCGCGCCAATTGCATGTGGCACTACCACCCAATTCACCCTTTATGGTAGTCAAGACTCATGGACTGACTCCGGCACCCCGGCTACTACTGTTTACGGCCCAAGTTTTGAATCGACCGGCGAAGCAACGAAATGCCAGAATAATGACCCGAACCCGTACACCTGCCCAGGCGATAGCATTGCTTATATACCAGATGGCCCCAATCAACGTAAAAAGCAGGTCACCAGCTGGAGTCCGCAATCACCGTCAACATCCTGTGAATATGTTGCAACACCCAACTCCTGTGGTAATAACAATAACAAAGACACCTGGACTCCAAAGGGTGTGAAAACCATTACGGAAACCATAGAGACCAATTCGCCCACGCTTACTGATCTGGGATTACAGGCCTGTAGTATAGATGCAGCCAGTTGTGACACCTCATCCTGTGACAGCGACCCGACCTACGACTCATGCTTCTGTTCGACACCAAGTGATGCCAGCAGTTGCACAGGTAGCACCACTAATAAATATGAAGTGCTGGGCACGTATACATCTACAGAAGCCTTGCCAACCGGCAACTTCGTGCCCGCACCTGCCGGCCCCTTTATGATGGATGAATGGGCACAATATCTGCGTAATGTTGGTGTCCCTATTCCGGGCACCAGCCCAGTGGTGAATTCCCAGGTAACAACCTACACCATTGACGTATTTAATAAACAACAGCATGAGGATCATTCAGCGCTGTTATTCAACGCTGCTCGTGTGGGCGGTGGCAAATATTTCCAGGCAAAAAATGAAGACCAGATCAGAAACGCCCTAACCCAGATATTCACTGAAGTGCAGGCCGTCAACACTGCCTTTTCATCCGCGAGTTTGCCGGTAAACGCAACTAACCGCGCACAGAACGAGAATCAGGTCTTTATTGGTCTGTTCAGGCCTGACAGGGAAAAGAAACCCCTCTGGTTTGGCAATATGAAGCGATACCAGTTAATTAAGAATGGGCCAAATATTGAACTTGGGGATAAGAACGGGGATCCTGCCATCAATGACATCACCGGATTTATTACAGATTGCGCAGTGAGTTTCTGGACAACAACCAATGGTGACTACTGGAGCTACGCCAACACTGACTCACCAGCTGCCGTGGGCGAATGCGGGCTAATTGCCGATAGTGAACACGACGATTTACCCGATGGACCTTTTGTAGAAAAAGGTGCGGTTTCAGAAGTTCTCCGCAAAGGCAATGACCCGGGTGCCACGCCAGACGGCCTTGGCAGGCCCGGAGACGGTAATTATGTATTAAATAGAAACCTTGAAACGCTGGTTGCCTCCAGTCCGGATGGACTTGGAGCATTTAATATTAGCAATTCAGGCGGTGCCTTCGATTCAGGTATTCTCGATGACGTAAACACAGTAAAATTTATTAGAGGCGAGGACCTGAAAGACGATGACAGCGACAGCTCACAAACTGAACCAAGATCAACAATTCACGGTGATGTCATCCACTCACGTCCTCAGCCAATTAACTATGGCGGTACAACTGGCGTAGTTGTCTTTTATGGTTCTAACGACGGAACCTTCCGGGCTGTAAATGCCACCACAGGTGTTGAAATGTGGTCATTTATTGCCCCTGAGCACTTCAGTAAACTGAGACGACTGCAGCAGAACACGCCAAACATCAAGTTCTCAGGTGACTCTGCACCCAATACACCTAAAGATTATTTCTTTGACGGGTCCACAGGCATTTACCAAACCTTTAACGCCAGTCATGAAGCGGACAGGGTCTGGATTTACCCAAGCATGCGGCGTGGTGGCAGGATGATTTATGCTTTTGATGTCACTGATCCCGCAGACCCCGACTACATGTGGAAATTTGGTTGCCCCAATGCAGACAATGATCTGAATTGTGTGCCGGCAACAACTGGCGTTACAGATGCGGGGCAATCCTGGTCACAACCCAGTCTCGCAACTATTGCAGGTTACGACCCAACCAAACCAGTCGTTATCATTGGCGGTGGTTACGACGATTGTGAGAAAGACAACACAACCGGGACCCCAGCCTGTGCTTCAGCAAAAGGAAGTGGGGTATTTGTTATTGATGCGGAAACAGGAAGTCTGATTAGACATTTCGACTTCAATGCCCGAAGTGTAGTGGCTGATGTTGCACTCATAGACATTGACTTCGACCAGAAAGTCGATTTCGCATATGCAGCCGACATGGGCGGTAACATTTACAGAATGGACTTTGTAAACAGTAGCTTTTCTCCAATTACCACGCCAAGCACCTGGCCTCACTCGCGTATAGCTCATACCGATGGTGACAATCGTAAATTCCTCTTTGCGCCTGCACTACTTCGTGCAACTCCAACCAAAACCTATGTGGCTATTGGTTCTGGTGATCGTGAGCATCCGCTATTGAGTGATTATCCGGTCACTACACCGGTTGTAAACCGATTCTATGTATTCAAAGACGACCTTACCGATGCAGACCCGACTACAGACATTGATCTGGATGACACCACGGTGATGACCGACTTCACTGACCCTAGCATTTCAAACTGCGCTAATCCAGGAATACAGCCCACCTCACCTGAGTCTGGTTGGTTTATTGACCTTAACGATAACGGCCCCGGAGAACAGGTGGTGACTTCTGCAGTCATAGCGTCCGGAGCAGTAATCTTCAGCACAAATAGAGCCACGCCCCCCAGCACAACTGCATGTACAAACTCACTCGGCGAGGCTCGTGGTTATATTGTTAGCCTGTTGAACGGATCAGGTGCAATTGGCGTAACAGGCAATTGTGGTGGCACGCGTTCAAGTGAATTTGTTGGCGGAGGATTACCACCTAGCCCGGTAATGTCTACAGTACCCATTGATGGTGTAATTCACACTGTTGTAATTGGTGCGCCACAAAAAGATGGCTCTGTGAGTTCATCCATTGAGGCTCAGGAAGTTACTGTAAACATTCCATCAAGACGTAGACCTGTGTACTGGTTTAAAACAGGTGATATAGACTAGGTAATCGACACATACGACTTCACCTGGTCAGGCTAACCACGCATGACCAGGTATTTTTTTGTCCGTGTTACCAAACCGGGATCATGATCGAATGCCATGAACTAATTGAGCCCCGAAACCAATGTGCTATTAATCAAATAAAATAAACGTCTGAATAATTAATCAGCTCAATGGACAAAAAAAGAATTAATGAATTGACACAATAAGAAATGGTGCCGGAAAGAGGAGTCGAACCTCCGACCTTCGCATTACGAATGCGCTGCTCTACCAACTGAGCTATTCCGGCAATGGCGCGAGAGTATAAAAGATCAATTCATTCCAGACCAGCCCGAACTTCACCTTGTGAGTGGGAAAGTCTCGCCACGCCAATAATATCGACTCAAAACTCTTGTCTTATACTTTACGAATGTAGTATAAAACGCTCCATCATAAAAATAATACGAGACAAGAAGTGGATAAAATCAGTGGATTTACACTGGTTGAAATGCTTGTTGCGGTATCAGTAGCAGTCATTCTGCTTACTACTGGGCTGCCTTCGTTTCACCAGTTCAATTTAAATAACCGGCGCGCTGCACAAATTAACGAATTTGTCGCAGCCATGTCCTATTCCAGAAGCGAAGCACTTAAGCGCGGTAACCGCGTAAGCCTTTGTCGAACTTCCAACTATTCTGCTGCTCTTCCCATATGTGGTGATGGAGATGGCTGGGAGGATGGCTGGGTGATATTTGATAATCCCACCAACGCTACAACACCTCCTAGTGCAGATGTCATTTTGCAGGTGCATGAACCGCTTAGCGGCCATGAAGTATCCCTGCGTGGAGATCATAATATTAAAACCAGAATTCACTATGCCGCGACGGGTCGGGTTGCCGGTACTTTCGGAAACCTGGTGAGATGCGACAGTCGAGGTGCAGGACCACAATCCAGAATTATCACATTCCCCCTGAGTGGGCGCGTAAGAATTCAACAAGGTGATCAATCCACGGACTGCACGCCATGAGATACATTCACCGATACTCCCCTCCCTGTCAGTCCGGCTTTACGCTCATTGAAGCACTGATCACCAGCGTAATACTTTCAATTGGTCTACTCGGTGTCGCAGCGTTGCAATACTCAGGCCTAAAAAACAACAATCGCTCAATTGAACGTAGCCTGGCAACCATACTCGCTTATGACATCACTGACCGTATACGCTCAAACATGCCTGCGGGTGAGTCCGGAGATTACCTGGTAGATCCCGATAATCCTCCTGCTAAACCTGCAATTTCGAGTGGTTCAGACCCGAGAGATTATTGTCTTACAGACTTTACTGCCACTTCCAGAAACGGTCTATGCAACAGTGAGGAACTTGCCGCAGCAGATATCTTTAACTGGTTTTCTACTGTACAGGACACTTTGCCCGGTGGGCTTGGACGCATCACTTGTGCAGATGCTGATTCCACAGATATGACGTCATGCTCCGCAGGTTCGATTTACACGATCACAATCATGTGGGATGACGCCAGGAAAAATGTTTCTGGAACAGGTTGCGACCCTGCAGATGAAGACGACTTGCTCTGTTTCAGCTTAGTGACTGCAATATGAAGCAACCAGGCAACATTAATATGACAAAAACCGCACAACTTGGCTTTTCCATGGTCGAGTTAATGGTAGCGCTGACCATCAGTCTCTTTCTGCTCATTGCCATTACACAAATATTTTTAGGTAACAGGAAGAGCCATCAAATGCATGAAGGTATCAGCAGAATCCAGGAAAACAGCCGATTCGCGATGGATATTATAGGCAGACAGGTGCGTATGGCAGGGCATCGCTCTCAACCTTTATTAACTAATCCTCTGTATGCGGTAAATGGCAGGAATAATGTCACTGGCGGTGGAGATTCTGAAGCTCTTGCAGGATCTGACAAACTGATTCTTCGGTATCAGGGTGCACTTGATGGCACTACAGTTGATTGTGCCGGAAACAGTGTAAATGCAAACGAGAATATTGTGGCAGTCCTGCTGGTCAATGAGGACAGAAGCTTACGCTGTGCAGTAAACCCCTCTGACGTAGATAAAGCCGTTGGTCAGCCATTGCTAAACGGTATCAGTGACATTCAATTCCTGTTTGGTGAAAGGCTTATGGACAGGTCCACCTCTCCACCGACACAGTATTTCAAATTTGTAACAGCTGACAATGTTGGCAACTGGAGCAATATTGTCAGTGTAAGGGTCGATATATCTGCAGATAGTGTTGAAAAGGTTGACCCGTATTTATCGAATGGTCTTCTAGTCAAGACATACACCAGTGCCTTCACAATCCGCAACAGAATTTAGGTCGGCATCATGACTGTTATCTGCACTTCACCAAAACAACAGGGAGCGGTACTAATCGTATCCCTGATTTTTCTTTCCATCCTAACAATTCTGGGTATATCCAGTGTTCGCGGTTCTATTCTTCAGGAACGCATGTCATTTAACAGTCGTGAGCAAAATCTTGCCTTACAGGCAGCTGAAGCCGCGCTGCGTGATGGAGAATTGTGGCTCCAGCGTCAAAGGATAATAGGTGAGCCCCCAAAACCGCAGCACAGCTGTTCATCAAATTGTTACAGAGTACCGATCTGGGCTTCCGGTACGCCTACTTCAGATTTTACAAATAAACCACATGACTGGTGGGTGGCTCATGGACGTCAGCATGGTCAGGATCTGCAGAATATTGACAACAGTGATCTTGATAGCAACTTGCACAATCAACAGCCGTATTACCTGATTCAGGAATTAAACATGGCAAATCTTGCAAATAACAAACCAACTAGCCTGACAAATGGTTTCAGATATGCATCCAAAGGCCCCTACTACTACCGGGTTTCGTCATTAGGCGTTGGTAAAACTACTTATCAAACTGGGGCTGCAACTCGGCACATTGATGTCATGTTGCAAAGCATTTACAGCATTATTCATTTTTGAACCCGATTTACTTAACTGCTAATAAAAATAATGGCCACTATGAAAAACCTAACACTTAAAACCATACTTGCAGTTCAGCTAATAGTGACGAATGCACATGCAGCGCCGCTTAAACTGAGTGATAAACCTTTATTCTTAGCAACCAATGCACCACCTGCGAATGTACTTTTTCTCTTTGATGATTCAGGAAGCATGGACTGGATGACTGTCGCGCCTTCTTCCGAAGAGAGTGGCGTCATGCACCTGTCCTGCTCTTCCGGCAACAGCGAATCAAAACGCTATGTTTACACTCATGAGGTGGGAGATGAATTATTCAGCAAGACAAGCGCTAATGGCGGCAGAGTCCCTACGGATGAGCTGGTTAATTCAGTCAACAATGGCGTGATGGATAACCAGGGAATGTGGAGAGCCTATTTTCATGGGTACAACTCTCTCTACTACAACCCGGAAATAAGCTACAGGCCCTGGGGCGGAACCGATAATGCATCCAATATTTACGGTAACGCAGAACCCTCATCAATCCGAATAGATCCGAGTAATGCCAGCTCTCCTGTCTATGACTTAACTTCAGTACAGATTCATCAAAGTGATTTTGCCTGTGATCTGGATGAACTTCGATCAGTTGCAATCTGGCCAGCACGCTACTTTAAATGGACAGACACTAACGGTGACAGTCAAGTTGACCCTACCGATGATCATCAACTTATCGAGATTCGCACCTCAAATCATGCGAATTGTTCTAATGACGGACTCGATATAGCTTCCTGCCCAACCAGTTTTACCCGAGGTAAAAAGCGAACAGACTGTGATGCAATTGCCAATGGCAGCGGCAACCTCTGCACCGACGAAGAAGAATTACAGAACTTTGCAAACTGGTTCCAGTACTACAGAAAAAGGGAGTTCACTGCCAAGGCTGCCTATACCTTAATGGTGAACGACGCCTCCGGAATCAATATGGGACTGGTGACATTACACAACAATAACAACGTAAAACTCGCACTGTCATCCATGAGTAATGATAACAATAGAAACAATCTTCTCAACTCTCTGTACAGCATCAACTCAAGTGGTGGCACACCATTACAGCAAGCCTCACTTGAAGCCTATGAATACCTTGCATGTAAATCCAATGACTATTTCAGTAGCTGCCCACAGGCCAGCGAAGCTGAAGGTGGCATGTGTCAGCAAAATTTTCTTGTTGCCATGACAGATGGTTATTACAACAGCAATAGTAACTTCGCCCTTCCAGGCACACAGAACGAGGATCGCGACAATAATACTGACTATGACGGTGGCCCCTACGCTGATAATTACAAAAATACCCTTGCAGATATCGCCATGGATTTTTATGAACATGACATAGCCACGAACCTGGACAATGTATTACCTGTGATTCCGGGTATTGATGAGGCAAGACACCAGCATGTCAATACATTTACGGTTGCCTTTGGAGTAGAAGGTCGCCTAAATGAAATGCCAGACGTTAATGTAGACGGTACAAACTACTGGCCTGACCCGGAGCCTAATCAAAGCACAACTATTCCGGAAAAAATTGATGACCTCCGACATGCTGCCTTTAATGGTAGAGGTCAGTTTTTGAATGCCCGTTCCCCTGATCAACTGGTAAGTGCGCTTAGCTCTGCAATACTTTCCATTGGTGACAGAGCGAGTTCAGCTGCCTCAGTGGCATTGAGCACCAGCAGTCTCAACAACAAGTCACATCTATACCAGGCCCGCTTCGATAGTGGAGACTGGAGCGGGCAACTCCTTGCTTACCCAATTTCAGATGGCTCGGGAACGCAGGGGCAGTGCACTAATGTAAAGCTGGGTAACACTTGTCCGCTGCTCTGGGATGCCGGCGAAGTTTTAAAAGGGCAGTCCTGGGATACGGATCGTAACATCATCACTATTGACCCCGGCTCAAGAACTACAGGTATCGCATTCCGCTGGGATGCACTTACCAACACACAAAAGACTGCCCTACGATCCCACCCGGATTCTGGAAGTCTCGACTCAGAAATTCAGGGAAAGCGAAGGCTGGCCTATGTAAGAGGATATGAATTTACCGGAAATAATAACTGGCGCCAACGCAGCAGTCCTCTGGGGGACATTGTTAATTCCGACCCTTTTTTCGTAGGCAGTCCTCAATTTCACTACAGCTTTAATCAATATGGAAAGTTCAGAAGTGATTTACAAAATCGCCAAAAAGTTGTTTATGTTGGTAGTAATGACGGAATGCTTCATGCATTTAATGAGGCAGATGGTAAGGAAGTACTGGCCTATGTTCCCGGTGACAGACGGATTATTAACAATCTCAGCCAATTAGCTTCAACCAGATATGCAACCAGACACACATATTTTGTAGATGGCTCACCTACCGTCGGTGACATCTACACCGGGACGAACGGAACGAACTGGAAGACCGTACTCGTAAGTGGGTTACGCAATGGCGGACAAAGTGTATTTGCCCTGGACATTACAGACCCGAACCAGTTTGCAGAAAGCAACGCCGATGACATCGTGCTATGGGAGTTTTCTGATAAAGATGACCCCGATTTGGGTTTCACACACAGTCAACCCAACATTGTCAGAATGGCAAACGGTAAATGGGCAGCAGTCATCGGAAATGGCTACAACAATAGCGATAAAAGCGGCCATGAAACAGGCACGACTGTCAGTAATACAGGTAAAGGCTACCTGTTTATTCTATTTATGGATGGCCCAGGCGCTGATGGTGTATGGCAGGAAGGCAATGATTACATCAAACTTGAAGTTAACTCAGGATCAGTCAACACACCCAACGGCCTTGCAACCGCTGCTACAGTTGATATTAATCAAGATGAGTTCATTGATGTCATTTACGCCGGGGATATAAATGGCAACCTGTGGAGGTTTAATGTCGATGATGTTTCCCCTGGTAACTGGGCTGTTTCCTACAACGGGGACCCCCTTTATATAGCTAAAGACAAAAATGATGTAACCCAGCCAATTACTGTCCGGCCGGAAGTCGCCCCTCATCCATTGGGAATTGACCATGGGATGCTGGTATTTTTCGGTACAGGTAGATACATAGACGAATCGGACAACGCCACATCTGGCACCCAAACCCAGACCTTTTATGGTATCTGGGATGAAAACTCTACAACCAGAACAGTGCCGACACGTAGCAATCTGGTGGAGCAGAAAATCATCGATGAAGTAACTGCGACAAGTACTCATTGCTCTGATGTCGATGACTGTTTCAGACTGCTAACGGATAACAAAGTCACACTCGACGGAAGTGGTCACCGCGGCTGGTTTCTGGATATCGTTAATACTGCAATTAACAAGAACAAGGGAGAAAGAGTCGTCAGTAATCCGGTATTACGTGCCGGAAGAATAGTCTTTTCAACGCTTATTCCATCTGGAGAAATTTGTGAATTTGGAGGAAGTGGATGGCTAATGGAACTCGCCTTCTCAAGTGGTGGTCGGCCAACTACCGCTTCAATCGATGTAAACGGTGACGATGCAGTTAATGAAGATGACCAAATAATCATAACAATCAATGGGGATGATATTGCCATTTCCCCAGGTGCCGTTCGGTCGAAAGTCGGCATTATCCCCAGACCCAGTATTCTCGTAATTCCGGATAGCGGACTGGAAAAGAAATTCTTGAGTGGCTCAACGGGTGACATTGGATACATCACTGAAACAGGATACGAGGAAGGCCGCCTTTCATGGCGTGAAGTTCACTAAGCATAGTTCACGGTTCACTCATGAAAAAAATACTACGCGTGCGGGTTCGGGGTTTCAGCCTAATTGAGTTGATTATTTGCATTGCCGTACTCGGCATCATGGCATCAATTGCCTACCCCTCATATTTGACACAAATTACGCGGGCCAGACGGGCTGATGGCTTTGCGGCCATTCAGGCTTTCTCCAGTGCTATGGAGAGATATTTCACTGTGAATGGAACTTATCTTGGTGCAGCTAAAAACGGGTTAAACACGGGGCCTCCGCAAATACCTACAACATTCAAGAAGGCAACTGCCCCGCTGGATGGAAATGATGTTTACTACAATCTGACAATACATTCTGCATCAGACGTCAGATTCACGCTCCGGGCAACCCCGGCAGGCTCACAAGCAAACGATGGCATCATTGAAATCAGCAGTACAGGCAGAAGGGGTTGGGACAAAAACAAGGATGGAGACACCACCGATACAGGGGAAGATGACTGGTAGCCTAAGATTGGGAAATCATCATTTCGGAAAGCCTAATGGCCGAAGCCGGTGCCATCGTGAGGCCATAGCGAAAGTGTCCGGCATTAATCCATAGATGATCAATTTCCTCATGGCGACCAATAACCGGCTCATTGTCTGATTTGGCAGGTCGTAACCCTGTCCAATGTGACTCTATTTCGCAGTCAGACAGTTCTGGCAGAAGTGTTTCAGCGAAAGCCCGGATTTCGTTTTTAATGTCGATAGTAGGCGATTTATTAAAGCCATCTTCTTCCATACTGCTGCCAGCCAGAATACGGCCATCCCGTCTGGGAATCAGATATCTGTCATCCTTGAGAACCATAGTTTCTAGCAAACCTAAAGTAGCTTTATATAGAAGCATCTGTCCTTTGACGGGACGAATATCAGGTCGTTTAATCGTTTTTGGAATCAGTTCAGGGGTCCAGGCACCGCAGGCAAGTACGACATCATTCGCGATGAATGCTCTATTAAGTGTCTGTACCCCAATTGCCCTGGAGTTCTCAATCAATAACTTCCGAACAGGTTCACCCTGAATTACTTTTACGCCCCTGCTTTCCAGAGACTTTAGCAATGCATTGAGCAAGCGTGGGTTCCGTACCTGAGCAACTTCACGCAATAAAAGTGCCGCCTGATTAACTTTAAGCTGAGGAAATCGTTCGGGGAGTTCGGACGTTGTAATCACTTCGTGATCTGCATCATTCTGCATCGCCCATGCCCTACCCATTTCAATTTCAGCCTGATCCGCCAGACAGAGTAGACCAGATTGGCTCCATTCCGGGTCAATACCGGAAATTTCCTGTAATTCTTCACAAAATGTCGGGTAAATACTTTGACTTTCTCGAACAAGTTGCTGAAGCGCTTTTGAATAGTGCCATGGCGTAAGTTGTGACAAGATGCCACCACCTGCCCAGGATGCTTCACGTCCTGCCTTGCCCTTATCCAGGATGGTGACTGATTTTCCGACCTTCTGGAGTTCCCAGGCTGTCATGAGACCGATAATACCGGCACCGACTACGATCACGTCAGACACGGCTGAGTTGTTCGACATGAAAAGGCTATCTTTGTAGAGCGCGAGGCAACGAGAAAACTATATTCTCTTCCCTGCCAACGAGTTCTTCCGTGGTTTCACCACCAAGTTCCTGTAGACGTTCAATAACCTGTTTAACCAGAACTTCGGGCGCAGAAGCACCTGCGGTCACCCCAACTGCCTCAATATTCGTTAACCAGTCTTCCTTAATATCTTCCGGCCCATCTATCAGATAACCTGGAATGCCTCGTTGCTCGGCGATTTCACGTAAGCGGTTGGAATTTGAACTATTTCTTGAGCCCACCACGAGTAACAGGTCAGCCTGCATGGTCAGTTCCTTAACCGCATCCTGTCGATTCTGGGTCGCATAACAAATATCGTCTTTCCTGGGCCCCTGAATGCCTGGAAATCTTACGCGTAGTGCATCAATGACTTTGGCAGTGTCGTCCATAGACAACGTTGTTTGAGTCACAAAAGCCGTGTGATCAGGATCATTAATGGGCAGTGCAGCAACATCTTCAGAAGTTTCTACCAGATAAATATGGCCACCATGTGACTCATCAAATTGTCCCATCGTGCCTTCTACTTCAGGATGACCCGCATGCCCGATCAGCACTACCTCACGCCCTTCGCGTGAATAGCGAGTTACCTCAATGTGCACCTTGGTAACTAAAGGACAAGTAGCATCAAACACGGTCAGATCACGTTTGTCGGCCTGAGCCCGAACGGCCTGCGACACACCATGAGCACTGAATATTACGGTAGCACCAGTCGGGACCTCATCAACCTCCTCAACAAAGATGGCCCCTTTTTCCCGCAATTTCTCAACAACGAATCGGTTATGCACAACTTCATGCCGTACATAAATCGGAGGCTCAAGCTGATCAAGCGCACGCTCCACAATTTCAATTGCCCTGTCTACACCCGCACAGAAACCGCGGGGATTTGCGAGAAGGATCTTCATTTCCTTTAGCTCTTCTCTTCAGTCTTTCGTTGTAAAACCATATCCACGATCAGCAGTCCTGCACCTGCCACGATTGCTGAGTCTGCAACATTAAAGGCAGGCCAATGCCAACCTGCCGCATGAACATCTATAAAGTCGACGACATACCCGCGTGTAGCTCTATCAATGATATTGCCAAGGGCCCCGCCCTGTATGCAGACCAGGGCAATTGCGACAAGACGCTCACCTGTCTGATTTAGCCGCAACCAGACTAGTACACCTATGCTGACAATCAGCCCAATAGAAATAAAGAACAAGGGAGGTGCTGAACTCAAAATGCTAAACGCCGCACCTGTGTTATGCATGCGGGTCAGGTTCAGAAATGGCAGTAATGGAATAACCTCGTAGACTTCCATACTTTTAGCAACCATCTGCTTGGTAATCTGGTCGACAGCAATGACGCCTAAAGACAACCAGAGCCAGTAAACATTTTTATATATGATCGGCATACAGACTCCTAGGCCACCGCTCTAAGTTCGCCATCACCAGCGACATTTTTTACACAGCGACCGCATAATTCAGGGTGCTCCTGCTGCGTGCCGACGTCTTCGCGTCGGTGCCAGCAACGCACGCACTTGTCATGATCGCTCTTGCCTGCAGTGATCCACAAACCATTTAACTCTGATGCCACTGCATCAGCGGGTCGTTGATCTGCCGCATGCAGCTTCGCTTCCGACGTAATCAGAACAAATCTCAGCTCATCTTTTATATCACTTAATACTGTGAGCAGATCGACCTCACAATAAAGTCCAACCTCAGCGTCTAGCGATGAACCGATAACATCGTCTTTGCGTAACAATTCAAGTTGCTTTTTGACGGCTTCACGAACCTCGATGACTTTTACCCAGTCATGGGTTGGCTTGTCAGACTTTGGCAATGCATGCCACTGATCAAGAAATACTGATTCTGATTCTGCGCCTGTCAGATACTGCCAGGCCTCATCTGCAGTGAAACTTAATACAGGGGCAATCCAGCGAACCAGGGCATGGGACAGATGATAAAGCGCCGTCTGTGCCGAGCGACGCGCCACACTGTCACTGCCCGTGGTGTACAGACGATCTTTGATAACATCCAGGTAGAAACCACCCATATCCACGACACAGAAGTTATGCAGTTTCTGGTACACCTTGTGGAACTCAAATGCGTCATAGGCAGCCTCTAATTCAGCCTGCATTTCGGATGCACGCTCAACTGCCCAGCGATCCAGCGCCAGCATGTCATCTATAGCCACTTCATGGGCCGTTTCATAGCCATGCATATTGCCCAACATGAATCGCAGGGTGTTACGAATGCGACGATAAGCGTCCGCCGTCCGCTTAAGCAGCTCATCCGATACTGTGATTTCACCACGATAATCAGAGGCAGCCACCCAGAGTCGTAATACATCAGCTCCAAGCTGTTTTACCACTGATTGCGGTGCCACTACATTGCCGACCGATTTCGACATCTTGTGGCCCTTTTCGTCCACCGCGAAACCATGTGTCAAAACTGCCTTGTAAGGTGCACGCTCATGCATGGCGACACTGGTGAGCAGCGATGACTGGAACCAGCCACGATGCTGATCAGAACCTTCCAGATAAAGATCTGCCGGACCATCGGACCTTAATTCATCCCGGTGTGCGGGCACGCATTCATGCACTACGCCTGAGTCAAACCAGACATCAAGAATGTCAGTAACTTTCTCGAAGTCATCTGCTTCATCGCCCAGCACGTCTGCAGCAGTCATATCAAACCAGGCTTCCAGTCCGCCCTGCTCCACCTTGTCTGCAATTTCTCGCATAAAGCGTGCACTGTCCGGATGTAATTCCTGGTTCTGCTTGTCGACAAAGACGGCAATGGGTACGCCCCAGGTACGCTGGCGTGAAATACACCAGTCAGGGCGGCCAGCGACCATTTCACTTATGCGATTTTCACCCCAGGCAGGCGTCCATTCGACTGCCTTGATTTCTTCCAATGCCTTTTCACGCAAGCCCGCCTTGTCCATGGATACAAACCACTGCGGCGTCGCACGGAAAATCAGTGGCGTCTTGTGACGCCAGCAATGAGGGTAGCTGTGTTCCATGGCCGCATTGGCAACCAAGTTACCACGCTCGGTAAGCGTTTCCGTGACAGCGGCATTGGCCTTCCACACATGCTGCCCGGCGAATAACTCAGTATCTGGCAGATAGCAGCCATTAGCACCTACCGGATTATCCATCGGCAGATCATTCGCCAGTCCGACCTGGTAGTCATCCTGACCATGGGCCGGTGCAATATGCACAAGACCGGTACCGGCCTCAAGACTGACATGATCGCCAGCAAGCAAGGGCACTTCACGATTATAGAATGGGTGCTGCAGGGACAGTCCCAGCAAATCCACGCCCTGAATGCTGGCAAGGACTTTGGCGTCCTCAATGCCCCAGCGTTGCATACTGCGCTCAACCAGTTCTGCCGCAATCAGCAGACGCTCAGCGCCCGCCTGAACCAGTGCATATTCCAGATCGGCATGTACTGCCACTGCTCGGTTAGCTGGCAGTGTCCAGGGTGTTGTCGTCCAGATTACGACCGATACATTGCCCTCACCTCCGGCGCCCATTCTCTGCGATAAATCATCGACAGATTTAACAGGGAAACGTACATCGATGGCAGGTGAGCTTTTATCCTTGTATTCAACCTCGGCCTCGGCCAGGGATGAACCGCAATCTATACACCAGTGCACCGGCTTGAAACCACGTTGCACATGACCACGGTCGATGATCTGTGCCAGGGCACGCATCTGATCCGCCTCAAAACGAGGATTCATGGTCAGGTAGGGATTATCCCAATCCGCATTAATGCCCAAGCGTACAAAATCTGCACGCTGCCGATCCACCTGTTTGCCCGCGTATTCCCGACAGGCTTTTCGGAATCCCGCCGCATCAACCTTATGCCCAACTTTGCCGACCTTCTTCTCAACCATCAGCTCGATAGGAAGGCCATGGCAATCCCAGCCCGGTATGAATGGCGCATCAAATCCACTCAGTGACTTCGACTTGACGACGATATCCTTCAAAACCTTGTTTACCGCATGACCAATATGAATATCGCCATTGGCATAGGGCGGGCCATCCAGCAATAGAAAACCCGGCCGGGACTTACCCGCCTCACGCAATTTCCCATACAGGTTCAACTCCGACCAGCGCTTGAGGACCTCGGGTTCACGCTGGGCCAGATTGGCCTTCATCGGGAATGCCGTGCTGGGTAGATTTAAACTGTCCTTATAATCCGTCATTTCTCAATCTTTAACTGACACTGACGCCGCGAAAAACTCGCGCGCCTGTTGAATATCTTTTTCCATAGCCGTCTTTAACTCGTCTATGGAACTGAATTTTGCCTCATCCCGGATAAAATCTTCGAGATGTACGCTCAAATGCTTACCGTACAGGTCACCCGCATAATCAAACAGATGCACTTCCAGCAAACAGCCTTCCCCATCCACAGTGGGCCTAACACCCAGGTTAGCCACACCTGTCAGTGGCTTATCTTCTATGCCGTCTACTGACGCCGCATAAACCCCGAATCGGGGGGCCGGCGCCCTGCTCTTGCGTCGACCCAGGGCAATATTGGCGGTCGGGATGCCCAAAGTGCGCCCGAGCTGTCGCCCATAACTCACGCGTCCACTGATACGATAATCACGGCCCAGTAACTGCGTGACCATTTTCATGTCGCCAATTGCAAGGCAGTCTCTGACCCTCGAACTACTGACTCGCGCACCATTAACCTGGTGCGTATCCAAACGAACGACTTCAAATCCCTGCTCTTTACCGAGTTTCTGCAACAAATCAAAATCACCACAGCGACCTTTACCGAACCGAAAGTCATCACCAATGGCAACCACTTCTGCACCGAGCCCATCCACCAATACCTGTTGAACGAAGTCCTCGGCTTCCAGAGCCGCCAACCGGGCATTGAACGGCAGACATAAAACCCTATCGACCTTACAATTATTCAGGTCTTCCAGTTTTTCTCTCAGACTGGATAACCTGGGAGGTGCCCCCTGTGGGTCAAACAATTCTCTTGGAGTTGGCTCAAAGATGGTCACAGTCAGCGGTAATTCCAGCCGCTGCGCTTCCAGTGAAAGGCGCTTGAGAATAGCCTGGTGTCCGAGATGTACACCGTCATAATTTCCAATCGTCACCACAGATCCACGGTGCTTAGAACGCAAATTGTGCAAACCGCGGATAATTTCCATTGATCAACCTAAGAGACGCACTGCAACAACCCGGCAGCGCGTAGAACGAATTATACCGGCGTGCGTACGGAAGTCAGTAAAAATCAAAGGAATTACCGGGCTTTTCAGTTATGCGTCGCGCGTAAAAGCTTATGCGGTCTGGCACCACATGCATACAGACTGGCAAAATAGCTGACCGCCCCCAGGGTAATCACTTGTGACAACAGGGAAATACGGCCCGTTAAATCCAGCGAAAACCAGACCTGTAAATCACCCGCCCACCAGACCAGAACCGCACTCATGACAACATTGGCGAATACAACCTGTATGAAAAGTCTAGCCCAACCTTTCAGCGGATTGTAAATCCGGTCACGTCGCAGCCGTTGGTACAGGAGCCAGGCATTCACAAATGCGCCCGCCGAAGTGGCCAATGCCAACCCTGCATGTGGCGCATCCCACCCCAGCTTCAGAATGGTTAATACAAAGGTCACATTGAGGATCATATTAACTACAAGCGAGATGACGCCAAAGCGTACCGGGGTTTTCGTATCCTGCCTGGAATAGAACCCGGGTAACAGAACCTTTACCAATGAAAACCCCATAAAACCAAAGGCATAGGCCATTAAGCTATAGCGACTCATTAAGGCATCGTGCGAACTGAATGCGTTGTACTGGAACAACGTAATGAGCAAAGGACCCGCCAGCAGGAACAGAGCCAGCATGGCTGGTGTACCAATCACAATTAGCAGCCTCAGCGCCCAGTCCAGGGTCGCACTGAAGGCCTCTTTTGATGACTCCGCATGACGAGCTGACAAACTCGGGAGTATGACTGTGGCCACGGCAATACTGAAAATACCCAGCGGAAATTCCATCAGGCGATCAGAGTAATACAGCCAGCTGACACTGCCGGTCACCAGAAACGAGGCAACCAGCATATCCAGCAATAAATTGATCTGGGCAACAGATGACCCGAACAGGACCGGGAGCATCAATTTGATAATGCGCCGCACTCTTTCATGTGCCCAGCCCCAGCGTGGCCGCGGAAACAGTCCAAGTCGTGCAAGAAAAGGTAACTGCAACGCCAACTGGCAGATACCCGCAATAAATACACCAATTGCCAGCGCCATAACAGGTTGCTCAAATCGCGGCGACAACCACAGGGCTGCACTGATCAGACATATATTCAGTAAAACAGGCGTGAATGCCGGCACTGCAAACCGGCCATAGGCATTCAGAATACCGCCGGCAAATGCCGTCAGGGATATAAATAACAGGTAGGGGAAAGTAAAGCGCAACATGTCGGCACTGAGTGCAAACTTGTCAGGTTCATCAATAAAACCCGGCGCAAACACCATGATTATTGCAGGTGAAGCCAAAACGCCGACTATTGTAATGATAATCAGGATGCCGCCCAAAGTACCGGCCACCACATCAACCAGTTCGCGGACATCTTCTTCCGCCTGTGTTTTAGTCTCGGTAAATACCGGCACAAAGGCTTGGGAAAATGCGCCCTCGGCAAACAGTCGTCGCCCGAAATTTGGGATCTTGAATGCGATCAGAAAGGCATCCATCCCTGCACTGGCGGCAAATAGTGTAGCCAGCAGCACATCACGGACAAGCCCCAAAACACGTGACAGGAAGGTCATGCTGCTCACAACGACTGTGGATCGGAGTAATGACTGTGCCATCGCGTCTGCTTTCTTGTTACGGGGTTAAGGCTGTTTAATTCACAAGCATCATAACCTATCAGCAAGTATATCCAGACAAAAGCGCAACAGGCATTGACAAACGCACCGAAAATCAAGAAAATACGCGCCCTTTACTGCTCTCGATAACTTTCTCTTGAAGACTTTCTCGCGGGCTATCTTCTGAACGATTCAGAAACATCCAGTACACAGGAGCTATTGTGGCGAATTCACCGCAAGCTAAAAAACGTGCCCGCCAGGCAGAAGATCATCGTCAACACAACATGACGTTGCGTTCAAAATTACGCACGGCGATCAAGAAGGTTGTGAATGCAATCAGTGCCGGCGACAAGGAAGCGGCCACTGCTGCTTACAAGGACGCTGCACCATTGGTCGATAATATGGCGCGCAAGGGCATCATCCATGCCAACAAGGCCGCTCGTCACAAGAGCCGCCTGAATGCACATATCAAGCAAATGTCCTGAGTCAGCTCAGTAATTGCATAAAAAAACCGGCTGTTGCCGGTTTTTTTATATCCGAAATCAATCATGACCAAAATTCATTAACTAACTACCAGGTTATCCCGATGGATCAACTCCTGATCGCCCACATAACCCAGCACTTCAAATATCTGGTCAGTGGACTGCCCTAACAGGCGCTCTACGTCATGGGTTGGGTAATTTACCAGCCCCCTGCCAACCTCTGAGCCAGTTTCGTCATTACAGACCACAAGGTCACCGCGCTGAAAATTGCCTTCAACCGCCTTGACGCCGACAGGCAAAAGACTTCTTCCACCCTGCTGTAACGCAGCAACTGCACCGTCATCCAGTACGAGCTGGCCTTTGGGGCGAGCCAGACCCGCGATCCAGCGCTTTCTGGCGCCCAGGCGCTGTCCACCTGGCCGTAATAGTGTACCAACCGCTTCACCCCTGGCGATACGACTGAGAACGTCCTCAGCGCCGCCATTGGCAATGATGGTGTGCGCACCTGAACGAGCAGCCCATGTGGCCGCAGTTACCTTGGTACGCATGCCACCGCGGCCCAGCGCACCGGCACTGCCGCCCGCCATCGCCCCAAGGCCAGGGTCATCGGCAGCAATATCGGTAATCAGTTTCGCATCGGGATTGTTACGGGGATCTGTCTCGAACATGCCATCCTGATCAGTCAAGAGCACTAACAAGTCAGCTTCGATCAGGTTGACGGTCAGGGCGGCCAGAGTGTCATTGTCACCCAGGCGTATTTCGTCAGTCGCCACCGTATCGTTCTCATTCACGACGGGAATCACATCAAAATCGAGCAAACTCAATAATGTGCTACGCGCATTCAGGTAACGCTGGCGATCACGCACATCCTCATGCGTGAGTAATACCTGCGCGGTGCGCAAGCCATGTTGTCTGAAACGGCTTTCCCAGGCCTGTATCAGGCCCATTTGCCCAACGGCTGCTGCCGCCTGAAGTTCATGTACATGCTCGGGACGCTTTGGCAGGCCCAGGCGCACCATGCCCTCGGCAACAGCCCCTGACGATACGATAACTACCTGATGACCGGATTTACGCAGCGCCGCAATCTGACTGACCCAGCCATCCATATACACCTCATCCAGACCCTTTCCGTCAGCGGTGATCATCGAGCTGCCAATTTTCACAACCCATCGACGGCTATCGGCTATTTCGCGGTGCGTAATCACAATGCATCCCAATCATCAAAGTCCTGATTTCGCTCGGTGTCAGGATCCACCTTGTTCTCTTCCAGCCAGACCATGGCATCCTGCAACAAAGGGTCCAGCCCTGTGCGGGTCAAAGCCGATATCCGGTAGGTCGTACCCTGCCATTGCAGCGTTTCCAACATCTTATCGACGTCTTCTTCGCTGGCCATATCCATCTTATTCAGCACCAACCAGCGCTCCCGCTCTCCCAGTTCTTCACTGAACTCTTCCAGTTCTTTCTCAATCTGACGAATCGTGGCAATCACATCGCTGCCATCGATGGGTGCCACATCGACCACATGGAATAACAGGCGCGTACGCTGCGTATGCTTTAGAAAACGTATGCCCAAACCCGCGCCCTGCGCTGCGCCCTCAATGAGACCAGGCAGATCAACCAGCGTAAAGCTGCGATACTGCCCCACAGAAACCACCCCTACCTGCGGGTGCAGTGTAGTAAATGGATAGTTGGCAATCTTGGGCCTGGCTGCCGACACAACACTCAGCAGTGTCGACTTGCCTGCATTGGGCAATCCTACGAGGCCAACATCGGCCAGCAATTTAAGCTCCAGACGTAAATGTCGCGCTTCACCCTCTGATCCATTACTGGACTCACGAGGCGAACGATTGGTGCTGCTCTTATAACGCAGGTTTCCCAGACCGTGAAATCCACCCTGCGCGACCAGTAGACGCTGCCCATGCTCGGTCAGATCACCGATCAGTTCGTCTGTGTCGAAATCGTATACCGTCGTGCCGACAGCTACAGGCACAGTGCAATCACTTCCACCGCGCCCGGTTTTTTGGCGACCTTTACCAGGCTGGCCATGCTCCCCACGATAAGCCTTGGTAATTCTAAAATCAGAGAGGGTGTTGATATTCTCGTCGGCCTGCAGGTAAACCGAGCCGCCATCGCCGCCATCGCCGCCGTCAGGCCCACCGTACTCAATATATTTTTCGCGCCTGAAGCTGACACAGCCATTCCCGCCTTTACCGGCTTCGACTCTAACCTTGGCTTCGTCTACGAATTTCATTCACGTATTCTCAGGCAGTTTATGAATTATTGCATCCGCGCACATCCACCCTTCCCTTCAGTGATGAGTATTTGAGGGTGAAGGGAAACGGGAAGTTGCAGCAAAAACAAAAAAGCCCCGCATGTGCGAGGCTTTTCAGTAACGTTTGTTTGTGATTACTCGGCAGCCACTACCGTCACAAATTGACGATTACGCGGACCTTTAACCTCAAAGCGCACGACACCATCCGCCTTGGCGTAAAGCGTGTGGTCATTACCACAACCTACGTTAGGACCGGGATGCACTTTGGTGCCACGTTGACGAATAATGATGTTACCCGCGCGGACAACTTCTCCGCCGTAGCGCTTAACACCAAGTCGTTTTGACTCTGAATCGCGACCGTTCTTGGAACTACCGCCAGCTTTCTTATGTGCCATCTTTCAAATCCTTCCTGATACGTCGCTTACTTGCCAGCGCTTACAGCGGTGATCTTCAGTTCTGTGTAGTCCTGACGATGACCCTGTTTACGGCGATACTTCTGACGACGACGAAACTTGATAATTTCAATTTTCTTGCCACGACCATGTTCGGTCACTTCAGCAGTTACCTTGCCACCCTTAACAAATGGAGAACCGATCTTTACGGTTTCGCCGTCGCTAAGCAGCAGTACTTCTTTGATTTCCAGGCTCGAACCGGCATCGGCTTCCAGCTTTTCAACACGCAGGACATCGCCTTCGCTCACACGATATTGCTTGCCACCTGTTTGAATCACGGCGTGCATGATATGCATTCTCCAGAGGGTAGTTGTTCGACGTCGAACAGCTCACACGAATTAGGCGCGGAATTCTACAGATTACGGGCTATTGGGTCAAACACTATTCAAGACGGGCGAAAGAGAAATCATGCCTTTCAAACCAGTGACACGGCCTTGATTTGGGCAAACACGCTCATGCCCACTGTCAAAGAGAGCCGATTCACCGACTGCTGACTCAATCTGGCCAGTATTACGGCGTCTCCAACCTGCAATTTCAGCAGGTTCTGCCCACCGTTCTCGGCGGATATCTCAATGATTGTCGCAGGTAGAATATTCAGAATACTGCTGTCATCTGCGTGGCTGAGTGCAATGCTGACATCCTTGGCACCAATTCTTAATCGCTGCCTGCTTCCTGGGCTTAACGACTGGGTCACATAGAGACTGCCCGCAGACCCGCTCAACTTACTGATTTTATTGGATTCATCATAAGAGTCCACAAACACATCCAGGACCGCCTCTGCATCAGCAGCGTGCGCAAGCGGAAGATCAAAGCGGGTCAGCATCTCTTCGACCGGCCCCTGAGCCAGCAAACGGCCCTGCTTCATGATCAGAAGCTGATCAGACAAACGGGCAACTTCATCCAGCGCATGACTGACATACAGAATCGGCAAGGTTAATTTCTTCTTGATATCTTCAAGCAAGCGCAGGATTTCATTTCGCCCTGAAATATCCACAGCCGCCAGGGGCTCATCCATAAGCAATAAATCAGAATTTGCACAAAGACTGCGGGCAATGGCCACCCGTTGCGCCTCGCCGCCCGACAACTGATGAGGCCGTCGATAGAGCAAATCATGGATATCCAGCCACTCGATTGCCTCCGATATCGACACAATCCGCCTGTTTCGGGGCACACGATTCCAGGCATAATCGAGGTTGCCTTGTACGTTAAGATGCGGCAGCAAACTCGGCCGCTGAAATACAAATCCGATTGAGCGTTTGTACAGGGGAAGATTCAGACGCTTTTCACTGTCAAACCAATGCTGGTCATTGAACCTGACAAAGCCGTGACACCCCTCTTCCAATCCTGCCAGGCCACGTAATAGAGTGGTTTTCCCGGCCCCTGACACACCGACAAGTCCGGTCACACCCTGCGCAGGTAGTTCCGCCTTGATATTCAGGCGAAAGTCTGCCTTACTGACAGCAAGATTAAAGCAAAGCATCAGGGGCGCCCTGCCCCGATTTTAAGCAGTGCCTGCGAGCGATTCAGTCGATACACGGCATATAAAATCACGAAGGAAGTCAGCACCAGCAACAGTGACAACATATGCGCCCGGGCATATTCCAGCGCTTCCACATGTTCGTATATAGCCACAGAGACGACCCGTGTTTCTCCCGGAATATTGCCGCCGATCATTAGCACCACGCCAAATTCACCCAGGGTATGGGCAAACCCCAGTGTGGCAGCTGTCAGCAATCCCCGCCGCGCCATCGGCAATACGACACTGAAGAACCTATCTAAAGGCCCGGCACCCAGACTGGCAGCCACCTCTATCGGCCAGCGCCCCATACTGATAAATGCGTTTTGCAAAGGTTGCACGACGAAAGGTAGTGAATAGATCACCGAACCTATCACCAGCCCACTAAAGCTGAATGCCAGACCCGTCAGCCCCATCGATGCCAGCGGCCCGTTGGCGCCGAGCATTAATAGCAGATAAAAACCCAGTACGGTCGGCGGTAGCACCAGGGGCAGTGCCACCAGCGTCTCCATAGCAGTTTTGAACCTGGACTGACTCTGGGACAGCCACCATGCGAGCGGCAGGCTAATCAGCATGAGCACAATCGTACTGACCAGGGCCAGGCGCAAGGTCAGCAGTAGCGCTATCAGGTCCTCTGATTCAAGCATGCCAGTCACTAGTCCTCAGACAGCGCATAACCGGCTTCCACCAAAGATGTCCGGACTAACGGGGTTTTAAAGTATTCAAGAAATGCCAGTGCCGAGGCTTCATTTCCGGATTTAAGCGCCACAACCTGTTGCCGGATAGGGCCATGTCTGGATTGCTCGATCTCAAGAACCCTTCCGGCCAGTGATTTTGCCAATCTGATCTGAGACATGGACAGAAAAGCCCAGGCAACCTGCCCCGTGCTGGCGTATTGAAATGCCTGAGTGACATTTTCTCCCATGACCAATCGTGGAGATACAACATCCCACAGAGACGCACCCTGTAACAGGGATTTCGCAGCTGCCCCATAGGGAGCAAGCCTTGGATTTGCCATGGCAATTCTCCCGGAGCCGTTAGCAAGCGCTTCAAGACTCACTGGCAGACTGTCATCTGCCTGCCAAAGCACCAGGCGACCCAGCGCATAGGTCTGCCTTGATCCTGCAATATACGCCTCTTTTTCAAGACGTTCCGGCCGGTCATGATCTGCCGAAAAAAACAGATCATAAGGCGCACCCTGAACGATCTGCGCATAGAGTTTACCGCTTGATCCCGTTGAAATTATGAAGCTCTGCCCGGTCTTCTCCTGATAATCACTGGCAATACTTTCAAGCGTGGGGGAAAAATTCGCCGCCACGGCAACTCGAAGTGGCTCTGAAGCCTGCAGACCAAAGCTAAAGCAACAAAGCAGTAAACCAAGCAGCCTGCCCGGACGCTTTTCAGGCATTTAATTTCTGGCCGGGGCTTCGATCAAAACGCATGAGCACGGTCGGCAGGAACATCAGGTCAAACAACAATGCGAGCACAATTGTCATGGAAATCATCATACCCATGGAGGCATTCACGTTGAAATCTGACAGCGCCAATACCAGGAATCCCATTGCCAGTGCAGCCGTTGTCACCAACAAAGCCGAACCCACCGTACTGAAGGCATAACGCACCGCTTCGGTGGCGTCCTTGCCCATCTCACGTCGGGCTCTCAGGTATTTGGAAAGAAAGTGCACGGTATCGTCCACCACGATACCCAACGTAATACTGAAGACCGCTGCAACCGCCAGGTTAACCTCAGCGACAAACATGCCCCACAGCCCAAAGGACATGGCAGCCGGGAAGGCGTTCGGAATCAGTGACAACGCACCGAATTTCCAGGACTTGAGCGCGATAATCAGCGTGAGGGAAATCAGTACCAGGGCAATCAATGAGCCGTCGATCATACTGTAGATATTATTCTGACCGATATGGGCAAACATCATTGACACACTGGAACCGGTGGTTACCAGTTCCGGCGCATTATCCCTCAGCCACTGAGTAGCCCGGTCATCAAGATCAATCAACCCCTGAGCCTTAAGTCCTTCTGCCCTAACAGTAAGACGCAAGGCTGACTTGTCGATATTGACCTGATTATTCAGGTCCAGACCGAATGGCAGGGACAACTCATATAGCAATACGTACTGGGCAATCAGATCACGTTCATCCGGTATGCGGAAATAGGCCCGATCATCCCCGTGCAAATTCATATTCAGGCGCTTGATGACTTCTGTAAAGCTATCGACATGTACCACTTCCGGTTGCGACAGGTACCACTGTGCAAACGCATCGACTTTCTGCAAATAATCCGGGTCATGAATGCCACCGGACTCACTCGTCTTGAGCGAATAACCAATTGAATCCAGACCAGACAAATTGGCCTGGGTAAAATCACCCGCCTGCCTGAGCGCCGTTTTATGACCAAAGTACTCAAGGGTGTCGTCATTCAATTCATTGCGAGGTATGAAACTCACAATGACAAGCACAATGACTATCGATGACCAGAAGATACCTTTCTGATGGCGGATAACAAAGTCAGCCATTTTCTCGGCTGGTAAGGGTCGCTCCACCGGGCCATTGACACTGTGCGGCAGCCATAACATCACCGCAGGTAAAACCATCAGGGTCATCACCCAGGCCCCCATCACACCCACTGCTGCAGCGCTGCCCATTTCCCTGAACGGAGGTGAGTCACTGAAGTTGATACTGGCAAAACCAATCGCTGTGGTCAGGCTGGTGAGAAATACCGGCTGCATGTTGATCGACATCGCATGCTTCATGGCCGTGATCTTGTCTTCACCACGATGTACCTGGCGCAGGTAGATCACCAGAATATGTACCGCGTCACAAATGGATATAGTGAGAATGATAGTCGGCGCAGTGATATTCACCTGGTTGAAGGCCAGCCCTGCCCAGCCCATGTAACCGACCGTAATCAGGATGCTGGAGAAAATAACCACGATAGTGGTCACCGTACTCGCAAAGGATCGCAGGAACCAGGCAAGCAGGATGATGACCAGCAAGAACATGATCGGCATTAAAGTACGGCCGTCGTTCTGGGCAGATTCATTAAACGCCGTATTAACAACGACGACGCCTAACAGGTAGATTCGTACATCACTGTATTCAGTGTGAATCTCGTCCTGCAGCGCCCTGACATGCGTCATGATCTCCGCAATGGCCGCATCTTTTTCGATACGATCATCCGGCAACTCCAGGCGTACATTCACACCGGTGACATGCGCCTTTGCAGAGATGACATTATTCACTAACAAGGGCTCATTGACGGCAATATCACGCGCCCTGGCAAAGTCCTCCAGCGTCATGGTTTCGATGTCACCAATCAGATCGGCCACGATCAAATCGTCGCCTTCACCATGGGTATGCTGATAATTGGCGACCGAGTCCACACGTATTGAACGGGGTAACTTCCAGCCCTCATCCGTCAGCTTCTTGACTACCGCCATCGTACGCTTGTTAAAAACTACCCCGGATTCCGGCGCAATAATGAAAGTGACATTATCACTGCCAGTGAACTCATCCTGTAGCGCCTCGTAAGCAACGAGTTGAGGATTATCATCATCAAAGAAGATTTTGTAATCGCTCTCGAAATAGAGGTTCTTCGCACCGTAAGCCACGGCAGTTACCAGCAGCATACCCAGCACAAACAACCATCTACGCTGATCAACCAGCCACGCCGAAAATATTTCGTTCATTAATATTCCTAGATTTCTTTATTAGGCAGGTTCAGCGCCGTTCTTTAAAGAATGCTCTGAGCATATCGGCACACAGTCCTTCAAGCACTCCACCCGTCCATTCAACCTGATGATTTAGACGGGGGACTGAGATCACATCATAAACAGATGATACCGCACCACCCTTGGGTTCCCATGCACCGAAGACAACCCTGTCAATTCGGGAATGGATTATAGCTCCGGCACACATTATGCAGGGTTCAAGAGTTACATATAGTGTATGTCCCGGAAGACGATAATTCTGCTGAGCAAGACCGGCAGCCCGTAAAGCTACAATTTCGGCATGTGCGGTTGGATCATGTCCGCTGATAGGCTTATTAAACCCTTCACCCACAAGTCGACCGTCGTTAACGACAACCGCACCAACCGGTACCTCTCCATGCTTAGCGCCGTTTGCAGCTATAGCGAGCGCCTGTTTGATCCAGTATTCATCTTCTGCCATTTGATCCATCAGCTTTCCAAGCGTTTTATCACTAAATTCTGTATATTCTTTCACAGCATTCAAATAACTTAATCAATTAAAAATTAAATAATCCAGATGTAAACCTGCCCATAATCTGATTTTTAGTAGTTTTGATGAAATATCGTCCAGAAATAGATGGATTGAGAGCACTTGCGATCATACCCGTCGTGCTATTCCATGCCGGATTAACAACATTTTCCGGTGGTTTTATAGGTGTTGATGTCTTCTTTGTAATCAGTGGTTACTTAATCACTCTGGTCATACTCGAAGATTTACAGGCCGACCAATTCACACTCACGCATTTTTATAACCGTCGTGCCAGAAGAATCCTGCCTGCGCTATTTATAGTTATTCTCGCAACGGTGCCATTTGCCTGGACACTGATGTCGGCATCTGAATATGAAGGTTATTCGAAAAGCATCATTGCGACAGTGCTCTTCATTTCCAACATCCTTTTCTGGAAAGAAGATGATTATTTTGCAATGGACGTTGATCAAAAGCCGCTCCTGCATACCTGGAGCCTTTCCATTGAAGAACAATACTATGTATTTTTCCCAATCCTGGCATTACTGATATGGCGCAGGGACACGCGATTGTTCGGAATCGCACTAACAGTAATTTTCGTAAGTTCACTCGCACTGGCCGAGTACCTAAGCAGGGAAATGGAATCTTTCAGTTTCCACATGCTTCCTACCAGAGCATGGGAACTAATGGCTGGCGCACTGATTGCACATAATGAAAAATGCGGCAGGATGCCGAAAAACCCAAGCATTGCTGGGCCACTGACTAATACTGGAATACTACTGGTTCTGTTTTCTGTATTTTATTTTGATGAACACACACGTCACCCGAGCCTCATAACCCTAATTCCAATTACCGGAACTGCGCTTATCATTCTCTTCGGCCGATATGCGAGTATCACGCGTAGTGTGCTGATACACCCCAGAATTGTTGGGATCGGATTGATTTCATATTCTCTGTATCTTTGGCACCAGCCCATTTTTGCCTTTACGAAACTAACTCAGAAAGAATTATTCGAAAACACATATATCCTTCTGATTTTAATATCATTTATTCTTGCTTACCTGACCTGGAAATTTATAGAAACACCCGTTAGAAGAAATCATGTCTTCGGAAAAAAACAACTGCTCGGAATGGGTATAGGGTGCGCAATAATACTAATTGGAATTGGGGCCCACGGAGATATTACCGAAGGTGCCATTCAGAGATTCCCGCCTAAAGTGGCCAAATTGATCCAGTCTCAATCCTCAGGCCCACTTAAACTCATGGCCATTAACGGTAAAAGGTGCCAGAACAGACCCATCAAAGACGCATGTGTTATCGGAGAAAGAAAGAATAAGCCTACCTGGGCTTTAGTGGGTGATAGCCATGCCGGCAATCTGGCTTATTCTCTGGATTCAAAACTCAGGAATATGGGTATAGCTGCGGTACACCTCGGAATTTATGGATGTGTTTATTCTCCCGGTTTTAACAAACTGAACAAGCAACATAATTGTGCTCAAAAAAATGCAGCGATTCGTGAATATTTGCTCAAGAATAAATTCAATACGATTATTATGGCAGGACGATATACCACCCAGCTGGAAGGTAAATACTACGACAAGGTATCTAGCAAGATTCCACAGGCCTACGCGCCTGTCGGTCAGCACAACCTTACTGAAGCTCAACGTAAAAACTCGGTTAAGAAGGGTTATTACAAAGCAATACTTGAACAACTGGAAGCCGGTAGTCGGGTTATCCTCATTTACCCTGTACCAGAAGCACCCTGGAACGTACCTGAAAGAATTATTCGGGCAGCGCTACGTGATGACACAATGAGCACAACCACACTCGCCACAGAAAACAAAAAAATCACGGCCAATGTCTACAGGGTATTCGACTCCATAAAACACAAGAATCTGGTCAGGATTTACCCTATTGATATCTTTTGCAACACCTACATTAAAGACATGTGTGCTACACAAATTGAAAACAAGTTTCTATATATGGATAGCAACCACCTCAGCCTCGAAGGGGCTGAGATTCTGGTCAAGGAGATTTTAAGGAAGGTTCAATCGCATTAATACTGCAAATCTCCTACTCCCATTCTATCGTCGCCGGTGGCTTGCCCGAGATGTCATAAACGACACGCGAAATACCATCGACTTCATTAATAATGCGGCGAGATACATGGTCCAGAAATTCATACGGTAAATGTGCCCAGTGGGCAGTCATGAAATCTACCGTCTCGACTGCACGTAGGGCAATTACGTGTTCGTAGCGACGTCCATCACCCATCACACCGACGCTCTTCACCGGCAGAAATACAGCAAACGCCTGACTAACTTTGTCATACAGACCATGATTACGTAATTCAGAGATAAAAATATCGTCGGCGAGGCGTAATTTATCTGCGTAATCTTTCTGTACAGCACCGAGAATCCTTACACCCAGCCCCGGACCCGGGAACGGGTGACGCATCACCATTTCTTCCGGCAATCCCAGTTCGAGGCCAATGCGCCGGACTTCGTCCTTGAATAATTCGCGCAGTGGCTCAACCAGCTTTAGCTTCATCTTCTCGGGCAGGCCGCCAACATTGTGATGTGACTTGATCACATGCGCCTTACCCGTTTTGGAACCGGCAGATTCGATTACATCCGGATAAATTGTGCCTTGGGCAA
Source organism: Nevskiales bacterium (assembly GCA_041622995.1). GTDB lineage: Bacteria > Pseudomonadota > Gammaproteobacteria > Nevskiales > CAJXLF01 > CAJXLF01. The sequence goes on from JBFJXR010000005.1 coordinate 40,466, forward strand.
GAAAATCTATATCAGTCAGGGACTTGGCTTTCTCATCAAATATTTCGATAAACAGTCGGCCGATTATCTTGCGTTTGGCTTCAGGATCTTCCTCGCCCGCCAACTGATCCAGAAACAGCTGCTCCGCGTTCGCCCGGATGACTTTAACCCCCATATGCTGGGCAAAAGTTGCCATGACCTGATCGCCTTCATGCAGGCGCAACAGGCCGTTATCTACAAATACACAAATCAATTGGTCGCCAATTGCACGATGCAATAATGCAGCCACAACGGAGGAGTCAACGCCTCCGGAAAGCCCCAGCAAGACCTTTCTACCTCCAACCTGTTCCTGCACACGAGCAATCAGGTCTTCAATAATCTGGCCGGGCTCCCATGCAGCGCCACAACCGCAGATTTCATGCACGAACCTGCTCAGTATCCGCTCGCCCTGCTTGGTATGTGTCACCTCCGGATGGAACTGCACGGCATAAAAGCCACGCTCTTCATCAGCCATACCGGCCATGGGCGCGGAGTCTGTACTTGCGATAAGACTAAAGCCCGGTGGCAGACTGGTCACTTTATCGCCGTGACTCATCCAGACATCCAGCAGCCCATGACCTGCATCATTTACATGATCCTGGATATCGGTAAAGAGTCTGGAATGATTTCTGGCACGAACCTGGGCATAGCCGAATTCTCGCTGCTCGGAAGTCTCAACGGTTCCTCCAAGCTGAGCTGCCATGGTCTGCATGCCATAACAAATTCCCAGCACCGGCACGCCTAATTCGAATACGACCTGCGGGGCACCAGGCGGATCTCCGTCTGTGACTGATTCTGGCCCACCAGAAAGTATGATACCTGTAGGTACAAAGTCACGAATATCGTCTTCAGTCACATCCCAGGGATGAATTTCCGAATAAACCCTGGCCTCACGAACACGGCGAGCAATCAACTGGGTGTACTGGCTTCCAAAATCCAGGATCAGGATTTTGTCTTCGTGGATATCTTTTGACATGGCGCCTTCTACAGTTCGCTATCGCGAAAGAGGAATTCAACTCTGGGCAGTACCCATCAATCAGGAATCAACGCGATAATTCGGTGCTTCCTTGGTAATCATTACATCATGCACGTGGCTTTCTTTCATGCCGGCACCTGTGATGCGCACGAAAGTCGCCTTGTTATGCATCTGCTCAATATTGCTACAACCGGTATAGCCCATGCTGGCACGCAACCCACCCAGTAGCTGATGAATAATGGCGCCGACAGGACCTTTGTAAGGAACTCGACCTTCAATTCCTTCTGGCACCAGTTTCTCTACTTCCTGTGTGGCATCCTGAAAATAACGGTCCTTGGAACCATCTTCCTGCCCCATCGCACCCAGCGAACCCATACCGCGATAAGATTTGAAAGAGCGACCCTGAAATAACTCGATCTCACCGGGCGCTTCTTCCGTACCGGCAAACATGCTACCGATCATGACCATATTTGCGCCCGCAGCCAGAGCCTTGGCCACATCCCCGGAATAACGAATGCCTCCATCAGAAATGACAGGAACGCCGGTATCTTTCAGGGCATTCGCAACATTCATTACGGCAGTAATCTGTGGTGTGCCGACGCCTGCGACAATACGGGTTGTGCAGATCGAGCCAGGCCCTATGCCCACTTTTACGGCATCCGCGCCAGCTTCAACCAGGGCATTTGCCGCTTCGGCTGTCGATATATTTCCACCGACTACCTGTAAATCCGGGAAGGCCTGCTTGATGCGATAAACCCTTTCCAGCACACCCTGGGAATGTCCGTGTGCAGTATCCACCACAATCAGATCAACGCCCGCTTCAACCAGCGCCTCTACTCTTTCCTCGGTCCCCTCGCCTGTGCCAACTGCAGCGCCTACGCGCAGGCTGCCGTTTTGGTCTTTACTGGCTGTCGGGTAATCGGTTGTTTTCTGAATATCCTTAACAGTGACCAGCCCCTTGAGCTGGAACTTGTCATTAACCATCAGGACCTTCTCGATGCGATGCTTGTGCAGCAGGGCAATGATCTCTTCCTTTTCCGCATCTTCCTTAACCGTCACCAGACGCTCTTCTGGCGTCATGACAGTACTGACGGCATTACTGAATCCGGTTTCAAAACGCAGATCACGACTGGTCACGATGCCTACCAGTTTTTTACCCTTGACCACGGGCACCCCGGAAATATTATTCTTGCGGGTTAATTCGAGTACCTGGCGAATGGTGGTACTGGGAGTCACCGTAATCGGGTCACGTATGATTCCGGATTCGAATTTCTTGACGCGTAATACTTCTGCAGCCTGCCTTTCAATATTCATATTCTTATGAATAATGCCCATGCCACCTGCCTGTGCCATGGCAATAGCCAGACTGGCTTCGGTGACGGTATCCATGGCAGAGGAAATCAGTGGAATATTGAGCCTGATACCGCAGGTCAACTGCGAATCCAGCACCACGTCACGAGGGAGAATATCCGAGTAGGCAGGCTGAAGGAGTACGTCGTCGAAAGTCAGGGCTTCTTCAGTAATACGCATAATGCCTCGCCTACAGTGCGAATAATAAAGAGCGCATTATACAGGCCAACGTGTTTCAGCCTAGACCTCAATGCTTAATCTGGCACAATCGCAGCCTCAGGTAGAGGTATTATTCAGCATGACTGACATTTTCGACCCCATTTCAGCAGCCACAGCCACCGATGATGCGCGTGTGATTTACAGTGTCGAAAGGCTCAACAATGAAGTCAAAGACCTGCTTGAACATAGTTATCCACTCATCTGGATAGAGGCTGAAATCTCGAACCTGTCACGCCCCGCTTCGGGACACTGGTACTTCAGCCTCAAAGACGATAATGCGCAGGTACGCTGCGCAATGTTCAGGAATCGCAATCAATTAATAAGGTTTAAACCCGAGCACGGCATGCAGGTGCTGGTACGTGCGCGTATCAGTCTTTACCCTGCTCGTGGCGAATTTCAGTTAATTATCGAGCATATGGAAGAAGCCGGTGCAGGTGCTCTGCAGCGTGCCTTTGAAGACCTGAAGCATAAACTTCAGCAGGAAGGATTATTCAACCCTGAAACCAAAAAAAACCTGCCAATTGTGCCCCGTTGTATTGGCATCATCACCTCAGCTACCGGTGCCGCCCTGCAGGATGCATTGAGTGTGTTACGACGCCGCTATCCATTAGGCGAAGTCATCATCTACCCTGTCCCTGTACAGGGTGATGCTGCGCCCCCTGCCATTATTAAAGCACTGCAAACCGCCGAGCAAAGACAGGAATGTGATGTACTGCTGATTATCCGCGGTGGGGGTTCGCTTGAGGACCTCTGGGCATTTAATGAAGAAACTGTGGCACGTGCAATTTATGCCTGTGATATCCCCACCATCAGTGGTGTCGGGCACGAGGTCGACTTCACAATTACGGATTTCGTAGCAGACCAACGCGCCCCGACCCCTTCAGCTGCTGCGGAACTCGTGGCGCCGGACCTTACGGAGTGGCTCAGTAAATCACGGCAACTGGTACAAAGACTGGGCGCCGTTTTCAATCAACAGCGTGAGCAGACTCAACAACGTTGTCACTGGCTGGAACGCAGACTGCAAACCCTGCACCCTGGCAAACGGCTAGAACAGCACATGCAGCGAATGGATGAACTCGAACAGCGGCTGCATCGAAGCATTCAGAGTCGGATGCACCTGGACATGCAGCGTTTTGGCCATCAACAGGAAAGATTACTCAGTGCCAGCCCCGCGCGACGTGTTCCCGAACTCAATCGTAATAACCAGCAGCTATTGCAAAGACTTGGTCAAGCTGTACAAAAGCAAATCGACCTACAGGGCAACCGTTTCAGAATAGCCGCCAAAGGGCTGGATAATCTGAGCCCACTGAAAACACTGGACAGAGGTTATGCCATCACCACATTTGGAAACAAACTCGTCCGTGATGTGTCAGAACTCAACAAGGGTGACTCTGTGAATGTCCGACTTGCGAAAGGCGCCATCGACTGCGAAGTCACCCAAATCCACACCACCACAGACCTTATAGGCCGGAATTAATGCACCCCAAAGGATTACCCGCTTTACTCCTGATGATATTTACTGTTATCAACAGCTCTATTGCCTGTGCAGCCGGAGACTCTGGTGACATTCTGCCGAAACATAGTCCGGTACCAGGCGGCGTGGCTATTGTCACACTGGGAACCCTGGATACACCCCCTCCTACAGCCTATTTCAATAACAAGCGGGTCATCACTATCAAACCGGGAGAACACTGGGTTGCAGTCGTCGGTATTCCACTTGCTGAAAAACCTGGCAGCAAATCACTCGAAGTACGTCGTGGACAGGCCAGTACAAAATTGCAATTTGAAGTTAAACCAAAAAAATACCCCGCCCAGTACCTGACAATTACAAATAAACGCAAGGTCAATCCGAATCAGGACGATCTGAACCGGATTGGCGCTGAGAAAAAACGCAGCACTGCTGCAAGAAACCGCTTCACCGAGACCGAACTCACTACACTGAAGTTATACCCACCGGCCAAAGGACGGCGCAGCTCTGCGTTTGGCCTGAAACGCTTCTTTAATAAACAACCTCGTAATCCGCATAGTGGACTGGATATTGCCGCACCTGCAGGTTCACCCATCGTTGCACCTGCCAATGGCGAAGTTGTCGAGACCGGACATTATTTCTTCAATGGCAATGTCGTTTTTATTGATCATGGTCAGGGCCTAGTTACCATGTACTGTCATATGCAAACCATCGACGTTGAAATTGGCGACCGCGTAAGTACCGGTCAGGCGATTGGGAAAATCGGGGCAACCGGCCGTGTCACCGGCCCGCATCTGCATTGGGGGGTAACCCTGAATGGTCAGAGCGTTGATCCGGAACTGTTTCTAAGCGAGTCTCCCTTCAAATAATTCCGGCGATTTAAAGGTTAACGCTTATTAACGTGCTGCTTCAGGCGTTTGCGCTTCTTGAGCTGGCGCTCTGTCAGCTTGTTTTTACGTCCTTCATAAGGATTATCACCGGTTTTGAAATATAATTTTACCGGTGTGCCCTTTAATTTGAAGGCCTTGCGAAACTTGTTCTTCAAATAGCGCCTGTATTCTTCAGTGACTTGCTGTGTCTGATTCCCATGAATCACTATTAGAGGCGGATTATGCCCACCCTGATGCGCATAGCGAAGTTTGATTCTCCGACCATGCACTGCCGGTGGCTGATGGGCACGAACAGCATCTTCGAGTACGCGTGTAAGATCCGATGTCGACATGTCGGTCATTGATGACTTGTAGGCAGCATCAATTGCTTCGAATAATTCTGCAAGACCCGAACCATGCTTGGCTGAAATAAATCTTATCTCAGCGTAATCAAGAAATGAGAGTCTGCGATCAAGTTCGCTTTTTAAATGCTTGCGAGCATCATCTTCAACGCCATCCCATTTATTAACCGCCAATACAAGCGCTCGTCCACTGTCGGCGACCAGCCCAAGCAGCCTGGCATCCTGTGTTGCAATAGTTTGCTGCGCGTCCATCATCAGCACGACGACATGGGAGTCATCAATTGCCTTCATGGTCTTGATTACGCTGAACTTTTCTACCGCGTCATCAACTTTTGACTTACGTCGAATTCCAGCCGTATCTACCAGGGTGTATTCTTTCTGGTCACGTTCAAAAGGAATAAAAATACTGTCGCGAGTTGTACCAGGCATATCCATCGCCAGCACACGTTCCTCACCCAGTAATCGATTGATGAGTGTGGATTTGCCTACATTAGGACGACCCACGATTGCGACCGTAACTTTCTCATCTTCTTCCTCGTCGTCTTCATCTTCCGGATCAATATTTTCAAAGGGAGACAGCACCGCTTCAATCATTTCACCAACGCCGTGTTTATGGGACGATGAGATGGCAAACGGTGTACCAAGACCGAGTGTGAAAAACTCGGCGCCCACCACGTCAGTGTCGAGGTGTTCGCACTTATTCAGAACCAGATGAACTTCTTTACCACTTTTGCGTAAATAAAGTGCAACCTCACGGTCAGGCGCAGTGAGTCCTTCGCGGGCATCAACAAGGAATAAAGCCACGTCAGCTTCCTGTAGCGCCTGCCGGCTTTGCTGGGCAGTGAGAACATCTACTTCGGAGTTTTCTTCTCCAATGCCACCCGTGTCAACCACTATGAATCGGCGTCCGTCGACTTCGCCAAAACCGAATTGGCGATCACGCGTTATGCCCGGACGATCTGCCACCAGGGCATCACGACTTCGTGTCAGCACATTGAATAATGTCGATTTACCGACATTGGGACGCCCCAGCAGGGCAACCACAGGCAATTGGGCTGGCATTTAATCAGTCTCTATACAGCAGGGATCAGTTATTGATCAGATCCAGAGAGACCATTTTGCCATCTACTGAGAGCAGCAATAGTTTTCCCTCTGCAAGCACAGGGGGTGCAATGGGGCCTCTTACTGGACGATGACGCACCATAAGTTGACCGTCTTCAGGTGCCATCCAGTGAACATAGCCTTCAAGGTCACCTACTGCTACAAGTCCACGGTGTATGACAGGTTGTGAACATTCACGATAACGTAATTCATCACGCGTCCATAAAATGTCGCCATTACTCCGATCCAGTGCAATAACCCTGCACTCGGGATCAGTCACAAACAGCCTGTCATCACTGTATGCCATGCCCTTCAGGCTGGCAGCATCCTGGCGCCACTGAATTTCACCATTACCCAATGCCAGAGACACCAGATCACCAGCAAAACTCGCTGCATATACTTCAATACCATCGCTCAGCAGTGCTGCGTCGATATCGACAAGTCTCTCCAGCTCAGAGCGCCCGGTTGGTACACTCACTGTTGATTCCCACACGGGTATACCATCATGCAGGCCAACAGCAAGCACTTTGCCACCATCGGTGCCTACCAGAACGTTTCCTTCTGATATCAATGGTGGCGCGATTCCTCGCAGAGTTAGAGTTGGCACCGTTCTGTCTATTGACCACAGGCGTTGCCCACCATCTGCATTCAGGCCATAGACAAATCCATCAAAACTGCGAACGACAACAACGCCCTCTGCGCCAGCTGCGGGCGCCAGTACTTCACCCGATGCCCGTGTTTTCCAGCGCTGGCTGCCATCTGTCACATCAAGGGCAACAACTTCACCTTCGCGGGTACCTACTACAACGAGTCCATCAATGACAGCTGGTCCGGAAACAACCGACAATTTCAGGTTCTGTTTCCAAAGCTGCTTACCCGACTCCAATGAAAAGGCAAAGACCCGACCTTTTTCATCTGCAGTAAACGCGCGGTCTGCACTTAATGCCAACCGGAAACCGGCAGGTTCTGATGAGAAACCGGCACCGGCGCTACGACTCCATTTAGTTTTGACTTTTGCTGCCGGCGTCTCAATTCGAACCAGCTCAGTAGGTTCCGGTGGCTTTTCACCCGAACTTGCACAGGCGCCTAACAGCCCTGCGGTTGCAAGCAGCACGCCGGCAATACACTTATTCATTCTGCAACAGCCTCTTGATCATCGGCATTCATCTGCTCATTCTCGAACACCAGATCGGACAGTTTCTGTTGCAATGCAGAGAGGTCAGACACGTCTGCGGATTGCACGGCCAGCTTATAGGCTTCCTTTGCTTCGGCCTCACGCCCGAGACTGACCAGAATATCACCGCGTAATTCAGCGTAGAGACCTGTAAAACTTTCCAGTTTCGGGGCTGACAGCAAATCCAGTGCAGCTTCCGGCTCTCCCTGCGACCAGCGCACTCTCGCCAGGCGAATGCGTCCGAGATGCTGCAGCTTGTCGTCATCAGCATAATTGACAACCCATTCAAGCTGGGAAGCCGCGCCAGCAAGATCTTCACTCTCGATCAGACCTTTAGCCACAAGCATCGCACCCTGAGCGGCATATGCAGAGCTTCGATATTTGCTTTTTAATATATCAACCTGCTCATTTGCCAGGCCGATGTTACCCAGCTGTATTGCGAGCCGAACCTGCTCAAAATGCCCGGATGCAAGCTCAGCCTGCTCTTTCTGATAGGACTGCCACATGTTCCAGCCCAACACGCCAGAAATTGCAAGCCCCAGCCCCAGAACCAGTGGCAGCCAGTTTTCCTGCCACCATTCTTTAAGTCTGTCGAGTTGTTCGTCGTCGTTTACGGCGTCTACCACCAGTATCTCCTTACTTAACCTTGAACAGGTGGCTGCAGATTCAGTCTCTGTGCCACACCATCAACCAATTCATCACGATCCAGAGTGACCTGCCCGGCAGCACTTCTTAATGCCTTGAGTTGGACCTGCCCCGCAATCACTTCTTCTTCACCAACAATGACCGCAAATTCAGCACCGCTTTTATCTGCTTTCTTTAATTGAGATTTAAAACTTCCACCACCCGCATGCACAAGCAATCGCAGATCCGGTAGAGCATCTCTTAATTGTTCGGCGGTATCGGCACCATACCTTTCTGCATTTTCACCCACTCGAACCATGTACACCTGTGGGCTTGCATCATTGACGTAGCAATCCTGCAATTGCATTAACGCAATCAAGCGCTCAATGCCCATGGCAAAACCGATTGCAGGCGTGGGTTTTCCACCCAGCTGCGGCACCAGGCCGTCAAATCGCCCGCCAGAGCATACCGCATCCTGCGAACCAAGTTGTTCAGTCGTCCACTCGAATACCGTGCGGGAATAGTAATCCAGCCCACGTACCACTCGTGGATTAACCATGAATTCAACGCCCGCAGCACCCAATAAGGCGCAAAGCTGATCAAAATGTTTTTTAGACTCGGCATCCAGATGGTCCAGAATGCTGGGTGCTCCTGTAATCATATCTGCCATGTCTGGATTTTTACTGTCCAGTATCCGCATGGGATTGGTCTTCAGGCGGCGAATACTGTCTTCATCCAGAATATCCTGATTCTCGGTAAAGTAAGCCACCAATACAGACCGGTATACCTCACGTGATTCGGTCGTCCCCAGGGAGTTCAACTGCAATGTGAGATCTTTCAGTCCCAGTCTGCGCCATAGTCGGGCTGACATCATAATCAACTCAGCATCAATATCGGGGCCGGACATACCAAAGGCTTCAACACCATATTGATGAAATTGGCGGTAACGACCTTTCTGGGGGCGTTCATAGCGGAACATAGGGCCGCCATACCAGAGTCTTTGAACCTGATTGTGCAGCAGTCCATGCTGAAGGGCGGCGCGGACACAACCGGCTGTTCCTTCAGGACGCAGGCTAATACTCTCACCCCCGCGGTCTTCGAAGCTGTACATCTCTTTTTCGACGATGTCGGTCACTTCCCCGATTGACCTGCAAAAAAGATCGGTTTTTTCAACGATTGGAAGACGTATCTCGGTGTAGCAGTAGGCGGCGAAGACTTCCTGTACAGCCTGTTGCAGGGTCTGCCAGAGGGCAGCATCGGCTGGCAGGATATCGTTCATTCCACGAACTGCTTGATAGGTATTGGCCACGATTCAGATTCTTTTCTTATTACAGATATTATTTATACAGGCTGAGCGCTGTCACGCTCGGCTTTGACGCGCGCAACTCGACGGCGCACCATTTCTTCCAGCTGATCCACCATTTCTTCGTTTCGAAGTTTATGTTGAATACTGCCATCTACATACACAGAATTGGGCCGACCACCTGCAAGACCAATGTCTGCTTCACGTGCCTCACCCGGCCCATTTACGACGCAGCCAATAATGGCCACATCCAAAGGTTCATCTATGTCTTCCAGACGCGCCTCAAGCTGATTAACTGTCTTTATTACATCAAAATTCTGGCGTGAACATGAGGGGCAGGCGATCAGGTTGATTCCCCGACTACGCAAATGCAATGACTTTAATATATCCCAACCAACTTTGATTTCTTCAACCGGGTCAGCCGCCAGAGATACCCGGATCGTATCGCCGATACCCTCAGCCAGCAGCATGCCCATACCGATGGACGACTTAACCGAGCCAGAACGTAATCCACCTGCCTCGGTTATTCCCAAATGCAGTGGCTGATCAATCATAGATGCAAGTTTCTTATAGGCGCCAACCGTCATAAATACTTCTGATGCCTTCAAGCTCACCTTGAATTGATCAAAATTATGGCGATCCAGTATTTCAATATGACGTAATGCTGATTCAACCAGTGCATCAGCATTAGGCTCTCCGTACTTTTCCTGAATATCTTTTTCCAGGGAACCCGCATTCACACCAATCCTGATTGGCACGCCATGATGTTTCGCACAGTCGATCACTTCACGAACTTTCTTTTCACCGCCGATATTGCCCGGGTTAATTCTCAGACAATCAGCGCCTTGCTCAGCGGCGGCCAACGCACATTTGTAATTGAAGTGAATATCGGCCACCAGTGGGATGTCCACACGTTTACGTATTTCACCAAAAGCTTTAGCTTCATCCAGCGTGGGCACTGACACACGTACGATATCTGCTCCGGCTTTTTGCAAGGCTTCAATCTGGGCAACTGTGGCATTCACATCAGACGTGTCTGTATTGGTCATGCTTTGAACCGTGATGGGCGCACCACCGCCAACGGCCACATTGCCCACCATTACCTGGCGAGACTGGCGACGCTCAATCACATGATGACTCTGCATTATTAAATCCGGATCAATTTAAACGACGCCCGAAAATCAGGGTGTCTCGGCTGGTTCATCACCAACAGTAAATCTGGCGGTGTTATTGCTTGATATATAACGGGTGACATCAATCATTCGCCCCGCATATGAAATTTTTACGCCGGGCGCATACCCCAGAAATACCTTGAAGGGAGGCTCTCCCTGTAATGCCATTTGCACATTCGCTTTTACAATGCCATCCAGCAGCTTTTTACCACTGGCATCTACGATATTTACCCAGCTACGATCAACAAACTCCAGCCCCAGCTTTGATCCATTGGATGCAGCTGCATCTTCATGCGATGTTGCCGGAGTGTCGCTGCTATCAGGCGTACTGATAACAGACATCTCGGATTTGGCTGGCGAAGAATCTACTTCACGTGCTTCTGACCCATCAGAAGAAACCATTGGCAATGAGTCTACATTTTCGTCAACCTTCACTGCGGACCCGGCTTGGGCGTCATCTCCCTGTTCAGGCGCAGTCGTACCCGCTGTTAACACCGGTTTCGACTCCGGTTCCGGCAGAATTATTGCGCGAGTTGTTTTGCTGCTGGAATCATCAGTATTTGAGGAAATTACCTGTTGTTGTGCCCCGCTCTTCCCTGCATCCCCCATGATCACAGGCATGGCCCACCACAAGAGTCCGCCCAACAATATCCCTGCAACTAGCACCAACACGACTTTGGGAACACCACCATCCGGACTCACATCCTGCGGAGCCCACTCAGCTGAAACTGACTGTGGTGCAGGTGCACCCCCAGAATTCTTTTCATGCGCATCTAGTATTTCTTCTTCAGGGATACCAAGTACACGTGCATATTTTCGGTAGTAACCACGAACGTAAACCCATGCATTCTGTGGTGGATCACGGTCTTCTTCCAGCGCCCTGACGGTTTCCTTCGACATGCGTGATTGCGTGACTATATCTTCCACTGTCAGGTTTCGTTTCTCGCGCTCGGCACGTAGCAAGGTGCCCGGCGTCGGGCCGTCATATTCCGGTATAGCCAATTGATCAGTGTTTACTTCATTCCCGGGAGTGGTTTCAGAACCCTCCTCTGGTAACACTTCAAATTCCGATGTCATTTGCAAATCCTGTCCATATTTACTTTACCTACTATCGCTACAGGCGATTTTCAAGCGCCTCGGCATAGGGCTCACGCCCTCCCGGATAACTGCTACGTAACTTATAGGCATATTCAGCCGCCGCCACATCGTTACCCAGGTTTTTTTCTATGCGCATACCCAATGCCAGCATATCCCTTCCCGGGCGTGCAATACTTTCATATCGCTGCAGAAATGCCCGGGCCTTCAAATAGTCTTCCTGTTCATAACTTAGCAATGCCATCTGGGCCAGAGCCTTTCCATAACGCGGATTTCGTTCAAGTGCTTTTCGAAAGTTCTCTTCAGCAGCGACAGGGTCCGGTTTCTGACGCAGACACATTCCGACATTTGTGTAGATATTTTCAGGCGATGGATAAGTTCTGTCTGCCAGCACCCGATTAAAATATTTAATTGCTTCATCTACCTTGTTGTTAGCACAAAGGTAGGCGCCATAATTATTGTTAAATGTGGAGTTCTTCGGCTCAAGGTAGGCCGCTTTACGATAATGCTTTTCAGCCAGTTTATTCTCATCAAGTCTTGTATACAGAAGGGCCATCGCCGCATGTGCAGGCCCTGATGCAGGGTCCTGCTCAAGTGCTCGCTTGAGTTTTTCCATGGCACGTTCATTCTGCCCCTGATTCATGTACTCCATGCCAAGATCGGTGTTGGCTGCGGCGGCCTCTTTCCTGTCTCCCGGCGCATTAAGTGCAGCACAGGCAGATAGAAGTAAAACCAGGAAAATTGGCAGGAATTTCATTAAACCGCTCCTTGCCGATACAAACGAACGGGAGACTCACCCAAACGCTGGCGCTGACGGTTTTTTACACGGCCCACGAGTTGGCCACAGGCTGCGTCAATGTCGTCACCACGTGTTCTACGTGTAGTCGCAATGACACCATGAGAATTCAGGTACTCACAAAAAGTACGGATTCGAAGCGCCTGCGGGCGCTTGTACTCCGTATCAGGGAAAGGATTGAATGGAATCAGATTCACCTTGGCCTGACGGCCAGCCAGTAATTTTACCAGTGCCTTAGCTTCAACCATGCTGTCATTCACCCCGTCTAGCATCACATATTCATACAATATATGAGCACGCTGGGCTTTGCCCTCTATATATCGGTCACAGGCTGCCATCAATTCACTGATTGGATATTTCTTGTTAATTGGTACCAGTTCATTGCGCAGTTCATCGGTCGGCGCGTGCAGAGATACAGCAAGCGCCACATCGACCTCCTGGTGCATGCGGTCCATGAATGGCACCAGGCCTGACGTGCTCACGGTGACTCGTCGTTTGGACAGTCCAAAACCGAAGTCATCCAGCAATATCTTAATGGCCGGAATCACTTCATTGTAATTTGCCAGCGGTTCGCCCATACCCATGAACACCACATTACTGATTGTGCGACGTCCCTTCATTTCATGCAGAGGTTTATTACCGCCCATGCTGCGATTGGCAAACCAAACCTGGCTGATAATTTCAGCCGTGCTCATATTACGATTGAAACCCTGCTTGCCGGTTGAACAGAAACTGCAATCCAGCGCACAACCTACCTGGGATGAGATGCATAAGGTACCGCGATCTTTCTCGGGGATAAATACCGTTTCGACAGCATTGCCGCCATCCAGCCGCAGGACCCACTTCCTGGTGCCATCAGTGCTGATCTGTTCGGTTACCAGCTCAGGCACGGAAATTTCTGCAACCTCTTCGAGCTTGACGCGTAATGATTTCGACACATTGGACATGGCCGCGAAGTCATCTACTCCGCGACCATATATCCACTGCATTACCTGATCGGCGCGATACGGTTTTTCATCCCAGGCAGCAAATTGCTCGCGCAGCGATTCACGATCGAGTCCGAAAAGGTTCAGCTTTGACATTGATCAGTAATCAGAACTATCGAGTACGCGCACAAATTTCTTCGTCACTGAAGAAATAGGCAATTTCTTCAGCAGCCGTTTCCGGCGCATCCGACCCATGCACGGCATTTTCGTCAATGGAACTGGCAAAGTCGGCACGAATGGTTCCTGGTGCTGCTTCAGCCGGATTTGTGGCGCCCATCAGATCACGATGTTTGGCAATGGCGTTTTCACCCTCAAGTGCCTGAATAATCACAGGACCGGAAATCATGAAATTCACCAGATCGTTAAAGAAGGGGCGCTCTTTATGCACGGCATAAAAACCTTCCGCATCTTCACGACTCAGCTGCTTCATCTTAGCGGCGATAATTCTTAGCCCGCCTTTCTCAAAGCGACTATAAATCTCACCAATTACATTTTTGCCAACCGCATCAGGTTTTACGATGGATAGCGTACGTTCAACAGCCATGAATACTCCAAAAAATAAGTTAACTAACGACTCCTGAACAATTCAGGAGTTATTGTGACAAAACCCGTCAATTTTATATGTTGCAGCGCAATGTCACCAGCAATTCAGGATATACGGGCGTGGCTATTCTTCGACAGTAAAGCTTTCACCACAGCCACAGGCATCCTTTACATTAGGATTCTTGAATCTAAACATACGGTTAAGGCCCTCCCGTGTGAAATCAAGGGTAGAGCCATCAAGTAGCTTCAGACTGGCCGTATCAACAACGATTTTGGCACCAAATCCTTCAAACACCGCATCATTTTCATTTACTTCATCGGCATAATCCATAATGTAGCTATAGCCACTGCAGCCGCTTTCCTTCACGCCCACGCGCAATCCCAGCCCTTTGCCACGTTCTGCAATCTGCTGCTTTATACGCTGCGCTGCATCTTCGGTTAATTCAATCGACATATATTTTCCATACTCCAATTACGAGGCGACCAATTGGTCAATCCCATTACTTTGACGCCCAACCTGTAAGAACATTCGCAATGCGTCCTCTGCCAGCAAAGTGCAGTGGCGTTTAACCGGGGCTACCGACAAGGCCTGTTCAATTTCAGCTGCGGAAAGATCCAGACCGGCCACCTGCCGGCCTTTTAGCCAGGCGCTGAGCCAGGCCCCAACGGCAATCGCAGTGACACAGCCGAAAACCTGGCACTGAGCCGAAACGATTACTTCCTGTTCAACAAGGACGACAAGCTTCATCACCGCCCTTGAGCCGGGCGTATTGCAAATAACTTTGAAGGCTGTCTCTGGCATCTCCCATGCCGTATTCAGGCCTTTAACAAAATTCTGCCAAACGGCATCCGAATACTGCGCATGTGTGCCTGACATTTCCGGCAACCTGCACTCAGTCTGTATATCCCATTTAGGTGATTGACGCCGCAAGGCATTCACCAGTTCAGTCAGCGCCTCAACCACTGCATATATTTCTGAATCAGTGGTCCATCTCCCCAATGAGAAACGAACACTGGCGTAGGCCAACTCATCATCTCGTCCAAGTGCTCTGAGCACATAGGACGCTTCCTGCGATGCGGCTGTACAGGCTGAGCCACTGGATATGGCAATGGGTAATGACATGCCTGAAAGACCGGCATGTAAAGCCTCTCCATCCACCCCGCCGAAACTGATATTCAGAATTCCAGGGGCAACCTCCTTGTCGGATCCATTACGGAATACATCAGGCAACAAGGAAATTCCCTGCCAAAGCTGATCACGCAACTTCGAAATCCGTACAGCCTCATTACCGAATTCTTCGCCGAGCAATGCACATGCCTTACCCATACCGACAATCTGATGTACTGGTAATGTGCCTGAACGCATGCCGCGTTCGTGCCCTCCGCCGTGCATCTGTGGTAACAGGCGAACACGAGGTTGTCGCCGCACATATAGCGCCCCTACGCCCTTGGGGCCATAAAGTTTGTGTGCCGAAATGGACAGCAGATCGAGATCAAGCATTTTTACATTGACGGGTATTTTTCCTACAGCCTGAGCAGCATCCACATGTAGCAATGCTCCATGAGCATGCGCCATTTCAGCAATCAAACGAATATCCTGAATCACGCCGGTTTCGTTATTCACCATCATGATCGACACCAGAACCGTATCGTCACTGATTGCTTTTTTTAGCTCCTCAAGTGAGAGTCGACCCTGATCGTCAGGCATTAACCACGTCACACGCCAACCCTGCTGCTCCATATACCGAAGCGTATCAACGACCGACTTATGCTCGGTTTTCATACTGATGATATGCCGACCACGGTCTGCATAGGATTCAGCTACACCCTTGATTGCGAGATTATTTGATTCAGTCGCGCCTGACGTCCAGACGATTTCGGCTGGCTCGGCCCCGATCAGATTTGCCACCTGCTCACGCGCCTCTTCAACTGCCGCATGCGCAGCGCGGCCATAGTCATGCTGCATGGATGCGGCATTACCAAAGTCCTGATCCGCAGTCAGGTACTGACTCATGACTTCGGCCACTCGCGGATCGATCGGCGTGGTCGCTGCGTAATCAAGATAAATCGGCCGTGTACTCATGAGTGCCCCATGACCCCGGAAAAGCGATCAGCCAGCGGCTGCTCTGAGTGCCCGAGAAGCCGGCCGAGTACAGTTAGAAACTCATCCACTTCCTGTGAAGTATTGTCCTTACCGAAACTCACGCGAATTGCGCCTCGAGCGGCCGCTTCTTCTATTCCCATCGCCAGCAGCACATGACTGGGTTCTCCTTTTCCACTGGAGCATGCCGACCCGCTGGATACGGCAATGCCTTCACGATCCAGTGCCATCAATAGTGATTCGCCGTCGTAACCGGGTACTGAAAACTGACTGGTATTAGGCAGGCGTTCCGAATCCTGCCCAAATATCTGTATACCCGGCAATACAGCCAGACCGTTTTCGAGTTGCGTTCGCAATGCGCTGCAATGTGCCGCACGCTCAGACAATGATTTTTCTGCCAGTTCCGCTGCGGCACCAAAGCCGACAATGGCCGGCATATTCTCGGTACCTGCACGTAAGCCCCGCTCATGACCGCCACCATGCAATAGCGGCTCGATATCAAGTGACTTATCGATAATGAGCGCGCCCACGCCTTTAGGGCCATAGATTTTGTGTGAAGACAGACTCATCAAATGGGCACCGGAATCGATGAATCTGAAATCCAGCTTGCCAGCTGCCTGCACGGCATCACAATGGAACAGTGCGCCGGCGCTCTTCACGATTTCTGCAACTTCATTTATGGCTTGAACGACACCGGTTTCATTGTTCACCACCATCACAGACACCAGGCAGACATCTCCTGCCTCAATCATGACTCTCAAGGCATCAAGATCAATCTGGCCATTCGCTTTTGCCGGAATGAAATCAACCTGCCAGCCACGTGCCAACAAGGCATCCTCCACTTCCAATACTGAAGGATGTTCAATTGCACTGATCAGCACCCGCCCCGGCTTCATCAATCCGGTGACGCCCTTGACCGCCATATTATTGGCTTCAGTACCCCCGCTGGTAAATACAACCTGCCCGGCATGTGCACCGGCCAATACAGCCACCTTCTCACGCGCGCGATCTATCGCTGCACGTGCATCCCGGCCGAAACGATGCAGGCTGGATGGATTCCCAAAAGTCCCACTCAGAAAAGGCTGCATGGCTTCTAACACGATAGCGTCAATTGAAGTCGTGGCGTTATGATCGAAGTAGATCGGCATACAGTTAACCCACCGACCTGAGCGAGCTGAATATCTGCACAGGGGCTTCCTGTTGCAGGTTAGTACGTTGCTGCGCCTGAATCACCAGATCATTCAAACTGATGTCATCCAGGTAATTATGTACATGTCGACTCAAATCTTCCCAAAGGTCATGGGTCAGGCAACCTGCCCCGTCATTACAGGTCTTTTCACCACCGCAACGAGTCGCATCCAGGTCTTCACTAACCGCGGTCATTACGTCAGCGATCGAAATATCAGCTGCTGACCGTGCAAGGCGGTAACCACCACAGGCACCGCGGGTTGCTACCACCAGACCATGCTTGCGCAAGCCCGCGAACAGGCGTTCCAGATAAGCCGAAGATATGGATTGCCGCTCTGCAATTTCGCAAAGTGCAAGTGGACAACCGGCTTCGCTGCCACAAATCTGATCCTCATGCATGGCCAGATCCAGCATGGCGGTCACTGCATAACGACCCTTGGTTGTGAGTTTCATTCTAGACGCCTGCCTGATCGTCTGAGGAATCGGCGTCTTCGAACTCAGGCACTTCCAGCTTGGGCAGTTTCTTTTCAGGGAACTGCTGATCAAGCTCATGCAGCTTGCTGCCAAAGGCTTCCAACTGATTATCCATGCCATGAATATGATCAAGCATGGCATTGATCGCATTACTTACGGGGTCAGGCATATCTTCGGTCAGCCCATAGGCATCGAAACCCATTTTCTCGGCGAGTGCGGCACGATGTTCAGGAACTTCCTCGTCGGCATCCTTGCAACGAATCAGGTGACCGGGCACACCGACCACCGTGCAGCCTGGCGGCACTTCTTTCACTACCACTGCATTAGAACCGATGCGGGCATTCTCACCCACTGTAAATGGTCCAAGCACCTTCGCACCCGCACCCACCACAACGCCTTTTGCCAGTGTTGGATGGCGTTTACCCGGATCCCATGAAGTCCCGCCGAGGGTAACGCCTTGATAGAGCGTCACATCATCCGCTATCTCGGTTGTCTCACCAATCACCACACCCATGCCGTGATCAATAAAGAAACGGCGTCCAATGGTCGCGCCGGGATGTATCTCGATACCGGTCAACCAGCGTCCAATATGGGAGAACAGCCTAGCGACCCATTTAAGTCCGATACCCCAGAACCAGTGACTGACGCGATGCAGCCAGATGGCATGTAAACCGGGGTAGCAGGTTAAAACCTCCCACCAACCGCGGGCGGCAGGGTCGCGGTCAAACACGATGGCGATGTCCTCGCGGATGCGGTCGAACATATAAATTCCTTTAAATACCTTCAGTTAAGCCATTAATGGGCGAATGAAAGCCTATTTCCGATCAAAAGAGTTGGAATTATAGCGATATGTCCGTCCCGGGACAAAAAATCAGTCTGATTTATCTTCCGGCGGGTAAGGGTTTTCCACGCTGCTCAGGATGCCACGCAGGATATTCACCTCGCGCACATCCGGCTGCGCACGTCCGAATAGCCTGCGCAGACGTCGCATCAGAAAGCGTGGATTACTTCTGTCAAGAAAACCGGTATTGGTCATCACACGCTCAAGGTGCTCGTAAAAGCTTTCCAGTTGCTGGGTAGAGGCAGGCGGGTCGCGGGGTTCGGCCTCTTCTCTTACCTCGCCCTGACCATCCAGTAGCTGCTTACGCAGCTCATAGCTCATGACCTGAACGGCTGCCGCGAGATTCAATGAGCTGTATTCGGGATTGGCCGGAATTTCTATGCCCTGCTGGCAGAGGTCAAGCTCCTCGTTAAACAAGCCTGTTCGTTCACGCCCAAACACAATGGCAATGGGTTGAGTGCTGGCCTGTCTGCAAACTTCCGGCATCACTTCTGACGGCGTACCGACAGGAATGGCCACAGTGCGGCGACGTGCGGTGGTGCCCACTACATAGCGACAATCGGAAACCGCTTCGGTTAATGACTCGCATATCCGGGCATTAGCCAGCACATCATCTGCCCCCGCTGCAAAAGCTGAAGCGTCTGCATGAGGAAACATACGGGGTTTGACCAGCACCAGCTGGGACAAACCCATGGTCTTCATGGCACGTGCCGCAGCACCAATATTCCCCGGATGGGAGGTCTCAACCAGAACAATTCGAATGTTATTAAATGCCTGCATTGCAATCTTTAACGGCGGGTCAGGGAAATGAATGTGGTATTCTACGCGCGCCTTCAACTGGTAACGATCTTTTTACAATGCATCCTCTGTTAAATACTGCGGTAACAACCGCTCGCGCCGCTGGTGATTTCATCATGCGGCACTACAATCAGGCTGATCAGCTTTCGGTTACGACCAAGCAGGCGAGTGATTTCGTCTCCGAGGTTGATCGACAGGCCGAACAGATGATTATCGATAAAATTCGTACCGCCTACCCTGAGCACGCCATCCTCGCTGAAGAAAGTGGCGAACACGGTGAGACAGGTGGCATGCAGTGGATCATTGACCCTCTCGACGGCACCACCAATTACCTGCATCGCTTCCCGCAATTTGCGGTATCCATCGCCTGTCGTGATCAGAAAGATCTGGAAATAGCAGTCGTATACGACCCATTCAGCCAGGAACTCTTCACCGCAAGCAAAGGTGCAGGCGCTCATCTGGATGGCCGCCGAATTCGTGTGAGTCGTACCAATAAACTGGAACGCAGCCTGATTGGTACGGGCCTGCCTTTCCGTAAAGAAGAAAAGATCGACCGTTTCCTGCCCATGCTGCGTGAAGTCATGCTTAGAACAGCAGGCGTACGCCGCCCCGGCGCCGCCTCACTTGATCTGGCTTATCTGGCTGCGGGTCGTCTGGATGGCTTCTGGGAACTGGGGCTCAAACCCTGGGATATGGCTGCCGGCATACTGCTGATTCGAGAAGCAGGCGGCACAGTCACGGAACTAGGTGGCGGCAAGCATCCAATGGAAAGTGGCAATATCCTTGCCGGCAATCTCAAGATTCATCACGAGCTGGATAAAATCCTGAGACCCTTAGTATAAGACGCTAGGCTTCCTGGTCAGCGTCATCAGTAGGTGGCAGCAGATCTTCTCGCTGCACACCAAGATTTAACGCAGCCGCACTCGCCACAAACACAGACGAATACGTACCCACAATTACGCCTACAATCAGCGCCGTCGCAAATCCATGAATCACTTCTCCTCCAAGGAGAAACAGTGCAATCAGGGTAAGCAAAGTCGTGCCACTGGTCATCAAGGTACGTGACAACGTCTGATTCACCGATACGTTCATCACTTCCTGAGAATCTGCCTTACGCAGGCGCAGGAAGTTCTCACGAATACGGTCAAACACCACGATCGTGTCATTCAGCGAATAACCAATCACCGCCAGCAACGCAGCAAGCACCGTCAGATCAAAACCGATCTGCAGGATCGAGAAGAAACCCAGTGTAAGAATCACGTCGTGTGCAAGTGCGAACACCGCACCCAGTCCAAACTTCCACTGGAAACGGAAGGCAACGTAAATCAGGATACCGATAAGGGCATACAGCATGGCGAGACCACCCTGCTCGGTCAGTTCTTCACCTACCTGGGGGCCAACGAACTCGACGCGTCGCATATCTATATCAGCATTTTTGGTTGATAAGGCGTTGAGTACATCCGTACTGATATTGGCCGAGGCTTCATCAGCGCTGGGCGCCAGGCGAATCAGCACATCTCTGGATGTACCAAAATGCTGCACAACAGCTTCTGTGTAGCCCGCATCTTCCAACGCAGCGCGAACCTCTGTGAGATTCACAGTTTCAGGGTATTCGACCTCAATCAGCACGCCACCCGTGAAATCAATGCCGAAGTTCAAACCCCGAATAGAAAGACTGGCGACGGCGGACAGGATCAATACTGCGGAAACGATCATGGCCAGCTTGCGATGACCCAGGAAATCGATATTGATATTGTCAGGAATAATTTTCATATCGAAACCTAGATGGGCAGATCAGACAGACGCTTGCGTCCGTATAGGGCATTAACTATCACTCGCGTACCGAAGATAGCGGTGAACATCGAAGTCACAATACCAATGGATAAAGTCACCGCAAACCCCTTGACAGGACCGGTGCCGAAGCTAAACAGAACTACCGCAGCAATCAGCGTAGTGATGTTGGCATCTGCAATGGAGCTCAGGGCTTTTTCATAGCCGGCGCGTATTGCACCTTGCGGCGGCGTCTTGGCCGCCAACTCTTCACGTATTCGCTCGAAAATCAGCACATTGGCATCTACTGCCATACCCACGGTCAGCACAATGCCCGCAATACCCGGCAGTGTGAGTGTCGCCTGTAGAAGAGATAGCACTGCAATAATCATTACAAGATTCAATACCAGTGCCATATTGGCGATGATGCCAAACACACGGTAATAAATAACCATAAAGACGACGACCAGTAGGAAACCGACAATTACAGCCAAACGACCCTGATCGATATTGTCCTGACCCAGGCTAGGGCCTACGGTACGTTCTTCCACAATTTCGATCGGTGCAGGCAACGCTCCGGCTCTTAATAACAATGAAAGCCTGCGTGCCTCATTGATTTCCAGCCCGGTGGTCTGGAAGCGCTTGCCAAAGACCCCACGAATCACAGCGTCATTTATTACTTCTTCAACACGGACTTTCTTGCGAACTTCTTCGCCATTGACGTAGCGGGTTTCAATCTTGGTCTCGACAAACAATACCGCCATACGCCGATTCAGATTCTTGGACGTGGCTTCCAGCATTTTCTTGGAACCCTGACCATCGAGAGTAACAAAAACTGCCGGACTACCACTATCGGTATCAATACCCGATGAGGCATCAACAATATGATCACCGGTAGTAATGACTTCACGCTTGAGCAGGATGGGCTGACCATCTCGTGTTCTGAAAAATTCAGTGCCTATCGGTGCAACGCCGGTTCGTTCCGACAAGTAAGCATCTTCGTCTTCCGCCACCAGTCGATATTCAAGATTTGCAGTTGCGCCCAGAATCTCTTTCGCACGCGCGGTATCCTGCACACCCGGTAGCTGTACCACGATGCGATCTGCACCCTGACGCTGTACCAGCGGCTCTGCCACGCCGAGTTCATTAACACGGTTTCTTAAGGTCGTCAGCGACTGCGACATGGCAAATTCTGCTATGCGCTTGGCCTCTTCTTCGCTCAACACAGCACTTAATGTCAGGCCGTCTTCATTCAGCGTGATATTTAACTCGCGAAATTCCTTTTCCAGCAGATCGATACCCTGCTGAACATCATTTGCCCGACGGAAGCGCACGATGATTGTTTCGTCCTGCAGCCATTCACCACGTTCAGTACGAATGCGTTCCTTGCGTAACAGTGCCTCAATATCCTGGGCATATTGCTCACGGCGCTGTGTGACAGCAGCAGGAATATCAACTTCCAGCAAAAAATGTACACCGCCACGTAAATCCAGTCCCAGTGACATCGGTTCTGCACCGAGTGCAGCCAGCCAGGCTGGCGTACTCGATGCAAGATTGAGAGCCACTACATAATCCCGACGCCCTTCATCGGAAAGCACTCGCTTTAAAGTTTCGGCAGCCTGAAGTTGCTCATCCTCGGCAACACGTACGAGCAAGCGCCCTTCTGCCTGACTTACGCCATTATGCGTAATATCGGCACCCACAAGCGCCGCCTGCGCCAGGGCACTGATATCGGCTTCCAGTCCACCATCCGATACACGGGAAATCTGTACGGCGGGCTCCTCACCAAATAAATTTGGTAAGGCATAAAGTACGCCGAACAGGACAATGGCTGCGAGCAGCCAGATCTTCCAGACTGGATTTTGATTCATATTGAAGACTGTTTGATGGTGTTACAGGTTTTCCAGAGAGCCTTTAGGCACAACACTGGATACTGCTGATTTCTGCAGGCGCACCTGGACTTCCTTGGCAATTTCAAGGAGAACAAAGTTCTCACCGACTTCACGTACCTTGCCTGCCAGACCACCACTGGTGATCACCTCGTCGCCCTTGCTCAGGCCAGCGAGTAGATTGCGATGTTCTTTTGCACGTTTCATCTGCGGACGAATCAGCATGAAGTAGAACAGGATCAGCAAAACAACCAGCGGCATAAGCTGCATGATTGGATTGGGAGCGGCTTCTCCGGCGGCATAAGCGGGGCTAATCAGGAAGTCGAGCATTTTGGATCTCTAAGGTCGGTGATAAGTAAGCTTCCTAGGCAATGAGGCCGGAAGCCTTCGAATTCAAGTAATTTTCAGGCCGGCATTATGCCATAGCTGCCAGCGTACGCACCTTGAAGTCAGCAAATTCACCCGCTTCGAGGGCATCACGCATGCCTTGCATCAATTGCTGATAGAACGCCAGATTATGAATTGTGTTCAAACGCGCACCCAAAATCTCATTGCAACGATGCAAATGATAGAGATAGGCGCGAGAGTAATTTTTGCAGGTATAACAGTCACAAGCGTCATCCAGCGAAGCCGTATCATCCCGATATTGCGCATTACGAATGCGCACTACACCGTGGGAGGTAAACAGATGACCGTTGCGGGCATTCCGCGTGGGCATTACACAATCAAACATATCCACACCGCGTTCTACGGCTTCGAGCAAATCCTCTGGGGTACCCACACCCATCAGATAGCGCGGCTTATCTACAGGCATATGAGGCAATAAACCTTCCAGTACTGCATGGCGCTTGTCCTTGGGCTCACCTACTGACAAACCACCAATGGCATAGCCATCAAACCCGATGCCAGTCAGTGCCTCAAGAGATTCAATACGTAAACCCGGATACATACCGCCCTGCACAATGCCAAACAAGGCGCCGGGCTGGTCTTCATGCGCAGTTTTGCAGCGTTTGGCCCAGCGCATGGACAGTTCCATCGACTCACGCGCCTGTACTTCAGTGGCTGGATAAGGCGTGCATTCATCAAACACCATAATGATGTCGGAACCGAGTGCCAGCTGGACTTCAATTGAACGCTCTGGCGTCAGAAAAACCTCATCCCCATTCACCGGCGACCGGAAACGCACGCCTTCTTCCGTCAGTTTGCGAAGCTCAGCCAGACTCCAGACCTGAAAGCCCCCTGAATCAGTCAATATCGGGCCCTGCCAGTTCATAAAATCATGCAAGTCACCATGCTTACTGATGATTTCAGTGCCTGGACGCAGCATGAGATGAAAAGTGTTGCCCAGAATAATCTGGGCACCAATTCCCTTGAGTTCCTCGGGCGTCATGGCTTTCACGGTGCCGTATGTACCCACAGGCATGAACGCCGGGGTATCAACCACGCCGCGCTCAAAAGTGAGGCGGCCCCGACGGGCGGAATCCTTTGAATTTAGAAGCTCGTACTGCATAGTTTTCGAGTATTTACTTTCGTATCCGAACACTTGAGGAGTGCGCAGTTTATCGACATCTGGTCAACTAATGTTCATCCTTTGGAAAATTCAGCACGACACCTACTAATCAATATGCAATTTTTAACACGACTATCTGCCCTTATATTTGGCGTCGTTTGTTATTTCCTTCAACTTGGAGCATTGGTTTATGCAACCGGTTTTGTAGCCAATATCGCAGTACCCAAGGGCATTGATAGTGGAGAAACGGGCGAACTGTTTACTTCAGTGTTGATAAATATCCTTCTGATTGCTTTATTTGGATTACAGCATTCGATCATGGCTCGCCAGGGATTCAAAAGAGTCTGGATCCACGTTATTCCTGAACCCATTGAGCGCAGCACCTATGTCCTTGCAGTGGCTGCAGTGCTCTTTACCCTTTACCTGTTCTGGCAGCCCATACCCATTATTGTCTGGTCGATTGAAACCCTCTGGATGCAGCAATTCATCAT
Source organism: Nevskiales bacterium (assembly GCA_041622995.1). GTDB lineage: Bacteria > Pseudomonadota > Gammaproteobacteria > Nevskiales > CAJXLF01 > CAJXLF01. Next base: position 65,584 of record JBFJXR010000005.1, read on the forward strand.
GATGCTGTACTGGATCGGCTGGCTGATCACCTTCAGCTCGACATTCATGCAAAATCACTTCGACTTGCTTGGGCTGCGACAGGTGTGGAGGTTTGCACGAGGCAAGCCACAGAAAACAGCGAAATTTCGCCAACGCGGCCTCTACCGCCATATTCGCCACCCGCTAATGCTGGGCCTGTTGATTGCCTTCTGGTCAACCCCGGTTATGACTGTGGGTCATCTTATTTTCTCAGCGGGAATGTCTATATATATATTCATAGGCGTTGCTTTCGAAGAACGCGACCTGCTACGTCTATATGGCGAAAATTACAGACTCTTTCGCGAAAAACATCCCATGCTTATTCCACGGATTAAACGTTAGGCTCGTCAGCTTCGAGAAACATGGCATCGCCATAACTGAAGAAACGGTATTGCTTCTCGACTGCATACTGGTAAGCAGCCATTATTTGCTTATAGCCACCAAACGCTGACACCAGCATCAGCAATGTAGATTCCGGCAAATGAAAATTGGTGAACAGCGCATCAATGGTTTTGAACTCATACCCAGGTGTAATGAACAACCTCGATTCACCCTGAAAGGGCATAAGCAGACCTGATTGTGCAGCAGTTTCCAGAGCGCGAACAACGGTCGTCCCGACCGCAATCACACGTCCTCCTCGCGCCCTGACCTCCTCTACCTGCTGACAAAGCATTGCGTCGACATCAATCGTCTCGGCATGCATTTGATGTGTAGCCAGATCATCTACTCGTACAGGCTGAAAAGTGCCAGCACCTACATGCAATGTGACATATCCAAACTCCACTCCACGTTGACGAATACAGTTCAACAGGTGCTCGTCAAAATGCAGTCCTGCAGTGGGTGCTGCCACCGCCCCTTCACGTCGGGCAAACACGGTCTGATAACGCTCGTCATCTTCCATATCAGCCTGTCGCTCAATGTAGGGTGGGAGCGGCATTTCACCATACGCTTTCAATTGCTCAAGCACTGTCGTATCGCCGTTTCCCTTTAAACGGAAAAACTCACCTTCACGACCTTGAACCGTGACTGTGAAACGCCCGTTTGCCAGCCTGAGCAACTGGCCGGTCCTGGGCGTCTTGCTAGCCCTGATTTGTGCAAGAAATGCATGCTCATCAAGAATACGTTCAACCAGCACCTCGATCTTGCCGCCTGTTTCCTTTTCACCATGCAAACGAGCCGGAATAACCCGTGTATCGTTAAAGATCAGCAAATCCCCGGGGTCAAGCAACTCCGGAAAATCCGTCATTACCTTATCCTGCAGCCCGTCTTCTTGAGAAACATGCAATAAACGACTCGCACTACGAGGCGTCACCGGGTGCTGGGCGATCAGTGACCTTGGTAATTCGTAATTAAAATCAGAACGTTGCATTGAATTTAGTTAGCAAAGGGGTTTTCAGAGGCGGCGCGATATTAACAGCAGCCGGGTAAACATGCATTCAGATTAAATCAAAGAAGCATTTCGCTTGTAAGACCATTCCTACAAGCAGGCACGCAATATGCACGTAAACATTACTGGACATTAACCTGTCTAATTAACGTGAGCCCAAGCGCCGTATCCGCATTCAGCTAGCACGGCAAGGAGGGAATCATGAAACAACGTTACAAATTGAGTATGTTATTGCTGATTAGCCTCCTTATGGGCGCCGGCATCCCGAATTTCTTTGCGGGCCTCATTGGAGACAATGTCAAAAATTACTGCGGCATGACCCCTGAAGAACAGCAGGAAATGCTGAAATCCGTCAATTTATACACAGGCACCCACGAAGTGCTGGTGGTGTGTGGCGAAAAACTGGCACAGGCAGAACCTGTTCAGCAGGCTAAACGCAATCACAGAATTGCCCGCTAATCACAGATTCAAACAAGAATCTTTACTGGCATATCACTCGTCACTAAAAGTGCGTTAGAATGCGCTCGGCCGCAGTCACCCTGCGGCCTTTCTTATCCCGATAAACGGGATGTGCCGAAGTGGCGGAACTGGTAGACGCGCCGGATTCAAAATCCGGTTCCTTCACGGGAGTGGGAGTTCGATTCTCCCCTTCGGCACCACTTATTCAGCCTCAAAGTTAGCAAATACATCCATGTGCTTGCCCCATCAGGGCTCCCTATAGTCGTTCAATATCGTTCCGCATGATTGTGGCGATTCCCCCTTCGGCACACTTAAAATATTCAAAGCACTATTTCTCGCATCTGTTCCAGACGGATGAATTTATTTTTCTCACTGTAAATTACAGTTTCCCTGTTCAGTACTGGATTGCTTTGCAATATTTCCGAACCCGGCAAGCACATAAGAAAATCTAATATGTGGGTATGCCTACACTATTCAGGATGGATTTGACGTATCGATATAATCAGAAAAGTTTTCAGGGCTGACCCAGGTATCAGGCATCTGTGTAACGGGTTGCTGATAGTTACCTGCTTGCTCGGCGCAAAGGCTGGTGCAGAAGTGCGCAGCGGAGATGTATTGCCCGATTTATACGTAGATGCGCTTGGAGAAATGCAGCTGGATGAAGAAAAGGAAATTTACTATACCCCCTGGAAATTTACGGCATTGGGTTCTGCTCATTTTGGCATGCTAATAGCCCTGCCAGCCCGGCTGGGTGCCGGACTCATTACCCAGCCATTCGAAGATGCCATGAGGGAGAACGGCTTTGACTTCAGGAAACTTTATTCTGCTTCGATCATCAATGAAAACGATTCATCCTTGGGCGTGGGTTCATTCATTAAATTCAGCCTCAAAGGCAAAATACTTGATACGCCTTATGCACATTTTGTTATTGATGAAAAAGGCGTTGTACAAAAGTCACTTGACCTGGAGCTAGGTACACCACACGTCATACTTTTTGACTGCAATAAAAAGGTCGTTCTGCATCATGCAGGCAAATCCATTAACGCAAATACCGATGAAATTATCGCGACTATCAATACTGCCTTGAAAGGCCCGGCCTGCCATCCTGTTTAGCTTTCCGCGACCTCATATATATCTATGACTACACTTCATGATCCAATACAGATAGGCGATCTTCATTTACCCAATCGCATTATCATGGCGCCTCTCACTCGTTGCCGTGCAAGTGAAGGGCGTGTGCCCAATGCCTTGATGGAGGAATACTATGTGCAGCGGGCTTCTGCTGGCCTGATTATTACCGAAGCGACCTCCATATCCCCCATGGCTGTCGGCTACCCGAATACACCGGGGATCTGGTCACAGAAACAGATTGAGGGCTGGTCTAAAATCACGAAGGCAGTGCATGAAGCTGACGGCAGAATTGTCATGCAATTGTGGCATGTCGGTCGTATTTCCCATCCCAACTATCTCGATGGGAAATTACCCGTGGCACCCAGCGCCATTGCAAACAGCGGCCATGTCAGCCTGATGCGACCTAAAGCGGCTTATCCGGTGCCACGTGCGCTAACGGTGGAAGAAGTTCCTGCAATCATCGAGGAATATCGTCAGGCAGCGGAAAATGCCCAGAGAGCTGGTTTTGACGGTGTAGAACTGCATGGTGCCAATGGTTACCTGCTTGATCAGTTTCTACAGACTTCCAGCAATGTGCGTAATGACCTGTACGGCGGCACAATAGAAAACCGTGCCCGCCTGATGCTCGCGGTAACCGATGCTGTAATTTCCGTTTGGGGCGCGGGTCGTGTCGGGGTACACCTTGCTCCACGCGGTGATTTTTACGACATGGGCGACGAAAATCCGGACGCGACTTTTTCCTATGTCGCCAGTGAGTTGGGACAACGGAACATCGCATTCCTGTTCACCCGTGAACACTTCAAGGCACCCGTCCTGACTCCCTCACTGAGACAGACATTCGGTGGTTGTGTAATTGCCAATGAACAGTTCAGCAAGCCACATGCTGAAGAAATTCTGGCCAGGGGTGATGCCGATGCCGTGGCCTTCGGTACTGCCTATATTGCCAACCCCGATCTGGTCGCCCGTTTCCAGCTGGATGCACCCCTGAATACGCCCAACCCCAAAACCTTCTATGGTCCTGATGGCGCTGGTTATACCGACTACCCCTTCCTGTAACGCCATTCTGTCTGATTAAAACGCGCGAGTTTCTATATACTCGCGCCCCATGATTGACCTGAACCAGATAGAACTGCAGCGTGGCGGCAAGCCACTGCTGGATCACGCTGACCTGCGTATTAACCCCGGTGAGAAAATGGCACTGGTCGGTGCCAATGGCAGCGGCAAGTCCAGCCTGTTTGCCCTGATACTTGGCAGGCTGTCGCTGGACGGTGGAAATATCAACATTCCACCTGACTGGCGGGTCGTGCATATGGCTCAGGAACTGGAAGTTTCCGAACGTACTGCCCTGGATTTCGTACTCGATGGACATGTGCGCTTTCGTGAACTGGAGAATCAGTTGGCCAATGCCAGTGACGATCACAAGCTCGCGACCTTGCATGCTTCACTTGATGACCTGCGCGCATGGGAGCTACCCAGCATTGCAGCCAGACTGCTAAATGGACTGGGATTTGAGAGCAGTGACCACCATCGTACCGTCAGTGATTTTTCAGGCGGCTGGCAGATTCGGCTCAATCTGGCTCAGGCACTGATGTGCCCCTCGGATTTATTGCTGCTCGATGAACCGACAAACCACCTGGATCTGGATGCCAGTCTGTGGCTGGAACAATGGCTACAGAAATATAGTGGCACCCTGCTGCTGGTCTCACATGACCGCGACTTTATAGACAGTGTCTGTGACGGCGTAGTACATCTTGAGCATCACAAGATGTTTCGTTACAGCGGCAACTACAGCGCCTTTGAGCGTCAGCGTAGCGAACGCCTTTCACAACAGCAGCAGGCATTTGAAAAGCAACAAACCGAAATCGCTCATATGCAGAAGTTTGTTGCGCGTTTCAAGGCCAAGGCCAGCAAGGCTAAACAGGCACAAAGCCGTGTCAAAGCGCTTGAACGCATGGAAGTCATTGCACCTGCACATGTGGATTCACCTTTTCACTTTACCTTCCCGGAACCGGGCCGAATGTCTGACCCGCTTCTCAGTATTAATGAGGTGATTCTGGGATACGACAAACCCGTGCTGGAAGGCATTTCCATCAACATACATCCCGGCTCACGGCTAGCCCTTCTGGGTGCAAACGGACAGGGCAAGTCCACGCTGGTGAAATCCCTGGCAGGTGAAATTCCCCTGCTCGGCGGGACCCGCACCGAGGGAGAACACCTGCATATCGGCTACTTCAGCCAGCATCAGATGGAAGCGCTGGACATGGCTGCAAGTCCGATTGTGCACATGCAACGTGCCCGACCCCGTGCCAGTGAACGCGAAATTCGCAGTTTCCTGGGCAGCTTTAACTTTCGCGGTACTCAGGCAGAAGACAACATCAGGCACTTTTCGGGTGGTGAGAAGGCGCGTCTCGCACTCGCGTTGGTGGTTTGGCAAAAACCCAACCTGTTATTGCTCGATGAGCCCACCAACCATCTTGATCTGGATATGTGTCATGCCCTCACCATGGCCTTGCAGGGTTATGAAGGCGCGATGGTCCTGATCTCGCATGACCAGCATCTGATCCGTAATACCGCTGATCAGTTGTTCCTGGTCAATGGCGGCAGCATGGCAGAATTCAAAGGCGACCTGACCGACTACCGTAACTTCCTGCTTGGCCGCCCGATGAAAACTGATCAAGTTACCAACTCATCTAACAGTGGCAATACCAACAAAAAGCAGCAACGTCAGGCGGCCGCTGCGCTGCGTGCGAAACGTGCACCGCTGAACAAGCTGGTGAAGAGTCTGGAATCCAGAATGGCGAAGAATAGCTTTGAAATAAAAACCCTGGAAACCCGACTGGCTGATACCGAACTCTATGAAGCCCCCAACAAGGACCAACTCCATCAATTGCTCGCTCAGCAAACTGAATTACAGAAGCAGGCTAAACAGCTCGAATCAGAATGGCTCGAAGCACAGGAAAATCTGGAAGCGCTGACTTAACAATGATCAATTCAATGTACCCAGGTAACTGGATTAATTACCTGACCACTTCTGCAAACTCCCTGCCTCATGTAAGCTCGGAACATCCCCATTTCATGCCGAGCCAGTGATGAGAGCTCCCTTACGAAATATCCTGACTATTTTCACCCTCGCAGTCTTCACAGCTGCATGCGGGGGCGGTGGTGATTCCGACACGCCGCCTACAACCAATACAGGCACTGGTGGTAACAGTCCTGATCCTTCCCCGGGAGGAACCAGTAATGACTCACCCAACAATAACTCCGCCAGTTTTGGGGAGCCCAACGACTCACAGATCAGACCGGGCGTACTTGTTACTGCTGCTGGCAGCCAGTGCACATCCAATTTCATATATTCCGATACCGTTGGTAACTATTACATAGGTGCGGCTGCACACTGCTTCAGCCCGGATGCCAATGGCGGTGTAGACCCTTGTGAGGCCACTAACGAGGCCCTTGGCATTGAAGTAGAGATAGAAAATGCTGCCTTCATGGGTAGCCTCGCCTATAGCAGCTGGCAGACCATGCAGGATGCCGGAATACCTGCAGGGTCAGACATCTGTAATGGAAATGACTTCGCCCTGGTTAAACTGGACTCGCGTGACATTAGCAACCTGCATCCCTCAGCCCGTGTGTTTGGCGGGCCAACCGCGCTCTTTATTGGTGATGCCTCTGTTGGGGACGATGTATATACCTACGGACAGTCGCCTTTCAGTCTGGGTTTTGAATCAGCACAGTCCAAACAGGGCACAATTGAAGGACAATCGGACGACGGCTGGGTGTACTCCGTTACACTGAGCTATCCTGGCGCGCCCGGAGATAGTGGAAGCGCAGTTTTACACCAGACCGGCAAGGCTCTGGGCGTATTAAGCACTTTAAATGCCTGCGTGGGTCTGTGCTCTCCCACTACAAATGGCATCGTCAATCTGGAAATGGCACTCGCCTACGCAAACACGAATGCATTCGGGAACAGTCTTCAACTTGTTACCTGGTCCGAGTTCACGCCCTAGCGAATTCAAAATACAGCACCCAGATCAATCAGCATTTATTTCCCATAACTGCATATGCTCGTTACTGTCGAGCACGAATACATCCACTACACCATAGCCGTAATGCGTTGCCAGTGCGGTGATATTGGCAGCCTCGGCACAATTTGAACGACTAATGACCATTTCGTAAATATTGGTTCCATCCGAGGCCGCCCTAACGTGCCCGTCGTATACGCACCCGTCCAGATCACTGCCATCGATCTCACCATATTCCGTGATGAGCAAATCCAGATCTGAATCGAGGTCCTGATAATGACCCGCCAGAATGTCCATGCCAGCAGGTGCGTAAGTCACGGGGTCAATATCCAGTGCGATGCTGCCTGTATCATGGTTACTGTCATAGGCAAGATCCATGCTGTCATCCGGATGAAAAACGCCTTCAACGATCAAATCATCAACGGGTTCCCCATGACTGTTAAATTCGGTCATATCTCCTGACAGAAACTCATCTGTCCCGATCATGTAGCCCGAAAAAAGACTGCTTGAGTCATAACTCACACCGGCCATCAGTCCATCAAGTACGAGTATGGTTAAATCCCGATTGGGATACCCATCGGAATACATCGTGCCATGCCACACACCGTTAGCCTGTCGGGTCGTATTGTCAGCGCTACCATGATGATAATCTCCGCCGCTGCCGCTGCCACCGCCGCAGGCCGTCAATGAAAGGATGGCGACTAGACTTAAAATTAACTTGTTCATAATGACTCTCCGTTGATGGAGCCACTTTATGAGCGACTGGCTTAACCCAAACTGAACCTTTAATTTCGAGTATTCAAATTACCGATAAGCGCTAGAATGACTTGCCTGACTACAAGCCTTTGCGCTAACTTATTAACCATAGTTACTATCTACCGGTATATCCCATGAACCAAACAATTCCCTTCACGCTGGTGCGTGAACAAATGCCTGCTATCACCGGCATGACCACAGGTCTGTTTCTGTCAATGACTCCACAGAAGATCAAGTCAATTCTGCTGGACGACAAAAAAATACATACCTCCAGGGTCAAGTCCGGTTCCAACAAGCTAGTAGACCACTATGTGAAATGGTCAGGCGTAAACGATGGCCGTTATGCCAGCCACCTGCCCCCGCATTTTTTCAGCAAGTATGGCATGGGTATGGTTGCTCGCCTTACGGGCCAGGTGCCTTACAACATGCTGAGTGTGCTGAATCAGGGCTGCCGCATACAGGTTCATAGCCTGATTCCACGTAACACACCGATATTGCTCAGCGGCGAGCTGGTTGATTGTTCTGAAGATGGGAACCGGGTTCGAATTCACACCCGCGTCACTGCTGGCACAAAAGAAAATCCTGAAGCCATGACAATTGATACCATGGCAGCCGTTATGCTTGGTAAATCCGACAAGAAGAAAACCAGGCCAGAAAGAAAAGAACCAGAATACGAGACCCTGGGTGAATGGTCCGCCGACCGTAATGAAGGCCTGCGTTTCTTTTACCTGACAGGCGACTTCAACCCGATACATACCTTCTGGCCCTTTGCCAAACGCACCCGTTTTGGCGGTTGCATCCTGCACGGATTCGGTAGCATGGCTCGAACTTACGAAACCATTCAGAATGCGGGCATTAATATTGCTGATTTCGATATTCGATTCGTGAAGCCCAACCTGCTGCCCTGCAATAATCTGCAGGTTCAAATCAGCAATGAAACACTCGATAACGGTCATCAGCCATTACGTCTGATCAACGCCAACGGTGATGTATTCCTGGCCGGCAACTTCCTCACCAGAGGAAAATAGAATTGTGACAGATACAAAAAGATTACCCGCCATTCTTGCCGGAGCCCGTACACCATTTCTGGATACTGCCGGTGCCTATGGCGACCTCATGACCTACCAGCTTGGTGCCAAAGCGATTGCAGGTGTAGTCGAAAAGTCAGGCATCGATGCGACCAAACTCGACATGGTGTCGATGGGCATCGTGCTTCATGAAGTCGAAAACACCAACGTGGCTCGTGAAGCCATGCTGGAGGCCGGCCTGCCGAGTAGCATTCCAACCTACACAACTGCAATGGCGGGTCTTTCGCCCAACATTGGAGTGGCGAACCTCTGCGACATGATCCTGCTAGGACGCATTGATCTCGCCATGGCCGGTGGTATGGAGAACTTCTCCGATGTGCCGATTCGACTCTCGCAGAATGTGCGCCGCTCGGCGATGAAATTGCGCCAGAGCCGCAGCACCAAAGACAAACTCAAAGCATTGGGCAAACTTCGTCTCAGTGATCTTGCTCTGGACATCCCGAAGAGCGAAGACTTCACCACCCGTAAAACCATGGGCGCCCTCACCGAGGCAACCGTCAGGAAATACCCCATCAGCCGCGAAGAATGCGACCGCTTTGCCTTGCAGAGTCACCAGCGCGCATTACAGGCCATCAAAGATGGGGACTTTGCGCCTGATATCGTCACCGTAAAGGTAAACGGCTACGATCCTGTTACTACCGATAACTCGCCACGCGCTGACATCAGCCTGGAGAAACTTGGCAGCCTGAATCCGGCATTCGATAAAGCTGCCGGTGTCATCACACCGGGTAATGCTTCACGTTTTACTGACGGTGCAGCCGCGCTGCTACTCGGCAGTCTGAAAGCCGCTGAACGCGAGGGTATAGAGCCACTGGCCGTGATTCGTGATTACAAATTCACCGGCGTCGACGACCTGCACACCGAAATGCTGCTCGGTCCAGCGATGGCTATTCCGCAGCTACTCTCAAAAAATAAACTGATGTCTTCGGATATCGATGTCTGGGAAGTACATGAAGCCTTTGCCGCACAGATACTCGCAAATCAGGTTTGCCTTGCATCCGATGAATTCTGCAAGCAGCGCTTTGGTCTAAAGAAAGCTATTGGTGCCATGCCGGAAGACAAACTCAATATCTGGGGTGGCTCGTTAGCGCTGGGTAATCCGTTTGCTGCCACCGGCGGACGCCTATTGATGACAGCGGCACGACGCCTGCAGGAAAGCGGTGGACGTTATGCAGTGGTCTCGTCCTGCGCCGGGGGTGGTCTGGGCACCGCGATACTGCTCGAAAACGCGAACCACATTTAATCAGTGCTTAAACGGTGGGTATGAATTTTTCAATGCTCGCCGTTTTTTTACGCGTTCTGTAAATAATGCTTGCGCCAAAGGCAAGCATCAGCCCGCCGAAGAGCAGAATCGTAAACAGGGCGTGATCACCCACCGGGTCGGCCACACCGACTGCAGCAGGAAATAGTGAAGCCTTTATGAGCAGCCCGAGGTTGGTGTTACGTACTACGATTTCAATCTTGATCGCCGTTACATCTGCAAAACTGTTCCCTAGCAACCGTGGAACAGTACTGGCAATGATTGTCAGCACGACTATAAAACCAACCACCCAGCCAATATTTACCAGACCAAATGATTTCAGATCAAGACGCCCGGCACCTAGCGCCCCTATTACGATCAGCAGAATTACAAAAAGCGAGCCGCGAATACACCATTTGGAAAAGGTGGGTGCTGATGATGGAAGAACGCGCAGATAGACCATCCCCAATAACAGTGGAAGCAACAGACATAAGCCAATTTCCACAGCGATGCGACCTGCCGGCATAACGAAATCTTCAGGCATGTACTGGGTAATCAGCAGACCGAGAACAATAGGGGTCGTGACCAGACAGGCCACCGTCGCAACGGCAGTCAGCGCAATCGACAGCGCTACATGACCACGTGCAAAGTACGTAAATATATTGGAGACGGTACCACCGGGAATGGCCGCACAGACTGCAAACCCGACTGCAAGCCCTGGGCTGTCCGTAATCATCAGAATGAAAACATAGGCGACCGCCGGCACCATCAGTGCCTGCAACAGAAATCCGACAGTGAATCCCTTGGGATCCACAAAGACTTTTCCGAAGTCGGCCGGTGCAAGCGTAGCACCCATGCCAAGCATAGCCAGTATCAGTTGCGTGGCCGCAAACCAGTATTCCTGCTGCACATAGAAATCGAACATTCGCACCCACCCATAAGTATTATTGTGTAGCAGAGTAACCAATTTTCAGAATCAGGTTAAACTTCCTTTCATGAGATTCTGTAGCAAGTGCGGCGCTGCCGTTGAAGAGCGTATTCCCGAAGGCGATAGCAAAGCGCGCCATGTGTGCCCTGCATGCGACACCATCCATTACAGCAACCCGAATATCGTGACTGGCTGTATTGTCGAATACGAGGAGCAGATTCTTCTCTGTAAACGCGCCATCTCTCCGCGTTCCGGCTTCTGGACCCTTCCTGCCGGTTTTCTGGAGCACGAGGAAACCACTTCACAGGGCGCTGTGCGCGAAACCTGGGAAGAAGCAATGGTCAGGGTCGATGTCGGCGAACTTTTTTCATTGATCAATGTGCCGTATATCGGACAGGTGCACATGTTCTACCGCGCCACCATGCCGGTCGCCGAGTTCAGCCCTGGCCCGGAAAGCCTTGAAGTCGAACTGTTCCATGAGAAGGACATTCCTTGGGACGATCTGGCATTTCCCACCGTAGCTCATACCCTGCGCTGGTACTTTGAAGACCGAAAAGCCGGTCAATATCAGCTGCACACACATGACATTCTTGCGCGTCCGCCCAGGCACCTGGTGCCTCAAAATAGCGGCTCGCGTTAAAGAGATTGATCTAGAGTCTCGTCAGCCGCCCTCTAGTCGACTAGAATTACCCCCCAAGAGAAATGCTCAACAGCAATAGCTAACTATTTTGGAGTCAGCATATGACGTTTGTGGTCGTAGAAAACTGCATTAAATGCAAGTACACCGACTGTGTGGAAGTCTGCCCTGTGGATTGCTTCCACGAAGGCCCTAACTTCCTCGTAATTGATCCTGATGAATGCATTGACTGCACGCTCTGCGAACCCGAGTGCCCGGTTGAAGCCATTTACTCCGAGGATGATCTGCCCGAGGATCAGGCGCATTTCCTTGATCTGAATACGGCACTGTCTAAAGAATGGCCGGTGATCACCGAGCAGAAAGACGCCCCCGCCGACGCGGACGACTGGAAAGACAAGCCTGATAAGCTCCAGTACCTGGAACGCTAGTCTCGTTTAACCCCATGACTGCAAGCCCGCGCACAATCGCCTTGTGAGCGGGCTTCTTCTTACCCCCACTGACCGCCACGCCCGCGCCCTGCGCGAGGAATATGCCGTTGCACGCCAACGGGCTGGCGATAAGGTATGGCACCCTCCCCGGATCAAAAGCCTGCGCCAATGGGTGCAGGACTGCTGGACCCAAAGCTGGCCAACCGAACAACTCCTGAATAGCAGCCAGCAACTGGCCTTGTGGCTTGAGGCTGTTGAGGCGGGTGACCATGGGCTTATTTCTCCTCGCAGTTGTGCGAGAGAAGCCATGCATGCGGCACGCGTCGCTGCCCAATGGGGTATCGACACCCAGAACATCGCCACCTGGACGGATGAACACCGTGCGTGGCTGGGCTGGCATGCGCAGGTTCGTAAGCGCATGCAGGCGCAGCGCTGGCTCGTGCTTGAGGATCTGTATGTCATTGTCAGTCAATGGCTGCAAAACGGCACACTGAAAATCTCAGAACCCATCACCCTGCATGGTTTCGGCGACAGACCACGCAACAAGCTCGAACAGACGCTGCTCAATACATTATCTGCCACAGGCAAAATCACCCGACATATCTATGACCCGATACCGCAGCCTTCCATCACCGGCATTCAGTTCCCGGATAGTCGCGCAGAATATCGCCACATTGCCCGCACAGTCCGCGAACGCCTGCTTGCAAGTATCGACGACGAAAATCAGCTGCCACGCATTCTCATCGTTTGCCCGGATAACAGCGATACGCAGGCCAGCCTGCAAGCAGCACTTACAGATCTGGTCGCGCCCTGGTTGCGTCAAAGCGACGGCTCCGATGCCATCCCCTGGCGCTGGCAAAACGGCCATCCGCTCAACGAAAACCCCCGGGTGGATGTTGCGCTCGCCCTTATCACGCTGGATGAATACGACAACCGCCCGGAAGTCGTCAGCAAGGTGTTGCTGTCAGCCACATTGTGGTCGGACGAGGCGCGGGCACTCACCGCCCGCGTGGACTATAAGCTGCGTGACCGCGGCTACCCACGCCCCTCGATGCATGCCCTGCTGCATGAGTTATATGAGGACGAGCATGAAGCGCTGAAGACGCGCCTGGCTGAGCTCAGGGACAGTATTCATGCCGAGCCCCGTAGTAGCGCTCTGCCCAGCGAATGGGCCGGGCACTTTGCAAAGCGACTGGAACTCATGGGCTGGCCCGGTGAATCCGCCCTGTCATCGTCGGCCTTCCAGCACGTGCGGGAATTCCGTACCGAGCTGGCACACCTCGCCTCACTGGATGCCATGCTCGGCAGCATTAGCAGAGCTAACGCACGCAAATGGCTGAATGAACTCTGCCAGCGACGCTTTACCCCGCGCGCCGAATACCAGCAACCCGTGCATATCATCTCGCCAAGAGACCTCGACGACGTACGTCTCGACCAGGAAACCGACCTGCTCATCATTGCCAACGCCAGTGCCGACACCTATCCCGGCACCGCCACTGCCACACCGTTCCTGCCCATTGACGCCCAGATTGCGGCTGGCGTCCCGGAAGCGCGGGCCGAAACGCTGCTCAGGCAACAGCAGCAACTGCTTGGCAATGCCCTCG